>JAJTFH010000074.1:0-2931 GCA_021298395.1 Gemmatimonadota bacterium | reverse complement strand
GATGGCGACCTTCACCGCCTCGACGAAGGTGTCGAGCTCATCGGGGGTGGTGTAGATGCTCGGGGTGATGCGGATCCCCTTGAACTCGGGGTGGACGATCGGCGTGGTGACGATCCGATGCTTCGCCATGAGCCAGCCACCGAGCGCGCCGGGGTCGATCCCCTCGACGTCGAACATGCAGATGGCGCCCGCCTTGTCTGGGCCGAGCTCGGTGAGGACCTTCACGCGCGGGCTCTCGGCGAGCAACGCCTTCGCCCAGCGATCACGGAGGTAGCGGAGCCGCGCGACCTTGCGCTCGATCCCGATCCCGCGATGGAAGGTGAGCGCGATCGAGACCGCATTGAAGTTTGCCTGCGGGTGGGTACCGAATTCCTCGAACTTCCGGATGTCGGCGTCCTTCGCCTTAGGGGCCGCCATGAGGGGCCAGAGCTTCGGGATCTCCGACTTCCGCACCGAGAGGAATCCCGCCCCGATCGGCGCATGGATCCACTTGTGGAGCGAGGTCGCGTAGTAGTCGCACTCGAGCGCGTCGCGCGTGAAGGGGAAGTGCCCGAAGGCGTGCGCCCCATCGACGAAGACGGGGATCCCCTTGGGCCGCGCGAGCCGGACGATGTCGCGGATCGGGAGGATCTGCCCCGTGAGGTTCGTGATGTGCGGAAGCTCGATCGCCTTGGTGCGCGGGGTGATCTGCGCCGCGATCGCCTGCACGAGGAACTGCGGATCGGTGAGCGGGACGGGGAACGCCACCTGCTTGAGCACGATCCCGTCGCGACGCTCGCGCTGCTCCCAGGCCTGGAGCATGCGGCCGTAATTCTGGTTGGTGACGATGACCTCGTCTCCCTTCGCGAGGTCGAGCCCCAGGATCATCGTCTCCATCCCTTCGGAGGCGTTGCGGTTGATCGCCATCTCCTCGGGATCGCATCCGAACTCGCGCGCGAGCTCGCGACGCGTGCTCTCCATCCGCGGCTCGAGGATCCGCCAGTTGTGCTCGACCGGGAGCTCGTTGACGAAGCGCAGGTCGCGGATCAACTGCTCGAGCACATGGGATGGCGTCGGTGAGATCCCCCCGTTGTTCAGGTTGATCATCACGCGGTCGGCGTCGAAGGCGCGCTGGATCTGCGACCAGTAGCTCTCGTCGTCGGCGATCGCCGTGGGGGATCGGTCCCCCGCGACGAGATTCGCGCGCACGAGCTGCGCCATGGCGCGCTCGGAGAGCATGGGGAGGGCGAGACCGGCTCCGGCGAGCCCGGTGAGGAAGTCGCGACGCGAGGATGTGGTCATGGGCGCTAAGGTACCACCAAGAGTCCCGACTCGCCGCCGAAGCCGTCGCGGACGCGGGCGAGGTTCCGCGGGGCGCGCCAGGGCCCGCTCCCCACGCGGACCCCGAGTCGATGCGTCCCCCGCGCAATCGGGACACGCGCGATCCAGACCCCCTCCTCCCATCGGAGGGGGATCGGTTCCCACTGCGAGAAGGAGCCGGCGACGGTGACCGCGGCGGTATCACTCGCCTCGACGCGGATCTCGAGGATCGCGCGCGGCGTCATCGTCGCATCACTCGAGTCGGTCCCGACCTCCGTGTGCACGAGCGCCTCGGCGATCACAGCACGCGGCATGACCGGGAGGGGCTGGGGACCGAGACTCACGCGCACCGCGGCCATCGCGAGATCGGCCTGCGGGAGGCCACGCATCGGGTCGGCGAGTTGGCGCCCCACGGTCGCAAGCAGGGCCACACGATCGGTCAGTTGGAAGGTGCCGCTCCCTTGGAGCGCCGGGAGCGAGATGGGGCCGTCGGCGAAGACCCGACGTCGCGTCCACGAGAGGGTCAGGTCGTGCGGTCCACCCCGCGCCTGGAGCACGAACTGCAGATCGACGAGATCGTATTCTGCCTCAGCGCGCGCATCGAGCTCACCCGTGGTGTAGAGGAGGAGCCAATCGGTGGAGTACTGATAGGCGACCGAGGCGCTGCCGTAGAGGAATCGCCAGCGCCGCCAGAGCCCGAGGTCGGCGGCAGTCGTCGCGCTCGGTACGCCATCGCGGCGCGTGCGACCCATCGCCCCACCGACCCACCCGCCGTCATCGGTGCGCACGACCTGTTGTCGCACGAAGGCGTTGGTGTTCCCACCGGTCCCGGCGCTCCGCAACGAGAAGCTCGCCCCCGCGACGCCGACATCGGTGCGCAGATTCGGCTCACGACGCCAGGGGGTCGAGAGGACGGCGACTCCTTGGATCGCCGCGAGCGAATCGCGTGCGTAGGTGAGGTTCCCGCTCGCGAGGAGGGTCGATCGCTCGAGGGGGCGTCGCCAGAAGGCGGCGAGGAGCGCGGCATCGGAGGTCTCGCGTCCGCGCACCGTGCCGATCGCGGGCTGCTGGATGGTCGCGAGTCCAGCGTCGAGACGGAGCACCGGATCACTCTGCGCGCCCACAACTCGCCCGAGGAGGACGAGCGCGGCGAGCGCGAGGGGGGGACCACGGCGCGGCATGATTCGAAGGTACCCCGCCGAGCGCGGATACGCCTCCCTCCCTCACCTCCGCATCTTATGTCCGTGGCGCACTCGCCACGGTCCGCGAACGCGTTACGGGCGGCGACCGCTCGGGGCGAGGGCCGCCGCGGCGGCGGGGGATGGGAGGAGCGACATCACGCCGCGCGCGCGCACCTCGAGCGCGGCATCGGGGGCGAGTCCCGCCGCGACATCGGCCTGCACCGCCGCGCCGAGCCCCGCGATCTGCACCGGGGTCGCGCCGCGACGCATGAGCGTGACGACGCGCTCGAGCGCCTGCTTGGGCGGCACGCCGCGTGCCACGAGCTCGGTGAGCACATCGAGCGGCATCACCACCGACTGCGCGGGCCACGCCGCGCGCACCTGCTTGAGCATCGCCGTCGGGATCCCGGCCGCGAGCGCCTCGGCGCCGGAGACGAGCTCCGCCTCGGAG
>JAJTFH010000033.1:13103-14208 GCA_021298395.1 Gemmatimonadota bacterium | reverse complement strand
GCAGATCGAGCTGGCCCTCCCGATGCTCCGCACGGACGACGGGGTCGGCACCACGCCGACCATCGGACTTGGTGGTGTCGAACTCGAACTCCTCCATCAGCTGAACGCCGAGACCACACGGTGGCCGGCCCTCGCCCTCGGTGCGGGGGCGCATCTCCCGGTGGGCGGGATGGCGCCCTCCCGCACCCTCACCTCGGTGCGCGGGCTCGCGACGCGCACCCTCGGCTGGGGGCGTGTGCACCTCAATGCGACCATGGGCCTCGGCAACGATCTCCCCGTGAACGATCCAGGTTCGTCGGAGGCTGCGCGCTGGGAGGCGGGTGTGGCGGTCGATCACACCTTCTTCTTCCGCTCCCTCTTGGTCGGTGCGGACCTCGTCGCGCGGCGCGGACAGTTCGCCGATGCGGCGACGCAGTGGCAAGCTGGCGTCGGGATCCGCCAGCAGGTCACGCCGCGCATCGCCTTCGATGCGGGGCTCCGGCGACGCGTCTCCGCCGGGGAGGCGGGATGGACCTTCACCACCGGGGCGGAGGCGGGATGGACCTTCACCACCGGGGCGGCCTACGCCTTCGCCAAGCCCTGGCGTCCTGCGGCGACCGCGCCGGCGCGACCCGCGGCCCCGGTGCGCTCGGCACGTGGCACCGGCCCCGCGACCTCGCCCCCGCAGTGGTCGACGGTGCAGGATCAGTTCTACCAGCAGGCGGCGCACAACTTCGTCTTCCGTCGCACCTATCCCGGTGCGGACCGCCTCTTCAACGCCTTCGACTTCGGGCACGCGATCCTCTACGAGACGCTCTGGACGCGGCCCGATCAGGCGGAGCGCCTCCTCGAAGGGCCCATCTACGCCACGCTGACCACGGAGGTGCTCTCGGCGCCACCACGGCTTCCGCTCGTCGAGGATGCGATCGAGCCGCTCTACGTGCGGCTCGCTCCCGAGGCGAAGGCGATGTTCGAGTGGGCGCACATCCTCCATCGGCAGGTCTACGACGTCCTCGGCGATGAGCGCCTCTCCGAGGCCGCGAAGGATGTCGAGCTGCAGCGTCTCACCGCGTACTATCGCTCGCGCCCCGACCTCGCCTTCAGCGCGCTCCCGAAGAACATGGCG
>JAJTFH010000033.1:0-13097 GCA_021298395.1 Gemmatimonadota bacterium | reverse complement strand
TACCACTGGCTACAGGTCGGGATCTACGAGCCCCTCGTCGTCGGACAGACGGCGGCGGAGCGACAGGCGGGGGTCGCGGCGGCGGTCGCGCGCTTCAAGCAGATGATTCCCGGCGCGCCGGAGAACTACCCCGGGATGATGCCGATGACGGCGGCGATCGCGCCGACCTTCTCGGCGAAGTGGCCCACCCTCGCGATCATCTTCGACAACCTGCATTCGCTGCACGATGTGATCTCCGACATCCTCGCGAATCCGGCGGTGCCGCGCGGGGAGAAGCGGGCGCTGATCCTCGAGGCGGTCGATGCGTATCGCGACGACACCACACAGATCATGACCGTCGAGGGGTGGAAGAAGATGTCGCTCGCGATGGGACTCGAGAATCAGGGCGGGCCCGCGGTGGGGTTCCTTCCGACGCTTCCGACCCAGACGATGCCACGCGGGATGGTGATGCGGTACGACAAGGATGGGAATCCGATCGGGGACCATCACCACCATCACTAGAGCAGAGCGGGATCCGAGGATCCTCCGTAGGGGTGTGCCCGAGGGCATGTCGGTACACCCCTACGGGGCCACCTGGCGCGACCTCATCGGTCAGGCGAGCACCGTCCGCTTCATGGGACGCATCGCGGCGCAGCGGTCGTCGCGCAGTGCGCCCAGACGAGGCGCGCGAGATCGGCGATGAGCCGCTGCGCGGTCGCCCGATCGGGGATGGCACGCGTCAGGATCACCAGCACCAACGGGGCACGGTCCCGAGGATAGATGATCGCTGCGTCATGCGTCGTCGCGGTGATCCACCCGGTCTTGTGCGCGACCGGCACTCCCGCGGGAAGTCCCATCGGGATCTCGTCGTTGAACTCCTGCCGAAGCAGGGTCGCGCGCATCGCGGCGGTGGCCCAAGACGAGGCGGCCTCGCCGCGCTCGATGGCGGAGAGGAGCCGGCCGAGTCCGCGGGCGGTGGTGACGTTGTTGCGACCCGCGTCGAAGGCCTTCTGATCCTCGACCCCGCGTCGTACCATGATGCCCTCGGCGCCCAGGGCGCGAGCGGTCGCGGTGATCCGCGTCGGGTCGAGTCGTTCGATCAGGACATTGGTCGCGAGGTTGCTGGAGCGGACGATCATCCGTTCGTTGAGCTCGCGAAAGGTGATCGGGGATCCGATGCGGTCGTAGAGCGAGGGATCGGAATCGCCGTCTCGCGAGAGGCGATAGGGGGATCCGTCGATGATCGAGGCGAAGGTGTTCACGAGTGGGAGCCGATCGTCGAGCGTGGTCGCGGCGGTGTCGACATATCGCATCAGCTCGACCATCACGGGCACCTTCATCGTGCTCGCGGCATGGAAGGTCACGGTGTCGTCGATGCCGAGGGTCTCGCCCGTCGCGAGGTCGTGGACATAGACACCGACCTGTGCGCCAGGGACCTCGGCGATGCGCGTGCGCAGCTGGGTGGTGAGCGGTGCGATTCGGGGAACGAGCGGCGCCGAGGGCGGCATGCATGCCGCGCCGATGAGGGCGATCAGGGGTAGCACGCGCAGTCTCATCCGGTGAACTTACGTCGGTGACTCGACTCGGGACCATCCTCGCGCTCGTGCTCCTCGCCGGCTGTGGCCGGACGGGGCTCCGGCCGCTCGTGACCCCGGGGCTCGTTCCCGAGTCGGCCGCGTCGGACGTCGTCGGGGTGCAGACGACCTCGACGGGCGGGGCCATCCCCTTGGGCGAAGGGGCGCCGTTGGTCTTCGTCGAAGCGGAGCCGGTCGTCGTCACCGGTGAGGCGGTAGGTGAGTCGGGCGACTCTTCGGTCGATGTCGTCGAGGCCGCATCGAGTCCCGCGCCCGTGACCACGCCGGTCTGGGATATCGATGTGGCCTCCTACGAAGGGCAGGACCGCGTCGCCTACTTCGTGAGCCGCTATACGGGCCCATCGCGGGCCACCTTCCAGCGGGCGCTTACCCGTCAGACGCGGTACGCGGAGCTGATCACCACCAAGCTCCGCGCCGGTGGGTTACCGGAGGACATGCTCTATCTCGCGCTCATCGAGAGCGCCTACGATGTGCATGCCTATTCGCGTGCGGCTGCCGTGGGGATGTGGCAGTTCATGACGACGACGGCCCGCGGGGTCGGGCTGCGTGTCGACTGGTGGGTCGATGAGCGGCGCGATCCCGTCCGCTCGACGGACGGGGCGATCCGGTTCCTGAACGAGCTCACCGAGACCTTCGGTTCGGTCTACCTCGCGGCGGCGGCGTACAACGGCGGGCCCGGGCGTGTGTCGCGAGGACTCACACAGCACGCCACGGCGCTCGAGGGCACGGCTGGGGACGATCTCTTCTTCGGGCTCGCCGAGCGCGATGCGCTGCGGCAAGAGACCAAGGACTATGTGCCGAAGCTCATCGCGGCGGCACTCGTGGGGAAGGACCCAGCACGGTTCGGCGTGCGAGGGGACGCCATGCTCCCCTTCCGGTGGGATTCCGTACACGTGCCGCCCGCCACCCCGCTCGCTGCGGTGGCGAAGGCGCTCGACATCCCGGTCGATACGATCAGGGACTACAATCCGCAGATCCTCCGCGGTATGACGCCCCCGTCGGGGAATGCGCTCTACCTACGCGTCCCCATCGGGACGGTGGAACGATTCGCCGAGGGATTCGACGCACTCGAACTTGATGAGCGGTCCGCCGTGCGCACCGTCGTCTCCAAGAAGGGGGACTACGTCGCCAAGATCGCGCAGGCCAATGGTCTGACCGCGCGGCAGCTCAACTGGTATAACCCCGGATTACGTCGCTTGAAGAGCGGGAATCTGGTGACGGGGCAGCGTGTCCTGATCCCACGCCGGGATGTGGTCGCGGCCGCGCGGGACATCCCCGATCCCAAGGTCGAGCGCTATGGTTCGTCCGCGGCGCGGATCCATCTCGTGAAGAACGGGGAATCGCTCGGGTCGATCGCGCGGCGCTACGGGACGAGCGTCCAGCGCCTCAAGTCGTTGAATCGGATCTCAGGCTCGGTGATTCGGCCGGGGCAGAGGCTGAGAGTCAGGTAGTGGCTGACACCTGATACCTGCTCTTCCCGCCTTCCTTCGCCAGCAACCGGATCCCCTCGATCCGCATCCCCTTATCCGCGCTCTTCGCCATGTCGTAGACCGTGAGCAGGGCGACCGAGACCGCCGTCAGCGCCTCCATCTCCACGCCGGTCGTCCCCACGAGGCGCACCTCGGCCTCGCAGCGCAGGCTGTGCGTCGCCTCCTCGAGCTCGAAGCGGACCTGTACGTCGCTCAGCATCAGCGGGTGACAGAGCGGGATCAGCTCGGCCGTGCGCTTGGCCGCCATCACCCCGGCGACCCGTGCGACGCCGAGCACGTCCCCCTTGGCGATCTGCGCATCCCGCACGGCGACGAAGGCCTCGGGGCGCATCACGATGCGGCCTTCGGCGAGGGCGCGGCGCACGGTGGCCGCCTTGTCGCTGACGTCGACCATCGAGGCAGAGCCATCCGAGGCGAGGTGGGAGAGTGGGGCGGTGGGATCGGTAGGCATACGACGTGAGCGTGGTGGGGGGACCGTCAGCGGGTCAGACCGCGTGACCGGCGAGGGCGAAGGCCAGGCGCGCGGTGATCAGCTGGGGATTCACGTTCCCCTCGGCGAGGCGCTTGGCCTGCTCGACCTCGGGGATCGCGCGCGCCGCGCGACGGGCGGTGGGCTCATCGCCGCGCTGTGCGGCATCGCGCGCGCGCTCGTGGAGCAGTACGGTGAGCGCATCGAGCACATCGCTGAAGCTCCCACGCGCCTTGGAGGAGGAGCTGGAGATCGCCGCGCGGAGCATCGCCTCGCGCCCCGTCTCGGCGGCGGTCAGCAGCTGCCGCGCGCGATCGACCGCCACCGAGCGATCCACCGCACCGATCAACGCGCCGGGCGCACCACCCGCCATCCGGACGAGGTCGGTCGTCGATCCGGATGGGAGCAGGGGCTTCACCAGCGCA
Organism: Gemmatimonadota bacterium; assembly: GCA_021298395.1. Lineage (GTDB taxonomy): Bacteria > Gemmatimonadota > Gemmatimonadetes > Gemmatimonadales > Gemmatimonadaceae > Pseudogemmatithrix. Next base: position 9,139 of record JAJTFH010000033.1, on the reverse strand, counting down.
TCGTCGATGAATCGACGGACCGTCGACTCCGGGAGGGCGGGGATGCGGAACGAGACGACGCGCGAGCGGATCGTGGGAAGCAAGGAGCCCGGTTCGCTCGACGTGAGGATGAAGGTCGTATCCGCTGGCGGCTCCTCAAGGAGCTTGAGGATGGCGTTCGCCGTTTCGGGGTTTGCCTCCTGCGGCACCATCCGTTCGGCATCACCGAAGATGAAGACCTTCCGCCGCGCGAGCGAGGGGGAGAGCGCCGCGAGTCGCGTGATCAGTGTGGCGACATAGCGATAGATCCCGGTCGAGCCTTCGGGGCGCGGGTACAGGCCGTGTGCCGCGACCCGCTCCTGGATCTCGGTGCGATACGCCTCATCGACCTCATCGCCATCGACATCGCCGGCGATCCGCTCGCGCGGGAAGAACCAGCGGAGGTCGGGATGTTGGAGCTCACTCGTGAGGCGGCACTGCGTGCAGCGTCCGCACGGACCATTCGGCGCCTCGCAGAGCAGGCGGTGCCCGAGCCAGAGGGCGAGCCGCTGCTTGCCGATCCCCGGGGGTCCCTGCAACAGGATGCTCGCCGGGAGCGTCCCCTGATCGGCGAGCGCGGCGAGGCGTGCCTGCACCGCCTCATGGCCATAGAGCGGGACGAGGGGCACTAGCGGGTGGTCGCCGCGCGACCGGTCAGCTCGTCGACGTGGATGCGGAAGAGGATCGCCCGCTCGGGGAGCGGGTCCTCGGGGGTGAAGGCCTCCGGCACGACCTGCCGGACCATCTTGACCCCCGTGGCGTACTGCGCCCGCTCCACCTCGCTTCCATCCGCGCGCAAGAGATAGACCGCCCCCTTCACGACGACCGAGCGCCAGTCGAAGCGAGCGTCGATCTCATCGACCTCGAACGCCACCCACCGGTTGTGCGAGAGGGCTTCGAGCTTGGTCCCGGGCGTGGTGCGGCCGTAGAGCCATCCGTCCGCGTAGGTGTAGTGGATCGGCTCGATGTCGAGTCGATCCTGGTACGCGAAGGCGAGGCGTCCGACCTGATTGCGCGCGAGGAGCGCGAGGGATTCGTCGCGGGTGAGCTCGCGGAAGGTCGGTCGTGGCGTCGGCATCGTCGGATCTCCCGTCAGACGGTCAGGGCGCGATAGGCCGCGCAGACCCGCTCGAGCGCCTCCTCTGGCGTCGCACCATCCGCCGAGAGGTGGCCCATCTTCCGACCGGGGCGCGCCTCGTGCTTCCCGTACAGATGCACGCGCACCCCGGGAATCGCCAGCGCCGTGGTGAAATCCGGGGCGCCGGGCCCCCAGAGATCCCCGAGGAGATTGTGGATCGCGGCGGGGCGCACCACCTCCGTCGCTCCCAGCGGGAGCCCGGTGATCGCCCGCACGAGCTGCTCGAACTGGCTCGTAGGATGCGCCCGCTCCGAATGGTGGTACGTGTTATGCGGGCGTGGGGCGAGCTCGTTCACCAGGAGCGTCCCATCACGCAGCACGAACATCTCCGTCGCGAGGAGCCCGACGATCCCGAGTCGCTCGGCGATCCGCTGCGCGAGCGTCGTGGCCTGCGTCTCGAGCGTGGCATCGACGCCCGAGGGTGTCACCGCCCAGGTGAGCACCCCATCGGTGTGGAAGTTCCGCGAGGTCGGGTAGGCGACCATCGCGCCATCGGTGCGACGGGCGACGAGCACGCTGAGCTCCGTCGCGATATCGAGGAAGGCCTCCACCACACAGACCGGGGCCCGCAACGTCTCGAACGCCTTCGCCCCCTCCTCGGCGCTCCGCACGCGGATCTGCCCACGGCCGTCATAGCCCCCCATCGCACTCTTCACGATCGAGCGACCGAGCTCGGCCACCGCGGCGCCCGTGCTCGCGGCATCGCGCACGGTGCGGAAGGGGCCGAGGGGAAAGCCATTCGCGAGCAACCATTCCTTCTGCCGCGCCCGTTCCTGCACGATCACCACCGGTTCGACGCCAGGATGGAGCGGGGCGATCGCCGCCACCGCCTCGAGCGACGCGCGCGGGATCTGTTCGATCTCGAGGGTCACGGCGGAACAGCCGCGTGCCAACTCGGCGGCGGCGATCGTATCGGCCCAGGGGGCGGTGATCACATGCGAGGCGACCGGTCGGGCGGGGCAGTCCCGCTCGGGATCGAGCACGCGCACGTCATAGCCCATCGTACGGGCCGCCATCGCGGTCATGCGGCCGAGCTGACCGCCGCCGAGGAAGCCGAGGGTCGCGCCCGGCGGGACGGGCGCCGGCGTCATGGGAGGGTCTGCGCGCGGACGGTCTCGGCGCGCGCCGCACGCCAGACACGGAGCCGCTCTCGCACCGCGGCGTGATGCGCCCCGACGATCTCCGCCGCGAGCACCGCGGCGTTGGTCGCCCCGGGCTTCCCGATCGCGAGGGTCCCGACGGGGACGCCCGCCGGCATCTGCACGATGGAGAGGAGTGCGTCGATCCCGTTCAGCGCAGTGACGTTCACCGGGACGCCGAGCACGGGGACCAGCGTCTTGGAGGCGACCATCCCCGGGAGATGAGCCGCGCCTCCCGCGCCCGCGATGATCGCGAGCAACCCACGGCCCTCCGCGGCCTCGGCGTAGGCGAACATCTCATCGGGGGTCCGGTGCGCCGATACGACCTTCGCCTCGAAGGGGATCTCGAGCTCCGTGAGGAGGTCGCAGGCGGCACTCAGGGTCTCGTAGTCGGTCTTGGAGCCCATGATGACGCCCACGAGGGGCGAGGCGGCGGCAGTCATCTGAGAAAAATAATGGGTCGGGGTCCCGTCCGACTTACCGTGCTGGCGCCTTGATCCGCGACATCCCCCCGTCCACGGGGATCACCTGGCCCGTGACCCAGTCGCTCGAGGGATCGAGGAGCCAGCGGGCCGGCGCCACGAGATCCTCCGTGCGTCCGATCCGCCCCGCCGGATGCATCGCCACCGAGGCGGCGAGCGACGCCGGGTTCCCGGTGATCCGCGCCGCGAGCGGGGTCTCGACGAGGCCCGGGGCGAGCGCATTCACGCGGAGCTTCCGCGGCGCATAGGTGGCGGCCGCACTCCGCACGAGCCCGGAGACGGCCCCCTTGGCCGCGGCGATCGCCTCATGGTTCGGGAGCCCGGTCTCCGATGCCGCGCTCGAGAAGAGGAGCACACTCCCGCCATCGGTCATCACACGCCCCGCCGCCCGCACCGCGGCGAAGGCGGTCTGCACATTGAGGCGCAGCGTCTCGGCGAGCTCCCCCTCGGAGGTGAGATGCGCGGGCTTGAGGAGGATCGACCCGACGGCGTTCACGATCCCCGCGACGCGGCCGTGGCGGGCCTTCGCCTCGGCGACGAGCGATTCGACCGCAGCGAAGTCGGAGGCCTCGACCTGATGCGCCTCAGCACCGAGCGCGGTCGCCAGCGGGGTGAGTTTCTCGAGGGTGCGGCCTGCGAGGACGAGCGTGGCACCGTCGGCGGCGAGGGACTCGGCGAGGCGGGAACCGATCCCGCCCGCGGCGCCGAGGATGATGAAGGCCCCGGCGTCGGCCAGGGGGCGTGAAGAAGAGGGCATATGGGGGCGAACGATTGGTCGTGACACACCGTTCCGTGAACGACAGCGGGCCCATCACGACTGGCGTGAAGGGCCCGCACACGAGAGCGACCGCGACAGGACTCGAACCTGTGACCCGGTGATTAACAGTCACCTGCTCTACCAACTGAGCTACGCGGCCAGAATCCGGAAACCTAGTCGCCGGGGGAGGGGGCTTCAACCCTTTTTGGGGCGCCCCCGGGGTCGGCTCCCCTGGGCATGGGCCCTCGGTGGGGCCTCAGCCCCCACGCCGAGGAGGGGCGCCAGGAACCGCCCGGTGTGGGAGGCCGGCACCTGCATGATCTCCTCCGGCGTCCCCATCGCGACCACCCTCCCCCCCGCGTCGCCTCCCTCAGGACCCATGTCGATCAGCCAATCGGCCCGGGCGATCACGTCGAGGTTGTGCTCGATCAACACCACGGTGTGGCCCGCCTCGACCAGCCGATCGAGCACATCACAGAGCACCTCTATATCGCGCGCGTGAAGTCCCGTCGTGGGCTCATCCAGGAGATAGAGCTTCCGCCCGCGCTGCTTGGCCGCGAGCGCGAGTTCGCGCGCGACCTTGAGGCGCTGGGCCTCGCCACCGGACAGCGTCGTCGCCGGCTGGCCGAGGCGGAGGTAGCCGAGGCCGACCTGCTGCACCTGCCAGAGCGCCTGGCCGAGCTTCTCCTCGTGCGGGAAGAAGCGGATCGCCTCGTCGACGGTCATCTCGAGGACATCGGTGATCCGTTTGCCCAGGTAGGTGACGTCGAGGACCTCCGGCTTGTAGCGCGTCCCGCCGCAGCTCTCACAGGGGACGAAGACATCGGCCATGAAGACCATCTCGACCTCGATCGCACCGGCCCCCTCGCAGGTGTCGCAGCGCCCACCGGCCACGTTGAACGAGAAGGTGCCGGCCGTGTAGCGACGTTGCCGCGCGAGGGGGAGATCGGCGAAGAGCTTCCGGATCTCGTCGAAGGCCTTCACATAGGTGACGGGGTTCGAGCGCGGCGACCGTCCGATCGGCTCCTGGTCGATCAGCACCACCTCGTCCAGCAACTCAGCGCCATCGAGCCGCGTATACTCGCCGACCGTCTCGCCCAGGTGCTGGCGTGCGCTGTGCTCCCCGGTGAGGCGATGCTCGAGCGCGCGGTAGAGGATGTCGTGCACGAGGGTGCTCTTCCCGGAACCGGAGACGCCGGTGACGACGGTGAGCGTGCGGAGTGGGATCCTCGCGGTGACGTCGCGCAGATTGTGGGCGCGCGCCCCGCTGATGGAGAGCCACTGCGGGCCCGCGCGACGGCGCGTCTCGGGGCGCGGGATGGTGCGCGCCCCCGTGAGGTACTGCCCGGTGAGCGGGGATTCTGCGGCGCGCGACGTCGGTCCACTGAAGACGAGCTCGCCGCCATGCGTCCCCGCGCCAGGCCCGAGCTCGAGCATCCAGTCGCTCATCCGCATCGCCTCGAGGTCGTGCTCCACCATCAGGACGGTGTTCCCACCGTCGCGGAGGCGCGCGAGCAACCCGAGGAGCCGATCGAGGTCCCGCGCGTGGAGCCCGATGCTCGGTTCGTCGAGCACGTACAACGTGTCCACGAGGCGCGCGCCGAGGGAGTTGGCGAGCCCGATACGTTGGGCTTCCCCGCCGGAGAGGGTGCGCGTCGCGCGATCGAGCGAGAGATAGGTGAGCCCTACGTCGCAGAGGAAGGCGATGCGGTCCCGCGCCTCGCGCAGGATATGCCCCGCGATCGCGCTCTCTTGCTCGGAGAGGGTCAGAGCATCGATCCAGGGGCGCAACGTCCCGACCGGCTTGGCCGCGACGGCGGCGATCGTCTCGCCGCCCACGCGGACCTGCAGCGCGGCGGATTGGAGCTTGGTGCCACCGCAGATGGTGCAGGTCTGCGCCGTCTGGTATTGCCGCAGGAAGACGCGGATGTACTGCTTGTACTTCTTGGGCTCGAGCGCGGCCAAGAAGGGGAAGATCCCCACGTAGCCCTTCGCCTTGCCGTGCAATAAGCGCTCGTGCTGCGCCGTGGTGAGCGACTGCCAGGGACGGTCGAGCGGGATCCCCTCCTTCTTGGCGAACTCGGCGAGGGCGCGCCGCTTCCCCTCATAGCGGGGCATCGTCCAGGGGTGGAGCGCGCCGTCGCGGAGGGAGCGTTCGGGGTAGGGGACGATCAACGACGCGTCGTACTCGAGGGTCGCGCCGAAGCCGTTGCAGGTCCCACAGGCACCCCGCGGATTATTGAAGGAGAAGAGCTGCGGGGTCGGGGCGGGGGCCACATAGCCGTCGTCGGGACACCGAAAGGCGGTGGTGAAGCGACGCACGGTCGCGTCGGATGCGCCGGTTGGGCCAGCCGCCGCATCGCCGATGAGCACCACCGCATCGCCATCCCCCTCCGCGAACGCGGTCTCGAGCGCCTCCACCAATCGTGACCGCCCCTCCGCACTGATGGCGAGTCGATCGGTGACCACCGCGAGCGACGTCACCTTCGCGAGGTTCGGCTTCGCCTTGGTCAACTCGTCGAGATGGTGGACCGCGTCATCGATGAGCACGCGCAGGAAGCCCTTCGCCTGCAGATGCGAGACGATCTGCGCGTGCGTGAGCTTGGACGACCGGGCGAAGGGGAAGGCGATGTGGAGGCGCGTCCCAGCGGGGAGGGTGAGCAGCTGCTCTGCCACACGCTCCGCCGACTCAGGCCGCAATACCCGATCGCAGGTGAGGCAGTGCGTGCGGCCGACGCGGGCCCAGAGCAACCGCAGATAGTCGTAGATCTCCGTCGCCGTCCCGACGGTGGAGCGCGAGGTGCGGGTCGGGTTCTTCTGCTCGATCGCGACAGCGGGGGAGAGCCCCTCGATCCGGTCGACATCGGGCTTCGGCATCCGCTCGAGGAACTGCCGCGCGTACGCGGAGAGGGACTCCACATAGCGGCGCTGCCCCTCGGCGTAGATGGTGTCGAAGGCGAGCGACGACTTCCCCGACCCCGACGGCCCCGTGACGACGGTGATCGCCCGGCGCGGGAAGTCGAGGTCGAGGTCCTTCAGGTTGTGGAGCCGAGCCCCGCGGACGACGATGCGGTCCTTCATGGGAGGGGAAAGGTAGTGGAAGGGTCGCGAGGGGTGGCGCACGCGACCCTGGCGATGCGAGCTTGCGAGCATGCCCCCCGCCTCACCCGTGGAGTCCGTGATGCCGTCGTCCGTCCTGTCCCCTCGGTCCGCCCTCGTGGCGGGCCTGCTCGCCCTCGCCGCGGTCCCGATGGCCGCCCAGCAACGTCCCCCGGCCGACCGCCCGGTGATGTCGTTCGAGGCGTATGACCCGCGCTCGACCCTCAAGGTGCCGGGGGGCGAGGTGTTGCGCGCGCGGTTCCCCTTCATCGATATCCATAACCATCAGCCACGGCGGACGGTGGGGGGGGTCGATTCGCTCGTCGGGCAGATGGATGCCTTGAACCTCCGCCTCATGGTCGACCTGAGCGGCGGGACGGGGGAGGCGTTGGCGGAGAAGGTCCGGACGTATCGGACCAAGCAGGCGGGACGCTTCGCGGTCTTCGCGAACCTCGACTTCCGTGGGATCGATGCCCCCGATTGGAGCGCCAAGGCGGCGGCGCAGCTCGAGCGCGATGTGAAGGTCGGTGGCGCGCAGGGGCTCAAGATCTTCAAGAACCTCGGGATGGATGTGCGTGATGCGCAGGGGCGCCGCTTCCCGACAAACGATCCCAAATTCGATCCGATCTGGGCGAAGGCGGGGGAGCTCGGGATCCCGGTGCTCATCCACACCGCGGAGCCGGCGATGTTCTTCGAGCCGGTGGACGAGCGGAACGAACGCTGGCTCGAGTTGACGCTCTACCCCGGGCGCCGTCGTCCGGTCCCGGAGAATCCGGCGTTCGAGCCGTTGATGGCCGAGCAGCACGACGTGTTCCGGAAGCATCCGAAGACGACGTTCATCAACGCCCACCTTGGGTGGTACGGGCAGGATCTCGTCCGGCTCGGGCAGCTCATGGAGCGCTACCCGAACATGGTGACGGAGTTCGGGGCGGTGATCTACGAGCCGGCGCGGCAGCCGAAGTTCGCCCGGCAGTTCTTCATCAGATACCAGGACCGGATCCTCTTCGGGAAGGATTCCTGGGTCCCGGACGAGTACAAGACCTACTTCCGCGTGCTGGAGACGGGGGACGAGTACTTCCCGTACCACAAGAAGTACCACGCCTTCTGGTCGATGTACGGGCTCGAGCTGCCGGACGAGGTGCTGAAGAAGATCTACTACAAGAACGCGCTCCGGATCGTCCCGGGGCTCGACGCGAAGGCCTTCCCGCGCTGAGTCGGGCCGGGCGTCCACCGGCGCGGTCGTGACGACCCCGGACGAGGAGGTCGTCGGCCGCGCCTTCGATCGGCGGCTCGCACGGCGCCTCTTGGCCTACGTGCGGCCCTATGCGGGGCTCGTGGTCGGGGCGCTCACGGTGCTGATGGTGGAAGGGGTCCTGCAGCTCGCCCCGCCCCTCCTCACGCGCCACGTGATCGATGTCGCGATCCCCGCCGGCGACGCCGCGGGCATCCGCCAGGCGGCGCTCCTCCTCGTCGGCGCGCTCCTGCTGCAGGTGAGCTGTGGCTACCTCGAGACGCTCCTCACCGGGATCCTCGGGCAGCGGGTGATGCACGATCTCCGGCGCGAACTCTTCGCCCGGTTGCAGCGTCTCCCCATCCCCTTCTTCGATAAGCATCCGGTCGGGCGACTCGTCACACGGGTCACCTCCGACGTGGAGTCGCTCAACGAGCTCTTCGCCTCCGGGGTGGTGGCGGGAATCGGCGACCTCTTCACCCTCGCGGCGATCACCGTGATGATGGTGCTCGTCGATTGGCGGCTCGCGCTCGGGTCGTACAGCTCTTCGGGCGTGAGCGGGACGAGGTCGCGCGCTTCGCCGCCCTCGATCAGGCGCACCTCACCGCGCACCTCAAATCGATCACGGTCTACGCGCTCTACTTCCCGGCGATCGAGATCCTCACGACGGTCGCGCTCGCCGCGTTGATCGTCTCCGCGGCCCCGCGCGTGGAGGACGGGCTGCTCACGGTCGGGACGGTGGCGGCCTTCCTGCAGCTCGCGCGACGCTTCTATCAACCGCTGCAGGACCTCTCTGACAAGTACAACACCTTGCAGCAGGCGATGGCGAGCTCGGAGCGGATCTTCCGGCTCCTCGATACGCCGGTGGCGCCCGGGACGGAGGATGTGGCCCGGTCCACGACCCCACTCACCCGCGCGGGTGGGGTCACGGTGACCTTCGAGGAGGTCTGGTTCTCGTATGAGGATACGCCGGCACCCACGACCTGGGTGCTGAAGGGGGTCTCGTTCACCGTGCGGCCCGGCGAGACCCTCGCGTTGGTCGGCCATACCGGGGCGGGGAAGAGCACGATCGTGAGTCTCCTCCTCCGCTTCTACGACCCGCAGCGCGGGCGGATCCTCCTCGACGGGCGCGACCTGCGGGAGATCCCCGTGCAGGAGCTCCGACGCCTCGTCGGCTATGTGCAGCAGGACATCTTCCTCTTCGCCGGCGATATCGCCGCTAACATCCGGCTGGGGAACCCGGTCGGCGACGACGCGGTGCGTGCGGCGGCGGCT
>JAJTFH010000005.1 GCA_021298395.1 Gemmatimonadota bacterium | reverse complement strand
GAGATCCAGGTGGCGTCGTGGCGCTCCCACTCCGCCGGCCAGCGCACCCCAGCGGGGCCGACCGGCGGACGCTTCCCGCCCTGACTCACGACCCGAGCCAGCGGTGCAGGATCGGGCCATAGGCGTCGATCCGCCGATCCCGCAGGAAGGGCCAGTTCCGCCGCGTGTACTCGATCAACGCAGGATCGCAGGTCGCGATCAGCGTCGTCTCCCCCGTCTCTGCCTGCGCCATATATCGCCCGTACGGATCGCAGATGAACGAATGGCCGAAGAACTCGAGCCCATCGGTCCCTGCCTCGGCCTCGAACCCCGCGCGATTCGGCGAAGCGACGAAGACCCCGTTGGCGATCGCATGGGCACGCTGGGCGGTGCGCCAGGCATCGACCTGTGCCGCCCCCCACTCCGCCTTCTCCGCCGGATGCCACCCGATCGCCGTCGGGTAGAAGAGGATGTCGGCCCCGAGGAGCGCGGTGATGCGCGCGCCCTCCGGATACCACTGATCCCAGCAGATGAGGACGCCGATCGTCGCGTAGCGCGTCTTCCAGACCATGAAGCCCGACGCCTCGGCCTCAGGGCCGCGCGCCCCCTTCGGCTGGACCGCGCCACCGGCATCGCCCGGCGCGAAGTAGTACTTCTCCTCGAAGAGCGGGTCGTGCGGGATATGCATCTTGCGATAGAGCCCGAGCAGCGCGCCGTCGGCGTCGATCACCGCGGCACTGTTGCGATAGACCCCCGGCGCCTGCCGCTCATAGAACGGCACGACGAGCACCACCGCGAGCTCCTTCGCGACCGCCTGCAGGCGCGTCACCGTGGGTCCGGTGACCTCCTCCGCGAGATCGAAGCGGCTCGCGTCGAGCGTCTTGCAGAAGTAGGGGGCGTTGAAGAGCTCCTTCAGGCAGATCACCTGCGCCCCCTTCGCGTGCGCGTCCCGGATCCGCCGCTCGGTGGCGACGAGGGTCGCCGCGGCGGTGGACTCCACCCCGTCCTGGATCAGGGCGACGGTGAAGGGGACGCGCCCGGTCGCGCTCACTTCCCGCGGGCCTTCTTCACGGCATCCCCGAGCTCCGTGTAGGCCTCGGCCGAGAGCTCGCGGAAGGGGCGCATGATGTGCTTCACGCGTCCATCCGGACCGATGACGAAGACCACCCGCTTGTAGAAATTCACCGCCGGGAACTTCACGTCGTACCTCTCCCCCAAGGCGCCCCCGGTATCGGAGACGAAGGTCTGTGGGAACTTCTTCTCCGCCGCCCAGCTCTGGAGGGCGGCGGGTTCATCGGTGCTGATGGCGAGCAGCGTCACCCCATCACCGTTGTTGAAGAGCGTGGCGTACTGATCACGGTACGCCTCCATTTGCGCCGTTCAGCCACCGGTCCTCGCCTTCGGGAAGAAGGCGAGGACGACGGTCTGCCCGCGCAGACCGCTGAGGGTGATCGGCTTAGGCCGGAGGCCGTCCCGCGTCGCCGCGGGGAGGGTGAAGTCGGGGGCGAGATCGCCCACCTTGGGGCCGCCATCCTGCGCGGCCAACGCCCCGGGGGCGATGAGGGCGACGAGGCCGCGGACGGCGCGTCGCAAGAAGGAAGGTGTCATGGGGTGAAGAGTGCCTGGAGCGGGCGGTCGCCGCAATGATCAGGGGGTGACCAATCGCAGGGCGCCAGGGACGCTCGTCACCTCCACCGCGGCGCTCGGGGCGCGCCGAAGCTCCCCATCGACCTCGACCCAGGGCGCCGCCTCGCACCGGACGCGGAAGGTGGCCCCCCGCCGATGGGTGCAGGCGGCCAAGAAGGCGACGGCATCGAGGAGCCCATCGTCGATCCGCGCGCCCGGCGCCACATGGAAGGCCCCGCCGAAGTGCGCCCCGTTGGAGAAGACGGCGAGGAGGTGCGGGCGCAGCGCGCCCTCGTCGAGCGCGAGGGAGAGTGCCTGGTAGCGGACCGCCTCGGCGAACGCCGCGAGGATGTATCGCGGCGCACCGGGCAAGGGACGCAGTCGCTCGGCGAAGGTGTTGCACGCCACATCGAAGCCGATTCCCGCGACGTTGAGGAACCCGTGCCCGCCGATCCGCCCCATGTCGACGCGACGTTCCTGCCCCGTGCCATTCGCGAGGGCCTCGGCGAGATGGTGCGCCTGCTGTTCAGGAGCGCCTGTGGCGAGCCCGAGGTTCTTTACGAAGTCGTTGCCGGTCCCTGCCGGGATCAGTCCGAGGCGGAGCGGGGCACCCGCCGCGGCCACCGGCCCCGCGACGTTGGAGAAGGTCCCATCCCCTCCGACCACGACCAGCGTCTCGATCCCGTCGTCCATCGCTTCGGAGGCGAGTCGCGCCTCATCCCCGGCGCGCACGGTCGCGCGCACATCTGAAAAACCGAACCGGGCGAACGCGGCACGGATGCCAGCGATCGCCCGGATGCCGCGGCCCGATCCGGCCGCGGGGTTATAGAGGATCCGGACCGCGCTACCGCCCACCGGCGAGCTGGCGCAGCACGTACTGCAGGATCCCGCCATGCCGGTAATAGTTGAGCTCCTCTGGGGTGTCGATCCGGCTCCGCACCTGGAAGGTGATCGTCCCCGTCGCGCCGACCGCCTGCACGGTGAGCGTCGCGCGCGGCGCCATCGTATCCGAGAGTCCTTCGATGGTCATCGTCTCGAATCCGGTGAGGCCGAGCGACTGCCGCGTCTCACCGGCGGCGAACTCGAGTGGGAGCACCCCCATCCCGACGAGGTTCGAGCGATGGATCCGCTCGAAGCTCTCGGCGATCACCGCGCGGACCCCGAGGAGCATCGTCCCCTTCGCCGCCCAGTCACGTGAGGAGCCGGTGCCGTACTCCTTCCCGGCGATGATGACGAGCGGCGTGCCGGCCTGCTGATAGGCGATCGACGCCTCGTAGAACGAGGTCGGCTCCGCGCCCTCGGCGGTGCGCGTCCACCACCCCTCCATCCCCGGCGTGAGCTCGTTCTTGAGGCGGATGTTCGCGAAGGTGCCGCGCATCATCACCTCGTGGTTCCCGCGCCTGGCACCATAGGAGTTGAAGTCCTTCTTCGCGACGCCGAGCGAGGCGAGCCACTGGCCGGCGGGCGACTTCTCCGCGATCGAACCGGCGGGGGAGATGTGGTCGGTGGTGATCGAGTCCGCGAACATCCCGAGCACGCGCGCGTTCGCGATCGGCTGGACCCCCGGCGGGGTCATCGTCATCCCCTCGAAGTACGGGGGATGCTTCACGTAGGTGGAGGCCTCATCCCAGCGATAGCGGCTCCCGGTCGGGGCCTCGATCGCCTTCCACTCGGCGTCGCCACCGAAGACGTCGGCGTACTCCCGCTCGAACTGCTCGCGCTTCACCGCGCGCAGTACCGTGTCCTCCACCTCCTGCGTGGTGGGCCAGATCTCGCGCAGGAAGACGGGGCCCTTCGCTCCGACGCCGATCGGCTCCTTCTCGAAGTCGATGTCGGCGCGGCCGGCGAGCGCGTACGCCACCACGAGCGGGGGCGAGGCGAGATAGTTGAAGCGCGTCTGCGGGTTCACGCGCCCTTCGAAGTTGCGATTGCCGGAGAGCACGGCGGCGACGGTGAGCTTCCCGTCGTCGATCGCCCTACTGATCGTCTCCGGGAGCGGTCCCGAGTTCCCGATACAGGTGGTGCAGCCGTAGCCGACGATCTGGAAGCCGAGGGCGTCGAGGGCGGGCTGCACCCCCGCCTTGTCGAAGTAGTCGCGCACGACCTTCGAGCCCGGGGCGAGCGAGGTCTTCACCCAGGGCTTCGAGGTGAGCCCCGCCGCGACCGCCTTCTGCGCGAGGAGTCCCGCCGCGAGCATCACGCTCGGGTTGGAGGTGTTGGTACAGCTCGTGATCGCTGCGATGACCACGGCGCCGTCCTTGAGCTCGAACGCGCTCCCGCGATGTGTGGTCGTCACGGCCGATGGCGTGAGGTCCACCGACCTGCCGCCCTCGGAGACCATCGTCGCCGCAGCGGCGCCGTTGGCGGGGGTGCTCTTGGCGGCCGCGAGGCGCTCGCGCTCGGCTCTGTACGCCTCGGCGTAGTTGGCCTTCATCTGCGTGAGCGCGATCCGATCCTGCGGCCGCTTCGGGCCGGCGAGCGAGGGGACGACCGTCGAGAGGTCGAGCTCGAGGGTGTCGGTGAAGACGGGGTCGGGGGTTGCCGCGGTACGGAAGAGTCCCTGCGCCTTGGTGTACGCCTCCACCAGTTTGATCTGGTGCTCGCTGCGTCCCGAGAGACGGAGATACTTGAGCGTCTCCTCGTCCACCGGGAAGAAGCCCATCGTCGCGCCATACTCCGGCGCCATGTTCGCGATCGTCGCGCGATCCGCGAGGGCGAGCCCATCGAGTCCCGGGCCGTAGTACTCGACGAACTTGCCGACGACCTTCTTCTTGCGGAGCATCTCGGTGCAGGTGAGCACGAGGTCGGTCGCGGTCGCGCCGAGCGGGAGCCTGCCCGTGAGCTTGAACCCCACCACCTCGGGGATCAGCATCGAGACGGGCTGGCCGAGCATCGCCGCCTCGGCCTCGATCCCGCCGACGCCCCAGCCCAGGACGCCGAGGCCGTTGATCATCGTGGTGTGCGAGTCAGTGCCGACGAGCGAGTCGCAGTAGACGGTCGGGGTGCCATCCTCCTCGCCGACGAAGGCGACCTGCGCGAGGTACTCGAGGTTCACCTGGTGGCAGATCCCCGTGCCCGGCGGGACGACGCGGAAGTTGCGGAGCGCGGTGCCCCCCCAGCGCAGGAACTGATAGCGCTCGCCATTCCGCTCGTACTCGAGCTGCGTGTTGAGGAGCATCGCCGCCTCGGTGCCGTACTCGTCGACCTGCACCGAGTGGTCGATCACGAGGTCGACCGGCTGGAGCGGGTTGATGCGCGCGGGATCGCCGCCCAGCGTCGCGATCGCGTCCCGCATCGCCGCCAGGTCCACCACGCAGGGGACGCCGGTGAAGTCCTGTAGGAGGACGCGCGCGGTGCGGAAGGCGATCTCCTTGTCGACCGGCGTGGTGACATCCCAGCGGGCGAGCGCCTCGATGTCGGTGCGCTTCACGAAGCCGCCATCCTCGTTGCGGAGGAGATTCTCCAGGAGGACGCGGAGCGAGAACGGAAGGCGCGCGAGGGTGTTCCCCGAGAGGGTGCTCAGCGCGCCGAGCCGGTAGTAGGTGTAGGAGCGGCCGTCGACGGCGAGGGTGTCGCGACTCGAGAAGGAGTTGTGGGAGGACATAAGGGAGGAATTTATGCGATGCGCCGTCATCCGTACGGGAATCCCGGAGCCACACGAAGGGGTGGATGGTTGGGGACGGGTGCGGGGACGGGTAGATTCCCCCGATGCGCCTCTTTCTCGTAGCGGGCCTCGCATGGTGTAGTGTCACGACCATCGCGGAGGCGCAGACGGAGGCGTCGGCCGTCACCTCCCTCGCCGATGCCGTCCGCCGCGCCACCACCATCGGGCCCGCGGCGCAGATGGCCGTCGGCCGCCGGAATGAGCTCGTCGGCCGCGCCCGCACCGACGCCCAGCGGCCGAACCCGATCGTCGAGCTGCGCCGCGAGAACGAGGGCGCGCCGATCCCGTACGATGACTTCGCGCAGGTGACGCTCCCCTTCGCCCTCACCGGGCGCCGCCTCGCCCTCCAATCGGCGCTCACCGCCACCCGCACGCAGGCCACCGCCGACTCCCTGGAGACGCTCCGCGCGGCGGGCTTCGACGCGGCCCGCGCCTGGTGGATGGCCTGGGCCGCCGCCGCGGAGGCCCGCATCGCCACGGCGCAGGCCGAGCTCCTCGATCGCATCGCCGCGCTCGACTCGGTGCGCGCCGCCGAGGGGGAGCTCGCCGAGGCGACCGCCCTCCGCATGCGACTCGAGGCCCAGCGGATGCGCCATGTCGCGGCGCAGGCCCAGGCCGCCGCGGCGCAGGCCCGCGCTCAGCTCGCCGCCCGCATCGCCGAACCCGATCCGCGACGCCTCACCCTCGCCGAGGGGATCGCTCCCCTGACGCCGCTGCCGGAGGTCGACTCCGCGCTCGCCCTCGCGGCGGCGAGTCGCCTCGATCTCGCGATGGCGCGCGCCGCCGTCGCCATCGCCGAAGGCCGTCGCACCGCCGAGCGCCGCGCCGTGCTCCCCGACGTCGGATTGGTCGGCGGCTACAAGGGGACGGCGGGATTCGAGACGAGTCTCTTCGGTGTCACCCTCACCGCGCCCTTGCTCAACACCAACGCCGGGAACCGGGAGCGCACCGCCGGGGAATGGCTCCGCGCCGAGGCGGAGCGCCGCGCGACCGAGCTCCGCGTCACCACCGAGGTCCACGCGGCGCTCGAAGCCGCTCGCGTGATCGATGCCGGCACGCGGGACTTCGACGCGCGCTTCGTCGCCCGTGCCGATCTGGTCGCCGGCGCCGCCCAGGCGGCCTATCAGGAAGGGGCCGCCTCCCTCGTCGAACTCGTCGATGCCTTCCGTGCCGCTGCGGAGGCGCGCACCGCGCAGGTGCGCGGCACCCTCGACCGCGCCCTCGCTCGCCTTGACCTCCGACGCGCCATCGGCGCGCCCGCTCTGGAGACGCCGTGATCTCGACCGCTCGCCGCTGGATCCTCCTCCCCGCGATCGCCTCCCTCGCCTGCGCGGGCGCCCCCGAGGCGACGCCGACCACCGAGACCGTCGCCGACACCGCGCTCCTGAGCGCCGAGGCCGTCGCGATCGCGCAGTTCGGGCTCGCCGCGGTGGAGATGACGCCATGGCGCGATGCCTGGCACGTCCCCGCGCACATCGCCCTCGACCCCGCCGCCACGCAGCCGATGGGGAGCATCGTCGAGGGGCGCGTCCTCGCGGTGCGCGTCTTCCCCGGTGATCGGGTGCAGGCGGGCCAGATCCTCGCCGAGATCCATTCGCACGAGGTGATGGATGCGCGCGAGCAGCTCATCGCGGCGCGCGCCGCCACCACCTCCGCCGATTCCGCCGCCACCGTCGCCGCCGCCGCGGCGGGTCGGGCGGAGCGATTGCTCGCCGCGCGCGCCATCTCCCCCGCCGAGGCGGAACGCGCGCGCGCCGCCCGAGTCGCCGCGACCTCCGCTCGCGAGAGTGCGCACGCCGCCCTCGAGCGGGCCAAGGCCCTCGTCGAGCATCTGATCGGCCCAGCCACCCCCGATGGGGTCGATGCGCACGCCGCCCTCATTCGTGCCCCCTTCGATGGCGTCATCACGGGGCGCACCGCACAGCCGGGCCAGGTGGTCCTCGTCGGACAGCCCCTCCTCACCATCGCCCGCGAGGGCCGCCTCGGCGTGCTCCTCCATCTCCCGGAGGAAGCGGTGGCGAGCGTCGCGAACGGGGTCGAGGTCAGGCTCACCGTCCCCGCCTATCCCGATCGCCTCTTCACCGCGCGTGTGCAGCGCATCGCGCCGGTGGTCGATTCGCTCAGCCGGAGCATCCAGGTCTGGGCCGCGATCGAGGGGGCGGGGCAGTCGCTGCTCCGTGCCGAGATGACGAGCGATGCGCAGCTCCTCGGTGGTCGTGGGGACCGCACCCTCGCGATCCCTGCCGCCGCGCTGCAGATCATGGACGGCGACACCGTCGTGGTCCTCGCCTCCCGCGTGGGTGACGGGCTCCTCCTCGAGGCGCGCCCGGTGCGGGCCGGTCGTCGCACCTCGGCGCAGGTCGAGATCCTGAGTGGCGTCGGCATCGGGGACACCGTGCTCTCGACCGGGGCCGCGCTCGGGAAGGCCGAGATCCTGAGACGACGGAGCACGGAAGGCGGCGACCACCACTGATGCGCACGCTGATCGCCTTCGTCCTCAAGCAGCGCTTCTTCGTCATCGGC
Source organism: Gemmatimonadota bacterium (assembly GCA_021298395.1). Taxonomy (GTDB): domain Bacteria; phylum Gemmatimonadota; class Gemmatimonadetes; order Gemmatimonadales; family Gemmatimonadaceae; genus Pseudogemmatithrix. Next base: position 68,048 of record JAJTFH010000005.1, on the reverse strand, counting down.
GGGGTCCTCTCCCTCGTCGCGGCGGGGCTCTACTCGCTGACCCATATCCCCTTCGATGCCTTCCCCGATCTCACCGGGACGCGCGTCGAGGTGATCACCGCCGTCCCCGGGATGCCGCCGGAGGACGTGGAGCGACTCGTCACCTATCCGATCGAGTCGTCGCTGATGGGGCTGCAGGGGGCGGAAGGGGTGCGCTCCGTCTCCAAGCAGGGGCTCTCCCTCATCATGGTGTCGTTCCCCGACGAGGTCGACATCTACTTCGCGCGGACCTTGGTCGGGCAACGCCTCGCCGACGCGAAGGGGGGGCTTCCGACGGGCGTCGAACCGGGGCTCGGGCCCGTCTCCACCCCCATGGGGGAGCTGTATCAGTACGCGTTGACGAGTGATTCCCTCTCGCTCGCGCAGCTCAAGACCCTCCACGACTACACGATCCGGCCGCGGCTCCGCACCCTTCCGGGGGTCTCCGAGGTCAACACGTGGGGCGGCCTCATCGAGCAGGTGCAGGTCGAGGTCGATGCCTCCAAGCTCGCCGTGCGCGAGCTCACCCTCGATGACGTGCACACCGCGCTCGAGGCGAACAACCGCACCTTCGGTGGGGCGTACATCGAGACGGCGGGAGAGCGCTTCACGCTCCGTGGGATGGGACGCGCCGAGTCGCTCGAAGAGATCGAACGGATGGTGATCGCGCAGCGGGGCGGGACGCCGGTGCTCGTGCGCGACGTCGCGCGCGTCACGATGGGGGCCCTCCCGCGCGACGGCGCCGTCACGCAGGATGGCAAGGGCGAGGTGGTGACGGGGATGGTGCTCAAGCTCAAGGGCGCCGACTCCCGCCGGGTGATCCAGGCGGTGCGCGAGCGGTTGGATGAGGTGCGAGCCGGACTCCCCGCCCATGTGCGGATCACCCCGTTCTACGACCAGACCGAACTCGTCGGCCGGACGACCACGACGATCGCGAAGAATCTCATCGAGGGCGGCCTCCTCGTCATCGCGGTCCTCTTCCTCTTCCTGGGGAATGTCCGTGCCTCGTTGATCGTCGCCTCGGTCATCCCCCTCTCGATGCTCATCGCCTTCGCCGGGATGTCCCTCTTCGGGTACTCGGCGAACCTCATGAGTCTCGGTGCGCTCGACTTCGGGCTCATCGTCGATGCCTCGGTCGTGATGGTGGAGAACTTCATCCGCCGCCTCGAAGAGGGACGGGAGGGGGACCGTGACCGCCTCTTCCTCGATGCGGCGGTCGAGGTCGGGCGTCCGATCCTCTTCGGGATCGCGATCATCGTGGCCGTCTACATCCCGCTCTTCGCGCTCGACGGGATGGAAGGACGGATGTTCAAGCCGATGGCCTTCACCGTCGTCACGGCGGTGCTCGGGTCGCTGCTGTTGGCGCTCACCTACGTCCCGACCGTCTCGCATCTCCTGTTACGCCAGGCACGGCAGAAGCCCAACACGCGCTTCGATCGGGTGAAGGCGGCCTACGGTCGCGGGCTCGAGTGGGTCTTCGCGCACAGCCGCCCGGTGGTCGGCGGGGCGACCCTCCTCTTCGTCATCGCCCTCGGCTCCTTCGCCTGGATCGGGACCGAGTTCATGCCCAAGCTCGACGAGGGGAACATCCTCATCACCACCCGGCGGCTGCCCAGTGTCTCCCTCGACGAGGCGACACGCCTCTCCGCCGTGGTCGAGCGTCGGCTCCTGCGGTTCCCTGAGGTCGTCACGGTCGTCACCAAGGAAGGGCGCCCCGACCTCGCCACCGAGGCGATGGGGATCTTCGAGGGCGACACCTACGTGATCCTCACGCCGCAGGACGCGTGGGTCTCCGCCGAGGATCGCGAAGGGCTCGTCGCGGTCTTCGACTCGGCGCTCGCCGATATCCCCGGACTCGAGATGGCCTTCACGCAGCCCCTCGCGATGCGCCTCGACGAGGCTGAGAGCGGGATCCGCACCGATCTGGGGATCAAGGTCGTCGGGCCGGATCGCGCGATGAATGAGGCGCTCGGTGAGCGGATCCGCGCGATCGTCGCCACGGTGGACGGCGCGGCCGATGTCTCGGTCGAGATCGCGGACGGGAGCGGGCAGTATCGGATCGACATCGATCGCGCCGCCCTCGCCCGCTTCGGGCTCTCCGTCGCGGACGTGGAGGCGGCGCTCGACCATGCCACCGGTCGCCGCATCGCCACCGAACTCGTGGAAGGGCCGCGGCGCATCGGTGTCGCCGTCCGCCTCGCGAACACCGAGTGGGCCGATCTCGAAGCGCTGCGCCGCATCACCGTGCGCACCGCCACCGGGGGGCTCGTCCCCCTCGGCTCGCTCGCGCGCCTCAGCACCGTGATGGGCCCGGAACTCATCGCCCACGAGGATGCGCAGCGCCGCACCCTCGTCATGGCGAACGTCCGCGGCCGCGATCTCGGGAGCTTCGTCGAGGAGGTCCGCGCGAAGGTCGCGGCACAGATCACCCTCCCCACCGGGGTCTTCCTCGAGTGGGGGGGGCAGTACGAGAACCAGCAGCGTGCCCTCGGTCGACTCGTCCTCGTCGTGCCGGCGGCGCTGGCCCTCATCTATCTCCTCCTCTTCCTCTCCTTCAACTCCGTGACGCAGGCGGGGCTCGTCCTCCTCAACGTCCCCTTCGCCCTGGTCGGCGGCGTGGCGGCGCTCTGGCTCCGCGACCTCAATCTCAACCTCTCCGCGAGCATCGGGTTCATCGCCCTCTTCGGGATCGCGGTGCTCAATGGCGTGGTGCTGGTCGAGCACCTGAATCATCTACGGGACCAAGGACGCGATCTCGACACCGCGGTCCGCGAGGGGGCGAAGGATCGGCTCCGCCCCGTCCTCATGACCGCCCTCGTCGCGAGCTTGGGCTTCGTCCCGATGGCGCTCTCGAGCAGTCCGGGCTCGGAGGTGCAGCGCCCCCTCGCCAGCGTGGTGATCGGGGGGCTCATCACCTCGACCCTCCTCACCCTCTTCGTCCTCCCCCTCGCCTACCGCGCCCTGACCCGGTGGGAGGAGGCGCACGCCGAACCCGATACATTGGCAGCATGACCGACACGCTCCTCCGCTTCCGCGACACCTTCCCGATCCTCGCGCGGCGCACCTATCTCGTCTCCCACTCGTTGGGGGCGATGCCGAAGACCGTCCCCGCGCAGCTCGCACGCTACGCCGAGCTCTGGGATGAATGGGGGGTGCAAGCGTGGGCGAAGGAGTGGTGGACGACCCCGCTGACCGTGGGGGACATCGTCGCCCCGCTCCTCGGCGCCGCCCCGCACGAGGTCGCGATGGCGCCCACCGTCACCCTCGCCCAGGCCGCGATCCTCTCGGCGATGGATTTCCGCTCGGGGCGCGACACCGTCGTCATGACCGCGCTCGATTTCCCGAGCGTGCGCTACGCCATCGAATCGCTCGCCCCCAAGCTCGGCGCCCGTGTCGTCGTCGTCCCGAGCGCGGATGGGATCACCCTCGATCAGGAGGCGCTCCACGCCGCGATCGACGAGCGCACCGCGCTGGTCGCGGTCTCGCACGTCGCCTTCCGCTCGGCGCACATCCTCGATGCGCAGCGCCTCACCGCGCATGCGCACGCGATGGGGGCGGTCGTCTCGTTCGACGCCTACCACTCCGTGGGCGTGATCCCCGTCGATGTGCACGCGATCGGGGCTGACTTCCTCACCGGGGGGGTCCTCAAGTGGTGCTGCGGTGGCCCCGGGGGGTGTTTTCTCTATGCCTCACCGAGCGCGAGCGAGCGCTTCGCCCCCGCGCTCACCGGGTGGCAGGCGCATGCGCGCCCCTTCGGCTTCGAGGACACGATGACCTATGCCGGCGGGATCCAGCGCTGGCTTGGTGGGACCCCGGTGGTCCCCGCGCTCTACGCGAATCGCGAGGGGCCACGGATCCTCGTCGAGGCGGGGATGACGAACATCCGCGCCAAGAGCATGCGGCAGACGGCGCGCCTGATCGCGCTCGCCGATGCGCGCGGCTACACGGTGCGCGCCCCCCGCGATCCAGAGACGCGCGGCGGCACGGTGGCGGTCGATGTCCCGCACGCCGCCGAGGTCGCGCAGGCGCTACTCGCGCGCGAGGTGGTGATCGACTTCCGCCCAGGGGCGGGGATCCGCATCGCCCCGCACTTCTACACCACCGATGACGAGGTCGAGCGGGTGATCGGGGAGATCGACGACATCCTCGCGACCGGGGCATGGCAGCGCTTCGCGGGGTCCCGCCCGACGGTGACGTGAGCGGGACCGTCCCCGGCGTGCCACATCCGATCACCTGCGGCGCCGAGGTCGCGGATGCCTGCGCCGCCGGTCGACCGCTCGTCACCCTGGAGAGCTCGGTCCTGGCGCAGGGGCTCCCGATCCCCGCCAACCGCGAGGCCGCCGTGGTGCGAGGGGTCCCGACCATCGGGCTCGGCGGGGACGATCTGGAGCGGTTCCTCGCGCGCGATGGGGTCACGAAGCTCTCCTCGCGCGACCTCGCCCCCGCGATGGTACGGGGCCGCGACGGCGCGACGACCGTCGCCGCCTCGCTCACCCTCGCCGCCGCCGCCGGCCTCGAGGTCTTCGCCACCGGCGGGATCGGCGGGGTGCATCGCGAGCCGGCCTACGATGAATCGGCCGATCTCCTCGCGCTCGCGACCGCCCCGGTGATCACCGTCTGTGCCGGCGCCAAGTCGATCCTCGATCTCCCGGGGACGCTCGAACGTCTCGACAGCTACGGCGTCACCGTCCTCGGCTACCGGACCGACGAGTTCCCAGGGTTCTTCACCGCGCACACCGGGCTCCGCGTCCCGCAGCGCATCGATGAGGCGGCGGAGATCGCCGCGATCTTCCGCGCGTCGCGGGCCCTCGGGCGCCGGAGCGCGCTCCTCGTCGTGCAGCCCCCGCCGGCCGATGCGGCGCTGGAGGCCGAGGTCGTGGAGCAGGCGGTCGCGCAGGCGTTGGTCGAGGCACGGACCGTCGGTGTACGGGGTGCGACCGTGACCCCCTTCCTCCTCGCCGCGGTCGAGCGCGCGACCGCGGGGCGCTCCCTCGCGGCCAATCTCGCGTTGCTCGAGGCGAACGCGGCCCTCGCCGCCGAGATCGCGGTGGCGCTCGGTGCGACACGATGACGCGCCGCGCGTTTCGCGTCCGATCGACCGGTATCGCCCTACGGGGCTGGGTGGTATGATTGGGCAACCCCTGCGCCGGAGGTCATTCCCCCGATGCCCACGCCGTTCCTGAGCTCCGAAGAGTACGACGAGCGCGCGCACCAGCTCTACAACGAGGGGAACTACGAGGCGGCACTCACCACGCTCCGTGAGGGCCTGGGCCTCTACCCCACCTCCGTCGAGCTGCATGTGGGCGTCGGCTATGCCCGTCTCGCGCGCGATGAGTTCGCGTGGGCACGAAAGGCGTTCGAGGAGGCGCTCGTCCTCGATCCGGAACATGAGGATGCCCTCGCCGGCCTCGGCGAGACCTTGTTGCGCTTCGGACAGACCCCGCAGGCGCTCAAGGCGTTCAATCGCATCCTCGAGCTCGGCTACTCTGACGACATCGAGCTGATGCTCCAGGTGGGGCGCACCCTCTTCCGCGATGGGCTCGTCGCGGAAGCGAAGGAGTTCTTCGCGATCGCCATCCGACAGGTCCCCGACCATGCCGAGGCGATCGCCATGGTCGGCTATGTGGAGCACCGCCTTGGCGAGGATACGGCAGCGATCGAGACCCTGAAGCGCGCGCTGCAGATCGACCCCGAGCACACCGAGGCCCGCATCTACCTCGCGAACCTCCACTACGATCGCGAGGAGTTCGAGGCGGCGCTCTTCCAGTTCGAGCGCACGAAGCCCGAGGATCACTGGGACGAACTCGGGATCTGGCGGCTGATGGAGCTCAAGAAGTCGCACCTCCGTCTGGCCGATGGGGATCCCTCGCTGCGCATCTGGGAGGAGCGGCTCGCCGAGCTCGCCCCCTCCACCGATCCCTTGGACGAGATGCTCGCCGAGATCGAGTCGCGTGCCTCGGATCGGGCGGAGGAGGAGGCGCGCCAGCAGCTCGAACTCTTTGGCGCGATGCTCGCCGAGGCCGCCGAGGCGAAGCGCGCCCCGGAGCGGCATGAGGTGGTCGCGCGCGATGGCCGGCGGTTCGAGGGGACCTGGGAGGAGATCGTCGCATCGATGCGCGATGCCACCATCGGGGGCGCCCATCGCTCCGTCGAGGAGTTCATGCAGGGGGAGGCCCGTCGTGGCTTCGCCCTCACCGGGGTCCTCATCCCCACGCGCGATGCGGAGAGCTTCCTCCGCGCCAGCGCTGATGCTGGCCTCCTCCGCATCCTCCGCTGAGCGCGCTCGACGGCATCCTCCCCCCGACCTCCGTCCGGCGCGTCCGGCTCGGCAATGGGCTGCGCGTCCTCGTCCGTCAGGATCGTACCGCTCCCGTCGTCGCCATCGTCACCTGGGTGAAGGCGGGGTACTTCGACGAACCCGATGATGTGGTCGGGATCGCCCATGTGCTCGAACACATGTACTTCAAGGGGACGTCGACGCGCGGGGTGGGGGAGATCGCGCGCGAGACCAAGGCCGCCGGTGGCTATCTCAACGCCGGGACGATCTACGATCACACGCACTACTACGTCGTGCTCCCCTCGGAGGGGTTCGCCGCGGGGCTCGCCGTGCAGGCCGATGCCTACGCGAACAGCGTGCTCGATGCCGGGGAGCTCGCGCGCGAGCTCGAGGTCATCATCGAGGAGACCAAGCGGAAGGCCGATACCCCGTCGGCCCTCGCGGTGGAGACCCTCTTCGAGGTGCTGCACGATCGGCATCGCATCCGCCGGTGGCGCATGGGGCGGGAGGATGGCCTCCGTACGCTCACGCGCGATCGCCTCCACGCGTTCTACACGCGCTTCTATCGGCCGTCCAACACCGTCCTCGCGATCGTCGGCGACATCGACCCCGACGAGGCGCTCGCCCTCGCCGCACAGCACTACGGGCATCTCCCCGATGCGCCGGTCGGGCGCACGCTGAGCCCGCAGGAGCGCGCCCCCGCCGGCTTCCGGTGCCGCGAGTGGGAAGGGGACATCGCGCAGACCGAGCTGCTCGTGGGGTGGCGCACCCCGCCGCTCGAACATCCCGACACCCCAGCGCTCGACATCCTCGCCACCGTCCTGGGCGTCGGCCGCGCCTCACGCCTGGCGCGCGCGGTGCGGGATCGTCGCCTCGCCTCGAGTGTCACCGCCTATGACTACACCCCCACCGAGCTCGGGGTCTTCGTCATCCATGCTGGGACGCGGCCCGAGACGATGCGTGAGGCGGCGGGCGCGATCTGGGATCAGGTGCGACGGGTGCGCGCGGGCGAGATCACCGCGGCAGAGGTCGATCGCGCGCGGGCCATCGTCGACGCGCAGGCGCTCCGACGCTTCGAGTCCCCCGAGGGCCAGGCCAACTTCCTCGGCGCGTGGGAGCTCCTCGGGGATTGGCGACAGGGCGTCTCGCATCACGACGCGTTGCTGCGCGTCGATGCGGCCCGACTGACCGCCGTCGCGAAGCGCTGGCTCGATCCCGAGCAGGCGACGGTGCTCGCCTATCGCCCACGCGGCACCGCGCCGTTGGGCACGGACCCCGACGCCGTCCGCGCGATGCTGGGCGCGGCGCGTCCCGCGCCGATCGATCCGATGGGCACGCCCCTCGCTGCGCCCGCCATCGTCGGCGACGGCGCACGGCGCGAGCGCGTCGTCGATGGCATCCACGCCTTCCGCACCGCGCACGATGTCCCGATCCTCGTGCAGCGTCGGCCGGGGGCCTCCCTCGTCCACCTCGGCGTCGTGATCCCCGGTGGGGCGGTCGAGGAGCGCCCTGACGAGTCGGGGCTCACCACCCTCATGGCGCGCACGGCGCTGCGCGGCACCGCGCGTCGCTCCGCCGCACGGATCGCCGAGGATGCGGAGCGATTCGGTGGGGTGCCGGCGGTCGGGGTGGGGAGCGAGGTCTTCGAGTGGACGATGGGGGTGTCGACCCGCGCCTTCGCCGACGCGGCGGAGCTCCTCGCCGATGTGGTCCTCGCGCCGACCTACCCCGAGGACGGCCTCGAGGCGGAGCGTGCGGTCGCGCTCGCCGCGCTCGGGACGCTGCGCGACGACATGTACCGCCAGCCGATGCGGCTCGCGAGCGAGGCGGCGTGGGTGGGGCATCCCTATGGCCGCTCCCCGCTGGGCGATGAATCGGTGATCCGTGGCGCCACGGTCGATCGAGTGGCCGCCTGGCATGCGGCGCGCGTCAACGAGTCGGCCGCCGCCCTCGTGGTGGTCGGGGACCTCGACCCGCAGGAGGCCGCCGACACCCTCGCGCGGCGATTCGCGGCGCTCCGCGCCGCGCCGGCGCCCGCCATCGCCCCGACCGTGTGGCCCGCCGCCTTCACCGAGCGACTCGACCAGCGCGACCGGGCGCAGACCGCGCTCGCGATGCTCTTCCCGGGCCCGGCGCGCACCGACGAGGCGCGCTTCGACGCCGAGCTCCTCGCGGGGATCGCGAGTGGCCTCGGCGGGCGGCTCTTCGAGGAGCTGCGCGACAAGCGCTCGCTCGCCTACACCGTGCTCGCGCGCCCCATCCCGCGCCTCCGCGCCGGCGCCATCGCCGCGTACATCGCGACCTCGCCGCATCGCGAGGCCGAGGCGCGCGAGGGACTCCTCCGCGAGCTCCAGCGCTTCGCGGAGGAGCCCGTCACCGCGGAGGAGCTCGATCGGGCGCGTTCCCATGCGGTCGGGGCGTGGCAGATCCGGCAGGCCTCGGGCAGTGCCGTGCTCGGTGCGATCGCGGAGGCCTGGGTGCACGGTACGCTCGACGAGGTCGCCCGCTACCCACACGCGCTGGGGCGCGTGACGCCGATGACCCTGCAAGGGGCCGCACGGCGCTGGTTCGATGCCTCGCGCCGCGTCGAGGGGATCGTCCGCGGCCGCACGTCGTGACCCGGCGCATCCACCAGAGGCGTCGCCCGACCCGGCACCTCGCGCGCTGGGTCCTCACGATGGGTCTCGCCCCCGCCGGTCTCCTCGCGCAGACCGCCGGTTCGACCCGCTCGGCGGCCCTACCACAACTGGAGCGCCGCATCGAGGTGGCGCCGACCCCGGCCGCGGGAATCGCGGCTGGCCTCGGTATCAATGTGAGGGCGGGGTACTATGCCCGGGTCGGCGTCCATGCCGCGGCCGGGATCGTGCGTCGCGGCGACGGCGTCGTCGGTGTGCAACGCGTCGAGGCGGTCTCCCGCTTCCTCTTCGACCCCTTCGGTGAATTCCCTCGCGGGCTCTATGGCGGGGGGGGATTCGCCGTCCGACGTGCGCCGGGGGACCCGGTGCGCGGGGACCTTGTCGTGGTGGTCGGAGTGGAGGGGCCGCTCGGGACGCGGCGCACGATCCCGGCCGTCGAGCTCGCGCTCGGCGGCGGGGCACGACTCGCTGTCGTCTTCCGAACCCGTCGACCCGTCGGACGCTGAGGGCGGCGCCGGAATGGACGAGGCCCCGCGATCCATCGGATCGCGGGGCCTCGTGTCACGTCGTCTATCGGTCGATCAGGCGGTCGCGGGTTCTGGCCGCTTGGTCGGCGCCGCGAAGCGCTCGCCCAACACGCGGAGGTCTGCGATCTGCCGGCTCCCGAGCTCGTGATACCGCTCGGCGAAGTACTTCATGGTCTCGTCGAACCACTCCTTCTGATGCTCCAGTTCGGAGCCGATCACGCCGCAGCTGATGACATGCTGGAACAACTCGTCGCGGGCCTGATCGAATGCTGATGGGGTGGCCGGGGCTGCCGGTCCACGGGTACGCTGTCTGCTCATCTCGTCCGGTCATGGGGTCGGAGGAACGGACCATCTGGCCCGTCCTCGGAAGATAACCGAACCGGGCCCGAACTCCTACCCCGCCCCCCGCACGGGATGACAGATTATCCCCTGACCTCGTTCCCCTCCTCCCGTCCGCCGTTCAGGAGTCCCCCGTGGCGAAGAAGCAGCAGCCCAAGAACAAGTCCTTTGGTGCCCTCCTCGCCGTGGTCGCGGTGGTCGGCGTCGTGCTCCTCGGCTACCTCGGGTCGCGTCCGACCCCGGTCATCACCCTCGACCCTGCGGCGGCGGCGTCCGTCGCCCCCGGTGGGATCGTGATCGGGAGCCCTGATGCCCCCGTCGAGGTGATCGAGTTCGCCGACTTCGAGTGCCCCGGGTGCGGCTACTTCGCCACCCTGCATGCGCCCGACATCAAGGCCCGCCTCGTCGCCTCGGGGCAGATGCGCTTCCGCTTCATGGACTTCCCGCTCGACATCCACCGCAACGCGGTCGCGGCCCACAACGCCGCGCACTGCGCCAATGCGCAGGACAAGTTCTGGGTGATGCACGACCTGCTCTTCGCCTCGCAGGAGCGGTGGAACTCGCAGGCGGCACGGGACCCCAAGAAGGTCCGCAAGATCATGATCGAGCTCGCCGAATCGCTCGACCTCGACGGGAAGGCCTTCACCGCCTGCTACGACTCCGGGGAGATGCTGCCGCAGATCGCCGCCAATCGGCGCGAGGCGGAGCGGCTCCGCATCCAGTCGACCCCGACCTTCAAGATCGGGAACAAGGTCTACCCGGGGAGCCTCACCTACGACCAGATGCGGCTCTATATCGAGACCGAGACGGCCCGGCTCGACTCCGCGGCGGCCACGACCGCCGCGCGCTGACGCCGCGGCGCCGGTCGCGCGATCGCGTCCGGCGCCCCCTCACCCCTCCTGGTCCGCGTAGCGGGCCTTGAGGGTCTCCATGACCGTGGGGTCGGCGAGCGTGGTCACGTCGCCCAAGAGGCGCCCCTCCGCCGTGTCGCGGAGGAGGCGCCGCATGATCTTCCCCGAGCGCGTCTTGGGGAGATCGGCGGTGAAGTGGAGCTCATCGGGCCGTGCGAGCGCCCCGATCTTCTGCACCACGAAGGCGCGGAGGTCGTCGCGCAGCGCCATCGACTCCGCGTGTCCGTCTCGCAGGGTCACGAAGGCGCAGATCGCCTGGCCCTTGATCTCGTGGGTCTTCCCGACGACCGCCGCCTCGGCCACCGCCGGATGCTCGACGAGCGCCGACTCCACTTCCATCGTCCCGATCCGGTGGCCCGCGACGTTGAGCACATCGTCCACGCGCCCGAGGATCCAGAAGTCGCCATCGGCATCGCGTTTCGCCCCGTCGCCCGGGAAGTAGAGGTCGGGGCGTCCCGGCCACTGCGAGAAGTAGGTCTGCACGTAGCGCGCGTCGTCGCCCCAGAGGGTGCGGAGCATCGAGGGCCAGGGCGTGGTGATCGCGAGGAGCCCGCCGCCGGTCGCGATCCGCTCCCCCTTCGCATCCAAGAGCTCGGCGCTGTATCCGGGGAGTGGCTGCTGCGCGCTCCCCGGCTTCGTCGCCGTGAGCCCCGGGAGCGGGGAGATCACGATCGACCCCGTCTCCGTCTGCCACCAGGTGTCGACGATCGGGCAGCGCCCCCCACCGATCACCTCGTGATACCAGATCCACGCCTCCGGATTGATCGGCTCGCCGACGGAGCCCAACAGGCGGAGCCGTGAGAGGTCGTGCCGCTTGGGATGCTCGTCCCCCCACTTCATGAAGGCACGGATCGCGGTCGGCGCGGTGTAGAGGATCGTCACGCCATGTCGCGCGCAGAGCGCCCAGAAGCGATCGCGCTCGGGCCAGTCGGGCGCCCCCTCGTACATGAGGATCGTCGCGCCGTTCGCGAGCGGTCCGTAGACGAGATAGGTGTGGCCCGTGATCCACCCCACATCGGCGGTGCACCAGTACACGTCATCGGGGCGCAGGTCGAAGACCATCCGCGTCGAACTCGCGGCGCCGACGAGGTAGCCCCCCGTCGTATGCACGATCCCCTTCGGCTTCCCCGTCGTCCCCGAGGTGTAGAGGATGAAGAGCACATCCTCGGAATCCATCGCCTCCGGGGGGCACACATCGGCGACCTGATGCCGGAGGCGGTGATACCAGTGATCCCGCCCCTCCTCCATCTCGATATGCGCCTCGTCGATCGGACCGTCGGCGCGCCGCTGGATCACGAGACAGTGCGCCACGCTCGGGCACTCGGCGAGGGCCTTGTCGGTGTTCCGCTTGAGCGGGACGACCTGGCCGCGGCGGTAGCCGCCATCGGCGGTGATCACGACCTTCGCCCGCGCGTCGTTCATCCGATCGCGCAGCGCCTCCGCCGAGAAGCCACCGAAGACGACGGAGTGGATCGCCCCGATCCGCGCGCAGGCGAGCATCGCGATCGCCGCCTCGGGGATGAGCGGGAGATAGATCCCGACGCGATCCCCCTTCTGCACGCCAAGGTGCTTCAAGACGTTCGCGAAGCATCGCACCTCGCGCGCGAGCTCCCCATAGGTGAGGGTGCGTTGGTCCCCGGGTTCGCCTTCCCAGATGATCGCGGCCTTGTTCCCGAGGCCCGCGGCGATGTGACGGTCGAGACAGTTCTCCGCGACGTTGAGTCGGCCACCGACGAACCACTGCGCATGAGGAGGGGTCCAGTCGAGCACCTGATCCCATTCGCGTTGCCAGCGCAGGGTGCGCGCCTGGTCGGCCCAGTAGCCCACCGCGTCCGACGCTGCCCGATCATGCAGGGTGCGATCGCGCACGAGGGCGGCATCACGGAAGGCCGCAGGAGGCGGGAAGACCCGCGTCTCGGTGAGAAGGACGTCGATATCGGACATGCGACCAATCCTACGGCGCACGGGAACGGTGCGGCAGGGTCCGCCGAGCCCCCGGGGATGTGGGCGCGGTACCGGTCACGCGACGATAACTTGTGCCGCACGTCCATGGACGCGTCGCGATCGTCGCCGCGGAGGCGCCAGAGGAGCCCCTCGCCGTCGTCTCCCCCGCGCATCCCGCTATATTCCCGAGGAGAGGAACCATGACCCCGCATGCCGCCGACTTCCGCGCCCTGCTCGATGCCACCGCGCTCTACTATCGGATCGACGAGGATGGGGATGCGCGCATCATCGTCCCGCTCGAGAGCGGTCGGACGCAGACGGTATGGATCACCCGTGATGTCGATTCCATCGGCGCGTACGCCTTTCGGTACGTCGTGAGCTTCATCGCCGACGTCGGGGAGCTCGCGGGCAACTTCGCCCTGATGGGGTCGCTGCTCGAGCAGGTCAGTGCCAAGCGAGGCGGCGGGCTCATGACCCGTGGCAGCCTGCTGCTGTATCGCCTGCCGGTCGCCACGCAGGCCTCGCCAGAGAGTCTGGCGGGCGCGGTCGCCCTCGCCGCTGGCATCGCGGACGAGCTCGAGACGGCGATCACCGGGGAGGCCTGACCTGGGCTCCCCCCCCGATCGCATGGCGCCGCGCGTCGAGGCCCTTCACCTCGTCCGGGTGTTCGGTGGGCGGCGCGCCGTCGACGGCGTGAGTTGCTCCCTTCGGGCCGGAGAGTGCTTGGCGCTCTTCGGCCCGAATGGCGCTGGGAAGACCACCACCCTTCGCCTGCTCGCGGGGTTGCTCTCCCCCACCTCCGGCGAGGCGCGCGTCGCCGGGGTCCGCCTCCCGGCGCCCGAGGCGCGCCACCACATCGGCCTCATCTCGCACCGCGCGATGCTCTACGAGGCCCTGACAGGTCGAGAGAACGTCGCGTTCACCGCGCGCCTCTACGGGCTCCCCGATCCCGACGGCGCCACCGATCGCGCGCTGCGCGCGCTCCGCATCGCGGAGCGTGCGGATGTCCCGGTGCGCCAGCTCTCGCGCGGGATGCAGCAGCGCGTCGCCATCGCCCGCGCCATCGTGCACGGCCCCGACGTCCTCCTGGCGGACGAGCCCTACACCGGGCTCGACGAACAGGGGGCCAGCGCCCTCACCGCGCTCCTGCGCGAGCGGCGCGAGGCCGGCGCCGCCATCGTCGTGGTCACGCACCATCTGCACGAAGGGCTCGCCCTCGCCACGCACGCCGCGATCATGCAGGGGGGACGTTTCGTCCGCCATGAGCCCGCCCAGGGGCTCGATCCCCTCGCGTACGCCGACACCTACCGGGCCCTCGTCGCATGAGCGCCCCCGGCCTCATCGCCTCGGCCTGGCTGATCGCGCGGAAGGACCTCGCGATCGAGTTCCGCACGCGCAGCGCCTTCCTCTCGGCGCTCGTCCTCTCGTTGCTCGCGATCGTGATCTTCTACTTCGCCTGGGACCCGACCGCCGTCGGGGCAGGGGACCTCGCCCCCGGTGTCCTCTGGGTGACCTTCACCTTCTCGGGGCTCCTCGGGTTGCATCGCTCCTTCGGGGTCGAGGCGCAGGATGGGGCGATGGATGCCTTGTTGATCGCCCCGGTCCCGCGGCAGGCGATCTTCGTCGGGAAGGCGCTCGCGAACCTCGCCTTCGTCCTCGGGGTGCAGGGGGTCGCGCTCCCCGCGATGGTCCTCTTCTACGATGTCGGGGTCGGGGCGGCCTGGCCGGCGCTGATCGGGGTGATGGTCCTGGCCGCGATCGGGCTCGTCGCGGTGGGGACCCTCTTCGCGGGGCTCACGGCCAACACCCGGCTGGCGGAACTCCTCCTCCCGGTGCTCGCCCTCCCCTTCTTCGTGCCCATCGTGATGCCGGCGGCGCAGGCCACCGCCAAGCTCCTCGCGGGACGCCCCCTCGCCGAATCGTTCGCCTGGTTGCGTATCTTGTTGGCATTCGATCTCGTCTTCGCGTACGCCTGCATGCTCGTCTTCCCCGCGACCCTCGATGACTGACCTCTCGCCCACCCCCTCGGCCTCGCGCCGCATCGATCCCGTCGCGCTCCTCGCGCTCGCGGTCGTCGCGCTCGCCTATGGGCGGGCCATCTGGTTCACCCCGCCCGAGGCCACCCAGGGCTTCGCACAGAAGATCCTCTACGTGCACGCCCCCGCGGCCTGGGTCGCCTTCCTCGCCTTCGGCGTGACCGCGCTCGCCGGCGCCTTCTGGCTCTTCCTCAAGGACCAGCGCCTCGACCGCCTCGCCGAGAGCTCGGCCGAGGTCGGCGTGATCTTCACCACGGCGGTGCTCGTGACCGGGCCCCTCTGGGGGAAGCCGGTCTGGGGGACCTGGTGGACCTGGGATGCGCGGCTCACGCTCACCCTCTTCCTCTGGTTCATCTACGTGGGATATCTCGTGCTCCGCGGGGTGATCCCGGGGCGGGAGCAACGCGCGCGCTATGCGGCGGTCGTCGGGATCCTCGGTGCGCTATTGATCCCCTTCATCCATCTCAGCGTCTATCTCTTCCGAACGCTGCATCCCCTCCCCGTGGTGGCGCGGCCCGAGGGGCCCGCGATGCCGGCGGTGATGGTGACGACCTTCTTCTTCGCCTTCTTCGCCTTCACGCTCCTCTACGTGGCCTTCGTGCGGGCACGGATGGCGCTCGCGGTGGAACGCGATGCACTCGACGACGCGGCGGTGGGGGGCTGATGCCGGACAACGCGCTGTACTACCGGCTCGCCTATGCGGCGACCCTCGTGCTCCTCTATTCGGCGGTCCATTACCCCGGTGACTACGGGCTCATCCCGCGCACGCTCCACGAGGACAACGACCCGCTCGATGTCCTCGTGATGATCAAGGAGCCGACCTTCACCGGTTGCCTGATCGATGTGCGCCCCGTCGGGGTGCTCAAGATGCTCGACAAGGGGGAGCCGGACGATAAGATCCTCGCCGTCCCCGTCGACGATCCCGCGCATGGCGAGTACTTCGACCTCGCCGACCTCCCACAGCACACCCTCCGCGAGATCGAGCACTTCTTCGCGATCTACAAGGACCTCGAGGGGAAGCGCGTCGAGATCCGCGGCTGGGGGAAGAGCGATGTGGCGATGCGGATCATCCGCGAGAGCGTCGATCGCTACGCGGCGAGCTATCTCTCCCAGGGCCCCTGAGCCGGGCCCACGCCGCTCCGCTCAGGGCGTCTGCGCCAGGCGCCCGTACCGCCCACGGAAATAGAGCAGGGGCTCGCCGATCGCGGCGACCGTCACCCGCCGCGGACGTCCGACGATGATGTGATGGTCCCCCCCGGGATGCCGCGCGACCGCCGCGCATTCCATCCGCATCAGCGTGTCGGGGAGGAGCGGGGTTCCCTCGGGTGACCGCTCGAGGGTGAGATCCGCGAAGCGATCCCCGGTGGTGGCGGCGAAGCGACGCGAGAGATGTTCCTGGTCCTCGCGCAAGACATGCACCGCGAAGGCGGCGCCTTTGATCAGCGGCGTCGCCATCGTCGCGTTCGCATCGACGCAGACCAGGATCAGCGGCGGGTCGAGCGAGAGCGAGGTGAAGGCGGTCGCCGTCATCCCGAGGTCGGTCCCGGTCGCATCCCGCATGGTGAGCACGGTGATGCCGGAGGCGAAGCGCGCGAGGGCGGCCCGGAACTGGGCGGGGTCGATGGGCGTGGACATAGGGGACGTCGTCAGGCGTTCGGGCGCTGGGCGTCGCGGGCGGCGTCGCGCTGGAGGACGCCACGGATGCGGTCGCGCAGGTCGAGGGGGGCGACCACGGCCTCGCCGAGGCGTTGCATCATCCGGCGGTAGGCGTGGCGCGCGGCCACCCAGGCGAGACAGGGAGGGCAACGGCGGAGATGGGGCGCCGACCGCACTCCCTGCAGGGCATCGGGCGAGCCATCGAGTCGCTCATCGACCGCCGTGCGAAAGGCACGGCACGGCACGTCGGGAGCGTGGGGGGAGAGGGGCACGGGCGGTGGTCGGAAGGGGGGGAGACCGGGCCCCGAACCTGCGCGGACGCGGTGCCCGCGGCGATCCAGACCGGACCTTCCACCCGATGTAACGCCGGGTCCCGCGATTTCGTGCCGTGCGCCCTGTCCCCGCCGCGGTTAGCTTGCCGCCAGCCCCGGAACGCCCCTCGTCCCACCATGTCCTCCACCGTCGATCCGCTCATCCCGCTCGTCCTCCTCGAGGCGGTCCGTACCGTCGACCTCCCTGATGACGCCTTCGAGGCGGAGTTCGTCGAGGAACTCCGCACGAAGCGCTTCGGGTTGAGTGAGACGGTGCGCGCGCAGATCATCCGCTACCGTGAGGCGGTGAAGAAGGGCCAGCGCCTCCCCTTTGAGGAAGCGGCGGGGATCGCCCGCCTGATCGGGCGCCGCCCCGATGCCGAAGCCGTCTTCCGCCAGGCGGGGCGCCAGCTCGCCCGTGTGACCTATGGTCGGGTCCTCGCCCTCAGTCGCGGGATCATCCGCGTGATGCCGGCCTTCCTGGCGCGCCCCTTCGCCCTCGGGCACGTACGCCACATCGCGGGGCGCTACGCCCTCGGTACGGTGCGCCGCGTCGGCGCCGCCGTGATCCTTGAGGTCCGTCAGTCCGTCACCATCGCCGCCGCCCCCACGTCCGCCGCCTGCACCTTCTACGACGCGATGCTCGGCGAGCTCATGCGCCAGTTCCTCGGCGCCGTCGGGATGGTCGACCACGTCCGCTGCACCAGCCGGCAGGAGGGGAGCTGTGAGTGGCGCGCCGAATGGAGCAAGGTCCGTCGCTGATCCGGAGTCGCCATGACGATGCTCACCCCTGCCTCGCTCCCCACGCTCCAAGCCGCGCTCGCTGATGCCGGCCTCGACGGCTGGCTCCTCTATGACTTCCGCGGCCTGAACCCCGTCGCCACCGCCCTCACCGGCTTCGAGGGGATGGCGACGCGGCGCTTCTTCGCCTGGATCCCGGCGCAGGGCACCCCGGTCGCCATCACGCACGCGATCGAACAGGGGCCGTGGAAGCATTGGCCCGCCACCTGGACCACGGTCGTCTACAGCGCCTGGGGGGAGATGGAGTCGGCCCTCGCCACCCTCGTGCGCGGGCAGCGCGTCGCCATGGAGTACTCCCCGGGTGACGCCGTTCCCGTCGTCGATCGCGTGCCAGCTGGGATCCTCGATCTCGTGCGCGCGAGCGGGGCGACGGTGGCGACCAGTGCGGAGCTCGTGACGCGCTTCTTCGCGCTCTGGTCCCCCGCGGAGATCGCCTCGCACGAGCGGAACGCCGAGACCCTACGCACGATCGCCCTCGCCGCCTTCGATCGGATCGGGGCGGCGGCCCGCACCGCGACCCCACTCCATGAGCACGAGGTCGCCGCGTGGATCCGCGAGCGCTTCGCCGCCGAGGGCCTGGTCGTCGATCATGGCCCGATCGTCGCCGCCACCGAGAACGCCGCGAATCCGCACTACGCACCCTCCGTCGAGCACCCGCGCGTCTTTCGTGAGGGGGATGTGGTGCTCATCGATCTCTTCGCGACGAGCCCCGAGTCCGGCGCGATGTGGGCCGATCAGACCTGGATGGCGCACATCGGCGCCCCCTCGGCGCGGGCGCTCGAGGTCTGGGAGGCGGTGCGCGACGCCCGCGATGCCGCGATCGCGACGTTGCGCGAGCGGCTGGCGAGCGGGGCGCCGGTGATCGGTGGCGAGGCCGATGACGCGGCGCGCGCGGTGATCACCGCGCGCGGGTTCGGCCCCGCCTTCACCCATCGCACCGGCCACTCGATCGATGCGCGCGGCCTCCACGGGATGGGGCCCAATATCGACAACCTCGAGACGCGTGAGACCCGCCGGTTACTCCCCGGTGTCGGCTTCTCGATCGAACCCGGGATCTACCTCACCGGGGAGATCGGGATGCGCTCCGAGGTGAACGCCTATCTCACGGCAGAGGGATCGCTCGTGGTCACCCCGCGCGAGATCCAGCGCGAGCTGTACGTGGTCTGAGGGTCAGCCGAGTGGGAGGGCGTGGTCGATGACCATCGCCACGAAGAGGAGCGCGAGGTAGAGCAGGGAGTAGCCGTAGACCCACCAGCTGGGCTTCACGTAGTCGCTCGCGTGCCTCACGCGCCAGACGCCGCGGAGCAGGAGCCCGCCGAGGACGAGGGCCGAGACCAGATAGACGAGACCGAAGGCGCCGAACGCCACCGGGATCACCGTCAGCCCCACGAGGAGGATCGTGTACCACCACATCTGGTCGATCGTCTCCCGCTCCCCCCAGACCAAGGGCGCCATCGGGACGCGCGCATTGCCGTAGTCGTGCTGCTTGTTGAGGGCGAGCGCCCAGAAGTGGGGCGGCGTCCAATAGAAGACGATCAGGAAGAGGAAGCACGCGGTGAGATCGAGCGAGCCCGTCACCGCGGCCCACCCCACGAGCGGGGGGAAGGCGCCGGCCGCGCCGCCGATCACGATGTTCTGCGGCGAGCTCCGCTTGAGCCACCGCGTATAGATGAACACGTAGAAGTAGAAGCCACCCAGGGCGAGCGCTGCCGTCAGCACGTTCACGAAGGTCGCGAGCATCCAGGTCGCCGCCGTCGCGATCCCCACCCCGAAGGCGATCACCGCGCGCGCCTGCATCCGCCCGCTCGGGATCGGCCGCAGCTTGGTGCGCGTCATCACGTCGTCGATGTCCTGATCGAGATACATGTTGACCGCGTTCGCCCCGCCAGCCATCAGGTACCCGCCCAAGGCGACGAGGAGCACGGTGCCGAGCGAGGGACGCCCCGCGACGAACATCGGGGCGATCGTCGTCACGAGCAGGAGCGAGATGATGCGCGGCTTGGTGAGTGTGACGAGGTCGCGCCAGAGGCTGGGCGGTACCGAGGCGTCAGGGGTGGCGGACGGCGAGGAGGTCATGAGCGGATCTCCCCTGGCGCCGCCGGCACCGAGAACTCCAGCACGGGGGGGCGCACCGCGGCGCGCCAGCTCGCCACCAGCACGATGACCAGCACGAGCGCGGGGACGAGGGCGAATCCCCACTCCAGCGCGGGGCGCGCGGGGGCGGCGGCGCGGAGCACGCGTCGCGTCGAGCGGAGGATCATCACCTGCGCGAGGAGCACGGCCGCCACGGCGGCCCAGAAGACGATAGCGATCAGCAGAGAGGGCATGACGGGGAATGATCGCCGACTGCCCCTCGCTGACGGGAGTCCTCCGGCGTAGCTTCGGCAGATGTCCGCGACCCCCACCTCCGGCCTCGAGCGCCGCATCGGCCTCTGGAGCGCCATCGCCGTCGTCATCGGTTCCACCGTCGGCTCCGGGATCTTCCGCTCCCCCGCCGGGATCGCCGACAAGCTCCCGGGCCCCGTCCCGATGCTCATGTCGTGGGTGGCAGGCGGGGTCTTCGCCCTCTGTGGGGCCCTCACCCTGGCCGAGGTCTCGAGCGCCCTCCCACAGACGGGGGGGATCTACGTCTTCCTGCGCGAGGGATGGGGGCGGATGTCGGCCTTCGTCTTCGGGTGGGGCCAGCTCGCGATGATCCGTGCCGCGTCGCTGGGCGCGATCTCCATCACCTTCGCCGAGTACTTCTGGCGCGTGAGTCGCGGCGCCGAGGCCACCCCCGAGGAGGCGATGACGGTCCGCTACATCGCGGCGGGGGCGATCCTGCTCACCGGGACCTTCAACATCGTGGGCGTGAAGGTGGGGGCGGCGTTCACCAACCTCACCGTCCTCGCCAAGTACGGGGGGCTCCTCTTCATCATCGCCGTCGCCTTCGCCGTCGGATTGCCGCAGACGGGGGGTTTCTACACCCCGGCGATCCCGGAGGGCTCCTTCACCGTCCCCGCCTTCGGCCTGGCGCTGGTGAGCACCCTCTGGGCCTTCGACGGGTGGGCCGACATCGTCTACAACGGGGGGGAGGTCAAGGATCCGCAGCGGAATCTCCCGCGCTCCCTCATCGGGGGGACCCTGCTCGTCATCCTCATTTACATGTTGGCGAACCTCGCCTATCTGGCGGTGATGCCGATCGAGGAGATCCGGGTCTCCAAGCTCGTCGCCGCCGATGTGGCGCAGCGGGTGATCGGCCCCGTCGGGGTGGCCTTCGTCGCCGTCACGGTGATGATCTCGACCTTCGGGACCCTCAACACGATCCTCTTCACCAGTCCGCGGATCTTCTTCGCGATGGCGGAGGATGGGCTCCTCTTCCGGGGGGTCGGGGCGGTCCACCCCCGGTTCGGCACCCCCTACGTGGCGATCGCCCTCACGGCGACGATCGGGGCGGTCTTCGTCCTCTTTCGGAGCTTCGAACAGCTGGCCGATGCCTTCGTGACCGCCTTCCTCCCGTTCTACTTCCTGGCGGTGGCCTCGATCTTCCGCCTCCGGGGACGCCCCGACTACCGCCCCGGCTTCCGGTGCCCGGGTTACCCGGTGGTCCCCCTCCTCTTCATGCTCGCCGTCCTCTACCTCCTCCTGAACGCGATCATCGACCCCTCGAGCCGGTGGCAGACGCTGGGGGTGCTCGGCGCCTGTCTGGTGGGGGTCCCCCTCTATTACCTGACGGTCGGCCGGAAGGCCCACGGCGGTACCCACCAGGGGGTGTAACGGTCCTGTCGCAGGGCACTTTCCGTCGTCCCCCCACGTTGGACTCCCGGGTCCGCCTGTAGTAGTTTTGCCATGTTGGACCCCCCGTAGATACCCCTACAGAGGATCACTCATGCTCCGCAGTCTCCGTTCACTGGCCATCGCTGGGGCGCTCGCTCTGGTCGGGGCCCTCTGGACCGCCGAGGTCTCGGCCCAGGTCACCACCGGCTCCATGCGTGGGTCGGTGCTCGACTCGGCCGGGACCCCGATCCAGGGCGCTCGGGTCACCGCGACCCACACCCCCTCGGGCACCGTCTATCAGTCGACGACCCGTGCCGACGGTGGCTTCATCCTCCCCGGCCTGCGCGTCGGTGGCCCCTACACCGTCGAAGCGACCCGGATCGGGTTCGCGCGGCAGTCGCGGAGCGGCCTGAGCGTCGGCCTCGGCGTCTCGACCGACGTCACCTTCAAGATGGGCGCGATCGCGACGCAGCTGAGCGCGGTCACGGTGACCTCGACGGGGACGGAGATCTCGCAGACGCGGACCGGTGCCGCGACCTCGATCCCGCAGCAGGCGCTCGAGCAGCTCCCGACGATCTCGCGCCGCATCGACGACTTCACCCGCCTCACCCCGCAGGCGAGCGGCTCGTCGTTCGCCGGCGTCGACAACCGCCTGAACAACATCATGGTGGACGGCGCCTACTTCAATAACTCGTTCGGTCTCGGCGGCCAGCCGGGTGACCGCACGGGCGTCGCCCCGATCTCGCTCGACGCGATCGAGGCGGTGCAGGTGAGCATCGCCCCGTACGACGTCCGCCAGGGCAACTTCGTCGGCGCCGCGGTGAACACCGTGACCAAGTCGGGCACCAACGACTTCTCGGGCTCGGTCTACTACCTGCAGCGCGACAACGACATGGTGGGCACGAAGATCGGCGGGCGGGCATTCAACCCCGGCACCTTCGACTTCAGCCAGGTGGGCGCGCGCATCGGCGGGCCGCTCATCAAGAACAAGCTCTTCTTCTTCGCCTCGTTCGAGAGCGATGGCATCACCGAGCCGGGGACGACCTTCCGTGCCCTCCAGCCGGGCGAGACTTCCGGCGGGCAGGTGACGCGCGTGCGCGCGACGGCGCTCGACTCGCTCAGCTCGTTCCTCTCGACGAATTTTGGCTATGCGACGGGCCCCTACGAAGGCTACTCGCATGAGACCCCGTCGATGCGTCTCACCGCGAAGCTCGACTACGCGATGAACGACAAGAACAAGTTCAGCCTCCGCTACACCAAGCTCGACTCCAAGACCGACGTCCTCCTCTCCAATTCGTCGTCGCTCGGCTGGGGTTCGCGTCGCAGCAGCCTGCAGTCGCTCAACTTCCAGAACTCCAACTACCAGATCCTGGAGAACCTTGAGTCGGTGGTCGGTGAGTGGAACGCGGTGATCGGCTCGAACATGTCGAACAACATGATCGTCGGCTACACCAAGAACGACGAGAGCCGCGACGTCCGCGGTGGGATCGTGAACGGGAAGCCCTTCCCCCTCGTGGACGTGCTCGAGGGGAATGACGTCTTCACCTCGTTCGGCTTCGAGCCCTTCACGCCGAACAACGAGCTGCGCTACAACAGCCAGCAGTTCCAGAACAACTTCACGATCTACGGCGACAAGAACGACTTCACCCTTGGCGTGAGCGTCGAGCGGTACGAGTCGGAGAACGTCTTCTTCCCGGGGTCGCAGAGCGTGTACGTCTATCGCTCGCTCAACGACTTCTACACGGATGCGAACGACTACCTCGCGAATCCGAACCGCACCACCTCGCCGGTCTCGCTCCGCCGCTTCCAGGTCCGCTATGCGAACCAGCCGGGGATGGAGAAGCCGGTCCAGCCCCTCGAGGTGCTCTTCGCCGGCGTCTATGCGCAGAACGAGTACCGCCCGAGCCGGAACCTGACGACGACCTTCGGCCTCCGCGTCGAGCAGGCGCGCTTCGGGGACACCGGGTTCGAGAACCCGCTCGCCAACAACATGATCTTCCGCGATGAGAACGGGGAGGCGCAGCAGTACGAGACGCAGGCGCTCCCGACGCCTTCGCTCCTCTTCTCGCCCCGCTTCGGCTTCAACTGGGACGTGGCGGGTGAGGGGGTGACGCAGGTCCGCGGCGGCACCGGCGTCTTCACCGGGCGTCCGGCCTACGTCTGGATCTCCAACCAGGTCGGCAACAACGGCGTGCTCACCGGGTTCGAGCAGTACGACAATGTGAACACGCGGCCCTTCCACCCCGATCCGGACAAGTACAAGCCGTCCAGCGTGACCGGGGCCCCTGCGGCGTCGTACGAGCTCGCGCTCACCGACAAGAACTTCAAGTTCCCGCAGATCCTCCGCACGAATCTCGCCGTCGACCGGAAGCTCCCCTTCGGGACCACCGGCACCGTCGAGCTCCTCCTCGCGCAGGACATCAACGGCATCTACTACGTGGACGGCAACCTCTCGACGGCCGACGGGAAGTTCAACGGCCCCGACCAGCGCCCGCGGTGGTCGGTCGATGACTGCCCGACCGTCAGCGGCACGCAGCAGCGCATCAATTGCAACGTGACGAGCGCGGTCATCCTCAAGAACCAGGATGTCGGTCGCTCGTGGAACCTCTCGGCCTCGCTCGAGAAGGCGTTCGCCAACGGCTTCTTCGCCAAGGCGGCCTACAGCTACGGTCTCTCGCGCAACACCGTGGACGCCGGCTCGATCGCCTTCGGGTCGTGGAACGGCAACCAGCACGTGAACGGCCCGAACACCCCGGGGGTCGGCTTCTCCGGCGCCTCGCAGGGCCACCGCTACTTCCTGACCGCCGCCTACACCAAGCAGTTCCTCCCGATCGGTCCGACCGGGATCTCGTTCTTCCTCAATAGCTTCCAGGGGAACGGGTCGTACGTCTACGGTGGCGACATGAACGGCGACGGCGGCACCTCGAATGACCTGCTCTACATCCCCAAGGATGCGAGCGAGATGCGCTTCCTCCCGGTCACCGGCTCGGCGCCGTTCACGGCCGCCCAGCAGATCGACGCCTTCGAGAAGTTCATCCAGCAGGACCGCTATCTGCGGAACCGCCGCGGGCAGTACGTGGAGCGTGGCGGGATCTTCACCCCGATGACGACCCGTATGGATGTCAGCCTGACCCAGGACATCGTGCAGAGCGTCATGGGCAAGCCGAACAAGCTCCAGGTCCGCATGGACCTCCTGAACTTCACCAACATGTTCAACTCGGATTGGGGCCGGAGCTGGAGCTTCACCTCCACGACCCCGCTCGTGCCGGCCGGCGTCGATGCCTCGGGTGTCCCGCAGTTCCAGATGCGCAGGATCGGGAGCTCGCTGCTCGACCGCTCCTTCCAGCGGAACTTCGGCATCGGCGATGTCTGGCGGATGCAGCTGGGCGTGCGCTACACCTTCAACTAAGGTCAGCGCCACGTAGGATGGACGAAGCCCCGGGGCGCTCAGGCGCCCCGGGGCTTCGTCGTTTCCATCAGAACACCTTCACATTGATGTACTTCTTCGGGTTCTTCTGGAAGTCGGCGGTCAGCGAATCGAGCCGCTGTACGAGGGCGCGGACATCGGTGTAGAGCCCGGGGTCGTTCACGAGCTTGGCTGCGGACCCCTCGCCGGTCTCGATCTTCTGGAGCACCCCATTGAGTCGGGCGGTGGTCCCCTGCAGCTCGGTGGTGAGCGTCGCGAGGCGTCCCGCCGCGTCGCCTACGGCGCGCACGGTGGAATCGACCTGCGCCGAGTCCACGGCGTCGGCGAGCCGGCGGAAGGAGCGCTGCGTCTGCGTGAGCTCGCGCGACTGCTCCGTCGCCACCCGCTCCAACACCGCGATCAACGACTGGGCCGAGCCGATCGTCCGACGCAGGTCGTCCAATCCCCGCTCGTCGACGAGCGAGCGTCGCAACGTGGTCGTCAGCAGCTGCACATCGCGGCTGATCGAATCGACCTTGCCGAGGATATCGGCGACGCCGACCGAGGGTGGCCCCGCGGGCACCGTGTCACCAGCCACGAAGTAGTCATCGGTTGCCTTGGAGGGGTGCAAGGTCACCATCATGTCGCCGAAGACCCCGTTGGGGGCGACCTTGGAGGTCGTCCCATGCGGGACCTGGTACTTGTTGTAGATCCGCATCTGGACGACGAGCTTCCCGTCGCGGCGGATGTCGACGTCCCCCACGTACCCGACTGAGACGCCGGAGAGCATCACCGGCTGCCCCTGCCGCAGCCCCGCCCCCCAGTCGTAGACGCTGTAGACCTCATAGCCGGGGAGGAGCCCCCCGCGGGCGAGATAGAGGGAGCCGACCACCGCGAACCCGACCGCCGCGGTGGCCACGATCCCGACGAGGACTTCGTCACGTCGCTTCATGCCTGAAGATAGGGTGCGAGGAGGATGGCGGTGGTCGCGTCCAGGATCAGGATCGCGATCGAGGTGATGACGACGGCACGAGCGGTGCTCTTGCCGACCCCTTCCGCGCCGCCGAAGGTCATGTACCCCTCGAAGGTGCAGAGGAAGGCGATCGCCGCGCCGAAGAGGGTGGCCTTGATCAGGCTGTAGGTCACCTGGAACTGGTCGTAGCCCAGGCGCATCCCCTCGAGGAACTGCGCCAGCGGGACATCGGCCACGAGCACCGACGAGAGCATCCCCGCGGTCACCCCGGCTACATCGGCGAAGACGGTGAGCAGGGGGAGCATGATCGTCGCCGCGATCAAGCGCGGGACGACGAGATAGGCGACGGGATCGAACGAGAGGGTCTCGAGCGCATCGATCTGCTCGGTCACGCGCATCGTCGCGATCTCCGCTGTCATCTTGGCTCCCACGCGGCCGGCGAGCACGAGCCCGGTGAGCAGAGGGCCCGTTTCCAAGATCACGATCTGTCGTGTGGAGAGCCCGACGATCGAGAGCTGGATCCCCGGGAAGAGCTGATAGCGGATCTGGATCGCGATCACGCCGCCGATGAAGGCCGCGACCATCAGCGTGAGCGGGAGGGAGTTCACCCCGATCTCCCGCATCTGATGGATCACCTGCCCGCGCCAGGTGGGGCCCTCGCGTAGGGCGCGCCGGATATCGCCGACGAAGAGCACCCGCGCCCCGATCCCGCCGATGAGCGCCATCGCCTGGCGTCCCATCATCCGGAAGAAGCGCAGGCCGCTCCGCTGCACGACGGGGAAGGTCTCGGTGGGGCGCGATCCGGAGGTCATGTGCGCACCCGATAGAGGAGGATGGAGCCGATGATCCCGAAGAAGACCCCGGGCATCCAGGCCGCGAGTTCCGGCTGTACCAGCCCGCCCGCCCCGATCGCCTGCGTGAGTTGGATCATCATGAGGAAGACGACGGTGATCGCGAGACTGATCCCGATCCCGTACGCCGTTCCCCCACGTTGCGTGCTCGTGGCGAGCGGGGCCCCGATCAACATGATGATCACCGAGGTGAAGGGGATCGCGATCTTGAGCATCCGCTCCACCCGCAACTTCTTCACGTTCGTGCCGGAGCGCTCCATGGCCTCGATGAAGCGCCCGAGGTCGCGATATCCCATCTCCGCCGGGGCCTTGGGGTTCGCCATCAGGCTGGCCGGGGGCTCGCGGAAACCGGCATCACGCAACGAGTCGAACCGGAAGGTGAGGTTGGAGAGAGAGTCGGGGAGGAGATGCACGACCCCGTCGCGCAGCACCCACCCCGCGGACTCCGCCCACTCGCCCGTGCCCGCCGCGATCACATAGGTCGGATAGTCCGGTCCCGTGCCGCGTCGCTCGATCTCGATCCCCTCGACCGTCCCACCGGTCACCGACGCCTGGCTGATCCGATACACGCGCCCCGTCTCCGAGGCGTAGGCGAAGTTCGCGCGCTGGTCGGCGTTCCGGAACGCCTTCTCCTGCAAGAGCTCGAGGCGCCGCGCATTGAGCGGGGGGACGACCTCTGCGAGGAGGAGGCCGAAGAGCGTCACCCCGACCGCCCCGACCGCGATCGGCGCGATGAACCGATGGAAGGAGATCCCCGAGGCTTTGGCCGCGGTGATCTCGCTGTGTCGGGTGAAGTTCCCGATCGTGAAGACGGTCGCGAAGAGCACCGCGGCCGGGAGGACGAGGAACATCGTGTCGGCGATCCCGAAGAGATAGGCGAGGGCGATGTCCACCGGCGGCAACTCGCGCGCGAGATACGAATCGAGCTTCTCACTCACGTCGATGATGATGACGAGGAGCGGGAACCCGAGGGCGGTGGCGATGAGCACCCGCCAGAACTCGTGGAGGACGTAGCGATCCAGGGGACGCAGGCGACGCGCCATCAGGCTCGCCCTCGCGCGGCCGTGGGCCGGCGCTTCGCGGCCCACCGCTGCTTCCACCGGTGCCAGCGCTCCGCGGTCTCACTCCCGCGCGAGGTGGCCCCCTCGGAGCCGAGTCGGAGGGTGAGCCAGATCCCGAGGAGTCCGAGGGCGATGTCCGCCCCCCACATCGCGAGGGTGGGGCTCAGGATCGCCCGGTCGGCGAGCGCCTCGCCGCCGAGCAGGCCGATGTAATAGAGCGCGAAGACCCCGAGGCTCACGCCGATGGTGAGCCCCACGCCACCGCGCGGGAACCGGAGGGCGATCGGCGCGCCGAGCAACACGAACACCGTGCACGCCACGGCGATCGCGAACTTCTTCTCGATCTCCACGCGGTACTGGTCGATGGTGTGCTGCGCCACCTGCAGCTCGAACCGCATCCCTTCGAGCAACACCGCGTCGGCGCTGGCGGCGACGGTCACATCGGCACCGGCGGGCGCGGCCGGGACCTCCGGCGCGACGCGGGGTGGTTGCGCGGCCATGGTTCCAGCCACGGTCGCGACCACGGTCGCGGCATGCGCCGGATCCGGGGTGATCCATCGCAGCACCTGCGCGAACGCGGCGCAGTAGAGCGCCCCGACACCCCCCGGGACCCCGGGCACCCGCTGGGCGGCGATCGAATCCCCCTCCGCGCGGCGGATGCGCGCCCACGCACTATCCCGCTGCACCGAGGCGTCCGCCACGCGCATCTGGAGCTCGCAGACGCTCAGTTCGCGATCCGACTTGTACATGCCACGGTCGTTCCCCCGATCCAGGCGCGCGGAGACCCCACGCACCGCGATCACATCCTCGCGGAAGAAGCTGCGCTGGAGTCGCGCCCGCTGCGCGGGATCGATCGCCGTGGTGCTCCCGTCGTAGAGCGTGAGGATCAGGTCCTCCCCGCTCGGCGAGAGGGCGAGGTGGCCACTGTCGGCGACGATCGTCCGACGGTTCGCCGGATCGGCGAGGTCGTAGATCGTGACATCCTGCATCTGGTTGGAGCCCGAGGCGATGCGGGCGGCCCGGAGATAGAGCTGCCGCGGCACCACCTCGTTGATCACCTGCTCGTTGAGCGCGAGGGTCGGCTTCACCCGCGCGATGTCGGCCTGCAAGGTGGCGAGCCGATGGTTGGCCCGAGGGAGCACCTGGTCGTTGAAGAGCACCATCCCGAGGGTCAGCCCCACCGAGGCGAGGATGACGGGGATGACCAGCCGCTGCATGCTCACCCCGCTCGCCTTGAAGGCGGTGATCTCGTTCTCCGCGGCGAGGCGCGAGAAGGCGTGCATGGTGGCGACGAGCACCGCCATCGGGAGCGTCATCGCCAACGTGAAGGGGATCGAGAGGAGGAGGAACTCCGTGATCACCGTCCACGGG
Organism: Gemmatimonadota bacterium; assembly: GCA_021298395.1. Taxonomy (GTDB): domain Bacteria; phylum Gemmatimonadota; class Gemmatimonadetes; order Gemmatimonadales; family Gemmatimonadaceae; genus Pseudogemmatithrix. The sequence goes on along the minus strand of JAJTFH010000005.1, from coordinate 39,174 downwards.
AGTCCTTTCCCGACCAGGTCGCCGAGGCGCTTGGCGACGAAGTTGAGCAGGAGGAGCGAGGTCAGGGCCGAGACCGCGAAGGCCAACGGACCGAGATGCTCCTTCAGCACGTAGCGTGTGACGATGCGCACTCGGGGACGGTTCGGGACAGGGGACGGGGACAACCTTCTATATTCATAGGGAACGAGGTGTCCGGGCAAGCGCACCGCGCCGGTGGCGTGGGTCGGAGCCGCCCTCTCTTACCCCTGAGGAGCCCCCCTGTGTCCCAGATTCGTGATTCGCTCATCGTGCTCGCGTGGGGCGCGGTACTCTGCACCGGGGCCGCCTGCGGCGGTGAGCGCGCTGACGCGGCGGGGCGCGAGGCGGCGGCCACAGGTGCTGCGAGCGAGTTCGACGGGGCCGCCGCGCTCGAGGCGGTCCAGGCCCAGGTCGCTTTCGGCGCACGTGTCCCCGGAACCGAGGCCCATGCCCGAGCCGCCGACTGGTTGGAGGCCGAGCTCCGCCGACGGGCCGATACGGTGATCGTCCAGCGCTGGACCCATACCACCGCCGATGGGCGGTCCCTGCCGATGCGGAACATCCTCGCGCGGTTCCGCCCGACGGAAGCCCGCCGCGTGCTCTATCTGGCGCATTGGGACTCCCGTCCCGTCGCCGACAGCGACCCCGATCCCGCCAAGCGCCGCGCACCGGTCCTCGGCGCGAACGATGGGGGCTCCGGGGTCGCGATCCTGTTGGGGGTCGCCGAGGCGTTGGCGCGTCGCGCCCCGGAGGTCGGGGTCGATCTCCTACTGGTCGATGGCGAGGATTACGGCGACTTCGAGACCAACACCGATGTCCTGATCGGCTCCCGGTACTTCGCCGAGCGCCTCCCCGAGCCGGGGTACGCCCCGTTGTTCGGGGTGCTCTGGGACATGGTCGGGGACGAGGCGCCGGTCTTCGAGCAGGAGGCCCATTCGGTGCGCGGGGCGCCGGAGGTCGTGCAACGCGTCTGGTCCACCGCGCAGCGGCTCGGGCATGGCGCCGTCTTCACCAATCGCAGCGGGTTGGCGATCACCGATGACCATGTGCCGTTGCTCGCGAAGGGGCTCCGGGTGATCGATGTGATCGATCTCGATTATCCCTGGCACCACACCGTCGCCGACACCCCGGATAGGGTGTCGCAGCAGACCCTGCAGCTCGTGGGGGACGTGGCGGTCGCGCTGATCCGGGAGCTCACCGCGACGCCACGGTAGTGGGCGCGATGGCGAGGTGATGCTGGGGGGGCCTCCCTGGGGCAGGGTGGGGGATGCCCACCCCCGCGGAACGTCAGGCGCTCCTCTTCCTCGCCGCTGTCCTCTCGCTGGGAACGGGGGTGCGGGTGATGCGCTGGCGAGAGGCGGAGACGCCTCCCTCGGCGCGGGAGGCGCTCGCAGGCCAACTCGCTGCCGTGGATAGCGCGCTCGCGGCGCGCGGGCGGCGTGGCGCAGGTGCGCCGGCCTTCGCATCGAAGCGGTCCGTCTCGTCGCCCCCGCTGCCACCCGTGGCGCCCACCGCGTCACGAGGCGAGACGCGGGCGGAGCGACGGACCAAGACGCCGCCGGTCGACCTCGACACCGCACCAGAATCGGTCTTGGTGACCCTCCCGGGGATCGGACCGGCGCTGGCGAAGCGGATCGTCCAGGACCGTGAGCAAAGCGGGATGTTCGGCTCGGCGACGGCGTTCATGCGTGTCCCGGGCATCGGAGAGAAGACGACCGCCCGTCTGGCGCCGTATGTGACCTTCTCTGGCTCCCCTCGTCGTCCTCCGTGAGTCCGTCGGGTGCGAGGGTCGGTCATCCGTGACGCGCCCCTGGCCGCCCGGTGCGCTCGAGCTTTGCTATCTTCTCTTGATGGGGTCGTGCGGTCAGGCAACCCCTCCGGTGTCCCCCTCGCCTTGGATCATGGCCGCTCCCGTCTCCACGATTTCCGTTCGCATCGGCGACCTCCTCCTGGCGGAGGGGAAGATCACGCGCGAGCAGTTGGATCGGGCGATCGCCATGCAAAAGGAGCATGGGACGCGGATCGGCTACAACCTGGTGAAGCTCGGGTTCATTCCCGAGAACGAGCTCACGCGCTTCCTCGCCCGGCACTACAAGGTACCGGCGGTCGACCTGTCGAAGTTCGAGGTCGACCCCAAGATCGCCAAGTTGATTCCGGCAGACCTGGCCACCACGCATTTGGTGTTGCCCCTCAAGCGGAATGGGCGGGTCCTGACGGTGGCGATGGCCGACCCGACGAACCTCGGGGTCATCGAAGACCTCAAGTTCATGACCCGGTATGACGTCTTCCCGGTGATCGCGGGAGAGTACACCCTCAAGGGCGTCATTGACCGGCAGTATGAGACGAAGGCGGAGGAGCAGATGTCGGCGCTCCTCACCGAGCTGGAGGAGCTCGATGTCGAGACGGACATCGAGGTGATGGAGGCCACCGCCGAGGAGACGTCGGCGGCGGCGCGGGCGGCCGCGGTCGACGACGCCCCGGTGGTGAAGCTCCTCAACGCGATCCTGGCCGACGCGGTGAGGCGTGGCGCCTCGGACATTCATTTCGAGTGCTTCGAGCATGACCTCCGGGTACGGTATCGGATCGACGGGGCGCTGATCGAGGTGATGAAGCCCCCGAAGAGGATGCAGCCGGCCCTGATCTCCCGATTCAAGATCATGGCGGCGCTCAACATCGCCGAGCGGCGCGTTCCGCAGGATGGGCGCATCAAGCTCAAGTTGGGGAAGAAGGTCATCGACTTCCGTGTCTCCACGCTCCCGACCCTCTTCGGGGAGAAGGTGGTGCTCCGCATCCTCGACAAGGGGAATCTGACGCTGGAGCTCGAGAAGTTCGGGATCGAGCCGCGCGCCGAGAAGGAGCTCATGGAGGCGGTCTCGAATCCCTACGGCATGGTGCTCGTCACCGGGCCCACGGGGTCGGGGAAGACGACGACCCTCTACAGTTGCATCAGCAAGGTCAATGCGGTCGACACGAACATCATGACCGCGGAGGACCCCGTCGAGTACAACCTCTACGGGGTGAACCAGGTGCAGGTGCGCACGGAGGTCGGGATGACCTTCGCCGCGGCGCTCAAGGCGTTCCTGCGACAGGACCCGAACATCATCATGGTGGGCGAGATCCGCGACCTCGAGACTGGTGGGATCGCGATCAAGGCGGCGCTCACGGGGCATCTGGTGCTCTCGACGCTGCACACCAATTCCGCGGCGGAGACGGTGACGCGCCTGCTGGACATGGGGCTCGAGCCGTTCAATGTGAGCTCGGCGCTCAACCTCGTGTTGGCCCAGCGGCTCCTTCGGCGCATCTGCTCGGGGTGTAAGACGATGGTCACCCCGGATCCGCTCGAGTTCGATGCCGCGAAACTCGGATCGGACACGTCGTTGCGCGACCTTCGCTTCACCGAGCCGTCGATCCGCGATATGATCGCCCGCGCGCCGAAGGAGTCGGCATCGCTCTTGGCGTCCGTCACGCTCGATACCAAGGTGCGTCAGCTGCCGTACTTCCGGGGGCGTGGGTGCGAGGCCTGTGGCGGATCGGGCTTGAAGGGCCGTCAAGGCGCGTATGAGGTGATGTTCATGACCCCGGCGCTCCGGAAGTTGATCCTGCAGAACGTCGGCGCGGCGGAGATCCGCGATGCGGCCATCGCCGATGGCATGTTGACCCTGCGGATGGACGGCCTGATCAAGGTCTGGAAGGGGATCACCACGCTGGAACAGGTCGTCCGCGAGACCAGCGCGTGATCCCCGGCATCGTCCCCGCTCCTCGGTGCGCGACATGACTGTCCCGTCGTCGGTCCCTGAGGCGACCGCCTCGTCCGTCCTCAATCTCCGCACGCTCTTGGAAGAGATGATCGAGCGGGGGGCGTCCGACCTGCATCTCACCGTGGGCAATCACCCCATGTTGCGGATCGACGGTGAGATGCGGCGCTCGCGCGTGGAGGTGATACTCCAACCGAAGGACACGACACAGCTCGCGTACTCCGTCCTGACGGAGAGCCACAAGAAGCGCTTCGAGCAGGAGGATGAGCTCGATTTCTCCTTCGGGATCCAGCATCTGGCGCGTTTTCGTGCGAACTGCTTCCGGCAGCGCGGGTGCGTCGCCATGGTCCTGCGGCAGATCCCCCACCTGATCCAGACCGTGGAGCAGTTGGGGCTCCCGCCGGTCATCGCGCACCTGGCGGAGCGGCCCCGCGGACTCGTCTTGGTCACCGGCCCCACCGGCTCCGGGAAGTCGACGACCCTGGCAGCGATGCTCGACAAGATCAATCGGGAGCGCAAGGGGCATATCCTCACGGTCGAGGATCCGATCGAGTTCGTGCATAAGCATCAGGGATGCCTCATCAATCAGCGCGAAGTCGGTGCGGACACCAAGTCGTTCGCGAGCGCGCTCAAGTACGCGCTCCGCGAGGATCCTGATGTGGTGCTGGTGGGCGAGATGCGTGACTTCGAGACGATCCATGCGGGACTCACGATCGCGGAGACGGGGCATCTCGCCTTCGCGACGTTGCATACGAACAGCGCGGCCGAAGCGATCAACCGGATCATCGACGTCTTCCCGAGCCATCAGCAGCAGCAGGTGCGCACGCAGCTCGCCTTCGTGCTCGAGGGGGTCGTCACCCAGGCGCTCATCCCCAGGAAGGGCGGGAAGGGACGCGTGGCCGCGATGGAGATCCTGGTCGCGACGCCGGCGATCCGGGCGCTGATTCGCGACGACAAGGTGCACCAGATCTACGGGATGATGCAGTCGGGGAAGAAATTCGGGATGCAGACGCTGAACGATTCCTTGATGCAGCTCCATCAGGCGAATCTCGTGACGGAGGAGGACTGCCTGCGGGTCAGTCCCGATGGCAACGAGTTCCTCCGGATGATCGGGCGCGCGGGGGCGGACGAGCCGCACGGGGGCGGGGCGGGGCCGAGGCCCCGGAGCTAGTCTCTCCCCATGCCGAATTATCTCTACACCGCCCGGACGGCCCAAGGCGAGGTCCGCACCGCGACCATCGATGCCTCGAGCCGAGACGATGCCGCCGCGCAGCTCAAGCGACTGCGCCTGACCGTCGTCAAGCTCGACGAAGTGACGAAGCGGAAGACCTCGGGCAAGGTCACGATGCGAGATATCGTGATCTTCACCCGACAGTTCTCGACGATGATCAACTCCGGCCTCCCGCTCGTGCAGGCGTTGGACATCCTCGCGACGCAATCGGAGAACCCGGTCCTCCAAGAGGTGACGCGGCAGGTCGTCTTCGACGTGGAGTCCGGGCACACGGTGGCCGATGCGTTGGCCAAACATCCGAATGCCTTCACCGATCTCTATGTGAACATGGTCGCTGCCGGAGAGGCGGGTGGCATCCTGGATACGATCCTGCTCCGATTGGCGACGTTCATGGAGAAGAACGATGCCCTCGTGCGCAAGGTGAAGGGGGCGATGATTTACCCGGCGGTGATTCTGAGCGTCGCCTTCGGTGCGGTGGTCATCCTGCTCGTCGTCGTGATCCCGACCTTCCAGACCATGTTCGAATCGGCGGGCGTCGCCCTGCCGCTCCCCACCCGCATCGTGATCGTGATGTCGGAGTTCCTGCAGCGCTTCTGGTGGGTGGTGATCGCCGTGGTCGCGGCGTTCGTCGTCTCGCTCCAGCGCTACTACAAGACGCCCGACGGGCACCTCGTGATCGACCGGATCCTGATCAATGCCCCGGTCCTCGGGGACATGCTGCGGAAGTCTGCGGTCTCGCGGTTCACGCGGACACTCGGGACGCTCATCAGCTCCGGTGTCAGCATCCTCGACGGATTGGAGATCACGGCCAAGACCGCCGGGAATCGCGTCGTCTCCGATGCGATCATGGAGTCGCGGGCCTCGATCGCCGGCGGCGATACCATCGCCGCTCCCTTGGCCAAGAGCCAGGTCTTCCCACCGATGGTGATCTCGATGATCTCCGTCGGTGAGCAGACCGGCGGTCTCGACGAGATGCTGGGCAAGATCGCCGATTTCTATGATGAGGAGGTGGACGCCGCGGTCAGCGGACTCCTCTCCCTCCTCGAGCCCGTGATGGTCGTCTTCCTCGGCGTCGTCGTCGGGGGGATGGTGGTGGCGATGTACCTCCCCATCTTCGACATGATCAACATGGTGCAGTAGGCGGCGGGTGGTGCCGGCGGCTGGGAACGTCCCGCCGCTAGTCTGCGGTCCCCAGCCTCGCCCTCACCGCCCCGATCGCCGCCTCCCGCCGCCCCGCCCCGGTCCCGCGGATCACCACCATGTGCGCCCCGCGTCGTGTGAGCTCCCGTCGGAAGTCCTCGAAGAGCGCGTCACGCGAGTCGCGACGATCCCGGATGCCGTCGGCGGTCCAGGGGAGATCGGGGGCACAGAGCAGATAGAGGTCACCCAACCGCGCCTGCGCCTCCGCCTCGATCCATGTCGGACAGGTGTGGTAGTAGTGATGCGCATACACCACCGTGCTCACGAGATCGGTGTCGCGGATGAGGAGCGGGGGATGCGTGGCGAGGGCCGCATCTTCGAGTGCGATGCACCGCCGTGCGATCGGTTCGATCGTCGCCGCCGAGAGGGGCTCGGGGTTCGACTCCGCGATCAGGCGGGCGGATTCCGGCGTCCACGGCGCACCGAAGGCCGCCGCCAGCTCCGCCGCGAGCGTCGTCTTCCCCGTGGACTCGGGGCCGATCAGGACGACGCGTCGGGTCGCTGCCATGTGCGGGTCCAGTGGCGATGCCCGGCGATCGCGAGGCCGAGGAGGACGGCGTACTGCGCCGCCGTGGGGTAGAGGGCTTGCGAGAGGAAGAGCCCGATGCTCACCACGTTGATCACGATCCAGAGCATCCAGTGTTCGATGAGCTTCCGCGTCATCATCCACTGCGCGAGGACGCTCGCCACCGAGGCGATCGAATCGGTGAGGGGCATGGCGGCATCGGTGGTGCGGGCGAGGAGCACCGCGAGACCGGCGGAGCCGGCGATCCCGAGCGCCGCCAGCGTGAGCCACTGCCGGCCGGTGGTGCGGGTGATTCGCAGCGGCCCGCGGTCGGCCCCGCCATGGAGCCACTCGTACCAGCCGGAGGCGGAGAGGACGATGAAGACCCCTTGGAGCCCCATGTAGGCGTAGAGACGCGCCTCCCAGAAGACGGCGAGGTAGAGCGCGGCGCTCGCGATCGCCAGCGGCCATCCCTCGATCCGTTCGCGCGCGTTGCACCAGACACAGGCGATCCCGAGGGCGGCGGCGAGGAGTTCGAGCGTGGGCACGGGGGGAGGCTATGTGGGCCGCAGGGAAAAGGATAGGGTCCCAGCCCTACCCCTCCCGTGGGGCGGCTCGATAGCTTTCCCCCTTCACCCGCACCGGATCTCATGGCGAAAGAAGAGGCGATCGAACTCGAAGGCACCGTCACCGAAGTGCTCCCCAGCGCGACCTTTCGCGTGCTCCTCTCCAACGGGCATGACGTGCTCGCGACGATGGCCGGCAAGATGCGGCGCTTCCGCATCCGGGTGCTCCAGGGGGATCGGGTGACGGTCGAGGTCTCGCCCTACGACCTGAGCCGCGGTCGGATCACCTTCCGCCACAAGACCTGAGCGGCGGTTCGCTCGGGCTCCTCGCGCTCGATCGGTGAACGGCGAAGGGGCGCCCGTCCTTGGACGGGCGCCCCTTCAAGCATCGGCCTGCGGCGCGCCGCGAGGCGCCGTGCGCCTCAGTGCGCGGCCTGCGCCGCCGCCGGCGTATCCGGCTTCTGGTAGGTCGCCTTGTGGATCGAGTAGGCCGTCACGTTCGCGACGATCGCCAGCACGATGATCACGGCGGCGAAGCCCCAGCCGAGGGTGTTCGGGTTGTGCGGTGCGGTGCTGCCGGACATGCGGGTCACTCCAAGGATGGCCTGAGGGGCGGGGAACCGATGGATCTGCTGCCGAGACGAACGGTAATCGGCGCCCTAGCGGTTCCGGAAGCGTTCGAGGTCACGGCGGTCCCGCTTGGTGGGGCGACCTTTCTCGGGGTCCAGGGCGGGGGCGGCGGCGGTGAGCTGCCAGTGCAGGCGCTCGCGTGCGGTCCGTGAGGCCTCCGTCTCCTGGTAGAGCGTGGCGGCGAGGGTGGCGGGGCCGCGCCGCTCCGCCATCCCCGTGACCTCGACGATGTGCTCGTAGGGACCGATCCGCACCCGGACCTCGTCCCCGACCTTCACCGGTTTGGATGGTTTCACCCGCTCCCCGTTGACCTGGATCTTCCCGCCATCCACCGCCTCGGTCGCGAGCGAGCGCGTCTTGAAGAACCGCGCCGCCCAGAGCCACTTGTCGAGGCGGACCGGGGTGGCGGCGGGGGCGGGATCACGCGGGGACATTTTCGGAAGATATCGTGGGAGGGAACCGAGCCGCCGTGACCGTCGTATCTCTCCCAGCATCTCTGGCTGGCAGTGCGGCGCCGGCCCCATCTCATCCTCTCTGCGAGCTCCCCGTGTCCCTCCTTGGTTCCCCCTCCCGGGCCGTCCTCCTCGCCCTGGCATCGGTCCTCGCCCCGGTCGTCGCGCTCTCCGCGCAGACGGCACTCCCGACCCCCGCGGCGCTCGCTGCCCGGCACGATTCCCTCGTCGGTGGGCGCGCGGCGCTCGAGGGGTCCCGCTCGATGCGGATGGTGGGGACCCTCGCCGTGACGGCGATGGGGCTCGAGGCCCCGCTCGAGATCCTCAAGGTCAAACCGAATCGCTACCTCTTTCGCGCGCAGCTCGGGCCGATGGGGGAGCTCCTCTCGGGCTACGACGGCGAACACGCCTGGGCGATCCAGCCCGGGATGGCGCCCACCCTGGTGACCGGGGCCGAGGGGAAGCTGATCGCCGATCAGGCCGACTTCTACGCCGATCTGCACGACCTCGCTCGCTTCGACAAGGTGGAGACCGTCGATCAGACGACCTTCGAGGGCCGACCGACCTACCGGGTGCGGATGACGCGCCCCACCGGCGAGATCCTGACCGAGTACTTCGATGCGGAGACGGGGCTCAGCGCCGGGGTGAGCGCCTCGGTCACCGGTCCGATGGGGGCGATGGAACTCGTCTCCGTCTTCCAGGGGTACCAGCGTTTCGGCGGGGTGTTGCGCCCTACCCGCACCATCCAGCGCAATCCCCAATTCGAGACGCTTCTGACCATCTCGTCGATCGAATTCGACGGTGTTTCGGAAGAAGCGGTGGCGATGCCGGTGGCGGTCCGCGCGCTGATCCCGCCTCGATAACGCCGTGTGCGCTGTTGCTTTGCAACGAGTTACATTTTTTCGGATAGAAATACTCCCCTTTTGATTCCGATGCGTCGACCCCTCCCTGAACGCCTGACACGCGACATCCTCGGCCGACTTCGCATGGACGAACCGCCGGAGGGGTGGCGTGAGGACATCCGGCGGATGGTGCTCCCCGAGGCGCCCGCTGCCGCGCTCACCGAGGCCGTGGTCGAGGTGGGGCGCCGAGCCGGGGTCACCTTCGTACGAAGGTCGGCGGGACGTGGCGATTGGGCCAGCGTCCTCGCGCGCGGGACCGCCCCGCTCCTGGTCATCGGTGACGATGCGCAGGGGGCGACCCGGGTCGCGATGGTCGACGACGTGGGGGCGGGGTCCCTGACCGTTCGCTTCGGCGACGCCGATGGGTTCGCCGCGCCCGAACGCATGGAGGTCCCCGACCTCTTCACGCGGATCGCCGGTCCCGAGGGCGTGGTGGCGGTGCTCCTTCCCGTCGTCGGTGTGCAGCAGGCCTCGACCGAGGCGGCGGAGAAGGCGGGGCCCCTCGAGCGGCTCGGGCAGCTCCTCCTCCTCGAGAGGGGGAACATCGGGCTCGTCTACGGCTACGCGACTTTGGTCGGTCTCCTCAGCCTTACCCTCCCGCTCGGTGTCCAGGCGATCATCGGGCTGGTCTCGGGCGGGCTCTTCCTCCAGCCGGTCGTCCTCCTCATCGGGTTCGTGGTGGCGGGGACGCTGGCCACGGGCGCGCTGCAGGTGTTGCAGTTGGCGGCGGTGGAGCGGATCCAACAGCGCATCTTCGCGCGCGTCGCGCTCGAGTTCTCCCTCCGTGTGCCGCGGATCCGCACCGAGGAGGCGTGGCGCGAGGATCTCCCCGAGCGGATGAATCGATTCTTCGAGGTCGTCACGATCCAGAAGAGCCTGGGCAAGCTGCTCACCGGGACCACCACGGCGCTGCTGCAGGTGATCTTCGGTCTTCTCCTCCTCACCTTCTACCACCCGTACTTCACCCTCTTCGGGCTCGGGTTGGTGGTCACGCTCGCCCTCATCGTGCGCTATACGGGGCCGCGTGGGTTGGAGACGAGTCTCCTCGAGAGCGCGTACAAGTACCGCACGGTGCACTGGCTCGAGGAGGTGGCGCGCGCGGCGACCACCTTCAAGGCGGCGGGACGGGCGACGCCAGCGCTCGACAAGATGGATGGACATGTCGCCGGCTATCTCCGCTATCGGCAGCGGCATTTCCGTGTCCTCGTCACCCAGGCGTGGGCGGCGATCGGCTTCAAGACCGTGGTCACCGGTGCCCTCCTCATCCTCGGGAGCGTCCTCGTCATCGATCGGCAGATCACCCTCGGGCAGTTCGTCGCGGCGGAGCTCGTGATCGTCACCGTGCTCGCCGGGATCGAGAGGCTCGTCGGGTCCCTCGCCGAGGTCTACGATGTCATGACCTCGGTGTACAAGCTCGGCGGCGTGACCGATCTCGCGGTCGAGCCGGCGGTCGGGTTGGCGATCCCCGCGCGCACGGGCGGGGTCGCACTCCAGGTCGATGGGCTCTCCTATCGCTATCCGGGGAGTGAGCGCGCAGCCCTGGCCGACCTCACCTTCACCGTGGCGCCGGGGGAACGGATCGCGGTGACGGGTGCTGATGGGTCAGGAGAATCGACCCTGCTCGCGGTGCTCGCGGGACTCCTCACCGGCTACGAGGGGACGGTGCAGATCGATGGGCTGAGCCTCCGGGATCTCGACCCGGCCACCGTGCGCGATCGCGTGGGGCTCCTGCTCGGCGATGCCGATCTCTTCGAAGGGACCGTCGAGGAGAACATCACCCTTGGGCGCTCCGGCGTGGGGACGGCGGAAGTGCTCGCCGCCCTGAGCGTCGTCGGCGCCGCCGACCAGATCCAGCGCCTCCCGCTCGCCCTGCGCACCCCGCTGGCGGGGGGTGGCCGTGGGTTGCCCTCGACGCTCCGCACGCGCCTCCTCATCGCCCGCGCGATCGCCTCACGACCCCGTCTCCTGTTGATCGACGAATGTCTCGCGACCGTCGAACCGGAGGCACGTCGGGCCCTCGTCACGGCGCTCACCGATCGGTCGGCGCCGTGGACCCTCGTGATCGTCGCGCACTCGCAGGATCTCCTCGCCCTGAGCGATCGCGTGCTCGTCCTCGATGATGGGCAGCTCCAGCTCAACGCGCCTTGGACGGAGGCGGCGCGTACCCCGCAGATGGCGGCACTCCTCTCCACCGAACGGCGCGTGCTCTGATGGCGAGCGAACTCGATCTCCTGAACGACGGCGGCGCAGAGCTCGACAGCGTCAAGCTGTTGGCGAAGCAACCCTCCTTCCGCCGCCTGACTCAGTGGCTCGGTGGGATGGGACTCTTCCTGATCATCGTCGCCTTCCTCCCCTGGCAGCAGAACATCCAGGCGAATGGGGACGTGACCGCGCTCGACCCGATGGCGCGTCCGCACCAGGCGGTGGCCGCGGTCGGGGGACGCATCGTGCGCTGGTATGTGCAGGAGGGCGCCGTGGTGAAGGTGGGTGATCCGATCGTCACCCTCACCGAGGTGAAGGACGCCTATCTCGATCCTCGTGTCCTCGAGCGCGCCGGGGAGCAGGTGCGCCAGAAGGAGGCCGCGGTCGAGGCCAAGCGGAGCAAGGCGGCGGCGCTCACGCGGCAGCTCCGGGCGCTCGATAGCGCCTGGGTCGCCGCGCGCGTGAAGGCCGACAATCGGATCACACAGTGGGGCGCGACGCTCGCCGCCGCGCGGCTCGAGGATTCCTTGGCCACCGTGCAGCTCAACCGGACCGTGACCCTCGTGCGCGATGGTCTGCAGTCGGCGCTCGAGCTCGAGGTGGCGCGTCAGCGCGCCCAGCGCGCCTCGGCGCTCGCGATCGAGCAGGCCGCCGCGCTCAATACCGCGCAGGCCGAGCGGCGCGGCGTCGACGCGGAATACGCGGAGAAGATCGCGAAGGTCGAGTCCGACCGTGACGGCACCCTCGCCGAGGCGGCAGAGGGGGCAGCGGAGGTGGCGAAGCTGCAGTCCGGTCGCGACAACCTCGAAGGGCGACGTGACCTCCTGGTGGTGCGCGCGCCGCGCGATGGGATCGTGGTGCGCGCGCTGCGCGCCGGGGTCGGGGAGGTCGTGAAGGAGGGGGAGGCGATCGCGACGATCCAGCCCGACGATGCGACGCTCGCGGTCGGCTTCCTCGTGCGCGCGCGCGATGTCCCGCTGCTGCGCATCGGCGACAAGGTGCGGATCGAGTTCGACGGGTGGCCCGCGGTGCAGTTCAGCGGCTGGCCGAGTGTCGCGGTGGGGACCTTCGGGGGTCGGGTGGCGGTGATCGACGAGGTGGCGTCTGCGACCGGATCGTATCGGGTCCTGGTCGAGGCCGATCCCGAGGACGAGGCCTGGCCCGATGAGTTGCGGATCGGATCTGGGGCGCGTGGGTGGGCGCTCCTGCGCGATGTCACGGTCGGCTTCGAGATCTGGCGGACGCTCAATGGGTTCCCACCGGCGTTGCCGGCGGATGCGGGCTCGGGCGGCGCCAAGACGCCATGATCGGCCGTCTGATGCGGTGGGGCACCGCGGTGCGGTGGGGCGCACGCCTCGCCGTGCTCCTCGCTGGACTCATCGCGCCGAGGGCGGTGGTGGGGCAGGGGGCCGATTCCCTCTCGCTCGAGGCCTTCCTGTCGCGCGTGCGCGACACGCACCCGTTGGCGCAGCAGGCGATGGAGCAGCGGCGGCAGGTCGCACAGGAGCTGCGCGTTGCTCGTGGGGGGTTCGATCCCTCCATCTCTGCCACCTGGGATCTCAAGCGATTCAACGGGATCGGCTACTTCGATGAGCTCGATGCGCGACTGACCGTGCCGACGCCGTGGGGGCTCGACTTCACGATGGGATGGGAGCGTGCGGCAGGGCAGATCATCAATCCTGAGCGGAAGACGCCGGGGCAGGGGCTCCTCTCGGCGGGGGTGAGTCTCCCGATCGGTCCGCGGCTCCTCACCGACGAACGACGCACCGCGCTCCGGCAGGCCGAGCTCGCCGACGAGGGGGCCGATGCCGATCGCGACCTCGCGGTCGCGCGGCTGTTGCAGGGGGCCGCGCGTGACTGGGGGAGCTGGTGGGAGGGGGAGGCACGGCTCCGGATCGCGGAGGAGGGGGTGGCGCTCGCGGCCTTCCGACTCGATGCGGTGCGGAAGCGGGTGATCGCGGGGGCCGGTGCGGCGATCGATAGCGTCGAGGCCCTCGCGGAGTGGGAGCGACGCCGCGTGCTCGCGATCGATGCGCGCGCGGCGCGCGAGGCCGCGCGCCTCGTGGTCACGGGGTATCTCTGGGGCGCGCAGGGGGAGCCGGTCGCGCTTCCGGCGACGAGCGCCCCCGCTGGGATGCGGCTCGTGGTCTCGCGACTGACTCTCACGGGGGCGATCGATCGGCACCCGGCGGTGCAGCAGGTGCAGGTGCGCTGGTTGCAGGCCGATGCGCAGCGTCGGCTCGCACTGGTCTCGGTGGTGCCATCGGCGAACCTGGAGGTCGCGGGGCTCGGGGCGGGGCGTGAGTTCGGGGCGCTCGATCTGAGCGGCGAGGACTACAAGGCCGGCGTCTCGACCCGTCTCCCGCTCCTCGCGCGCCGGGAGTTCGGGCGGTTGCGCTCCGCTGAGGCGCGCACCACCCAGCTCCGGTGGGAGCGGGACCGCGTCCGGCGCGACGTCGCGCTCGCGGTCGATCGCGCCACGGTCGAGCTCCGCGGGGTCGAGGGGCAGCTTGCGGGGCAGCGACGGGTGATTGTCGCGACGGAGGCCCTGCTCGTGGCGGAGCAGCGGCGGTTCGAGACGGGGGCGAGCTCGTTGCTGATCGTGAACCTCCGGGAGCGCGCCGTGCTCGATGAGCGGTTACGGCTCGCGCAGCTGGAGGGGCGCCGGGCGGCGGCGCTCGGCGCGCTGGTGGTCGCCCTGGGCGACCCGTCGTTGCTGATCGGTGACAATGGGCGCTGAGCCCCGCGTCGCGACCGCCTCGAGGCGGTCGCGACGCGGGGGGTTCGTCCGATCAATCCTCGCCGCGCCAGCGACGGTTCGTCTTTCGCTCCGTCTGCCGCTTCTTCTCTGACAAGCGCTGTTCGACCGACCCCCGTGTCGGGCGGGTCTTCTTTCGCACCTTCGGGACCACGAGCGCAGCGGCGATCATCTCGGCGAGTCGTTCCAGCGCGCGCAGACGGTTCTGCCGTTGACTTCGGGTCTCGGCGGAGACGATACGGATCGTGCCGGCCGAGTCGAGCCGAGAGGCGAGCCGCGCCAGGAGGCGCTCGCGCTGGGCCTGGGTGAGCGCGCGCGAGGTCGCGATGCACCAGGTGAGTTCGACCCGGGTGCTGCTGGTGTTCACGTGCTGCCCGCCGGGGCCCCCGGCGCGGGTGGCGTGGATGGTGAGTTCGTGCGCGGGGATGGTGAGCAGCGGGGAGATGCGGAGGCCGCCCTCGCTAGATTCTTGCTCACGATGCTCAGCCATGCAGGGGAGGATAATCTGCGATTGGCCCGATGGTGGAGGGTCGCGATCGTCGCGGCACTCGCGGTCGCGGCGTCCGCGACGGGCCTGTCCAATGGATTCGCCTATGACGATCTGCCGATGATCGTCGACAACGAGCGAATACACGAATGGCGGCAGCTCTGGCGTCTCTTCGGCGAGACCTACTGGACCGGCGCCTTCCCTCCGGATCTCTATCGGCCGCTGACCCTCGCCCTGTTCGGTCTCCAGTGGACGCTGGGCGATGGCGCGCCGTGGCTGTTTCATGCCGTCAGCGTGGGGCTATACGCTGCGGCCTCGGTCGCTACCCTGACCCTCTGTGAGCACTTCCTTTCGCCGCGTGCCGCGCTCGTTGGGGCCTCGCTTTTCGCGATCCATCCGGCCCATGTGGAGGCCGTGGCCAATGTGGTGGGCCAGGCGGAGTTACTGGTCGGGCTGTCGCTGATCTCGTCGGTGAATCTCTATGTACGGTCCCGACGGTCTGAAGGCCTCACCCGGGGTGCCGTGGTCGGGATACTCATCTTGTATGCCGTCGCGCTGCTGTCGAAGGAACATGCGATCGTGCTGCCAGCACTCCTGGTCGCGGTCGAGCTCATCCTGTGGCGATCGGGTCAGGGGTGGCGACCGATGGAGGCGGCTCGGGGATGGGGCATGGTCCGAGCCGTCGCCCTCCTGACCGTGGTCTATCTCACCCTACGGACACTCGTCCTCGGTCGGATCAGCGGTGTGCCCCATGATGCCCTTGTCGGGCTTACACACGGGGAGCGCATCTGGGGGGCGGTGGGACTCTGGCCGGAGACCCTTCGGCTCCTCGTGTGGCCGGCGCGACTGTACGCGGACTACTCCCCGCAGCAGGTGACCATTCACCGGACCCTCGGCGCACCGCATCTCGTACCGGCGCTGATGCTGATCGGGGTCGTGGTCCTCTCCCGTCAGGCATGGCGGGTGCGGGCTGGGGGGATGCTGCTCGCCCTGGTCTGGATCCCCCTGACCTTCCTGCTGGTGTCCAATCTGCTCTTCCCGACGGGAATCCTGCTGGCGGAGCGGACCCTCTTCCTTCCCAGTGCCGGTCTCGGTCTCCTCGCGGGGTGCCTTTTCCAAGGGATTTGGTCGCGGTACCAGCGCCTCCGGGGTCTCGTGGTGATCGCGGCGGTCGCGTTGGTGGTCGCCGGTGGGTGGCAGAGCGCGACGCGACAGCCGACCTGGGCGGATTCGCTGACCGTGTTCACGACGCTGGTCGCAGACGCCCCGACGAATTATCGAGGGCAGTCCGCGGTCGGTGAGCTGTATCTCCGCTTGGGGAGCACCGAGCGGGCGGAGGCATACATCGCTCGCTCGGTCACCCTAATGCCGACCGCGCCGCAGCCGCGTCTCCAGTACGCGCGGCTCCTGCAGATGACCCATCGGTGTGGCCAAGCATTGCCAATCCTCGCTCCGGTCCTCGCTGGGTTCCCGAACACGGAGGAGGCTTGGATCACCCAAGGAGCCTGTCTCCTTTCCCTCCGCAGGTTCGCCGAGGGGAGACGGCTGGCGGTAGCGGCGCGGGCCAACGGGTTTGCCCCCCAGGTGTTCGCTCGGATGCGACTCGTCGCAGATTCTCTCCTGGCGGCGAGTGATTCGGTTGATTCCCGCAATGCGTGGGTTGGGACCGGCCGGCCATTTGACCGTACCGGTCGAGACTTCGACGTGGCGGTGTTCGCAGTCGACCGTGTGGCGACCCGCTTGAGCTTCAACGGGGGGCGGGTCCGTCCATAAGTTGCCACTCATGCCGCCAAATCGTACTATTCTCGGCAGGTCAATTTGTGTCATCATCCATCCGCCTTATAGGAGTCGTCATGTCTCAGATGCGTCGCGGTTTCACCCTGATCGAGCTACTCATCGTCGTTGTGATCATCGGCATCCTGGCCGCCATCGCGATTCCCCGGTTTGGCAGCACGAAATCACGAGCGGTCGAGTCAAGCCTCAAATCGGATCTCCGAAACCTCCAGACGGCCCAGGAATCGTATTTCGCTGACAGCGGCAGTTACGAGGTTGCTGACGTGGCGAAGCTCTCGAGCTTTTTCACCCCGTCGGCTGGTGTCACGATCACCCTGGGCACTTTGGAGGGTGGCTGGCAAGCCACTGCGTCCGCTTCCGGGGCGACGCGTCCGTGCACGATCAAGGTTGGCACGGATTCGACCGCGACTGGTGCGCCGGTCTGTGAGGACGAAGCCCCGTAAGCTCGACGGTGCGAGCGCTGTGAGTCTCTCCGCTTAGGGCGTACCTGAGCGGGCAGCCGGTGTCACGGGAGGGGGCTGGGTTCCTGCGCGAACCCAGCCCCCTCCCGTGTTTTGTGACGAGGAAACGGTGTTGCCCGGCGGGTGGCCAGTGTGCGCCCGGGCCATTCCCGTGCGGACGGGTTGTTCCGCATCAGGACCGGGGTGCGTTCCCAGTGTGGTAGCGGCGGCTGGAAGGTGATAGAGCCTGGACGATCTCGTCGATCTTCCTGACGCATGAGTCAACGTCCCGGAATCTCCCTCGCCGAGTGTCTCGTCGCCCTGTTCCTGCTCACCGTTGGGGCAACCGGAGCGATCGCCGGGGCCGTGCACGCCCAACGCACGGAGCTGTGGGCTTGGCGACGTATCGTGGGTGCGCGTGTGGCGCTCGCCCACCTCGAGGCGTTTGAACGCAGCGCCTGCCCCACCCAAGATTCCTCGTGGACCACCACGGATCACCGGTCAGTGTCCTCGCGCTGGCGGCTGCGACGCTTGGATTCCATCGTCGAGCTTCAGGGCGTGGTCGAGGCGGGTCATCCCCCTCGCATCGTCCACCTCGCCTTGGCGGTCAGGCGCCGATGCGGATGAGGATCCGGTCCGGTCTCACGTTGGTGGAGCTCATGGTGGGGCTGACCGTCGGGGGCATCGTCTCGGGAGCGTCGGTCGGGGCACTCCTCCATATGCAGCGCACCTCGGCTCAGCTTGCGCGTCGGGGAGAGGCCGAACGGCTGGGGCATGAGGTCCTCTCCGTGCTGTCGACGATCGGATACCAGCTCCGGCGCCCGTATGTCCTCGGTGACACGGCACTCCAAGCGGAGTTGCGCCTAGTTGCCGGTGTCACCTGTGCCGTCGGGCCCTCCTCGATCACCCTTGCACCGATGAGTCCGGGCTCCCTCGACGCGCTCACGTTCGCGAGTGATATGCCCGCGCAGGGGGATCTGCTCGAGGTCTACCGAGAGGACTCATCGGAGGGTCCGCGATGGGATACGTCGCGCATCGTCGAGGTCAGTCGGCTCGCGGCGGCTGAGGGATGTGGCACGGATACGCCCTTTGCCTCTCCAGAGCTACGGGATCGTCAGGTGGTGCGCCTCACCCTGCAGACCTCGTGGTTGCTCACCCCGGGGAGCCCCGCGGAAGTGTTTCGTGAGATCCGCCTCCTGACCTACCCTACGGCCGGGCAGGGATGGATGCTGGGGTGGCGCGCCTGTCCTCAGGGGATCTGTGGCCCTGTGCAACCGATCGTGGGACCCCTTCGTTCCCGAGCAGAGGGCGGACTCACCCTCCGACAGGATTCGCTGATGGGGTGGGTGCATGTCGGCGTGCGCGTGTACGGTGTCGATGCTCCATTCGAAGGCACGATAGGGAATGCGGCAGCGCGACCATAGGGGGGGATTCCTCCTCCCGCAGATCCTCTTCATCGTGCTCTGGCTCTCCGCGTTGGCGGCGATCGCGCTGGGGCGCGCCAGTACAGCGGTCCAGAGGTCGACCGTGGCCATGGACGCGCTCGACGCGTACCGCGGGTTGATATTCGGGCTCGAGGTGGCCACCACTCCACCGAGTGTGCCCGACCTGTGCCTGTCTGTTCCCCTTCGTCTGTGGAGACAGCGCTGGTCGCTCGACGGTGGGCGTGGAGTCGAGGTGCGCTGGCGTCATGTCGGTGCGGCGGTGGTCCTCGCGGAGATCGACGCGACCGGCCCACGAGGGGCGCGCCGCCGGGTTCTCGTCTGGCTCGTCCCCGATTCCGTCGAACAGACCCCGGCCGGCATGCGCTGCTACGGATCCACCCTTCGCCCCGCCGCTGCCGGCGCGATCTTCGCGCGACCTGGGGAATGACCTGGCCGCCGAGGGTGTGACCTCCCCCCATGTAATTCGTTATAGTTTCAGCGGCGGTGCTCTACCATAGAGCGTCATCGCGTGCCGGCCCGTCGTCACCCGAGGGGCAACGTTCCTCGGTTGTCGTAGGTCGTCCCCTTCGCTCCCGTCATGGCCCTTTTCTCCCGCAAGCAGAAGACAGCCGTAGGACTCGACATCGGGTCGGGGCTCGTCAAAGTGGCCGTCATCGACCACGGCGGGGCCGAGCCAGAGCTCGCCCGGGTGGCCATGGTCCCCCTGCTGGCCGACGCGATCGTGGAGGGGGAGGTCATGGATCCGGCCATCGTCTCCGATGCCATCCGGGCCGCCCTGAGCGCCGCGGAGGTCAACCCGGCGGCGGTGGCGACGGCGGTCGGGGGGCGTGATGTGATCGTCAAGAAGATCATCATCGACCGGGTGAAGGCGTCCCAGGTGCAGGAGCTCATGCGCTGGGAGGCGGAACAGCATGTCCCGTTCGATATGGATTCGGTGGAGCTCGATTTCCAGATCCTGGATCCCGAGGCGGACGATGAGCAGATGCGGGTCTTGCTCGTCGCGGCCAAGCGCGACCTGGTGGAGGCGAAGTTGCGGGTGCTCGAGGAGGCCGGACTCACCGCCGCGATCGTCGACGTGGACTCCTTCGCTCTGCACAATGCCTTCGAGCGAAGCCATCCTGAGGCGATGACCGGGGTGGTGGCGCTCGTGAACATCGGGCACGAGAGCACGAACATCAACATCGTCGAGGATGGGGTGCCGGTCCTGACGCGCGACCTGAACGTCGGGACGCGCCGACTCCGCGAGGACCTGCAACGTGACCTTGGCCTGAGCGCGGAAGAGGCGAAGGCCGTCCTCGATGCTCCGGATCGCTCGACGGCGCTCGACACGGTGCTCGTCGCGCGGGGGGAGGAGATCGCCGTCGGAATCGAACGGGCGGCGGCCTTCCTCGCCTCCGCATCGCACTCCCAAGTGCAGGTTTCGTCGGTCTATGTCTGTGGGGGCGGAGCGCGGACGCCAGGCATGCTGGACACGATGGGCGCGCGCCTCCGTGTCCCGATCGTCCTCGCTACCCCGCTGGCCAACCTCACGGCTCGCGAGGGGGCCTTCGAGTCGCTGGACGCCGAGGCGGTCGCACCGCTCTTCATGCTGGCGATCGGTCTCGCGCTGCGGGGCCCGGGGTGATCGCATGGCGATGATCGAGATCAATCTCCTCCCGGGGACCACGGCGAAACCCAAGGCAGCGCGTCGGCGCATCGACCTTGGCGCGCTCGTCGCGGGGTTCGGGGGCCGATTCACGGATCCCTGGCTGACCATCGCGCTCGGTAGCGTCATGCTCGCGGGTGCGATCGGCGGCACGATGTGGAACCTCCAGCGACGGATGGCGACGGACCTCCTGGCGCAGGAGACGCGGGCGACCCAGGACAGCATCCGATTCCGCGCTGTGATCACACGGCTGCGCACGGCCGAGGCCCAGCGGGACTCTGTGCTCGCGCAGATGGGGACGATCTCGGTGCTCGACCGCCGTCGCTTCATCTGGCCGCATCTGCTCGATGAGATCGCGCGATCCCTCCCGATGTACACCTGGCTGCGGTCGGTCGCACAATCGTCAGCCGTCACGACGGCCTCGGTGGATCAGATCGCCGCCGACTCGCTGCCGCCACTCGCGGTGCGGGTGATCGGGGTGACGATCGATATCCAGGCGCTCACGATCTTCATGAAGCAACTGGAGGCCTCGCCCTTCATCGCCGACGTGAATCTCGCGACCTCAACCGCGACGGAGGTGGAGGGAAAGGCGGTCAATGAGTTCACGCTTGATCTGGTATATGAGCGGCCCGATCCGGCGCTGCTACGGACCGTCCCCCTCACCGTGCCTGGGCCTGATCGATGATCGGTCGACCGACGAGTCAGCGGGATCAGGCCATGTTCTTGGTGAGCCTCCTGGCCTTCGCCGGGGTCTTCGCGTACTGGTACTTCCTCCATCAACCGCAGGCGGCCTCGCTGGTGGAGGTGGCGGCGCACGTCGAGAGGCTCGAGGCGAGCAATCAGCGGGCGAAGGCCGTCTTGGCGCGTGGGTCGGTCGATTCCCTCGACCGGCAACAGGCGGAGCTGAACGAGAACCTCCGGCTCATGCGGTCGCTGATCCCCTCGGGGAACGAAGTGCCGGCACTCCTCGATCAGATCCTGGCGGCGGCGCGTCGGAACAACCTCGAGCTCGGGGACTTCTCCCCGAGCCAGGCCGTGACGGGGACCACCTTCGATACCTTCGGGTTCCGGCTCTCGTTGCGCGGGACCTATCATGAGATCGGCGAGGTCTTGGCCTCGATCGCCTCGCTACGGCGGATCATCGTCCCGGTCAATGTGACGTTGTCCCCGGTGACGACGCCGGGTCGGCGTGAGGCGGTGATGGGAGAACAGATGCTATCGGCGACATTCGATGTGCAGACCTATGTCGTCCGCACGGGGGTGGCGCCATGATCACCCGGGTCTGGCTGCTTCTGGTAGGCGGCCTGGTCTTCGTCGGGCCGATTCGGCCAGCGTCGGCCCAGGGTGGTGTGCCGAGGACGGCGCCTACGGCTGCCCCGCGGGCCAAGGCGGCGAACGCGATGATCGCCACCGATTCGACGGGGCGCGTCACCTTGCTCCGTGAGGAATTCTCCTACGAGCGTCGGGGGCGTCGTGATCCCTTCGCCTCGCTGATCGCCAGCGGAGAGGTCCGTCCCCTCTTTGCCGACCTCCGGGTCACGGGGATCCTCGTAGATCCGACGGGGAGCCAGTCGGTGGCGATGATGAAGGATGTTTCGACGAACCAGCTCTATCGGGCCAAGGTGGGCTCGGTCTTTGGACGCATTCGGGTCACGGCGATCCGTGCCAAAGAGGTCGTGGTGGCGATCGATGAGTTCGGTAACACGCGACAGGAGATATTGATGCTCAAGGATCCTCGCAAGGAGAAGACGCCATGACGCGCAGAGGGGCACGGGTCGCGCTGGTGGCGGTCCTGATGGGGTGGGGGAGGCCCGCGATCGCCGCGGGCGATGTGCCCGCCAGAGAGGCGGCCGTCCGCAACATACCGGGGACGGCTCGCGCCGACGTGCTGATCGCGGTCGAGGGGGAGGTCCCGGTGGCTGCCCCCACCCACAGCGCGGAGCGAGCCTCGATGGCACAGCCGCCGCGTTCGCGCATCAGCGTCGCCTTCGTCGCGACCCCGATCAACGAGGTCATCGCGGTCTTTGCCGAGCATTCAGGCCGGACCTTCGTCTTCGGGCCTCAGGTCACCGGGGCCATCACCGCGGAGATCGCCAATCAGCCCTGGGATATCGCCCTCGGGAAGATCCTGCAGGCGAACGGGTTCTCGGCGGTCGAGGATTCCACGGGGATCATCACGATCGATAGCTACAAGAACATCGCGGATCGGACCTCGGTCGAGCCCTTGGTCTCACAGGTCATTCCGGTGAACTATGCCAAGGTCGCGGAACTGGCCGAGACGATCAAGCAGTTGATCGCGGCGTGCGCCAGCGCACCATCGGGTGGCATGGGTGCCTCGAGCGCCCCACCCACCGGGGCGCAGACGGCGCCGCCCACCCTGACCTCCCCGACATCCTGCGGACGCGGGACCGTCGCGACGGACGTGAAGACCAACACGATCATCATCACCGAGACAGCCTCGCGTCTCTCGGACATCGTGCGGTACGTGAGGGATCTCGATCGGCGCACGCCGCAGGTCGCGATCCGCGCGAAGATCATCTCCGTCGATCGCACCGCCACGCAGGAGCTTGGCGTGAGCTACGATGTGGGGACCCCCGCGACGTTCCAGCAGGGGCTCGTGCCGCGTCTCCTTCCCGGGGGACAGACCCCCGTCCAGGGGAGTTTTCGCATCAATCTGGCGGGTGACGCCTTCTCGGGGGTCGCCAACGCGAATCGGTTGTTCCAGCAGAGCTCCGCGCTCTCACTCATCTTCAATACGGTGCTCCGCGGGTATAATCTCACATCGTTCCTCGATGCCTTGAGCTCCGAGCAGCTCTCCGATGTGCAGGCCGAGCCGAGCACCACGACGATCGACAACCGGACGGCGACGCTCTTCGCCGGCTCCGAGATCGCCTTTCTCCTCACCCCACCGATCGTCCCTGGTCAGCTGCAGGCGGTCGCACCACAGATCTTCCGCCAGCGGGTTGGGATCACCCTCGATGTCACTCCTCATGTCACGGCGAACCGCCAGGTGAATCTGGAGATCTCCGCAGGGCAGCAATCGTTGCTCGGGACGACGGCGGCCGGCCCGAGCATCAGCGAGCGGACCGCGACGAACGAGGTCCTGGTCGCCGATGGTGAGACGGTGGTGATCGCCGGCCTCACGCAGACTCAGGTCTCCACGGTCAAATCCGGGATCCCGATCCTCATGAACCTCCCATGGATCGGGCGCGCCTTCCGACAGGAACGCCTCGAGGAGCGGAAGCAGGATCTCCTCATCCTCGTGACCCCGCACATCGTCGATGAGGGCGAGGTCATCCGCGGGACGCCCGACAGACCGTGAGCCTGGTGCAGCGCATCGTCCGATGACGCGGCTCACCTTCCGCACCGCCGGTGAATCCCATGGCCCGGCCGGGCTCGCCCTCGTCGAGGGCGTGCCGGCGGGGCTGCCGCTTCAGGTGGATCACCTCGATCGCGACCTTGCGCGCCGCCAGCAGGGGTATGGCCGTGGGCGTCGCATGCAGATCGAGCAGGACCGCGGCGAGTTCCTCTCGGGCGTGCGCGCCGGGGAGACGCTGGGCTCACCCATCGCGATCCTCATACGCAACAAGGACTGGGCGAACTGGTCGGCGATCATGGATCCCGCGCCGCGCCCGGAGGATGCCACCGAGCGAGGTCGCGCCCGCCAGGTGACCCGCGTCCGCCCGGGACACGCCGATCTCACCGGGCTCCTCAAGTACGATCGCACCGATGCGCGCGACATCCTGGAGCGCGCCTCGGCTCGCGAGACGGTCGCACGCGTCGCGGCGGGCGCCGTCGCTCGGCGGCTCCTCGACGCCTGTGAGATCACCATCGGCAGCCATCTCGTCCATCTGGGCGGGGTCGATGCGGCGTCGCCGATGGCGTGGCCCGCCGATCTCAATGCGGCGGCCGATGCCTCGCCGGTGCGTTGCCTGGATCGTGACGCCGAGGCGCGGATGCTCGCGGCGATTGACGAGGCGAAGGCCGCCGGTGACACCCTCGGTGGGATCTGTGAGGTGGTCGTGACCGGCCTCCCGATCGGATTAGGCTCACACGTCGCCTGGGACCGCAAGCTCGATGGGCGCCTCGCGCAGGCGCTCTGCTCGATCCCGGCGGTGAAGGGAGTCGAGATGGGTCTTGGCTTCGACGCGGCCCGTCGACGCGGCTCCGCGGTGCACGACGCGATCGTCCCCGACGCCGGCGTGACCCGCCGCGGGCATGTGCGACGCGAGACCAATCATGCCGGGGGGCTCGAAGGGGGGATGACGACGGGTGAACCGCTCGTCCTTCGCGTGGCGATGAAGCCGATCTCCACCTTGATGCGCCCACTCGCGACGGTCGACACGGCGACCGGGGCCCCCGCCGAGGCCTCCGTCGAGCGGAGCGATGTGACCGCGGTGCCCGCGATGGGGGTGATCGCCGAGGCGATGACCGCACTCGTCCTCGCGGACGCGCTCCTCGAGAAGTTCGGTGGGGATTCGCTCGGCGAACTGCAGCGGAACCTCGCCGCCTATCTCGCGCGTGTCGACGAACGCCGGGGCTGATTCCCGCGCGGGCGCCTCGCCCGGCGCGCCACGATCGATCGTCCTGGTGGGGTTGCCCGGTGCGGGGAAGAGCACCGTCGGGGCGTTGGTCGCCGAGCGACTCGGCTGGCCGTGCATCGACTTCGACCGCACGATCGAGCGGGCCGCAGGGTGCACCATCGCCGAGCTCTTCGCGGAGGCGGGGGAGGGGGCGTTCCGCGCCTGGGAGCGGCGGCTGACCGCCGAGATGGCCCCCGCCGATGGCCCTCCGGTGGTCCTGGTACCGGGCGGGGGATGGGTCGAGGACCCGGACCATCGGGCCCGATTCGGGGTGTCGTGGCGGGCCATCTACCTTGCCGTCTCGCCGGAGGTCGCGGTGCATCGGATGGGGGCGACCGTCGCCGACCGGCCCCTGCTGCGGGGTCTGGATCCGGTGGAATCGGTCCGGAATCTCCTGCGGCGTCGTGAAGCCCTCTATCTGCAATCAAATCATGTGGTTAGCACCGATTCGATGGGGGCGGACGACGTGGCCACTCTTATAGTTGCGCTTGCATTGGGACAGCGACCGGACTAGGATAGCCCACCTTATGGCGACCACCAAGAAGAAGACCGTGAAGAAGTCCGTGAAGAAGGCGGCGAAGTCGGCGACCAAGACCGTCGCCAAGCGGGCCAAGCGCGTCGTGGCCGAGCCCGAACTCCCGCACGACGAGGAGGCGGCCCGGGCCGCGGCGGGCAAGTCACTGGTGATCGTCGAGTCCCCCGCCAAGGCCAAGACCATCGGGAAGTACCTCGGCTCCGGGTACGCCGTGAAGGCGACCGTGGGCCATATCCGGGACCTCCCGGTCAAGCACATCGGGATCGACATCGAGCACGGGTTCACCCCGCAGTACGTGACGATCCCCGGGAAGGAGAAGACGGTCGCCGAACTGAAGAGCGCGGCGAAGACCGCCAAGGAGGTCTTCATCGCGACCGACCCCGATCGCGAGGGAGAGGCGATCGCCTGGCATGTCGAGCAGCAGATCGCGGGGCGACAGGCCCCGCCGATCAAGCGTGCCCTCTTCTTCGAGATCACCAAGGACGCGGTCCGCGAGGCGCTGCAGAAGGCCCGTGCGATCGACCAGAAGAAGGTCGATGCGCAGCAGGCGCGACGCGTCCTCGACCGCCTCGTCGGCTACAAGGCGAGCCCGCTCCTCTGGAAGACGGTGAAGAAGGGGCTCTCCGCCGGCCGCGTGCAGACCGTCGCCCTCCGCCTCCTCGTGGAGCGTGAGCGTGAGATCCGCGCCTTCATCCCGCGCGAGTACTGGAAGATCACCGCGCAGCTCGCGTACCAGGGCCAGACCTTCGCCGCCAAGCTGCATCACATCGACGGGGCCAAGCCGGAGATCGGGAGCGCAGACGCGGCGCAGGCGATCGTCGCCGAGCTAGCGCAGCGGAAGAGCTTCGACGTCACCGACCTCAAGCAGCGTGAGCGTCGGAAGCGCCCTGAGGCGCCGTTCAAGACGAGCACCCTCCAGCAGGAGGCGGCGAAGAAGCTCGGCTTCGGCTCCAAGCGGACCATGCGTCTCGCGCAGAATCTGTACGAGGGCGTCCAGCTCTCGACGGCGGAGGGCGCGGTCGGTCTCATCACCTACATGCGTACCGACCATGTGCGCGTCGCCGAATCGGCGGCGGCCGCGGCGCGGGCGTACCTCGGTTCGCAGTTCGAGGCCTCGTATCTCGCCGAGGGCCCGCAGCTCTACACCGAGGCCAAGGACGAGGCGACGCAGGGCGCGCACGAGGGGATCCGTCCGACCGATCCGGCGCGGACCCCGGAGTCGGTCGCCCGCTATCTGACCCCCGAGCAGCTCAAGCTCTATACGCTCGTCTGGCAGCGCTTCATGGCGTCACAGATGGCGCCGGCGATGTTCGATACGACGACCATCGACTTCGACCTCGGGCGCTATCTCTTCCGCGCTACCGGCTCGGTCGTGAAGTTCCCCGGCTTCCTGGCCCTCTACAAGGAGGCGCACGAGGAGGGGGACCACACGGCGCTCGAGGATGCGCAGCCCCTCCCGCCGATCCCGGCGAAGGCGAAGGTCCCGGTGACGTCGGTCGACCCGACCCAGCACTTCACCGAGCCGCCGCCGCGCTACTCCGAAGCCTCGCTCGTGAAGGAGCTCGAGAAGCGGGGGATCGGACGCCCGTCGACCTACGCCTCGATCATCTCGACGCTCACCGAGCGGCACTACGCCGACCTCGAGCAGCGCCGCTTCTTCCCCACGCCGCTCGGCGAGTCGGTGGAGAAGGTGATGGTGCGGCAGTTCCCGCGCGAGTTCGACGTCGGCTTCACCGCCGAGATGGAGCACGAGCTCGACAAGGTCGAGGAAGGCACCCTGTCGTGGGAGAAGGTGTTGGAGGCGTTCTGGAGCCCCTTCGAGACCTCGCTCGGCTCGGTCGATACGGAGGCGTTGATCCGTGAGGCACACGACCTCGGGGCGCTCGAACAGGAGCGCTGTCCGACCTGCGGGGGGCGCCTGATCCCGAAGGGCGGGTTCTTCGGGCCCTTCATCGCTTGCGAGCATCACCCCAAGAGCTGCACCTTCACGCGCCCGCTCAAGAACGAGCAGAAGGAGAAGCGCTATGTGGACGTGGCCTGCCCGGAGTGCAGTGAGCGTCCGATGATCGTGCGCAGGTCGCGGAGTGGGGAGTTCCTCGGGTGCACGCGGTTCCCGAAGTGCAAGGGGACGAAGTCGATGCCGACCGGGGTGAAGTGCCCCAAGGATGGCGGGGACATCGCGGCGCGGAAGTCGAAGAAGCGTGGGAAGACCTTCTACGGCTGCGAGAACTACCCCAACTGCGACTTCGTCTGCTGGGATAAGCCGGTGCCGGATACCTGCCCAGAGTGCGGGAAGGTCGGTGCGGAGGCCAAGAGCAACAAGACGCGTGGGGCCTATCGGAAGTGTCTCAACGCCGACTGCCAGAATGAGTGGGAGGTGCCGGAGACCGACGCCGCGGTCGAGGTGGCGGCGGCGGGGTGACGGGATGACCGACGGCGTGACGGTGGTCGGGGGCGGCCTCGCTGGGAGCGAGGCCGCCTTTCAGTTGGCGGAGCGTGGGCATCAGGTGGTACTGGCCGAGATGCGTCCCGTGCGCGGGACCGCCGCGCATCAGACCGATCGTCTGGCCGAGCTCGTCTGCTCCAACACCTTCAAGAGCACCGAGGTCACCAATGCGCATGGATTGCTGAAGGCGGAGATGCGCGTGCTCGGGTGTCTGATCCTCGAAGGAGCCGATGCGGCGCGCGTGCCGGCGGGCTCGGCCTTGGCCGTCGACAGAGATCAGTTCAGCGCCTTCGTGGATGCGCGGGTGCGTGCGCATCCGCGCATCCGGGTGGTCACCGAGGAGGTCACCACCCTGCCGTCGCTAGGGATCGTCGCGACAGGGCCGTTGACGAGTGATGCGCTGGCGGAGGCGATCCGCGCGCGGGTGGGCGGGGAGGCGCTTGCGTTCTACGACGCGATCGCCCCGATCCTCGCGGTGGAGTCGATCGACGAGTCGATCGCCTTCCGTGCCGCGCGGTGGGACAAGGAGACGATGGCGGAGGCCGCCGACGAAGGGGGCGCCTACCTCAACTGCCCGATGGACAAGGCGGAGTATGAGGCGTTCATCGATGCGTTGACCGCCGCCGATCAGTTCACCGCGCACGAGTTCGACGCGGTGCCGTACTTCGAAGGGTGTATGCCCGTCGAGGAGATGGCACGCCGCGGCCGCGACACGTTGCGCTTCGGTCCGATGAAGCCGGTCGGGCTTCGCGATCCGCGCACAGGGAAGCGCCCCTGGGCGGTGGTCCAGCTCCGACGCGAGGATCGCGCGGGGCGGATGTGGAACCTCGTCGGCTTCCAGACGCGGATGCGCATCCCGGAGCAGCAGCGCGTGATCCGGATGATCCCAGGGCTCGCTGGTGCGGAGTTCTTACGGTTTGGGAGCATCCATCGGAATTCGTATCTCAATGCGCCCCGGTATCTCGCGCCGCATCTCGCGCTGCGTGAGGCGCCCACCACGCTCTTCGCGGGACAGCTCACCGGGGTCGAGGGGTACACCGAGAGCACGGCGACGGGACTCCTCGCGGCGATCAATCTCGATCGGCTGCTGCACGGACACGAGCCGGTGGTGCCGCCGCCGACCACGATGCTCGGGGCGCTCTACCGCTACCTGTGGGAGGCCGACCCGGCGCACTTCCAACCGATGAATGCGAACTTTGGGCTCCTGGAGGAGCTCGTGGACCCGCCGCGCGACAAGTCGGTGAAGCGGGAGCGCTACGCCGAGCGGGCGTTACGTGATCTCGAGACCTGGCGTCAGGCCGAGGGGATCACACCGAGGCCGATGTGAACGAGTCGACCGACGAGACCATCGCGCAATTCCTGACCTATCTCGCGAAGGAGCGGGATCTGTCGCCGAACACGGTGGCGGCCTACGCGCGCGACCTCGAGGGGTTGCACGCCTTCCTCTGCGGGCACCTCGGGGTCGAGCGCGTGGAGTGGGGGACCGTCGACCGGTTGCAGATGCGGGCCTGGCTCGCCTCGCTCGCGCGGCGAGGGCTCGCCAAGCGGACCAGTGCGCGGATGCTCTCCGCGGCGCGCAGCTTCTATCGGTTCCTCCATCGCGCCGATCTCGTCGAGGTGAATCCGGCGCGGGCGGTGGGATCACCGAAGCTCGAGCGGCATCTCCCTGGGCATCTCGACCGGGCACAGATCGAGACGGTATTGACCGCCGCGGCGACGCGCGCGCAGGAGGGGCGCTTCACCGATGTGCGGGATCGGGCGATCCTCGAGCTGTTCTACTCTGCTGGGTTACGCCTGAGTGAGTTACGCGGGATCGATCGTCGCGACCTCGACCTGCTCGGCGGTCTCGTGAAGGTACGTGGTAAGGGGCGAAAGGAGCGGATCGTCCCGGTCGGTGGGCCAGCACAGCAGGCGTTACGCGAGTACGAGCGCGCGCGCGAGCAGCTGATCGCCCAGGTGGGGGCGAGCGCCGATCGCTCGGCGCTCTTCCTCAGCCAACGGGGACGGCGGATGAGCCCCAAGACCCTGCACAATGCGGTGGTCGCGCGACTCGGTGAGGTGGATGAGGGGGCGGG
Organism: Gemmatimonadota bacterium; assembly: GCA_021298395.1. Taxonomy (GTDB): domain Bacteria; phylum Gemmatimonadota; class Gemmatimonadetes; order Gemmatimonadales; family Gemmatimonadaceae; genus Pseudogemmatithrix. Next base: position 9,505 of record JAJTFH010000005.1, on the reverse strand, counting down.
GCTCAGCGCCCACGCCCTCCGGCACACCTTCGCCACCCATCTCCTCGATGGCGGGGCCGACCTACGGGCGGTGCAGGAGCTCTTAGGCCACGCCAGCGTCTCCACGACGCAGATCTACACCCATACCTCGGTCGACCGGCTCAAGCAGGTCCACCGGAAGGCCCACCCGCGGGCCTGACCGCGACACGGCCCCTTATCTTTCTCCGATGACCCTCCCGACCTTCCACGCCACCACGATCCTCGCTGTCCGCCGCGGCGGCGCCGTCGCCATCGGCGGCGATGGCCAGGTGACCTTCGGCGATACCGTCATGAAGGGGGGCGCGGTGAAGGTACGCGCCCTCACCGGGGGGAAGGTGCTCGCGGGATTCGCCGGGGCCGCCGCCGATGCGCTCACCCTCTTCGAGCGCTTCGAGGAGAAGCTGCAGCGTCATCCCGGGAACCTGCAGCGGGCCGCGGTCGAGCTCGCGAAGGATTGGCGGCAGGATCGCGCGTTGCGGCGATTGGAGGCGCTGCTCATCGTCGTCGACCGCGACCATGGGTTCATGCTCTCGGGCACCGGGGAGCTGATCGAGCCCGATGATGGCATCCTCGCGATCGGGTCCGGGGGGTCGTACGCGCTGGCCGCCGCCCGTGCCCTCGTGCGGGAGACCACCCTGCCACCGGCGGAGATCGTGCGGCGCTCGCTCACGATCGCGGGAGAGATCTGCGTGTACACCAACACGCAGATCACCGTCGTCGAACCGACGGCCTGATGCCGACCCCGCGGACCGAACAGGCGCTCGCGCGCCTCGCCGACCTGTCCCCACGGAAGATCGTCGCCGAGCTCGATCGCTACATCATCGGGCAGGCGGAGGCGAAGAAGTCCGTGGCGATCGCCCTGCGCAATCGGTGGCGGCGCCAGCGCACACCGGAGGCGATCCGGAACGAGATCGCGCCGAACAACATCATCCTCATCGGCCCCACCGGGGTCGGCAAGACGGAGATCGCGCGTCGGCTCGCCAAGCTCGCCGGCGCCCCCTTCGTGAAGGTCGAGGCCTCGAAGTTCACCGAGGTCGGCTACGTGGGCCGTGATGTGGAGAGCATGGTCCGCGATCTCGTCGAGAGCGCGATCGACATGGTGCGCACCGAGCGTGAAGTGGAGGTCGAGGACCTCGCGCACGATCGCGTCGATGAGCGGCTGCTCGATCTCCTCCTGCCACCCCTCGCGTCGGTCACGCCGGCCGCTACGACCAGCGACGATCCGCAGCGGGTCTTCATCGCGGGGCCTGACGGGAGCGTGAGCGCGGAGGAGGCGCAGGCCAAGGAGCGGCATCAGCGCACGCGCGAGAAGCTGCGGCAGCTTCTGCGTGATGGGCAGCTCGAGCAGCGCGAGGTGGAGGTCGAGGTCCCGGTGCAGGGGCCGGGGTTCGACGCGCTCGGCCAGGCCGGTGCGCCGGAGGGGATGCAGAACTTCGCGGAGATGCTCTCCGAGATGCTCCCCAAGCGGACCAAGCAGCGCACCGTCCCCGTCGCTGAGGCGCGGCGTATCCTCCTCGATCAGGAGTTCGACAAGCTGATCAACCTCGACGATGTGACCGCGGAGGCGCTCGAGCGGACCGAGTCGATGGGGATCGTCTTCCTCGATGAGATCGACAAGATCGCCGGGGGCCAGCGCGACATGGGTGGACCCGACGTCTCGCGCGAGGGGGTGCAACGCGACCTCCTCCCGATCGTCGAGGGATCGAACGTCCAGACGAAGTACGGGATGGTGAAGACCGACCATGTCCTCTTCGTCGCGGCAGGGGCGTTCCATGTGTCCAAGCCGAGTGACCTGATCCCCGAGCTGCAGGGGCGCTTCCCGATCCGAGTGGAGTTGAAGCCACTCACCGAGGCCGACTTCATCCGGATCATGACGGAGCCGGAGCATGCCCTCACCAAGCAGTACGCGGCGCTCGTCGCCGCCGAGGGGGCGGAGCTCCGTTTCACCGAAGATGGCGTGGCCGAGGTCGCGCGGATCGCTGCGCATCTCAACAGCCGGATGGAGAACATCGGGGCGCGGCGACTCCACACCGTGATGACGACCCTGCTAGAGGCGGTGCTCTATGAATTGCCCGAGCGCGGGACGGGCACCGAGACGATCGATGGGGCGACGGTGCGGACCCGCCTCGCCGCCATCGTCGAGGACGAGGACCTCAGGAAATACATCCTATGACGACCGACGGACGCGATTTCCTCGCGATCACCGACTTCTCCACCGCCGAGCTGCGGGGGCTCTTCGCGCTCGCCGACCGGATGCGGCGCGGCGCGTACCGCAAGCGCCCACTCGAAGGGAAGGCCTTCGCGATGCTCTTCATGAAGAGCTCGACGCGGACCCGTGTCTCCTTCGAGGTGGGGGCGTGGCAGCTCGGCGCGCACCCGCTCTTCCTCACCCCGCGCGATGTGCAGCTCGGACGGGGCGAGGCGGTGGCCGATACGGCGCGCGTGCTCGATCGGATGGTCGACGGGATGATGATCCGGACCTTCGCCCATGCGGACGTGGAGGAGTACGCGCGGCACTCGCGCATCCCGGTGATCAATGGGCTCACCGACCTGCAGCATCCCTGTCAGATCCTCGCCGACCTCCTCACGGTGCAGCAGCATCTCGGAAGCGTCGACGGCAAGCGCATCGCCTGGATCGGCGACGGGAACAACATGGCGAATAGCTGGTGCGACGCAGCGCTCCGCCTGGGCTTCGAGCTGCGGTTGGCCTGTCCGCCGGGATATGACCCCGATCCCACGATCCTCGCGCGCGCCCAGGCGAGCGGCCATGTCACGCTCCTGCGTGACCCGCGAGAGGCGGTCGAGGGCGCCGATGTGGTCACCACCGATGTCTGGGCCTCGATGGGGCAGGAGGAGGAACAGGCGGTGCGGGCCACCGCGTTCGCCTCGTATCAGGTCGATACGGCCCTGATGGCCCGTGCTGCGAGCTCGGCGATCTTCCTCCACTGCCTCCCCGCACATCGCGGCGAGGAGGTGAGCGCCGAGGTGATCGATGGGCCGCAGAGTCGGGTCTGGGACGAGGCGGAGAACCGGCTCCACGTCCAAAAGGCGATCATGGCCGTCCTCATGGGCGGCGAACCTCTGGAGTGAGACGATGGCGGCACCACTGATCGGGAAGAAGGCCCCGGCCTTCAAGGTCCAGGACGATGCGGGAGAGTTCTTCTATCCGAAGGACATGACCTCGGGATGCACCGTGGAGGCGTGCGAGTTCCGCGACGCGCTCCCGCGCTTCAAGAAGATGAAGGCGAAGGTCTTCGGCGTCTCCCCCGACTCGGTGAAGTCCCACCAGAAGTTCAGGGAGAAGGAGGGGCTCACCTACCCCCTCCTCTCCGACCCCGAGCACACGATGCTCGAGGCCTACGGCGTCTGGGTCGAGAAGTCGATGTACGGTCGCAAGTACATGGGAGTCGAGCGGACGACCGTCCTCATCGACCCCGCGGGCACGATCGCCCAGGTCTTCACCAAGGTGACGCCCGCGGGGCATGCGGACGAGGTCACCGCATGGCTTCGCGCACACGCGGGGTGAAGGCGTCCAGCTCCTTCCGGAGCTGGATGAGCCGCGCCCGCGCATCGTTGCCGACCGCCTGATCGCCGCGCATCATCGCACTGTAGAGATAGGTGATCTGGTCGGCGAGCCCGGGGCGGCCGTAGCGCCACGGCTGCCCTTCGAGCTCCACCTGCAGCGCCTCGAGGCGCTGCTTCTGGTCACCGGAGGCCTTTGCGAGCGCCGCCTCGAGATCGGCGCGCAGCTGATTGACCTCGCTGACGAGGTCCCGCACCGCGAGGTTGTGCGCGAGGAGCGCTTGCAGCACCGGGATCGTCACACCATCAGCCTCGACCCGCGGATCGCTCGTGATGATCAGCGGACGGGTCGCAGACCAGCTCCCGGCGGTGATCCGCACCTGATAATTCCCGGGCACGACCGTGGGGCCGTTCCGCCCGCTGCGCTGCGCATTGGCCTCCCACGGACCAGCGAGGGTGAGATCCCAGACGAAGCGATTATGACCCGCCACGGCCGGAAGACGCGGCGTCCCGATCCGCTCCCACATCGGCCCACGCATCGAGGGCTCGGCCGGCAGCACCAACCGCTCGCCAGAGGCGCGGCTCGAGAAGCGACGCACCACGCCCCCCGACGCGTCGAGGATGTCGAGCGTCACTTCCGTGGTCGGGTCGCGCGGGAACCAGTAATCGATCGTCGCGCCGGCCTGGGGATACTGCGGATCGGAGTCGCTGACGCGCGCGCTCTCGAGCCCGCCGAACCCCGTGCGATAGCGACGGCGATAGGCCGTCACCGGGGCGAAGAGATGCCCCTGCGCCGCCGCCGCGATCTGCCCCGCCTCATGGAGCGGGGTGATGTTGTGCAGGATCCAGAAGCCGCGCCCCTGCGTGGAGATCACGAGGTCCTTCTGGTGGACCTTCATGTCGGTGATCGGGGTCGCGGGCAGATTGAGCTGTAACGACTGCCAGCTCTTCCCGTCGTTGAACGAGACATACGCCCCGAACTCGGTGCCAGCGTAGAGCTGCCCCGGACGATTGGGATCCTCGCGCACGACGCGCACCGGTTCATCCGCCGGAATCCCGTTGGTGCCGGTGGTCAACAGCGTCCACGTCCTCCCGTAGTCGTCGGTCTTGTAGATGTAGGGACGGTGGTCGCCAAGGAGATAGCGGAGCACCGCGTAGTACGCCGATCCCTTCCGGTGCGGAGAGGGTTCGATGTTCTGGACGCGCCCGCCGAGTTCGAGTCCGGGCGGCGTGATCCGCTGCCAGGTGGCGCCGTTGTCGCGCGTGATCGCGAAGGGGCCATCGTTCGCCCCCGTCCAGATCACCCCGCGCTCGAGTGGGGACTCGCGGATCGCGTAGAGCGTGGAGAAGAACTCCTCGCCGGTGTTATCGACGGTGATCGGACCACCGGCATAGATCCCCTGCTTATCCGCGGGGTTCCAGGTGAGATCGGGGGAAATCGTCTCCCAGGTCACGCCCTCGTCGCGCGTGCGATGCACATGCTGCGACCCGTAGTAGAGCACGCTCGGATCGTGCGGCGAGACCTCCATCGGGGAGACGCGCTGGAAGCGGTAGATGAGATCCTTCCCGGCATTCCCATAGAGTGACTGCGCCCCCACCCAGTAATGCTTTTCCTGCCCCGTCTTGAGCGACATGCGGGAGAACTGTCCCTTGCAGGAGCCGTAGACGGTGTCGGGATTGATCGGGTGCGGCATGATCGGTCCCGTCTCACACCCTGGGCCCGACCGCCACCCCTGGATCGGATCGTCGAAGCCCGTGCTCCCCACAGGAAGCGAGGGGAGGATCAATGTCGAGTTATCCTGCTGCGCCCCATAGAGACGATACGGAAACTGGTTGTCGACGTAGACCTGATAGATCTCCGACGTCGGCTGGTTGTATTGCGTACTCCAGGTCTTCCCGCCATTCAGCGAGACGTTCACCCCACCGTCATTGGCCTGGATCATCATGCGGCCATCGCGCGGGTTGATCCACTGATCGTGGTTGTCACCGTGCGGGGTGCGCATCGGGTTCCACGTCGTCCCGCCATCGGTGCTCTTGAAGTACCCCTCGCCGCCGGCGTAGACCACGTCGGCGTTGGTGGGATCGGCCGTGATCGTCGTGTAATAGAAGGGACGGGTGATCAGTTGGTCGTAGTTCGAGACCTGCGTGAACGACTCCCCGGCATCATCAGAGCGATAGAGGCCATTCCCGGGCTTCGCTTCCATCAGGACATAGACGCGATTTGGTGCGGCGCGGCTCACGGCGATGTTGCTCTTCCCGATCAGGCTGTCGGGGAGCCCCATCGCGAGACGACGCCAAGACGTCCCCCCATCGGTGCTCTTGTAGATCCCACCCTCGCGCGCACCAGAGATGATCGTCCACGGCTTGCGCTCGGCGCGCCACATGGAGGCGTAGAGGATGCTCGGGTCGGTCGGGTGGAACTCCAGATCCACCGCGCCGGTCGAATCGCTCACATAGAGCACGCGGCTCCAGCTCTTCCCGCCATCGACGGTGCGATAGACGCCGCGCGCATTGGTCGGGCGGAAGGGGTCGCCGATCGCGGCGACGAAGGCGATGTCGGGATTGGTCGGGTGAATCTGCAGTGCGCCGACATTCCCGACGTCGCGCAGCCCGACGGTGCGCCAGGTGTTGCCGGCGTCGGTCGACTTCCAGACCCCACGGCCGATCGAGACGTTCGAGCGGTAGCCATCGGAGCCACTGCCCACATAGACGATGTTCGGATCGCTGTTGGCGACGTCGATCGCGCCGATCGAGCCGACGTCGATCTCACCATCGGTGACGTTCACCCAGAGGGCGCCGGCATCGGTCGTCTTCCAGACGCCGCCGCCCGTCGAGCCGAAGTAGAAGGTGTGCGGCTCCTGATCGACGCCGGTCACCGTGGTCACGCGGCCGCCGCGCGCGGGGCCGACCCAGCGCCAACGAAGATTCGCGAAGTGCGTGACGGGAATCGGGGCCGGGAGCGCCGGTGCGGCGGTCGCCTTCGCAGCGGTCGTGCGCGGCTTCGCGGGGGGCTTGGCCGGGGCCTTCGCGGGCGCCTTCGCCGGCGTCTGGGCGGGGCGCTGTTGTGCGGGGAGCGTCGTCGTGAGCACGAAGGCGACGAGGGGGAGGGAGCGGACGAGGGACCGGAGGCGCATGGGGCGGTCGTGGTGTTAGGGACGCGGAGCGGCGTACTGCATCTTCTCAAGGATTATACCCGCACGGGCCGAGGCGACGGCACCACGCGGGGACCAACGACGGGGACTGGGGAGGATCGCGGCGAGGCGGGCTGCCTGCTCTCGAGTGAGCTTGGCCGCTGGCACGCCAAAGTGCTGCCGCGCCGCCATCTCCGCCCCGAAGACCCCATCCCCCCACTCGGCCAGATTCAGATAGAGGTCGAGGATCCGATCCTTCGGGAGGCAGAGCTCGAGCACAAGGGTGAGATACGCCTCGTACCCCTTCCGCACGAAGGAGCGCCCCTCCCAGAGGAAGAGGTTCTTCGCGACCTGTTGGGTGATCGTCGAGGCCCCACGGAGTCGGCCTCCACGCTTTGCGCGCGCGATCGCCTTCTCGATCTCCTCGAGGTCGAATCCCCAGTGCAGATAGAAGCGATCGTCCTCGGCGGCGAGCACGGCCCGCCGCAGATCGAGACCACATCGCGGCGCGGGTAGATCGGGCGCTTGCCATCGATGGCGCGCTGCATGCTCCGCTGGACGATCACCGCGGTGGTGAGCGGCTGCACGAGATTGAGCGGGAGGATTGCCAGGAAGGGACCGAGGACGAGGATGAGGGCCACGCGCACGATCCACTGTCGCAGCGTCAACCAGATCGTGCGCGTGGTGCCACGAAGGACGAAGGCACCGAAGGCGAGGGTGGTGGACATCGACGGCATTCAGCGCGGTGGGAGCGGGTGCGTCACACGGCGATCCTCACGTCGACGGATCGCGTCGAGCCGAGCGGCCACCATCGGTTCCCGTGCGGCGAGGTCATTCCGCTCGCCGGGATCGGCGGCGAGGTCGAAGACGCGGAGCGTGTCACGCATCCAGACCCCCTTCCAGCGGCCCTCGAGGACCGCTGCCTGGTTTCGGTCGGGGGAGAACCAGACCTGGTACGGGCGAGCGGCCGCGAGCGCGGCACCGGTCGCCGCGGTGCCCATGAGCGATGAGAGGAATGGGCGACCGTCGATCTCCGTCGGCGCCGTGAGCCCCGCGATCTCGACCAGTGTCGCATGGAGGTCCGTGAAATCGGCTCGGACGGCGGACGTCATCCCCGCCGTCGTCCTGCCAGGCCAATGCATGATCCCCGGGACTCGGAGCCCCCCGTCGTAGAGGTCTCCCTTGAATCCACGGTACTGGAGCGTCCCGTCGAACCACCGCCCGACGATGTCGCTCGTCCCGTCCGAGGTGCGTCGAAGGAATGTGGCCCCGTTATCCGAGAGGAACACGATCAGGGTCCGGTCGGTGATCCCGAGCGAGTCAAGGAGCGTGCGTAGTTGGCCGAGGTGAGCATCGAGGAGCGTCACCTGGGCGGCGTAGGCCTTCTTCCCCTCCGGCCAGGGCCGCGCGGCGTATCTCCCCAGGTCCGGCACCTCATACCCGTCGTCTGGCCCGCGAGAGCCCTCGTTGTTGATATGCGGAAGGTTCGTGGCCCAGTACAGGAAGAAGGGGCGATCCCGGTGCTGGCGGACGAAGTCGAACGCGCGGCGCTTGATCAACTCAGGTGCGTAATCGAGACGGACTGTCGCACGGCCTGCCCCTTTGGCGTTCGCCCTTGGCACCACATTGCGCGTCCGCACGGAATCGGTGCCGTCGAGGAGCCATTCCGGGTAGAAGTTGTGCGCGTGCACCTGGTCGCGGTATCCGAAGAAGGCATCGAACCCTTGGGCGTTCGGCCAGCTCTCAGGTTCCGAGTCCCAGCTCAGTCCCCACTTCCCGAAGAGTCCGCTCACATACCCGCGCGTCCGCAGGCGTTCGGGGAGGGTCAGGTCGGCCTCCCGGAGATAATCGTTGTCGTTGTCATCGAGCCGACAGCGCCCGTTGTGATATCCGGTCATTAGCGAACAGCGCGCGGGTCCGCAGACGGCGGCGCTCGACCGGAACTCCGTGAACCGGACCCCCTCGCGGGCGAGGCGATCGAGATGTGGGGTCGCAATCTCCTGCTGCCCCCACGCCCCGAGCTCCCCGATGCCGAGGTCGTCCGCAAGGAGGAGCACGATGTTCGGTGCCGGACCCCCCTCTACCCTCGACACGGCGCGCGGTGGCGGGACGAACCCCGGGACACATCCTGCCAGGATATCTCCTGCCAAGCGCCACCGGTGGTGCGCACCTTGAGCCAGAGATCGGCGCCGCCCCCCGCCTGGAAGAAGCGCACCGTGATCGGGTGTGATCCCGCGCAGAGCGCGATCATCCCCGTTCGCTCCTGCGTGCCATGCAGGCCATCGTTATCCACGACGAGCTGTGCCCCGATGTCGAGCGTGCTCCCATCGTCCGAGGCCAGTGCGAACTCGTACATCGCGTCCGTCGGGACGGTGAGGAACCCGCGGAAGACGAGGCCGAACCCCTCGGCGCGCTCCGCTCCGGTGCGCGCGATCGTCGCCGCGACCGCTCGGCGCACCACGGCGAGGGTATCAAGCGGTGCGACCGCGCTCAGCGACGCTTCGTGGTAGGTGAGCGCGAGCCCCGCCTGCAGCGTGCGGGCGTCGATCGACTCCGGCGCGCGATACGAGGTCTGACGGAAGGTCGCCGCGCGCGGCGGGCTCGCCTTCCCCTCAGCGGTGAAGGCGCGCGCCGTCACGCGCGTCCCGGCGGTTGTCACCGGAAGGGTGAGCGGTTTTTCGTAGCGTGGGCTCATCGCGGTGGGATCGCTCCCATCCGTGGTGTAGCGGATCACCGCCTTCGCGATCGGAACGGAGAGCGTCACCGTCGCGGTCGAGTCGAGCGTCAGTACGTCGGCGTCGAGCCCGACGACATGCGGGAGCCGATAGTTCACG
>JAJTFH010000032.1 GCA_021298395.1 Gemmatimonadota bacterium | reverse complement strand
CCTCGCAACCCCTCCGTCAACTGCCGGACCTCATCCTCCCGCCCGACCAGCGGCAGCGTCTGCCCCCCCGTCTTCCGCTCGCCTTGCTCCGTGATCCGTCTCCGCAGCAACTTCGCCGGCAACCCGATTTGCTCCGTCTTCGGCCCGAGCTCCCCCAGATACCGATCTAGCTGCTCGATCGCCTCGGCCTTCGACCCCAACATCGCGGTTCCCTCGGCGCGGGCGAGCACCGCGGTCTCGTTCAGTGGATCGGTCCGCAACAACATCAGCGCCCAATGTTCCACGTCGTACCAGCGTCCCTCGGCCTTCGCATCTGACAGGACCCGTAGCGCTGCCCGGCGGAACTGAGTCTCGAGCCGCGCACGAATCTCGTCGATCCACTCTCCGTAGCGCTCGGAGAATCGGCGCGTCAGCCCGGGCAGGGCGTCGCAGGCGGCGGCTATCGTGGCCTCGTCCGCCTCGATGATCCAATCTGAGCGCAGGGCATCGGCAAGGTCGCAGCGGACGCGTGCAGGGCTGAGCGAGAGGAGCTCTCCATCCCCATCCAGCGTGACTCCCACCTCTTTCAACCGATACAGCAGCTGCCGTACCGAGTGTCGACCCTTGGCTTCGTCTGCATGCGGCCAGAACAGCTCTACCAGCTCGGTGCGCGATACTAGCTCCCCAGCCCGCACACACAGATAGAGCGCGACGGCGAACAGGAGCTCCGACGTGGGCAGGATGTGCCCCGCTTGCGTCACGATTTCGCTGCGTCCGAAACACCGAGCCTCAATCACCGCGACAATCCTCCAGGACTTATGACCCAAGATGTTTCAATTGGCCCGTCATCAGTCCGTCATCTCGTCCCTACCCAAAGACTTACGGCCGTTACCGCCGAGCGAGGATCTCCTCGATTCCCACCCCCTCGGCCTCAGCCTGAAAGTTCAGCACCACCCGGTGACGGAGCACGCTGAACGCGACCGCATCCACATCCTCGAGATCCGGGATGGCACGACCATCCATTGCGGCCCGTGCCTTGGCTCCAAGGACGAGATTCTGCCCGGCCCGGGGACCTGCCCCGAAGCTGACGTACGTCCGCACCGCGGGCGAAGCATCGGGTTCGCCGGGCCGAGTGGCACGCGCGAGCGCCACGGCATGGCTTACCAGCGACGGCGGAGCAGGGAGCCGACGCACTAAGCCCATTAACTCACGCAACTGGGCGGCCGACACGATCGGGCGCACCTCGCCACGGGTGACCCCAGTGGTGGAGGCGACGATCGCCTCCTCCTCCTCCCGCGACGGGTATCCGATCCGCAACTCGTACATGAAGCGGTCGAGCTGCGCCTCGGGGAGATGATAGGTTCCCTCCTGCTCGATCGGGTTCTGCGTGGCGAGCACGAAGAACGGATCGGGGAGGGGATAGGTCTTCCCGGCGACGGTCACCGTCCGCTCCTGCATCGCCTGCAGCAGCGCGGCCTGGGTCTTCGGCGGGGCGCGGTTGATCTCGTCGGCGAGGACGATGTTCCCGAAGACGGGGCCGCGCGCGAAGGTGAAGGCGCGGCGGCCGGTCCCATGGTCCTCCTCCAGCAGCTCGGTCCCGGTGATATCGCTCGGCATCAGGTCCGGGGTGAACTGGATCCGGCTGAACTCGAGGTCGAGCGACTGGGCGATCGTCTGGATCAGCAGCGTCTTCGCCAATCCCGGGACACCGACGAGCAACACATGGCCACCCGCCAGGACGGCGGAGATCATATTGTCGATGATGTCGTGCTGCCCGATGATCCGCTGCCCGATCTGGGCGGCGATCTCACCCCGGGCCCGGGCGAGGGTGGCGAGGAGCTCGAGGTCGCGGGAATCGGTGGTCGACACGAAGGCAGGGTGATGGGAAGGACGCGTGACGCGATTCCCAATCTACAGCCCCCTCAGGCGCCCTTCACCCCGAGGATGGAAGCTGAGCTCCCGGGGCCTGGAGCTTGAGCACCACGAGGACCGTCCGGGCGAGTGTGGTCTGACCCCTCTCCCCCGACCCCGCCGTCAGGTCGTGTTTCGAGGCCAGCGTTATCCACATCGGGGCGACCAGAAATGCCCTAGGTCACTGCGCCGCTTCGCTTGCGCTTTTTTTCACAAGCTCCTACGATTCAAGGTTGTCATGTCTGAGGATCCCCGTTCCTCCTTGAGCGCCGTCGGTCGGTTCGCCGGGCTCGGGGTCCAGCTGGTCGCCTCCATCCTCCTCTTCCTCTATGGAGGGCAGTGGGTGGACCGCCGTCTGGGCACGGATCCCGTCTTCCTCCTCCTCGGCGTCTTCATCGGCGCGGCGGCGGCCGTCTATTCGATGTATCGGAGTCTGATGGCGGAGCAACGTCGAGAGGCGGAGAAGAACGGTCGGGGCACGGGCGCATGAGCGCATGGCTTCGCTTCGCTGTGCTCTCGACGGCGGTCATCAGCGGGCTCGCCTGGCTGGTGACGCTGCGGTGGTCGGACCCGATGACGACACGCGCGATCTGGTCGAGCGCGGCGATCGCGTCGGTGGTGCAGTTGGTGGGATTCGCGGTCGCACGGCCGCTGATGCGCGAGAACCCGATCGCAGGATGGGGCCTGACCCTCGCCGCCGCGCCGGTGCGCGCCGAGGGGAGCGGTGCCGGTTGCCATCTCCCCGAGGTGGGCCACTCGGCGGAGAAGGTCGACATCATCACGCCGCACATCACCAATGGCGACCATCTTGAGATCCCGTACTACAAGTTCCCGTTCTTCCTGGAGTGCACGCTCCCGACGTGGAAGCCGGTGCACCTCGGGGGCCTGGAGATCGACCTCTCCCCGAGCAAGCACGTGGTCTTCCTCGTGCTCGGGAGCACGATCCTCTTCCTGGTGATGGTGATGGTGGCGCGGTCGCATCGGCGCGCGATGGCGCAGGGCGGGGTGCCGGCCGGAGGCGCCAACGCGATCGAGGCGATGATCCTCTACATCCGCAACGAGGTCATCCTCCCGAACGTCGGCCACCATGGGGACGGGTTCGTCCCCTACCTGCTCACGGCCTTCTTCTTCATCCTGACGCTCAACCTGCTGGGGCTCGTCCCGTATGGCGCGACCGCGACGGGGAACATCTCCGTCACGGCGACGCTCGCGATCCTGACTTTCCTCACGGTCGAGATCGCGGGGATCCGCGCGAATGGCCTCGGCTATCTCAACACGATCTTCTATTGGAACAATGAGCTGCCGGCGGCGATGCGGCCCGTGATGTTCCTCATCATGAGCCCGGTCGAGATGATCGGGAAGCTGACCAAGCCCTTCGCGCTCGCGATCCGTCTCTTCGCGAACATGACGGCAGGGCACATCGTCGTGCTCGCGCTGATGGGGCTGATCTTCGAGTTCGGGAACCTGATCTCCGGCGCGCCGCTCCTCATGGCGACGATGATCATGGTGCTCGAGCTCTTCGTCGCCTTCCTGCAGGCCTTCATCTTCACTCTCCTCTCGTCGGTCTTCATCGGCCAGATCCGCGAGGCGCACCACTAGCAGCACCCCGTACCCCGGCGAATGTCCGGGGGAGGTCCGTTGGGTCGCGAGACCCGCTGACGGACGGCGCCGACCGGCGCGCAGCACCACGCAGGACCAGCACTCTCTCGAGGACAGTACCATGGCGTTCTTCCCGCTTCTCCAAGAGGCCGCGCAGACGGCTTCGAACAGCAACGGCCTCGCCCTCATCGGCGCCGGCCTCGGTGCCGGCCTCGCCGTGATCGGCGCGGGCATGGGCATCGGCAACATCGGCGCCAAGGCGATGGAGGGCATCGCCCGTCAGCCTGAGGCCGCCGGCAAGATCCAGACCGCGGCGCTCATCCTCGCGGCGCTCATCGAGGGCGCGGCCCTCTTCGGCGTCGTCGTCGCGTTCCAGATCCAGGGCAAGTTCTAAATCCCGTTGGTCGCGTGGGCGGCGGTGGTTGCACCGTCGCCCACGCCTGACGCGGCCCTCGGGCCGCCCCTTCCTCTCCAGCACATGCGCGCTCCGCTCCTCGCCTCCGCTCTCCTCCTCAGCTCCGCCACGCCGGCCTTCGCGGCCGCCGAGGGGGGCGCCAAGTCCGGTCTCCTCGACCCGCACCTCGGGTTGATGACCTGGACGATCATCGTCTTCGTCCTTCTCCTCCTCGGGCTCCGGAAGTTCGCCTTCGGCCCGATCCTCGAGGCGGTCCGCGGTCGCGAGCAGGCGATCACCGATGCGATGGCCGCCGCCGAGCGCGATCGCGCCGAGGCTGCCAAGCTCATCGCCGAGCAGAAGGCGGCGATCGAAGCGGCGCGCAACGAGGCCCAGCGCTACATCGCGGAAGGCCGTGCGACGGCCGAGACGATGCGCAATGAGATGGTCGAGCAGACCCGCAAGCAGCAGGCGGAGATGATCGAGAACGCGCGCAAGACGATCGAGGCCGAGCAGGCCTCGGCGATCGCCGCGCTCCGCCGCGAGGCAGTGGATCTTGCCATCGCTGGCGCCGGGAAGCTCATCGGGCAGAAGCTCGATGCCGCCGCCGATCGCCAGCTCGTCGAGCAGTACCTCACGACGCTGAGGCCGAACTGATGCGCGAGGTCTCGATCGCGCGGAACTACGCCGAGGCGCTCCTCACCCTCGCCACCAAGGCGGGGGGGCGTGAGGCCTGGGGAGCGGTCATCGCTGGCCTCGGCGACGCGGTGGCGAGCGCCCCGACGCTGCGCACCGTGCTCGACAATCCGCGCGTGACGGCCGCGCAGAAGACGCAGCTCCTCCGGAGCGCGCTCGGCGGGATCGCCGCGCCGACCTTCGTCCGCTTCGTCGAGAAGGTCGTCGCCAATCGGCGGCAGATGCTCCTCCCCGCGATCGCGACGGAGTACCACAACCTCCTCGACGAGGCCGAGGGTCGGGTGCATGCCCGCGTCACGGTCGCGCGCGAGGCCGATGCCGCGCTGCGCGATGCGATCGCCGCGGCGCTCTCCAAGGCGCTGCAGAAGACCGTCGTCCCGCACCTGACCGTCGATCCGCGCATCCTCGGTGGGGTCGTGGTGCGCTTTGGCGATACCGTGATGGATGGGTCGGTGCAGCGTCGCTTGAGCCGGCTCCGCGACCGCCTCGTGCAGGCGCGCTGAGCGATGTCGGCCGGCCCCGTCCAGGTGCGCATCGTCCCCAAGCCCTGGGGCCATGAGACGATCTGGGCACACACGGAGCACTACGTGGGGAAGGTGCTCCATATCAAGGCGGGGCATGCGCTCTCCCTCCAGTATCACCATCAGAAGGACGAGACGATCCACCTCCTGCGCGGGGAGATGATCTACCGCATCCAGCAGGGGGAGCAGCTCGTCGAGGTGACGCTGAAGGCGGGGGAGAGCTATCGGAATACGCCGGGGACGATCCATCAGATGGAAGCGGTCACCGACTGTGACGTGCTCGAGGCCTCGACGCCGCACCTGGACGATGTGGTGCGCCTGACCGATCGCTACGGCCGCGAGGGGACCTCCGCGCCGTGAAGGTGATCATCCCGCTCGCGGGGAAGGGGACGCGGCTCCGCCCACACACCCACACCGTGCCGAAGCCGATGCTCAAGGTGGCCGGCAAGCCGGTGATGGATTACGTGATGGATGACGTGGCCAAGCTCACCGGCGTGACCGAGGTCGTCTACATCACCGGGCATCTGAAGGAGACGGTGGAACGCCATGCGCGCGGCGCCTATCCGATCCCCGGGGTCTTCATCGAGCAAAAGGTGCAGGATGGGACCGCAGGGGCGATCGCCCTCGCCAAGGCGCAGGTGGACGCGCCGGTGCTGATCATCTTCGTCGACACGATCTTCGACGCCGACCTCTCGGTGATCGAAAGGTGCGAGGACGACGGGATCATCTGGACCAAGGAGGTCGAGGACTACCAGCGCTTCGGCGTGGTGGTGACCGACGCCAACGGCCATATGACCCAGATCGTCGAGAAGCCATCGACGCCGATCTCCAAGCGGGCGAACATCGGGCTCTACTACATCAAGAACTGGCAGCTCCTGTACGAGGGGATCGCGCATGTGCTCGCGCAGCCCGCGAACAAGGGGGAGTTCTACCTGACCGATGCCTTCCAGTACATGATCGATCGCGGGGCGAAGATCCGCGTGATCGATGTGGAGGGGTGGTACGACGCCGGGAAGCTCGACACCCTGCTCGAGACCAACGGGGTGATGCTCGAGAAGGGGCGCGCCGAGCGGCCCGCGAAGGTGCCGGCGGGGGTGACGATCATCGAGCCGGTGCGGATCGAGGCGGGGGCGACGGTGCGCAACGCGACCATCGGCCCGAACGTCGTGATCCCCTCGGGAAGCACGGTGACCGACTCGACGCTGCGCGATACGATCCTCGGGACCGGGACGACGGTCATCGGGTGCACGCTGCACACCTCGATGATCGGGGATGCGTGCCATGTGGAGGGGGTTACGGGGGCGGTCGTTCTTGGCGACCATTCGGAGGTTCGCCGCAGCTCCTGAGTCGTAGTTGAGGTCCCCACCCCCCACCCGTGGACCCGCACGTGACCGACCAGCTCCATCGCCGTGACCTGCTGAAGCAGGCCCTCGCCACCGGTGCCGGCCTCGCCGCCGCTGGGGCGCTGACTCCCCTCCCCGCGATCGCCGAATCGATCACCGCCGCCACCGCCCCTGATGCGGTGCCGGAGCGGCCGGCGGGGGCGAAGACGATGAAGGGGGTGCCCTTCGCGCGGCATCCCGTGGTGCGCTTCGCGATCGTCGGGACGGGGCTCCGCGGGCGGAGCATCCTCTCGGAGCTCCTCGCGATCGATGGCGTCAAGATCGTCGCGGTGGCGGACATCGCCCCGGAGAAGGCGGCGCGCGCGGTGAAGATGTGCACCGACGCGGGGCAGGAGGCACCGGCGGTCTATACCAATGGCGAGCGCGACTACGAACGCCTCGTGCAGCGCGATGACATCGATTACGTCTACACCGCCACGCCGTGGGAGTGGCATGTGCCGGTGCTCCTCGCCGCGCTGAAGGCGGGGAAGCACTGTGGCGCCGAGTGCCCGGTCGGGGCGACGCTGAAGGACCTCTGGGCGCTGGTGGACGCGAGCGAGCAGGCGCAGCGCCACTGCATGCAGCTCGAGAACTGCAACTACGGTTACAACGAGATGTTGGTGAACCGCCTCGTGCACGACGGCGTGCTCGGCGAGGTGCTCTACGGGAGTGCGGCGTATCTGCACGATCTGCGCGCGATCCTCTTCGAGAATCGCGATGAGGGGCTCTGGCGGCGCGCCTGGCATACGAAGTTGGACGGGAATCTCTACCCCACGCATGGGCTCGGGCCGGTGGCGTGGTATATGGACCTGAACGCCGGGGACCGGATGACCTATCTGGTCTCGATGAGCACCCCGGAGCGGGGGCTCACGCTGCACCGTGAGCAGACGGTCAAGGACAGGACCGATCCCAAGTGGCGTGAGGCGTACATCACGGGGGACCTCAATTCCTCGCTGATCATGACGGCGAAGGGGCGGAACATCCTCCTCCAGCACGATGTCTCGAACCCGCGTCCCTACTCGCGCCTGAATGGGGTGCAGGGGACAAAGGGGGTCTTCGAGGATTATCCGGCACGCATCTATGTCGAGGGGCAAGCGGGTGGGGAGCGCTTCGGCCCGATCGATCGCTTCAAGGTGACACATGAGGATCCCCTCTGGACGCGCGTCGGGGAGCTCGCGCGGAAGAAGGGAGGCCATGGCGGGATGGACTTCATCATGGCGTACCGTCTGGTGGAATGCATGCGCGAAGGGCTCGTCCCCGATATGGACGTGTACGATGCGGCGAGCTGGAGTGCGCCGATGCCACTGAGTCAGATGTCGGTGGCCAAGGGGAGTGCGCCGATGCCGTTCCCCGACTTCACCCGTGGTGCCTGGCAGAGGGCCAAGTAGATGCGTCTCGTCTCCATCGATTGGATCGTCATCGTCGTCTCGCTGCTGATCGCCTTCGTCCCGGCCCTGATGATGGCGCGACGCGCGGGGCAGAACACCGAGGAGTTCTTCACCTCGGGCCGCGCGGCGCCCTGGTGGTTGATCGGGATCTCGATGGTCGCGACGACCTTCTCCACCGATACGCCGAACCTCGTGACCGACCTCGTGCGACAGGGCGGGGTGGCAGGGAACTGGGCCTGGTGGGCCTTCCTCCTCACGGGGATGGCGACGGTGATGTTCTACGCGCGGATGTGGCGGCGCTCGGGGGTCCTGACCGACCTCGAGTTCTACGAGATCCGCTATTCGGGACGCGCCGCAAGCCTCGTGCGTGGCTTCCGGGCCGTCTACCTGGGCTTGGTCTTCAACGTGGTGATCATGGCCACGGTGAATCTCGCGGCGGTGAAGATCGCGAGTATGCTCTTGGGGTGGGAGATGGAGCGCACGCTCCTCTGGTGCGCGGGGCTCAACATCGGCTTCGCCGCGATCTCCGGACTCTGGGGGGTGCTCGTGATCGATCTCATCCAGTTCGGGATCGCGATGACGGGGGCGTTCGCTGCCGCCTATTTCGCGTTGCAGCGGCCTGAGGTCGGGGGGCTCGAGGGGCTCTTCGCGAAGCTCCCGGCAGAGAGCTATGCCTTCCTCCCCGATAGCTCGAATCCCGCGACCTTCCTGACGATCTTCATCCTTCCGCTCACCGTGCAGTGGTGGTCGGTCTGGTATCCGGGAGCGGAGCCGGGGGGCGGCAGCTACATCGCGCAGCGGATGCTCGCCTCCAAGAGCGAGAAGGATGCGCTCCTGGGGACGCTCTTCTTCAATGTGGCGCACTACGGGATGCGCACCTGGCCCTGGATCATCGTGGCACTCTGCTCGATGCTGGTCTTCCCGACCCTTCCGGAGATCGCACAGGCTTTCCCAAACGTCCCGGCGAACCTCATCGGCCACGACATCGCCTATCCTGCGATGCTGACCTTCCTCCCCGCCGGGTGGCTCGGCCTCATGATCGCCGGGCTCCTCGCCGCATATGTCTCGACGATCGTCACCCACCTCAACTGGGGGACGTCGTATCTCGTCCACGATTTCTATCGGCGCTTCGTGCGAGCCGACGCGACGGAGCGGCACTATGTGCTCGTCGGGCGACTCGTGACCGCGGGGCTGATGCTCGTTGCCGCCTTCGTGACGCGGTACATCAATACCGCCTCCACCGGATTCACCCTCCTCCTCTCGATCGGGGCGGGGACGGGGCTGCTCTATCTCCTCCGCTGGTACTGGTGGCGCGTGAATGCGGCGGCGGAGATCGCGGCGATGGTCGCCTCGTTCGGGACGGCGATCGGCTTCCACCTTGCCAAGCTGCAGGGCACGGCGATCTCGGGGACGACCTCGCTCTTGGGCACCGTCGCGGTGACGACCGTTGTCTGGATCGCGGCGGCCTACCTTGGGCCGCAGACCGATGCCACGGTGCTCGAGTCGTTCTATCGGTTGGTGCGTCCGGCGGGCCCGGGGTGGGCGAAGGTGCGCGCGGCGACGGGGCTCCCCGCGTCGAGCGACTCGATCCCGCAGGCGATGCTCGGCTGGGTCGCGGGGATCTTCCTCGTGTACGGGGCGCTCTTCGGTGTCGGGGCGACCCTCGCGGGGGACACGACCCTCGCCCTCGTCTGGCTCGGCATCTTCGTCGTGAGTGGGGTGATGGTCCTCCGGGTGCTGCAGGGGTTCTGGCGCCCGACATCGGCGCGGTGAGTCAGATGCGGTGGCCGCGATGAACGCGGCGCGACCTGCTGCGCCGCGCGCGACCACCGCGGTGATCCTCGCGCGCGGGCTCGGGACGCGGATGCGCGCGGACGAGGCGACCACACTCACCCCAGAGCAGGCGGCTGCGGCCGCCGCAGGGGCCAAGGGACTGATCCCGATCGCAGGGTTCCCCCTCCTTGACCATGTGTTGAGCGCCCTCGCCGATGGTGGGGTGATCGATGTGATCCTCGTCGTGGCGCCGGGGGAGTCAGCGATCCGGCAGCGATACACACGCGAGGTGGCGCTCGACCGCCTCCGGGTGCACCTCGCCGAGCAGGTGGAACCCCAGGGGACCGCCGATGCCTTGCTCGCCGCGCGTGACGTGGTGCAGGCGATTGCCCCGCATGATGCGCACGGGGTCGCCCACTTCCTCATGTGCAACGCGGACAACCTCTACCCCAGCGAGGCGGTGGCGATGCTGGTCGGGGCTGCGGGACCAGCGCTCATCGCCTTCGATGCGGCGAGTCTCGTGGCGCAGGGGAACATCGAGGAGACGCGCGTGAACCAGTTTGCCTTGCTCGACGTCTCCCCCGATGGCGTGCTGCGGGAGATCGTCGAGAAGCCACAGCCAGGCCACCCGTTGCGTCGCTCCGCGGCGCGCTGGGTCTCGATGAACCTCTGGCGCTTCACCTCCGAGATCTTCGACGACTGCGCCGCGGTGCGCCCTTCGCCTCGAGGCGAACTCGAGCTCACCGATGCGGTGCGCCGCGCGATGCGCCGAGGGACGCGCTTCGCAGCGCCTGGGGTGCGACTCGCGGTGCTCGATCTCTCCCGGCGGAGCGATGTCCCGGCGGTGGAGGCGCGCCTCGCGGGTCGCGTCCCGCGGCTCTGAGCGACGGCGCGTCGGGATCGCGTCATGCCTGAATCGCGCACGCTCTTCGTCCCCGGGCGGATCGAGCTCTTCGGCAAGCATGTCGACTATGGTGGGGGGCCGTCGCTGACCTGTGCGGTGGGGCTCGGGATCCACGCCGAGATCACCCCGCTCGATCGGGCCTTCCTCGAGATCGAGGATGCGTCGACTGGACGCCGTGCGCGGGTCCCGCTGCGCCGCGATGCGCGCACCGGGAGCGCCCATGGCGGGGCCTACATCGCAGCGGTGGTGCGCCGCATGTCCCGCGATTTCGCCCCGCTCAAGGTCGGGGTGCGGATTCGATCGACGAGCGACCTCCCGCGCTCCTCGGGCCTCTCGAGCTCCAGCGCCTTCATCACCCTCCTCGTGATCGCGTTGGCCGAGGTGAACGGGCTTCGCTCGCGTCGGGTCTGGCATGATCATCTGCGTACCCCGTTGCAGCTCGCGGAGTATTGCGGGGCGGTGGAGATGGGTGGGCCCTATGGGCCGTTCCCCGGTGAGCATGGGGTCGGCACGCGCGGGGGGGCGCAGGATCATGTGGCGATCTGTTGTAATCAGGCGGAGCGCGTCAGCGCCTTCCGCTATCTCCCCGCGGAGCCGATCGGCTCTGCGGCGTTTCCGGAGTCGTGGACGCTGCTCGTGGGGGTGAGCGGGGTGCGTGCGACGAAGACGGGTGGGGCGCGCGATGACTACAACCGCGCGGCGGACCAGCTGCGCGGGATCGTCGCCGCCTGGAATCGCGTCACCGGGCACGCCGATCCCTCCTTGCGGAGCGCGTTGCAGTCGAGCCCCGAGGCGCCGGAGCGGTTGGCGCAACTCGCGCGCGGCCTCGACGACCCCGATGGGGCGATCGCCCGGATCGCACAATTCCGCGCGGAGACGGAGCGGTTCGTGCCGGAGGCACTCGCCGCCTTCGCCTCCGTCGACGCGAAGGCCTTGGGGGCGCTCGCGGTCGCCTCGCAGCAGGGCGCCGAGGTGGTGCTCCGGAACCAGATCCCGGAGACGATGTGCCTCGCGCGCGCGGCGATGGCGGCCGGTGCGCATGCGGCCTCGGCGTTCGGTGCGGGATTCGGCGGCGCGGTCTGGGCGGTGGCGGATCGTGCGGAGGCCGAGGCCGTGATCGCCCGCTGGCAGGCATCCTACGCGGCGGCCTTTCCGCACCAGGCGGCGCGCGCACAGTTCCTCGCCGTTCGGCCAGTCGCCGGGGTACGATGGCCATGACCGCGCCACCGCCGAATGACCAGCACCGCCCCGCACTCGGCCGGAACATCACGGTCCTCGCCGCCGCCAGCTTCTTCACCGATGTCGCGAGCGAGATGATCTATCCGCTCCTCCCGATCTTCCTCAGCACGGTGCTCGGGACCTCGGCGGCGACGTTGGGATTGATCGAGGGGTTGGCCGAGAGTCTGTCCTCGCTGGTGCGTCTGCCAGCGGGGTGGTGGTCCGATCGTATCCGGCGACGGAAGCCGTTCGTGACCTTCGGCTATGCGATCGCCGCGGTGGCGCGCCCGTTGATCGGGCTCGCACAGAGTACCGGGCAGGTGATGGCGATCCGACTCACCGATCGCTTCGGGAAGGGGATCCGGACGGCGCCGCGCGATGCCTTGATCGCGGACTCCGTCGCGCCCTCGCAGCGTGGGCTCGCGTACGGGATCCACCGCGCGGCCGATAGTCTCGGTGCGGTGGTCGGGCCATTGATCGCGTGGGCAGTGCTCGCCGCGGGCTGGGTGGAGCTACGGACCCTCTTCCTCTACGCCGTGATCCCCGGTGCGATCTCGGTGGTGCTGATCCTGGGGTTCGTCCGCGAGCGAACCCCCGCAGCGGTCGCGGCTGCCGTCCCGGCGTCTTTCGAGCCACCGGCGCGGCGGCAGCCCAAGCCACTGGTCTCGCTCGGCACCCCCTTCTGGCGCTTCCTGATCGCGGTCTTCGTCTTCACGCTCGGGGCCTCGAGCGATGCCTTCCTCCTGCTGCGCGCCTCCCAGCTCGGGATCCCGACGGCGGTGTTGCCGATCCTCTGGGCGGTGCTCCATCTGGTGAAGTCGTCGTCGACGGCGATCGGCGGGGCGATCTCGGATCGGCTGGGGCGACGCCCGCTGATCCTCCTCGGGTGGGGCATCTACGCCGCGACCTATGCCGGGTTCGCCTTCGCGACCGAGGCGTGGCAGGCGTGGGCGCTCTTCCTGGTGTACGGGCTCTACTTCGGGCTCACCGAGGGGACGGAGCGGGCGATGGTCGCCGATCTCGTCCCCGCATCAGTCAATGGGACCGCCTTCGGCTGGTTCAATGCTGCCGTCGGACTCGGTGCGCTCCCGGCCTCCGCCCTCTTCGGTGTCGTCTGGCAGGGGTACGGCCCGCCCGCCGCCTTCCTGATGGGGGCGGGGTTCGCGGGGGTCGCCACCGTCCTGCTGCTCTTCGCCGTCCCGCCGCTCAGCAGCAGCGCGATCCCGGACGCTCGTACCGCGCACTGAGTCGCTCGGCGACGAAGGTCGCCTCATCCATCGGCGCGCGCCCGGGATGGCACGCGCGGTGGTGCGCGAGATAGGTCGCGTAATCCGGCGCGCCGATGATCCGGCGCACCGTGGCCGCGATCCGCGCGAGCCAGCGACTCATCTCTTCGCCTTGCTCCCGCTGGGGCCGATCGTCCGGTCGAAGAGCTCGAGGATGCGCCGATACTCATCGTGCCAGGAGCTCGGGCGCACGAAGCCATGGTCCTCCACCGGATAGACCGCCATCTCCCAATCGACCTTCTCGAGTTCGATCAGGCGCTGCGCGAGGTGCACGACGTCCTGGAACTGCACGTTGACGTCGACCATCCCGTGCGCGATCAGGAGTGGGTCCCTGAGTCCCTCCGCGAAGTAGAGCGGGGAGGAGCGCTGGTACGAGAGCGTGTCGTTCTGCGGGAGGTTGAGGATGCGGCCGGTGTAGCCGTGGTTGTAGCTCGCCCAGTCGGTCACCGAGCGGAGCGCCGCCCCTGCACCGAAGTGCTCAGGCTTGGTGAAGAGCGCCATCAAGGTGATGAACCCGCCGTAGGAGCCGCCGTAGATCCCCACGCGCTCCGGATCGATCCCATAGGTCTTGGCGAGATACTTGGAGCCCGACACATGATCGTCGAGGTCCTTGCCCCCCATCCAGCGATAGATCCCGGTGCGCCAGTCGCGCCCATAGCCCGCCGAGCCGCGGTAATCGATGTCGAGCACCACGTAGCCGCGCGAGGCGAGGAGGTGATGGAACATGTACTCGCGCGCGTATTGTGACCACCAGTTGTGCACGTTGTGCAGGTAGCCGGCGCCATGCACGAAGATCACCGCGCCCCCGTTCGGCGTGACACCGAAGCGCTTGGGGTCATAGAGGCGGGCGGGGACCTTCACCCCATCCTCGCCATCGAGCTCCACGATCGGTGGCTCCTGCCAGGCGTACGATCGGAACTCGGTGGTGGTGCTGGTGGTGAGCTGCGCCATACGCCCTTCGCCCACGCGCGCGACGAAGAGCTCGGGCGGGGTGTTCGCCGTGGAGTAGACCGTCGCGATCACATTCGGATCGACGGGGCTGATGACGGCGGCATGCCCGCCATTCCCCGTGGTGAGCCGCGTACGCACGCCACCGGCGATCGGCATCCGGTACGCCTGTCGCGTGAAGGGGGAGGGTTCGCTCGTCACCAAGTCGAACGACGCATCGTCCGCGCTCCGTGAGGCACTCAGCACCTCCCAGCTCCCGCTGGTCAGTGCCTGCTTACCCGAACCATCGGCGTTCACGGTGTAGAGATGCGCGTAGCCACTCTCCTCGGAGACGAACCAAGCCTTCCCCTGCGGGGTCCACCCGGTGCAGCCGAAGCAGGGCCCATTCACCCACGCCTCATCCTTGAGGGCGTCGACGAGCGTCGTCGCGCCGGTCGCCGAGGCGACGGACCAGAGGTAGCGGTGCTTGAAGTCGGCGGAGACCACGAAGACCAGTCCGAAGCGGCCGTCGTCGCTCCAGTCGCCGAGTTGCGCGCTGCTCACCGCGCTCGCATCCGGCGCGAGGGTGAGCCAGGTGATCTTCCCGGTCGCAAGCACGAGGTGCCCGACCTTGGGCGTCCCCTGCACATCACCGACCTTCGAGCGCCCCGGGATCATCCGTGGATAGCCGTCCGGATTGATGTAGTCGGGGACGTCGGAGCCGCGCGCCCCAGTGGCGGGGAGGAAGGTGCTGATCAGCGCGCTCTTGCCGTCGGGAGAGATGGAGATCCCCGTGATCCGCTCCGCGGTCGGGATCCAGACGATGGGGAGCCGACGTGACTCCGCCTCGTTTCGACGCGCCGCGGCGATGGAGTCGGCGGCGAGGTCATCGCGTATCGTCTCGAGGAGGACGCGCTGTTGCGCCTCGAGGGCGCCACGCTGGCCGGTCGCGGCCTTCGGTTCGGTGGGCGCGGCCCCCGAGCGGAGATCGGTGAGCTGTCGGGTGAGACCGGTGATCAGGTCGACGGCGAAGAGGTTCTGGTCGCGCACATAGAAGACCTCGCGCCCGTCGAGCGAGGGGCGCGCCTCGCTTTCGTTCGCCGCGGTCTGCGTGAGGCGGCGGAGGGTCACGTTGGTGCCGGTACGGCTCCGGAGCCAGAGATCCCCATTCGCCGTCACGATCTCACGCACGGCGCTCCCCCGGCTCCCCGGAAGACGGCGGCCGCTCGCGAGCAGCGGCGCGACCGAATCCATGTGCGCCGCGCTCACGCGTTCCGGGGTGGCCTCGGCGCGC
>JAJTFH010000031.1 GCA_021298395.1 Gemmatimonadota bacterium | reverse complement strand
CGATGCGGCGATCATCTTCTCCGATATCCTCGTGGTCCCTGCGGCGATGGGGATGTCGCTGACGGTGGATGAGGGGGTCGGACCACAGTTCGCCGATCCCGTGCGCACGATGCACGACCTCACGCGCTTGCACGACGTGGACCCCGAGGAGGGCCTCCGCTTCCATTGTGATGCGCTGCGCATGACGCGGCGCGAGCTGCATGGCCGCGTCCCCCTCATCGGATTTGCCGGAGCGCCCTGGACCCTCTTCGCCTACATGACGGAGGGGAAGGGGACCAAGTCGTTCAGCATCGCGAAGAAGCTCCTCTTCGCCGATCCCGCCTTCTCCCATGCGCTGATGGCGCGGCTCGCCGACAACGTCGGACGCTTCTTGGTCGCGCAGGCCGCCGCGGGCGCCCAGGCGCTCCAGATCTTCGACTCGTGGTCTGGCTCCCTGGGGCCCCGCGAATATCGCGAGTTCGCCCTCCCCTACATGGCGCGCACCGCCGCGATCGCGAAGACTGCTGGGGTCCCCGTCATCTGTTTCGCCCCCGGCTCCGGCTGGGCGCTCGGCGAGATCGCCGAGGCCACGGGGTGCGACGTGCTCGGTGTCGACTGGCACACCGATGCGGCGTGGGCGCGTGGCGTGGCCGACGCGACCACGTGTGCGATTCAAGGGAACCTCGATCCCTGCACGCTCTATGCGAGCCCTGAGGTGATCCGCGAGCGGACGCGCCAGATGCTCGCCAAGATCGACGGCCCGGGCTACATCGCGAACCTCGGGCATGGGATCCTCCCCGATATCCCCGTCGCGCATGCGAAGGCGTTCATCGAGACCGTGCAGGGGTGGGATTCGCGCGCGCATGCGGCATCGGCGCATGCGGCATCAGCGCATACCATGGAGGTGGGATCGTGAAGACCTCAGGAGGCACGACACGCACCGCGCGACGCGAGGCGATGGCCGCGTGGACCGCTCAGCTCCAGGATGAGATCACGCGTTTCTTCGAGGGGCTGGATGGCGGTCGCTTCGAGGAGGCATCGTGGGAGCGTCAGGGAGGGGGCGGGGGGCGGTCGCGACTCCTCGTCGACGGCGCGGTCTTCGAGAAGGCGGGGGTGAACCGCGCCCTCGTCGAGGGGATCCTCCCACCCGAGGCCGCGAAGCGCCTCGGTGGCAACGTGCCCACCGACATCACCCCCTACTTCTTCGCCACCGGGGTGAGCGTGGTGGCGCATCCGCGCTCCCCGATGGTCCCGACGGTGCATCTCAACGTCCGGTACTTCGAGCTCACCGATGCCGATGGGCGGCTGCACGATGCCTGGTATGGCGGCGGGACCGATCTCACCCCGATGCATCCCTTCCCCGAGGATGCCCGGCACTTCCACCGCGCCCTCAAGTGGGCCTGCGATTCGCACGACCCGCGGCTCTACCCCGCGCACAAGGCGTGGTGCGACGAGTATTTCCGCAATCTGCACCGGGCCAACGAGGCGCGCGGCATCGGCGGGGTCTTCTTCGATCACCTCCGTCCGACCGAGGCGCCCTTCCAGCTCGACGCCGAAGCCCTGCACGCGTACGTGACGAGCGTGGGACGCGCCCTCGACGATGCGTACGGGCCCATCGTCCATGCGCGGCGCGACCTCCCCTACTCCGAGCGCGACAAGGCGCTACAGCTCTTCCGGCGCGGACGCTATGTGGAGTTCAACCTCGTCCATGATCGCGGGACGATCTTCGGGCTCCAGACCGGCGCCCGCACCGAGAGCGTCCTGATGTCCCTCCCCCCGCTCGCCTCGTGGCCGGCCTCGGTCGATCATGCGCCGGGCTCGATCGAAGCGGAGCTCACCGCGATGCTCGCGCCACGCGACTGGGCGGCGGAGGCGTAAGGGATGCGGGTCGCGGTCATCGGGGCGGGGATCACCGGTTTGAGCACCGCGCTCGAGCTGCGTACCCGTGGCGTGGATGTCACCTGCTTCGAGGCGAGCGGGCGGGTCGGTGGGGTGATCACCACCATCGAGCGGGACGGCTATCTCGTCGAGGCGGGGCCGACCTCGCTCACCGCGACGACGGCGCTCGAGGGGTTGATCGATCAACTCGGGCTCGGCGACCAGCGTGTGATGCCCGCAGCGGAGGCCAAGCGGCGCTTCATCGTCCGCGATGGAGTGCTCTGTCCCCTCCCGCATGGGCCGGGGTCCCTCGTCGCCTCCAAGGCCCTCTCGGGCTCCGCCAAGCTGCGGCTGCTGCGGGAGCCCTTCGTGAGTGCGGTGCGCGACGCGGAGGATGAGTCGATCGCCTCCCTCGTGCGTCGCCGGCTGGGCGACGAGATCCTGGCCTATCTCGTCGGGCCCTTCGTCTCCGGCGTCTACGCCGGCGATCCCGAGCGACTCTCCGCACGCTATGCGATGCCGATGCTCTTTCACGCGGAGCGGCGTCATGGCTCGCTCCTCGTCGGTGGGATGCGCGAGGCCAAGGCCAAGCAGGGGGTCGTGCGTCAGCGGGGGATCACCAGCTTCCGTGACGGACTAACGACCCTCCCCACCGCGATGCACGCGGCGCTCGGCTCGCGCGTCGTGCTCGGCACCCGGGTCGTCTCCGTCGTCCGCGAGGGCGATCAGTGGCGGCTCCAGCTCGATGCGTCGGGCGAGCGGACCTCGACCCTCGTCGACGCCGTGATCTACGCTGGACCCGCGCACGCGATCGGCGGGGTGGGATTCCCCGTGGAGGCGCAGCACGCGCTCGCGCCGGTCGCGGCGATGCACCATCCCCCGGTCGCGACGATGGCGCTCGGGTTCCCACGCGCGTCGGTCGAACACGCCCTCGACGGCTTCGGGATGCTCTGCCCCGCCGTGGAGGGCCGCACGATCCTTGGCGCGATCTTCTCCTCGTCGCTTTTCCCGGGCCGCGCACCCGAGGGCCATGTGCTCATCACCTGCTTCCTCGGCGGGGCACGAGAGCCGGCGACCGGACGGCTGGAGTCGGCGGAGGTCCTCCCGCTCGTCTTGCGTGACCTCCGCGAGCTGATCGGCGCCACTGGCGAGCCGACCTTCGTGCATCATCAGCGCTGGGCCCGCGCGATCCCGCAGTATCAGTTGGGACATGAAGCGGTGGTGAGCGGGGTGGCGCGCGCGGAGTCCGCGTGCCCCGGGCTCTATCTCACCGGGCAGTGGCGCGCCGGCGTCGCCCTCGGCGAGTGCATCGCGCAAGGGCAGGAGATGGCGGCCCGTGTGGTGGCCGAGCGGTGGATGTCAGGCGCGGCGTGATGGCGCGCGTGCTGATGAGCTAAGCGAGGCGGCTCTCCTCATCCTCGGCGTGCGTGAGCCGTGCCAGGAGCGCGGAGAGGTGTACCGCGTGCTGCGTCGCCGATTCCACCTCGTGCAGGAGCGGCGCGATCGATCCGACATCGGCGCTGTCCGCGATCTCGCTCACCGCCACGCCGGCATTCGCCCAGATCGCTGAGACGAGCGCCTGCACCGAGGGCGTCAGCGGCAGCGCCTCATCGGTCGGACGCTGCGACGAGAGGATCGTCCGCTGGAGCCGCTCCCGCGCCTCCTCGGCGGCGTGCCGCTGCGTGAGGTCGGTGAGCATGAGGATCACCCCGAAGAGCCCACCATCGAATCCGGGGATCGGATCGGCGCGCAGGGCGACCGGGGTCCCCGGCTCACCACCGCGGGCCATCAATCGCAGCTCACCACGCCACGGCCGGCGGTCGGTGAGGAGTTGCTGGAGCATCGCCTGCGTCCGGGGCACGTCGTCGAAGCAGGCCGCGAGATCGGTGAGCGTCTCGATCGTGCGATGCGGACCCCCAATGAGCCAGTCGAGCGCGCGTGTGGCGACGAGGATCTGGCCACGATCGTCCGCGATCACCACCGGATCATCCGACGCCTCGATCGCGCGACGCATCGCCGTGAGCTGATTCTCCGCGATCAGGATCCGCACCGCGCGCAGCTGCAGCACCATGTCGGCGAGGGAGGCGCCGATCGCCTTGGCGATCGCGCACTCGCGCATCTTCCAGGTGAGGGCAGTGTCACGGACGAGTTCGTTCCAGCCGGCCGGCGCCGCGGCTGTCACGTCGGTCCCCGCCGCGACGGCACGCTTCGCGCGGTCAGGGGCCGGACCGGCTCCCCAAGTCACGTCGCGGAGCTGTTCGCGTCGGAACCAGGCGAGATACTCCCCGCGCACCCCGCCGACCCGCACGGCGAGCACCCCGGCCGCGGTCCGCGTCAGCCCCGCGAGTGGGGGATGGAGCTTCGCGATCGAGGCCGTGGCGAAGACGGGATCGACCTCCTGCGTGTCGAGCCAACTGAAGAGCGCGCGCAGATCCCCATGCGCGGGCACCTCACCGGTCGAGGTGATCTCGCCATCGAAGAGGAGGGCGGCGCCCGTGGCCCCGAGGGGCTGGAGCAACTGCCGCGGGGCCTCGAAGAGCGCACGGCGCCAATCCCCATCGCCACCGGTCGCCTCGATCAGGCGATGTTCCAGCCGGCGCACCAACACCTCGGCCTGCGCCTCGGCATAGTGCTCGAGCGCGGAGATACGCGTGGAGACGACCTCGGCGATCAGCTCGCACGCGGCGCGTACATCGAAGGGGAGATGCCGCGCGGCATGATGCTGGCAGCTGATCACGCCCCAGAGCCGTCCCTCGTGGGTCAGCGCGGCCTCGAAGGTCGCGAGGATCCCCTCGCTGCGGAGTCGTGCGCGGACCGCATCGGGGACGGCGGCGAGCCCGACCATCGTGAGATCGATCGACGGCGCCGTCGTGCCCTCATGCGCGGGCACGAAGGACGCCGGGGCCTGACTCGCATCACCGAGGAGGAAGAGCTTGCGACGAAGCAGGCGTTCCCCATCGATGATCGGCACCGCCGTCGCGGGGAAGCGGCGATGCCGATAGTTGGTCAATCCACGACGACGCGACTCGGCGATCACCTCGGCGTGTCCCGCCTCGTCGAACCGATGCACGCCGACGCGGTCGTAGCCGGTGAGCCCTCGGATCTCCTCGCTCACGATCTCCGCGAGCGCGGGGAGGGAGTTCGCCGATCCCAAGCGACCGACGATGGTAGAAAGGCGCGTCGTCAGATCATCTCGCGCCGGGATCGTGCGGCGCTGCAGATCGTCGAGTTCGACGAGGAACCGATTCGGTGCGATACGATGCACCTGCATCGTCGCCACGAGGGGACCACGTCCCCCGATGAGTCGCACGCGGGTCGGATGCGGCGCCACCACACTCGCCTCCGACTGCATCGCGCGCAGCGCGGCGAGCAGCTCCGGACCGAGTCGTTCGATCGAGACGCCGATGAGCGCCGACGCATCCCATCCGATGAGGTCCGCGACCGGTGCCGTGACCTGCTCGATGGTGAGTCCAGGATCCGTGACGACGAATCCCACCCCATGCGCCTGCAATCCGATCGGCGCGGTAGCGTCGCGGTCGGGGCGGTTGCGGGTGATACCGACGGGGGGACGATCGGTAGGGGACATCAGGGACCGACTGGGGGGAACGTCCACCCGTTCATCCGGGTAGGCGCGTCTCCCGTATATACGCTCGGGACCGCGAAAAAGCACTAGCCAGAATTAGGACCTGTCCGTCCAGTTTCCGTGACGGTCGCAAGGCGTGACAGATCGGGATTTTGGTCGTATCTTCGCGGAGATGGCTCGTGAGGGCTCGACATGTGGCGGGGCGCCGGGGCAAGGTCTGTCCAGGTTTCCCTCCCCTCCCCCGGGGGTGGCGGTTGGCAGCTGCGAGATCGTTGGTGATCGGGACGCGCGCGAGTCAGCTCGCGCTCTGGCAGTCCAATCATGTGAAGGAGCGGCTCTGCGCCCTGCACGCCGGGCTGACCATTGCATTAGAGCGGATCAGCACCCGTGGCGACGAGATCCAGGATCGCCCCCTCGCGGCGATCGGCCGCAACTCCCTCTTCGTCGCCGAGATCGAGGAGGCGCTCCGCAGTCGACGCGTGCGCCTCGCGGTGCACAGCGCGAAGGATCTGCCGTCGACCCTCCCCCCCGAGTTCACGATCGTCGCGTACTCGGAGCGTGTGGACCCACGTGATGCCCTGATCTCGCGCGCCGGACGGCTCGCCGAGCTCCCCCACGGGGCGCGCGTGGGGACCAGCAGTCCGCGACGTGCCTGTCAGTTGAAGGCGCGTCGTCCCGATCTCATCTGTCTCGACATCCGCGGGAACGTCGACACGCGCCTCGCCAAGCTCGATCGCGGCGACTACGACGCGATCGTCCTCGCCGCCGCGGGGCTCACCCGGCTCGGGTGGGAGGGACGCGTGACCGAGTATCTCGAGCCCGAGACGATGCTCCCCGCCGTGGCGCAAGGGATCCTCGCGATCGAGGCGCACGCCGATGATGCGGAGGTCGCGGCGCTCTGTGCGCCCCTCGATCATCTCCCGAGCCGGCGCTGCGCGGAGGCGGAGCGCGCCTTCCTGGCCGCGATGGGCGCGGGGTGCAATGCCCCGCTCGCCGGCTTCGCCACGCTCACGGGCGATACGCTGACGCTGACCGCGCTCGTGGGCGCACCCGATGGCCGCCTGGTGCGCGTGCAGGAGTACGGGGCGATCACCGACGCGGTGGCGATCGGCGAGCGCGCCGCGGCGGCGTTGGCGCGTGACGGTGGCGCGACCCTGCTCGCCGAGGCGCTCGCACAGTCGAGCCTCGCATCCCAATCCTCGACGAATGGGTGACCGGCCCCTCCTCGGCCGACGCATCGTCGTCACCCGCTCCGCACAGCAGAGTGCGGGGCTGTTGGAGACGTTGCGCGCGCTCGGGGCGATCCCCATCGCGGCGCCGGCGATCCGCCTGATGCCGCCCGAGGATCTCACCCCGCTCCTCGAGGCGGTGCGTCACCTCGACACCTTCGATTGGTTGGTCTGCACGAGCGGGAATGCCGTCAGTGCGCTGAACGATGCGCGTCGCTCCCTCGGCCTCGCCTGGCCGGCTCGGCTGCGCATCGCGGCGGTGGGCTCTGGGACCGCGCGGGCGCTCGAGGATGCGGGAGCGGAGGTCGCCTTCGTGCCGACGCGTGCCCTCGGCGAGGTGCTCGGGCATGAGCTGCCGGTGGCGCCGGGCGAGTCGGTGCTCTGGCCCCACGGAGATCTTGCCGGTCCCGCGATGCACGACGGCTTGGTGGCACGCGGCGCCCTGGTGACCGCACCGGTGGCGTATCGCACCGTCTCCGATGCCGGCTCACTCGGGGTCGTCGAGATCCTGCGCGATGGGCACATCGATGCGATCACCTTCACGAGTGGCTCCACGGTGCGCCATGTGGCCGAGGGGCTCACCGCGGCTGGAATCGGGCTCGATTCACTCGATGCTGGCACGCGTCCGTTGATCGTCTGCATCGGCCCGGTGACGGCAGAGGCCGCTCGCTCGGCCGGTCTTCCAGTCGACGCGGTGGCTGCCACGCATGATGATGCCGGGCTCGTCGATGCGCTCCTGCGCTCCCTCACGCCTCGATCGATGGCGGTCTGACCCGATGTCCGCCTCCCCTCTTCGCTTCCCATTCGCATGACCGATCAGCAGCCCACCGACGCGCCACTCCATGGCCTGCGGCCGCGCCGGACACGGCGCACCCCGGCGCTCCGTGCCTTCGTGCGCGAGACCTCGCTCGACGTCTCGCAACTGATCCATCCCCTCTTCATCGTCGAGGGCACTGGCGTAAAGAAGCCGATCGAGACGATGCCGGGGCATGCGCAGCTCTCCGTCGATCAGCTCGAGGGCGAGCTGCGAGAGATCCTCCCACTCGGGATCCGCAGCGTGCTGCTGTTCGGCATCCCGTCGCGGAAGGACGCGGCTGGCGCGGGCGCCTGGGATCCACAGGGGCCGGTGCCGAAGGCGATACGTGAGTTGAAGCGGCTCGCGCCAGGACTCCTCGTGATCGCCGATGTCTGTCTCTGTGAGTACACCGCCCATGGGCACTGCGGGATCGTGCATGATCAGTCGGGCGTCGTCGACAACGATGCGACACTCCCCCTGCTCGGTCGCACCGCGGTCGCCTATGCCGCCGCCGGTGCGGATATCGTCGCGCCGAGTGCGATGATGGATGGCCAGGTCGCCGCGATCCGAAGCGCACTCGATGTCGCGGGGTTCCTCGACACCCCGATCCTGAGCTACGCCGCGAAGCACGCGTCGGCGTTCTACGGTCCGTTCCGTGGCGCGGCGGAGAGCACACCCGCCTTCGGTGATCGTCGCGCCTATCAGATGGATCCGGCCAATGCGCGCGAGACGCTGGTCGAGGTGCAGCTCGACGTCGATGAGGGCGCGGACCTGTTGATGGTGAAGCCCGCGGGCAGCGCGCTCGACATCATCCGGCAGGTGCGCGATGCCTTCCCGCATCCCCTCGTGGCGTACCAGGTGAGTGGGGAGTACGCGATGCTCAAGGCGGCGTCCCAGCGCGGGTGGCTCGACGAGCCGCGCGCCGCGATCGAGTCGCTCGTCGCGATCCGTCGCGCCGGCGCCGACCAGGTGATCACCTACTATGCGAAGGAGGTCGCGCGATGGCTGTCCACGGCGGAATGACCTCGCCCAGCGCATCGGCACCGAACGCGGCGATGCCGAGCACCACGCAATCGGAGGCACTCTTCGCGCGCGCGCGCACGGTGATGCCGGGTGGGGTGAGCAGCCCGGTGCGCGCCTTCCGTTCGGTCGGTGGGACGCCGCGCTTCATCGCGCGGGCGCAGGGGCCCTACATGTGGGACGCCGATGGCCAGCGCTACGTGGACTTCGTCCTCTCCTGGGGCCCGATGATCCTCGGCCACGCGCATCCTGAGGTCGTGGAGGCGGTGCAGCGCCAGGTGAGCACGGGGATGAGCTTCGGGGCACCCTGCGCCCTCGAGGCCGATCTCGCGGAGCGGATCATCGCGCTGGTGCCGTCGATCGAGATGGTGCGCTTCGTCTCGAGCGGAACCGAAGCCACGATGAGCGCGGTGCGCCTGGCACGCGCGGCGACGGGGCGCGCGAAGCTCCTCAAGTTCGAGGGGTGCTATCACGGGCACGGTGATGCCTTCTTGGTGGCCGCGGGCTCCGGCGTCGCGACGCTCGGGCTCCCGGATTCCCCGGGGGTCACGCCGGGGACCGCCGCCGATACGCTCACCGCGCCGTACAACGACCTCGGTGCAGTGGAACGGATGTTCGATGCACATCGCGAGGGGATCGCCGCGGTGATCGTCGAGCCGGTGGTGGGGAACGCGGGATTCATCCGTCCGAATCCGGGCTTCCTCGAGGGGCTCCGTGCGCTCTGCACCAAGCATGGCGCCGTCCTGATCTTCGACGAGGTGATGACGGGGTTCCGTGTGGCGATGGGGGGGGCGCAGGCGCGCTTCGGCGTGATGCCCGACCTCACCACGCTCGGGAAGGTGATCGGCGGGGGGATGCCGGTGGGCGCATATGGTGGGCGTGCCGATCTGATGGCGCAGGTCGCGCCGGCGGGGACGATGTATCAGGCGGGGACGTTGAGCGGGAACCCGGTCGCGATGGTCGCGGGGCTCACGACGCTCGAGATCCTCTCACGCGAGGGCATGTTCGCGAAGGCCGAGCGGGCGGCGGCGAAGTTGGTGACGATGTTGACGCGTTGGGCCGAGGGGCGTGGGATCCCCTTCCAGGCGGCGCATGTGGGGACGATGTGGGGGTCGTTCTTCACCGCGACCCCGGTGACCGACTACGCGTCAGCCAAGACCGCCGACACCGCGCGGTACGGTCGGTTCTTCCATCAGATGCTCGCGCATGGGGTCTATCTGGCGCCGAGCCAGTTCGAGGCGGGGTTCACCTCGATCGCCCACGATGATGCGGTGTTGGGCGAGGTCCTACAGGCATTGATGCGCTGCGAGGGATGACGAGAGGCGCCGGTCGGAATCGAACCGACGAATAGCAGATTTGCAGTCTGCCGCCTTACCACTTGGCCACGGCGCCGTTGAGGGGAAGGTACTCTGGCTGTGGGGGAGATGGGAGTTCTAGGGGACAGGTTTCAGGGGTCCGGAAACAGGAAACGACAGCGCGAAGGGATGGATTTGGCCGGCCCGGGGGTGATCGGGTCGGCTTTATTGCGTTTTGGGCACCAAATTTCGTGATTTATGTCCGGTTTTTCGGACATTAATGCTATTTGTAATATTTTCCGTGCAGTTTTTGCAATTTCTACTTGAGTTGGGCTCCTTGGGTGGGTTTATTTCGGTGTTCCTACCACCTGACCCCTGAACCCTGAGCCCTGACCTCTGATGTCTGCCCGCTCCGACGCCATGCGCGCCATCGCCACCCGCGCACCGATCGTTCCTGACCTGCCGTCCAACGGCACCACGCCGGCGCCGACCTCCGCCTACTTCGGCAGCCACACCTTCGGCGCGCGGCAGATGCGCGACAAGCTCCCCGCCGAGGTCTATGAGAAGCTGACGCAGGCGATCCGCCTCGGACAGAAGCTCGACCCCGCCATCGCACCCGCCGTCGCGAAGGCGGTGAAGGAGTGGGCCATCACCCATGGGGCCACGCACTTCTGTCACTGGTTCCAGCCGCAGACGGGGCTCACCGCCGAGAAGCACGACGCCTTCCTCGCGCTCGACGGGCAGGGGCGCGCGATCGAGCGCTTCACCGCCGAGCAGCTGATCCAGTCGGAGCCCGATGCCTCGTCGTTCCCGTCGGGTGGCCTGCGCGCCACCTGGGAAGCGCGTGGCTACACCGCATGGAACCCGGCCTCCCCGCTCTTCCTCCTCGAGGCGGCGGGCACCAAGACGCTCTGCATCCCCTCCGTCTTCATCGGCTACAACGGCGAGGCGCTCGACGAACTCGCCCCGCTCTTCCGCTCGAGCGAGGTCCTCTCGACGGCGGCGCGTGAACTCCTCGACACCGTCGGCGATGTCGGCGCGCTCCGCGTCTACACCACGATGGGCGCCGAGCAGGAGTTCTTCATGGTCGACCGCACGCATGTCGCGATGCGCCCCGACCTCGTGATGGGGGGCCGCACCCTCGTCGGCGCGCCGCCGCCGCGTGGCCAGCAGCTCGAGGACCACTACTTCGGTGGGATCCCGGAGCGCGTGCAGGCCTGCCTCGCCGAGGTGGAGCATGAGCTCTACAAGCTCGGCGTGCCGATCGTCACGCGGCACAACGAGGTCGCCCCCTGTCAGTTCGAGATGGCGCCGCAGTTCGAGGAGACGGACATCGCGGTCGACCACAACCAGCTCGTGATGTCGGTGCTCCGTGACGTGGCGATGCGCCATGGGCTCCAGGCGCTCCTGCACGAGAAGCCCTTCGCCGGGATCAACGGCTCCGGGAAGCACTGCAACTGGTCGCTCTCGATCGCCAGCGACAACGCCCTCGACGGCATCAACCTCCTCAAGCCGGGGAAGACGCCGCACCAGAACGTGCGCTTCCTCCTCTTCTTGGCCGCCATCCTCAAGGGCGTGCACAAGCATCAGGGGCTCCTCCGCGCCGGGATCGGGACGAGCGGGAACGAGCACCGGCTCGGCGCCAACGAGGCGCCGCCGGCGATCATCTCGGTCTTCATGGGAGCGGCGCTGACCAAGATGATCGAGGACATCATCGCGGGCCGTGCCGGGACCAAGGCGGAGCAGGCGATGCTCACCCTCGGCGTGGCGAAGCTCCCCGAGATCGAACAGGACAACACCGATCGTAACCGCACCTCGCCCTTCGCCTTCACCGGGGCCAAGTTCGAGTTCCGCGCGGTGGGATCGTCGCAGAGCATCGCCTTCCCGGTGATGGTGCTCAACACCGTCGTCGCCGAGGCGATCATCGACCTCACCGGGGCGCTCCGCGCCGAGCTCAAGAAGGGGGGGTCGGTGGATGATGCCGCACTCAAGGTGGTGCAGAAGGCGTTCAAGGAGACGAGCGCGATCCGCTTCGAGGGGAACGGCTACAGCGAGGCCTGGGTGAAGGAGGCCAAGAAGCGTGGGCTCCTCAATCTGCGGCGCGCCCCGGAGGCGCTGGCACAGCTCCAGACCAAGGGGGCGAAGCAGCTCTTCACGAGCATCGGCGTGTTGAACGAGGCCGAGCTCGAGAGCCGCTACCATGTGCGCGTCGAGCGCTATGTGAAGGATGTGCTGATCGAGATGGAGACGTTGGCGGAGATGCTCGACACGCAGATCCTGCCGGCGGGGTATGGCTACCTCAGCCTGCTGGCCGAGGGGGCCGCGAAGGCGAAGCAGGGCGGGATCAAGAGCATCCCGCAGAAGGCGGCGGCGGAGAAGGTGGGGAAGCTGGTGACGGCGCTCCAGGGGAAGACCGCGGCGCTGCACACGGCGATCGCGCGAGCGCATGCGCTGCACGATGACATCGCCAAGTGCGCCGCGTTCCTGACCGCGACCGGGGCGGACAGCATGGCGGCGTGCCGGACGGTGTCGGACCAGCTCGAGCTGACGATCGGTGATGCGTATTGGCCGCTGCCGCGGTATCGGGAGATGTTGTTCCCGGTCTGAGTCGCAGCGGTCAGGTGACCGGACTGGGAGACTGTTGACCGCCTGATCCTCGGGGGGGTGAGGCCGATCGGCTTCACCCCCTTCGCTATCCTTCATCCATGGCGCGCCTCCTGATCGCCTGCTGGGGTTCGCACGGCGACGTCGACCCTTCCATCGGCCTCGGCCTCGGACTTCGTGCCCGAGGCCACGCGGTGACGATCGCGACGATGCCCTACTTCGGGCCGATCGTCACCGAGGCCGGCCTCGACTTCCACCCGATCCCACCAGACATCAGCCCGACGGACACGGCGATCGTCTCGCGTCTGATGAGTCGCTGGCGCGGGGCGGAGTACATCGTGAAGGATCTCGTCGCCCCCCAGGCTGCCGCGATGCACGCCGCGCTCCGCCGAGCGATATGGCATCCCCTGGGCGAGCACGGTGCTCTCCCCGATCTCCCTCTTCTCGGCGACCGATCTCCCGATCTTCCCCCCCGCCCCATGGGTGCGGCATGTCGAACGGTTGGGAACATGGCCTGGACGATTTCTCGCGCGGTCAGCGCGAGTGATCTCGCACCAGTGGACGCGACCCGTCGCTGCACTCCGGCATCGCGAAGGGCTCCCGCCTGCGCCCAGCCCACTCTTCGAGGGCCAACACAGTCCCCACCTCGTACTGGCTCTCTTCTCCAAGGTGCTGGGGGCGCCGCAGCCTGATTGGCCCGCAAACGTGGTCGTCACAGGCCAGATGTTCCATGACGCCGCACATGGGACCGCGCTTTCACCGGAGATCGAGCGGTTCCTCGATGCCGGTCTCGCCCCGATCCTCTTCACGCTCGGTTCATCAGCCGTGCTCACCCCGGGACGATTCTGGGAGGAGAGTCTCGCGGCGGTCCGTGCGCTCGGCCAGCGCGCGATCTTCCTCGTCGGGCCTGAGAACCCCGGGATGCTGCGCGCGAGCTATCCGCCCGAGGTGCTCGTGGTCGAACGGGCCCCACATTCCCTGCTCATGCCGCGGTGCGCCGTCGTCGTCCAGCAGTGCGGCGTCGGCACGCTGATGCAGGCCTTACGCGCGGGCGTGCCGACGCTCGCCGTTCCGTTCGCGAACGATCAACCGGACAACGCCTACCGCGCGGCGAAACTCGGCGTGGCGCGGATCGTCGCGGCCCCGCGCTATCGGCGCCAGCGGGTCGCGGTGGAGCTCGATCGACTCCTCACGGACCCTGCGTATCGCGCGGCCTCGGCCCGTGTGGCGGCGGAGGTGCGCGCCGAGCGCGGGGTGGCGGGGGCGTGCGATGCCATCGAGGGGACGTTCGCCGAGGCACTCGGATTGCGAGGCTGAGCCGGCAGGGGCAAGTTCGGGAGGACGACGCCGACGGCACGACGGGAGATATCGGCTCAACACCGCTGAGTTCTGCCGCGTAGCACCGAGCAACGTCGATCCTTTCCCCCGAGCCGGAGCCCGCATGTCCGTTCGTCCCTGGTCCCTCACCCGGTCGTCGCTCCGCCACGCGACCCTCGCCCTGCTCACAGCCGGTGCCCTCTCCGCTCAGGGACAGCCGATTGATCGCGAGTACACCGCGAAGATCAAGGAGCATCTCCAGGATCCACGGATCACGACGGAGCTCGTCGACCATCTGCCCGCCTCGGACAAGGTGCCGACCCCACTCCGGTTCTTCGGTCGGATCGTAGGGACCCCCGGGGAGCTGACATACGCCAAGGACATCCACCGCTACTTCCGGGCGCTCGACGAGGCCTCCGATCGCGTGAAGGTCTGGTCACTCGGGCAGTCCGAGGAAGGACGAGAGATGATCGTGCTCGCCGTCGCGGACGCCGCCGTGTTGCGTGATCTCGACCAGCAGAAGCGACAGCTCAACGCACTCACCGATCCCCGCAAGACCACCGAGGCGCAGGCCCAGCAGCTCCTCGAGACGACGAAGCCGATCTATTGGCTGACGAGTGGGCTGCACTCCGGGGAGACCGGGGGGCCGGAGATGCTGATGGAGCTCGCCTACCGCCTCGCGGTGACGGAGACCCCGTTCTTCGAGAACATCCGGAAGAATGTGATCACCTTCATCACCCCGGTCCTCGAGGTCGATGGGCGTGAGCGGCAGGTCGACACCTACTACTTCAACAAGAGCCGTCCCGCCGGCGAGTCGCGCCTCCCGCTCATGTATTGGGGCAAGTACGTCGCCCACGACAACAACCGCGATGGGATGGGGCAGTTCCTCGCACTCACGCGTCATGTGAATCGGGCTTTCCTTGAGTGGACGCCCCAGGTGATGCACGACCTGCACGAATCGGTCTCCTATCTCTACTCCTCCACCGGCACCGGCCCGTACAACGAGCAGGTCGATGCGATCACGGTGCACGAGTGGTGGATGATGGCCCAGGCCGATGTGATGGAGATGACCAAGCGCGGCGTGCCCGGCGTCTGGACCTACGGCTTCTACGATGGGTGGACCCCGAACTACCTCTTCTTCGCTGCCCACACGCGGAA
>JAJTFH010000073.1 GCA_021298395.1 Gemmatimonadota bacterium | reverse complement strand
CACCACACCGTGCGCGACCGCCGTCCCCACCGCATTCCCCGCGGTGTTCCATCCGCCGTAGCCGGTGAGCGTCGCGAAATGCCCGCTGGCGGTGAGCCGATCGGTGAGCGTGGTGTCCGCTCCCTGAATCGAGCCCGTCGGATCGATATCCGCGAGGATCACCGGGTGAGGACTCGCTCGCACCAGTGCGGCGGCACGCACGGATTCCTCGCTCGATGACGCCGCGCCACGCCCTGTGGCGCGGGCGGTATGGACGACGAGCTGAAGCGTGACCTCGTCCGGTGGTCCCGCCTGTCTGGCATCAGGGATCCTCGCCCCCGCGAGCCGCAGATGTGCCCGCACCGTCTCGGCGAGCGGCCGATCCTCGAACGGCATGAGGCGCGCACTGTCGCCTGGCGCCACATACTGGACGGCGACCATCGGTGCGCGCGCCTGCAGCGCGGTGAGCGCCCGCGCCACCAGCAGCATCCCGAACTCGTCCGTCCCGCTCTGGATGCTGACGCGGTCCTGGAGCCC
The DNA here is from genome assembly GCA_021298395.1 of Gemmatimonadota bacterium. Lineage (GTDB taxonomy): Bacteria > Gemmatimonadota > Gemmatimonadetes > Gemmatimonadales > Gemmatimonadaceae > Pseudogemmatithrix. Next base: position 6,003 of record JAJTFH010000073.1, on the reverse strand, counting down.
ACGCCGAGCGACCTGCGCCGTGAGGCGCTCCCGCTCACCGAGATGCACCCCACGTGCGCGGGCATCGTCCTGCGTGAAGACGAGATGGGTGAGCACACCATCGGCACTGAGGTCCAGCAACGCCTCATGTACACGCAGGTTTCGGGCACGGGCCGCACGATATGCGGTCAAGATCGCGTCAGGGATCCGCGCACGGAGTCGCACGAGCTCCTCGGCCTCTGCGGAGCGCATCGAATCTGGCGCGATCTCCGCCCACCGGGCGAGCGCCTCCCGATATGCTTCGTTCCGGCCGTCGGCGGTCGGCGCGAGCCGCATCAGACTCGCCGACGCATAGATGGGGAGTCGTGGATATCGCGAACGGATCTCGCGAAGGAGCTGGAGACGAGACAGCGCCTGCTCCACGCTCGCGCTTTCGAGAGTCCGTGAGGCGACGAGCCCGCCATACGCGAGGAGATCGATCGAGACGATCATGCGCACGGGGAAGTCGACCGATGAGGGCCGATCGTCGAGTGGGATGAGCAGGAGGCGGGCGCCCTCTGACCGACCCTGGGCGAGGGCCGGCACCCCGAACAGCAGCGCGGTGATGAGGATCCAGCCCCGGAGCCGGATCCTCACCACTCGCGCGCTCACTCCATCCCTGGACACCGCCCTAAGATGGTGCTGACGACGATCGCCTGCCGGACGTCCGCCGGGCGCTTGAGGGTGTTCAACACGGGATGCGGCGCCCGAACGACCGGCTGGACCACCGGACGCGGCGCGCGCGGCCCCTCGGGGGCCGGTGAGGGAACAGGCGCACGGCGCGTGGCGGCCGCCGTAGGCGCAGGCCGTGCCGGCGGGGGCGCTGGCTTCCGCGGCCGTGCCGTCCCGCGCAGGATCTCCTCGAGATCGAAGACGACCTCCGGTGACGAGCGCTCGGCGCGCTCCCGCCGCGAGCCCCGCTCCCCCTCGTACGGATCCTCCCGGATCAGCTCGGGTTCTGACTCCCGCTCCAGCGGCGGCCGCTTGGCACGCCGCTGCCACCGCTGGATCAGATCGATCACCCCAGCGGCGAGGATGAAGAGGACGGGAAGGAGCTGTTCCACGAGTCGCTCTCGATGAAGAATCAGGTGATCAGCGCGGCTTGGCCGGCGTCGGCGGCTCATCGCCCCCGGCGATCGCGCTGCGCATCGCGGTATCGGCCTGCACGTTCTTCATCTTGTAGTAATCCATGATCCCGAGGTTCCCCTGCCTGAACGCCTCGGCCATCGCGCGCGGCACCTCGGCCTCCGCCTCGACGACACGGGCGCGCATCTCCTGCTCGAGCGCCACCGCCATCGCCCGACGCTCCTCCGCCTTCGCCTGGGCGATCTGCTTGTCGGCGTTCGCCTGGTCGATCTGCAGCTTGGCCCCGATGTTCTCCCCGACATCCACATCCGCGATGTCGATCGAGAGGATCTCGTACGCCGTCCCGGCATCGAGTCCCTTGCTCAGGATGTGCTTGGAGATGTGATCGGGGTTCTCGAGCACGTCCTTGTGGTTCTCCGCCGAGCCGATGGTGCTCACCATCCCCTCGCCGACCCGGGCGATGATCGTCTCCTCGCCGGCGCCACCGACCAGGCGATCGATGTTCGTGCGCACGGTCACGCGCGAGACCGCGATCAACTGGATCCCATTCTTCGCGATCGCCGCGATCTTCGGCGTCTCGATCACCTTCGGGATGACCGACATCTTCACCGCCTCGAGCACGTCGCGCCCCGCGAGATCGATCGCCGCCGCGCGCTGAAAGGTGAGCGGGATGTTCGCCTTGTCCGCAGAGATGAGCGCGTTCACCACGCGCACCACGTTCCCGCCAGCGAGGTAATGCGCCTCGAGCTCGTTGAGGGAGATCGAGAGCCCCGCCTTCACCGCGCCGATACGCGCCGTGATCACCGTGCCGGGCGGCACGCGGCGGAGGCGCATCCCCACCAGCGTCGAGAGGCTCACGTAGGCCCCCGAGGCCCAGGCGGCCACCCAGAGGTTCACCGGGACGAGGAAGAGGAGGACGCCGAGCCCCGCGATCACGAGGAGGAGGAGTCCGATACCACCACCGATCAGTTCAGCCATGTCAGGTCATCTCAGGTAAGAGGTCCAACCACAGTCCGCACCACGATCCGGTTTCCTTCCATGCGCGTGACGACGATCGGCACCCCGGCTGCGATCATCTCCCCCTCGGAGACCACGTCCACGCGTACGCCATCGATGAGGGCGATCCCAGCGGGGCGCAGCGGGGTCGCGGTCTCCCCGTGCTGCCCCACATGCGTCGTCGGGGCCACCACCGGCGCGGGCGGGGCATCCCCCATCCCCTGCGGGAGCGCCGCATCGAGCACCAACTGCCGACTGAAGGGCGTATGCCGGATGAACCGGAAGGCGACGAGGCTCCCGATCAGCGCGACGATCATCGCCAGCGAGACGCGCCCCATCGCCCAAAAGAAGGCCGCCAACGTCGACCCGTGACCGATCAGACTCAACGAGAAGCCAGCGAGGGTCGAGATGATCCCCGCGATCCCCGCGATCCCGAACCCGGGGATCACGAAGACCTCAAGGGTGATCAAGGTGAGCCCCAACCCCACGAGGATCAGCTCCTCCCATCCCACGAGCTCCACCGTGTAGTGCCCCGCGAGGACGAGGATGAGACTCAGGATCCCGAGCCCGCCCGGCACGCCGAACCCCGGCGTCCTGAGCTCGATGATGATCCCGAGTGTCGCGATCGAGAGGAGGAGCGAGGCCACCACCGGATGCGTGAGCAACCGAACGAACCCCTCCCCCCAGTTCGGTGAGAGCCGCACAATCTCGGCCGAACCGAGACCGCTCCCCATCAACAGTGAATCCAGGGTGTTCGCCTGTCGGTCGGCGACCTGCCGTGCGAGCGCCTCGTTCGTCGTCAGCGTCAGTAACTTCCCCTTCGGATTGAGCCCGGGGATCTCCACGTCGCGATCCACCATCGCCTCCGCGATCGCGAGCGGACGCCCACGGCTCTCCGCCGTCGCGCGGAACTCCTTCCGCACATAGGAGACCGTCTTCTCCTCGACCGGGCTCGCCTCCCCACCGGTCGGACTCATCTGCACCGGGGTCGCGGCGCCGATTGTCGCCCCCTCGGTCATCACGATCTCCTTCGCGGCGAGACTGATCAGTGCGCCGGCCGAGATCGCGCGACGATTCACGAAGGCGATCGTCCGCACCGGGGAGGCGAGGAGCGCATCACGGATCACCACGGCGGCATCGACGCGGCCACCGAACGTATTGATGTCGAGGATCAGCGCGTCGGCCTTGGTCTCCTCCGCCTCGGCGAGCGCCCGCTTCACGAAGGGGGCGAGCCCCATATCGATCGTCCCCGCGATCGGGATGACGATCACGCGCGGGGCCGGTTGTCCGACAGCCACCGTCGCAAGCGAGAAGACCGCCGCGACGGTCAGGAGGAGGGTTCGATGGAAGGAGGTCCAGATCACAGCGCCACCCGGGAGGTCCAGAGCACAGCGCCACCCGGGGGAGAGGTCTGCTGGAAGATACCCCGTGGTCAGCGGGAAAGGGCCTCGACTGGGCGCCGTCCCTGCCAGCGTCGCCAGCAGGCCACGAGCCCGCCCACCAACGAGCCGAACCAGATCAGATCCCCGATGCGGCGCCGGCCCCGATCGGGATCAGGATCTGCATGAGCGACCCCCCGGCGACGGTCATGAACTCATTCCCGAAGAGCGCGAAGAGGAGGTGACCGAACTCATGGGCCCCGAAAGTGATCCCCCCGAAGAGCCCCCAGCCGATCTCCCGGAGTGGGCCGCGCGCCTGCGCGGCGGCGACGAGCAGGAGGACGAGGCGCCACCACATGGTCTAGCGCCGGAAGGGATCGCTGAACCGAGGATCTACCGCGAGCGTCTCGTCGGTGAGCGTTCGCAGAAAGGCGACGAGCGTCGCCTTTCGGACCACCCGGGACGAGCGGCGGCGCCATCAGCCGGTTGTCCAGCGCCGGCCCCGCCTGGATCTCACTGTCATAGAACTCGACCACCTGCTCCAGCGTCGCGAAGCGACCGTCATGCATGAAGCGACCACTTCGGCCGATCTGCTTCAATGAGGGGGAACGGAAGATGCGCGTCTCCCCCGCATCGAGCCCATTACTCCGCGAGTTGGCGTTCAGCGAGAAGCTCGGTGGCACATGACAGGCGGCGCATCCACTCCCCTGGAAGAGTTGCTTCCCCTGATTCTCCTCCGGCGTGAGCGCGGGGAAGGGACCGTTGAGCGACCCCTGCGGATTGGCGGGGGTGAAGACCGGCGCGGCGGCGAGATCCCACCGACTCGTGGTCGAGACGATGCTCCGGACATACTGCGCCAGTGCGCGCTGCACGCGATCCTCGGTGATCGTGGAATCGCCCACCATGCGCCGCATCGAATCCCATCTCACCGGGATCCTGGATCGGCTGCGTCGCCTGCGCCTCGAGCGAGGCAGCGCGGCGATCCCAGAAGAAGCGCCCATTCTCATTGAACCGCGCATTCACCAGACGCATCGAGTGCGCCGCGGTCCGTACGCCGTCGAACCCCCGACTGAATCGCGCCGTGTCCCCGAACGCGGCGGTCTGCGCATGGCAGGTCGCGCAGGAGACCGTCCCGTTCCGACTCAGCTCCCGCTCATAGAAGAGCACCCGCCCGAGGGTCGCCCCCGCGTCGGTGATCGGCGCCCCGATCGTGCGATCCTCCCGCCCCAGCACCGCGGCGTCGAAGTACGCCGGCAGTGTGACCCCGGCGTAGCGTGGCAGGTTCTCGGGATCGATCAGCAGGGCCGCCCGGATGGCGGCGTGGCCGGTAGCGGTCGGATCGGTGGCCCCGTCGGCACAGCCGACCATTGCCACCACGAGGGGAAGGAACAGGAGGGTTCGACGCATGGGAGAACCGAGGATGCAGGAATTGGCAGTATGACGCCAGGTCCGATTCGATGTTAATCTCTCGCGTAGCTCGCCCACCCGAAAGGAGTCCAGTCCATGGTCAACGAGTTCGTCTCCTTCCTCAAGCAATACGGGGTCATCGGCCTCGCCATCGCCGTCATCATCGGCGGCAAGTTCAACGAGCTTCTGAAGGCCTTCGTGGACGGCCTCCTCATGCCGATCGTCGGGGCTCTTACCCCGAGCGGCGATTGGCGCCAGCTCATCCTCGAGCTGGGGCCCGTCAAGATCCAGGTGGGGCTGATGCTCGGCTCGTTGGTCGACTTCGTGATCGTCGCCGGACTCGTCTTCCTGATCGCCAAGAAGGTCCTGAAGGAAGAGACGGTGCAGAAGCGATGACACGCGGCGCATGGCGATGCATCATAGGCTGGCTCATCTGCATCGGCGGCACCCCTGTGGCTTCGGTCGCACAGACGCCGGCCACCGCCGTGGTGATGCTCGGCACCGGGACCCCGAACGCCGATCCCGATCGCAGCGGACCCGCCGTCGCCGTGGTCCGTGCCGGGCGATCGTATCTCGTCGATGCCGGTCCCGGGGTGGTGCGTCGTGCATCAGCGGCGGCTGCGCTCCATGCCGACTCGTCGCTGCAGCCGCAGAATCTGCGCACCCTCTTCCTCACCCATCTCCACTCCGATCATACCGTCGGGCTCCCCGACCTGATCCTCTCCGCCTGGACCTTGGAGCGCGAGGTCCCGCTCGAGGTCTATGGGCCACCGGGGACGCAGGCGATGGTCGATCACCTCCTCGCCGCCTATGCCGCCGACATCCGGAATCGGATCGACGGGCTCGAACCTGCCAACCCAACCGGCTATCAGGTGCGCGTGCACGAGATCGCCCCGGGAAAGGTCTTCGAGGATGGCAACGTGACCGTCACCGCCTTCGCCGTCCCACATGGCGATTGGGCGGTCGCCTTCGGCTATCGGTTCCAGAGTGCCGATCGGTCGATCGTCATCTCCGGGGACACGCGCGCAAGCGACGCCGTGGTGCGCGCCTGTGACGGCTGCGATCTCCTCGTGCACGAGGTCTACTCCGCCGAGCGCTTCCGGACGCGACCACCCGC
>JAJTFH010000030.1 GCA_021298395.1 Gemmatimonadota bacterium | reverse complement strand
ATCCGACTCAAGGCCGCTGAGATCGTGCTGGGTGCCGTGGTGGTGACGATGCCGCGAACGGGCCAAGCGGCCGCGCTCAGCCAGCAGCAGTTCGCCGGCAACCTCACCAACGTGGTGGCGGCAGACCAGATCGGGCGCTTCCCCGACGCCAACATCGGTGATGCGCTCAAGCGCATCCCCGGAATCACGATCGGTCTCGACCAAGGAGAGGCCCGCTTCGGGTCCATCCGCGGGACGGAGCCCCGGTTCAACGCGGTGATGGTGAACGGTGAGCGCGTCCCCTCGGCGGAGGCCGAGGTGCGGAACGTGCAGCTCGACCTCGTGCCCGCCGACATGGTGCAGGCGATCGAGGTGAACAAGAGCCTCACCCCGGAGATGGACGCCGATGCGATCGGTGGGTCGGTGAACCTGGTGACGCGGGCCGCGCCGGCGCAGCCGCGCTTCTCGACGTCGATCGGCACGGGGCAGAATGTGATCCGGCAGAAGCCGCTCTACGTGGGGAATGTCATCGCGGGCCGGCGCTTCCTCGACAGGAAGCTCGGCGTGATCCTCAGCGCCTCCTACAACGATCAGGACTACGGCTCGGACAACTCCGAGGGGATCTGGAACAAGACGGCGTCGGGCGAGGCGTACATGCAGCAGTTCGATACCCGCCGTTACGACATCCAGCGCGTGCGCCGCTCCGTCTCCGGCTCCTTCGATTGGCGGTTCTCCGAGACGAGCTCGATCATGCTCCGCTCGCTCTATAACTCCCGAGACGACTGGGAGAACCGGTATCGGACCCGCTTCGTCCTCTCTGCGCCAAACGCGCTGGGGCAGCAGACGGCGGAGATCCGCCGGCAGACCAAGGGCGGCATCGACGATGCGCGGAGCCGCGGGGCGCGCCTCGAGGATCAGCGCACGCAGAGCCACCAGCTCTCAGGTGAGCATCTCTTCGGGCGCATCGGGCTCACCTGGTCGGGGAGCATCGCCCGGGCCTCTGAGACCCGTCCCGACGAGCGCTACATCGAGTGGCGGCGGACCGGCGTCGCGGTGACCCCGGGCTATCGTGGTACCGAGGGGACCCCGACGTACGCACCGGTCAACCCGACCCTCGTCGCCCCGTCCGCCTTCACCTTCCGGCGCATGGAGCAGCTCGACGGCTACACGAAGGACGAGGATCGGAACGGGCGCCTTGATCTCACGATCCCGCTCGGGACCGGGGCAGATGAGACGCGGATCAAGTTCGGCGTGCGGTACCGCGGCAAGGAGAAGCTCCGGAACAACCGGTTCGATCGTCTCACGCCGCGCATCAGTGCGGACTTCGCGAACCTTGCGCTCCGTGGGAGTGGGGATTTCACCACGAGCACGAACTACAGCGGTCCCTACGAGTACGGCACCTTCTCGACGCCCACCTACCTCGGCCGGCTCGCGATGTTCGACACCGCCGTCTTCCGGCGCGACGATCGCCCAGAGGAGTTCGCTGCCGGCAACTTCGATGCCACTGAGGCGATCTCGGCAGGGTACGCCCAGGTCGAGCGACGGTTCGGTCCGACCGTACAGCTGATCGCCGGCGTGCGCTATGAGGGGACGCGAGTGGACTACCAAGGGTACGAGTACAACATCAAGACCGATCAGGTCGCGCGCACCCCGGCGGCCTCGAGCCGCTATGGCAACCTCCTGCCGAGTCTGAATCTCCGGTGGGACATCGATCGACAGACGGTGGCCCGGTTCGCCGCGACGACGTCGCTCGCGCGGCCCAACTACTTCGATCTCGTCCCGTATCGCACCGTGAGCGTGGACGACAGCACCCTGTCCACCGGCAATCCTGACCTCCAGGCGACCCGCGCGACCAATCTGGATCTCTCGCTGGAGCGGTACTACGAGTCGGTCGGGCTCCTCTCGGTCGGGGTCTTTCACAAGGAGATCTCGGACTTCATCTACCGGTTCACGCGGTTCAATGCGGTGGACGCGCTCACCGGGCAGACCTTCCAGCGGATCAGCGCGCCGCAGAACGGCCCGTCCGCGACCCTCACGGGGTTCGAGGTGGCTGCCCAGCGGCAGCTCGACTTCCTCCCCGGGGCGCTGCGGAACCTTGGGCTCTATCTCAACTACACGTTCAACGAGTCTCGCGTGACCGGGCTCGGGATCGCGAGCCGTGAGGATGAGACGCTGCCGCTACTGGGCACGGCGAAGCACAGCGGCAACCTATCCCTCTCGTACGATACCAAGAAGACCTCGGTGCGTCTGGCGGTGAACTATCAGTCCAACTCGCTTGATGCGGTGGAAGGTGGGTACAACGAGGAGGCGTTCTTCGACCGGTGGTCCGCGCCGCGCACCGACGTCGACATGAATGGCACCTTCACCCTGACCCCGAAGGCCCGCTTCTTCTTTGAGGCGAACAACCTGACCAACCGGCCCCTCCGCTTCTATCAGGGCGCGCCGTCGCGCATCATGCAGGACGAGTACTACGGCTTCCGCCTGCAGACGGGCTTCAAGTTCGACATGTGAGGATGACGATGGACACGAGGGTGGTGCTCCGGTCGCTGCGCGCCGCGACCACCCTCGGGGCCCTGGTGCTCTCGACGGCCACCTGTCGCTCCGATCGAGCGGCGGTGGTCGTCGAGCGTTGGGTCACCGAAGGGTTCGCCGCAGACAACGTCGATTCGCCGACGATCTGGCATGGACCGACCGGGCAGGTGTGGGCGATCGTCACCGCCAAGGCCACCGATCGGTTGGTGGTGCTCGACGCCGCGTCGGGGATGTATCTCCGCGGCGTGGGTGGGGTGGCCGACTCCACCGATCGCTTCAGCCGCCCGAACGGGATCGCCGCCGTCGATTCGCTGCTCTTCATCGTGGAGCGGGACCACCGGCGAGTGCAGGTCCTGGCGCTGCCCTCCTTCCGGTCCGTGGGATCGTTCGGAGAGGAGGCCCTGAAGGAGCCATACGGGCTCTGGGTGCGGCCGCAGGGCAGCGGTCGGTACTCGGTCTACGTCACCGATACCTATGCTGATACCGATGATCCCGCCGACGCCGATGAGCGTGCGGTGCAGGGGACCCCGGAGGCGCTCGGCCGCCGGGTCCATCGGTTCTGGCTCGGCATCGGCGGAGGGGGCCTTCGAGTGGACTCGGCGCGTGCCTTCGGGGCCACGACTGGGGAGGGGGTGCTCCACATCGTCGAGAGCCTCTGGGGCGACACGGTCACCGGCCATCTCCTCATCGCCGATGAGGACCGGACGGTCGGTCAGGCGCTCCGGCTCTACGACTTCGACGGGACCTTCCGGGACCGCTCGGTCGGGGCGGGGACCTTCCGGCATCAGGCGGAGGGGATCGCCCTCGATGCGCGGCGCGACGGCTCTGGGTACTGGATCGCGACCGATCAGGACCCTCGGGAGAACCGGTTCCATCTCTTCGATCGGGTGACGCTGGCGCATGTGGGCACCTTCGCGGGCCGCACCACGCAGAACACCGACGGGATCTGGTTCGATCCCACCCCGGTCGTTGGGCGTCCACGTGGCACCCTCTACGCGATCCATGACGACAAGGGGCTCGCCGCCTTCGACTGGGCCGAGGTCTTGAAGGCGCTCGGGTTGCCCTGAGACACCTGGCATCATGAGAAGACGAAGGGCGCCCCGACCGAGGTCAGGGCGCCCGTTCTCGTCCGCGTGCGGGACGGATCAGATCTTCGGCAGCGTGACCCCGACCTGACCCTGGTACTTCCCCTTCTTGTCCTTGTAGCTGACGAGCGGGCCCTCGTCCCCCTCGAAGAAGAGGACCTGCGCGATCCCCTCGTTGGAGTAGATCTTGGCGGGGAGCGGGGTGGTGTTGCTGATCTCGAGCGTCACATACCCCTCCCATTCCGGCTCGAAGGGGGTCACGTTCGTGATGATCCCGCACCGGGCGTAGGTGGACTTGCCGACGGTGATCGTCATGACGTTGCGCGGGATGCGGAAGTACTCGATGCTCCGCGCGAGCGCGAACGAGTTCGGCGGCACGATGCAGACGTCCCCCTCGAACTCCACGAACGACTTCGGATCGAAGCGCTTGGGATCGACGATCGAACTCAGCGCATTGGTGAAGATCTTGTACTCCGGAGCGACCCGCATGTCGTAGCCATAGGCGGAGACGCCGTAGGAGACGACGCCATCACGCTGCTGCGAGCTCTCGAACGGCTCGATCATCCCGCGTGTGGTGGCCATCTCGGTGATCCAGCGGTCGTTCTTGATCGACATGGGTGGGGTCGGTGGGGGAGACGGGAGCTCCGCGCTCCCGATACCCTGAAAACTGGGCGCCGCGGACCACGGTGCAAGGTGTGACGGGGCAGTTGCTTGTGTGGTGGGCGCTCGCTAGCTTCCTCTCCCGAATGTATGGGCTCGTGAAATTTTTCACGAACCCTTCCCCGATCACGATCCGCTCTCCCCCCCAATGGAACGGACGTATCTCCCGATTCTGTTGTTGCTCGGCTTCGCCGCGGTGAACGCGGTGGCCATCCTTGGCGCGTCGCATCTCATCACGCGCCACCGCCCCACCCCCGTCAAGCAGCAGCCGTATGAATCGGGGATGCCCGTCTTGAACGACGCGCGGGAGCGGTTCTCGGTCAAGTTCTACATGGTCGCGATGCTGTTCATCGTCTTCGATATCGAGACGGTGTTCATGATCCCCTGGAGCGCGTACTACACGCAGCTCTCCTGCGCCGTCCCCCTCGTCGCCGGCGCCTGCCCGGCGGGCCAGGCCTCGTTCTTCGGCCTCGGGGAGATGCTGGTGTTCATGGGGATCCTGCTCGCCGGCTACCTCTACATCTGGAAGAAGGGGGCCCTGCAATGGGAGTGATGGCGCAGCCCGACCGCAGCGGTGCGGTCTCGTATAACCCGGTCTCGCAGGAGGGGTGGATCACCACCCGGCTCGACTTCCTGGTCAATTGGGGCCGGGCGAACTCCCTCTGGCCGATGCCCTTCGGCACCGCCTGCTGCGCGATCGAGTTCATGGCGAGCGCGGCCTCGCATTTCGACCTCGCGCGCTTCGGGATGGAGCGGATGGCCTTCTCCCCGCGCCAGAGCGATGTGCTCATCTGTGCGGGGCGCGTCCCCTTCAAGCTCGCCCCGGTCCTGCGACGGATCTACCAGCAGATGCATCAGCCGAAGTGGGTGATCTCGATGGGGGCCTGTGCCTCGACGGGGGGGATGTTCGACTCCTACGCCGTGGTCCAGGGGATCGACACCATCATCCCCGTCGACGTCTACGTCCCTGGCTGCCCGCCGCGCCCCGAGGGGCTGATCCACGGGATCATGATGCTCCAGAAGAAGATCATGGAGGAGCGGATGTCCAACGAGACCCTCCGCGACGAGATGGTGCCGGACCCGACCTCCCAGCTCTACATCCCGGCGAGCCAGATCGACGAGCTCTCCGAGCCCTTCGGGAATTCCGTGCATCAGACCCGGTCGGCGCCGTGAGCCAGTCCGCATCGCGGGATCCGGGAGCCCCCGCCTTCGCGGTGGTCCACACCGGCCAGCCTGGCGCGCCAGCCCCCAAGACCCCCCGTTCCCTCCCGCATCGCGGGGGGGAGGCCAATCCGACCCTTGAGGCACTCCGCACCCGTTTCGGCGGGGCGATCGGTCGCCACGAGGTGGTCTGGGGGGACACGACGGTCTACATCGCGCGGGAGCGTGTCGCCGAGATCGCCCAGTGGCTCCACGACGATCCCACCCAGCGGTACGACTACCTCGTCGACGTGACCGCGGTGGAGTATCGCGACGGGGTGCGGCCGCTCGAGGTGGTCTGGCACCTTCGCTCGCTCTCGTATCGCCGTTTCCTGCGCCTGAAAGCGGAGTTGCCAACGGACGGGGCCACCCCGCTCGAGGTGCCGAGCGTCTGGGGGGTCTGGAAAGGGGCGGATTGGCTCGAGCGCGAGTGCTACGACATGTTCGGGATCCGCTTCGTCGGGCACCCCGATCTTCGGCGCATCCTCCTCTGGGAGGATTACAAGGAGGGCTTCCCCCTCCGGAAGGACTTCCCGCTGCGCGGGCGCTTCTCGCGCGCGGAGCAGCTGACCAACGCCCTCGCCGCCGATCCCGAGACGCGCTATTCCATGGAGGAGCTCTCGGTGGCCGATGCCTTCGAGTCCCTCCCCGAGGACATGCGGAAGCGTCTCGGTGGCGGCGAGCGGGTGGGAGAATAGCCCATGGCCGTGACCAAGACGATCGAGGTCGCCCTCTCCACGACCGGCCTGGGCCCCGATGGACGGCCGATCCGGATCCCGCTCGGCGCCGAGGGGCTGACCAGTGCGCCGCCCTCGCTCGAGCCGGAGCTCGAGGGGGAGCACATGCTCATCAACATCGGTCCGCAGCACCCGGCGACGCACGGCGTGCTGCGGCTCGTACTCGAGCTCGATGGGGAGACGGTGGTGCGGTGTATCCCGCACGTCGGCTACCTGCACTGCGGGTTCGAGAAGATCGGCGAGTATCGCCAGTACAATCAGATCATCCCGTGGACCGACCGCGAGGACTACCTGAACTCGATGGGGAACAACGTCGCCTTCGCGCTCGGCGCGGAGCGGTTGTTCGGGATCGAGATCACGGCACGCTGCACCGTGCTCCGCGTGATGGCGATGGAGCTCTCTCGTATCATCTCGCATCTCGTCTGGCTCGGCACCACCTGCATCGACATCGGCGCCTTCACCCCCTTCCTCTGGTGCTTCCAGGAGCGGGAGAACGTCTACAAGCTCCTCGAGGGGTGGACCGGGGCACGGCTCACGACGAGTGGCTCGCGCGTCGGTGGGATGATCGCCGATGTGCCGTCGGGATGGACCGACGGGCTGCGCGCCTTCCTGCGGCAGTTCCCGAAGACCCTCGATGAGGTCGATCGGATGCTCACCCGGAATGCGATCTGGGTGGGGCGCACCGTCGGGATCGGGGTGATGACGCCGGAGGAGGCGATCAACTATGGCCTCTCCGGTCCGATGCTCCGTGCCTCCGGCGTGGCGTACGACGTCCGCAAGGATGTGCCATATCTCGACTACGAGACCTACGACTTCGACGTGCCGGTCGGGACCAATGGCGATGTGTACGATCGCTTCCTCGTGCGCTTCGAGGAGCTGCGGCAATCGGTGCGGATCCTCGAGCAGGCGCTCGCGCGGCTCCCTGAGGGGCCGGTCGACGTCGATGACCCGCGTGTCATCCTCCCGCCGAAGCACAAGGCGACGAGTGAGATGGAATCGATGATCCATCACTTCAAGCTCGTGATGGAGGGGCCGCGGCCCCCGATCGGCGAGGCCTATGTGCCGGTCGAGAGCCCGAAGGGGGAGAAGGGGTACTACTTCGTCTCCGACGGGACCGCGAAGCCGGTGCGGTGGCGCATCCGGCCCCCGAGCTACGTCAACCTGTCGGCCATCCCCCGGATGGTGGAGGGGCATCTCCTCTCCGACGTGATCGCGATCAACGCGTCCATCGACATCGTCATGGGAGAGATCGATCGATGAGCCATGGCCCTTCGGCCCCGTCGCAGGGCGGCGGTCACGCCGCGCACGATCACGGCCCGTACGTGCCGGTCTTCACGCCGGGCTCCGCGCGGGCCTCGGAGCTCGCTGAATTGATCCGGCGCTATCCGGAGAAGCGCGCGGCGCTCCTCCCGGCGCTCTGGATGGTGCAGCAGGATCGCGGGTGGATCAGCGAGGCGGCGATGCAGGAGGTCGGTGAGCAGCTCGGATGCACCGCGGCGTACGTGAAGGGGGTCGTGACCTTCTACACCATGTATCACCAACATCCGGTCGGGCAGCACTTCATCCAGGTCTGCACGACCTCGCCCTGCCTCTGCGCGGGAGCCGACAAGGTCGTCGAGGCCTTCCTGGAGCACACCGGGTGCAAGGAGCTCGGGCTCACCTCGCCCGACGGCAGGTACACGGTGATCGAGGTCGAGTGCCTCGGGGCGTGCGGGTTCGCGACCCCGGTGCAGATCAATGAGGACTACGTGGAGCATGTGACCCCCGAGAAGGTCCCGGCGATCCTCGCCGGGCTCAAGGACTGATCATGGGTTATCCGCATCAATCCCATCCGCGCGAGACGCCGGTGCTCTCGAAGCACTTCGGCGATCCCGAGGCGAAGACGTTGGAGGGGTGGAAGGCGCGTGGGGGCTACAAGGCGCTCGCGCAGGCCCTCCACTCGACCCCCACCGCGATCCAGGATGTCGTGAAGGCGTCCGGACTGCGCGGGCGCGGCGGTGCCGGCTTCCCGACCGGGCTCAAGTGGTCGTTCATGAAGCTCGACGATGGCAAGCCGCACTACCTCTGCTGCAACGCCGACGAGTCGGAGCCGGGGACGTTCAAGGATCGTGAGATCATGCGCTGGACCCCGCACGCCCTCATCGAAGGGGTGGCGATCGGTGCGTATGCGATCGGGGCGGAGACGGCCTACATCTACATCCGCGGCGAATTCACTGAGCCGATCCGCGTGATGGAGGCGGCGCTCGCCGAGGCGCGGGCCGCCGGGGTCATCGGGAAGAACGCGATGGGCTCCGGCAAGAACATCGACGTCTGGGTGCACACGGGGGCGGGGGCGTACATCTGCGGTGAGGAGACCGCCCTCATGAACTCGATCGAGGGGAAGCGCGGCAACCCGCGCATCAAGCCCCCCTTCCCGGCGGTCGCGGGCCTCTTCGGGCAGCCGACCACGATCAACAACGTCGAGACCCTTGCCGCCGTCCCGCACATCCTGAACAACGGGGCGGAGTGGTACAAGGCGATGTCGCTCTCCAGCCCCAAGAGCACGGGGAGCAAGCTCTTCTCGGTCTGCGGCAACGTCGCCCGACCGGGGAACTACGAGGTCGTGATGGGTTTCCCGTTCAAGGAATTCCTCTATGACCTCTGCGGTGGCCCGCTCCCCGGCCGGCGCTTCAAGGCGCTGATCCCGGGCGGCTCGTCCGTCCCGGTGATCACCATCGAGGAGGCCGAAGCGGTCCTGATGGACTACGAGGGCTTCATCGCGCAGGGGACGATGCTCGGCTCCGGCGGCGTGATCATCTTCGACGATGCGCAGTCGATGCCACGGCAGCTCGCGCGTCTCGCCCGCTTCTATGCCCACGAGAGCTGCGCGCAGTGCACGCAGTGCCGCGAGGGGACGGCGTGGATGACCAAGATCCTCGAGCGGATCGTCGCTGGGCAGGGGACCTTCGAGGACCTCGACACGATCTTCGATCTCGCCGAGTCGATGACGGGGAAGACCATCTGCGTGCTGAGCGATTCGTGCGCGGCCCCGGTCACGAGCGGGATCAAGAAGTTCCGCGGGGAGTTCGAGGCGCTGATCACCGGCAGGCGCACCGCGACCGTCGCGGTGGGGGGATAAGTGGCCGACGTGAAGATGGTGAACCTGACGATCGAGGGGCGCACGGTGAGCGTGCCCGAGGGCACCTCGATCCTCGAGGCGGCGAAGGCGGCGGGGGTGCTCGTCCCGCATTACTGCTACCACCCAGGGCTCCCGGTGGCCGGCGTCTGCCGCATGTGCCTGGTGGAGGTCGAGAAGATGCCGAAGCTCGCGCCCTCGTGCGCGACGGCGGCGGCGGAGGGACAGGTGGTGCACGTCTTCTCCGACAAGGCGCTCGAGGCCCGCAAGGGGGTGCTCGAGCTCCTGCTGATCAATCATCCGCTCGACTGCCCGATCTGCGATCAGGCCGGGGAGTGCGAGCTGCAGGACTACACCTTCCAGGAAGGGCGCGCCGACTCGCGCTATCACGAGCCGAAGCGCTTCAACCCGGTCGAGGACTTCGGCGGGGACGTGCTCTTCGTCGCGAACCGTTGCATCCTCTGCACGCGCTGCGTCCGCTTCATGGACGATGTCCATGAAGCCCCGGTGCTCTGCGTCTCGGAGCGCGGCGATCGCGCGATGATCGCACGGACCGGCGATGAGGGGCTCACGCAGCCCTGGGCCGCGAATGTGATCGACCTCTGCCCGGTCGGGGCCCTCGTCTCCAAGGACTTCCTGAACAAGGCGCGGGCGTGGGAACTCGATCGCACCGCCTCGATCTGCACCGGCTGCTCGCAGGGGTGCAACACGGTGCTCGAGACGCGGGACAACGTCATCGTGCGGCAGAAGCCGCGGGCCAACGAGGCGGTCAATCAGTTCTATATGTGCGACGTGGGGCGGCTCGACTACCGGTGGATGAATCGGCCGGACCGGCTGCAGTCCCCAGCGATCAGGATGCACGACGTGCTCTCGCTCGTGGATTGGCGGCTCGCCCTCGACGAGGCGGCGCGGCTCGCCGCGGGCAGGCGCGCCTATGTGGTCGCGAGCCCGACGCTCTCCAATGAAGCGCTCTTCCTCCTCAAGCGCATCATCACGAAGACCGGTGGTGAAGGGGTGTTCCGGTGTGCGACCGGTCCGGAGGCCCCGCTCCCCGGGGTGACCGACCTCTCGCTGCGTGCCGATCGCGCCCCGAACGTCACCGGAGCCGAGCGGCTGGGCTTCACACGCCGCGACGAGGGCCTGCTCTCCGGCCTGCGTGATGGCGACCTCCTGATCCTGGTGGATGACGCGCTCGAGGGTCTCGACACCGCCGCGGTCCGCCGCGCCGGGGCCGTCATCGTCGCCGGGACCACGCTCCCCGCTGGGTTCGCCCCGAATGTGATCCTCCCCATCGCGAACGTCGCCGAGGAGGAGGGGACCTTCACCAACCTCCGCGGTCGCGCGCAGCGCTTCCTGCAGGCCAAGGCGGCCCCTGGGCTCGCCCGGCCGAGCTGGTATGCCCTCGCGGACCTGGCGACCGCCCTGGGAGCGCCGGGCGACGACTGCCATCTGCCGAGCGCGGCCTTCGCGGCCCTCGCCGCGGCGGAGCCGGCCTTCCGTGGGCTCTCGTATGAGACCCTCGGTCTGCGCGGCGCACCACTCGTCGATGCCACGGTGGGGGCCGCCTGATGCCACTCGATCCGATGCAGCTCGAGCCCGCCTTCTGGCCCTTCCTGATCGCGACCGTGGTGAAGATGCTCGTCGTCTTCACCCTCTATATGGTCGTCGTCGCCTACTCCACCCTGGCCGAGCGCAAGGTCTCGGCGTGGATCCAGGACCGTCATGGCCCGAACCGCGTGGGGCCGTGGGGGCTCTTCCAGGTCCTCGCGGACGGGGTGAAGAACTTCGTGAAGGAAGAGTCGATGCCCGGGGATGTGAACAGGCCCACCTTCCTCCTCGCGCCGGCGATCGCCTTCACCATGGCGCTCACCGCCTGGGCGGTGATCCCCTTCGGCGCGCCGCTCCCGACGCCCTGGGGGAAGATCGACCTCATCGTCGCGGACGCCCCGATCGGCGTGCTCTACCCGCTCGCGATCACCTCGCTGGGCGTCTACGGCATCGTGCTCGCCGGATGGTCATCGAACAACAAGTATTCCTTGCTCGGTGGGCTGCGCGCCTCGGCCCAGATGGTGAGTTATGAGGTCGCGATGGGACTGAGCGTCGTCGCGGTGCTCCTCCTCATGGGGAACGTCTCCCTCCCGCAGGTCGTCGCGTTGCAGGCCGCCGGTGGCTGGAACGTGGTCCTCCTCTCGGTCGCGGCCTTCGTCTTCATGGTGTCGGCCTTCGCGGAGACCAATCGCGTCCCCTTCGACATGGCAGAAGCCGAATCGGAGCTGATCGCGGGGTATCACAGCGAATACAGCGCCATGAAGTTCTCGATGTTCTTCATCGCCGAATACGCCAACATGCTCACGGCGAGCGCGATGTTCGCGACCCTCTTCCTCGGCGGGTGGGACATCCCGTTCACCGACTGGGACACGACGGGGCCGGCCACGGTCGCCAAGGCGCTCGCGACCTTCGCGATCTTCGCGGCGAAGATCGGCGCCTTCATGCTCTTCTTCATCTGGATCCGGTGGACGCTCCCGCGCTTCCGGTACGACCAGCTCATGTCGCTCGGGTGGAAGTTCATGCTCCCGGTGGCGCTGGCGTACATCGTGATCGTCTCGACGGGGATGCTGCTGCTCGACATCGCCGGCGTGACGCGAGGGAGCGGGGCGTATCTCCTCGCCTTCCTCGGTCTGAACGTGGTCCTCATGGGACTGCTCTTCGTCATCCTCGACCGGGGGCGGCTCATCAGCCCGGCCTCGTCGCGGCTGGATCGCGCGCGCGTCGATCGGCTGCGCGCCGTCGCGGCCGGCCGGTCGTCCATCGCGGCAGGGGAGGTGCGCTAATGGCCATCAACGTGAAGGTGATGGAACGGCCCGTCGGCGACGTGAGCTATGTGCGCGCCACGCTGCAGGGGCTCGCCCTCACGCTCAAGCATCTCGTCGATCCGCACCGCGTCACCATCCAGTATCCCGAGGAGAAGTGGGATCTCTCCCCCCGGTGGCGTGGGACGCATCGCATGCTGACCACCGAGGACGGCAAGGCCAAGTGCGTAGCCTGCGGTCTCTGTCCGACGGTCTGCCCGGCGAACTGCATCAAGCTCGTGCCGGGCGAGGATGAGGTGGGGAATCGCTATCCTCTCGTCTTCGAGATCGACGAGTTCCGCTGCATCTTCTGCGGCTACTGTCAGGAGGTCTGCCCGGAGGAGGCGATCCATCTCGGGCGGCACTACGAGAACGCCGAGTTCAATCGGGCGCAGTTCGTCTACGATCTCGAGCGCCTGACCGCGCAGACCCATCCGGTGAGTACCCTGTGGGATCCCGCTGACCCGCGAGGGGAGTGAGATGGACAACACGTTCCACCCGCTGTTCTACTCGTTCCATTTCTACCTCTTCGGGCTGATCGCGGTCGCCTCCGCGCTGCTCTTCGTCACGCGGAAGAGTCCGGTGGCGGCGGCGCTCTGGCTCGTGAACGTCATGTTCTGCCTCGCGGCGCTCTACCTGATGCTCGACGCGCAGTTCATCGGGGCCATCCAGGTCCTCGTGTACGCCGGCGCGATCATGGTGGTCTTCCTCTTCGTGGTGATGCTGCTCAACCTCGGGCATCCGAGTGAGTTGGCGGACATCCGTGGGAGCGGAGGGCGTCTCGCGGCGGGGGCGGTGGGGCTCGCCCTCCTCGCCGAGGTCGCGGTGCTGACGCGCGCACGCTTCCCGGCACAGCTCACCCCAAAGGCCGCGGCGGCGCTGGCGCAGGTCGAGCAGCCGGGTGGGGTGATCGCCCCGATCGCCGACTCGCTCTTCCGTGAGCATCTGCTCGCCTTCGAGCTGACCTCCATCCTGTTGCTCACGGCGATCGCCGGGGCGGTGGTGCTCGGGCGGAAGCGGGGGGCGACCGATGCTCGCTGAGTCCCTCCTCCTCTCGGCCGTCCTCTTCACGATCGGCGTCGTCGGGGTCCTCACCCGGCGGAATGCGATCATCCTCTTCATGTGCGTCGAGCTCATGCTCAACGCCGTCAACCTGTCCTTCGTCGCGCTCTCCAAGCTCTACGGGGCGACGGGGCAGGTCTTCGTGATCATGGTCATGACCGTCGCCGCGGCGGAGGCCGCGGTGGGGCTCGCGATCATCATCTCGATCTTCCGGCATCGCCAGACGGTGCACCTCGACGACATCAACCTGCTCAAGGGCTGATGCATACCGATCTTCC
>JAJTFH010000004.1 GCA_021298395.1 Gemmatimonadota bacterium | reverse complement strand
CCGCGGCGGAGGCCGCGGTGGGGCTCGCGATCATCATCTCGATCTTCCGGCATCGCCAGACGGTGCACCTCGACGACATCAACCTGCTCAAGGGCTGATGCATACCGATCTTCCTCCCACGGGGCATCCCCTCGCCGACACGGTCGCGCGCTTCGCGTGGCTGATCCCGGTGCTCCCGCTCCTGGGCTTCCTCGCCAACGGGTTCCTCTCGTTGCGTGCGGCGGCCACGCCCGGGCCCGCGGATCCCTCCGCCGGTGGGCATCATCACGGCGATCATGGCGCGCATGATGCCGCACACGATGCCGCGCCTCACGACCACGGGCATGAGGACGGCCACCATGCCGAGCGGCACCCGGCGGCCGGTCTTGTCTCGCTCATCGGGCCGGGGGTGCTCCTTGCGGCCTTCGGCCTGACCCTCGCCGTCTTCCTCGCGATGCGCGGGGCGAGGGAGGGGATGCATGCGCCCTTTGTGATGACGCTCTTCCAGTGGATGCCGACCGGGTCGCTCTCGCTCGACGTCGCCTTCCAGCTCGACCAGCTCTCCATGGTGATGATGTTGATCATCACGGGGATCGGGACGCTGATCCACCTCTTCAGCGTCGGCTACATGCAGGACGATCCGGGGTACCCGCGCTACTTCGCATACCTCAATCTCTTCGTCTTCTTCATGCTGATCCTCGTGATGGGGGCTAGCTACCCGCTGATGTTCGTGGGATGGGAAGGGGTGGGGCTCTGCTCCTATCTCCTGATCGGCTTCTGGTTCAGCGAGCAGGCGAACGCCGACGCGGGCAAGAAGGCCTTCATCGTGAACCGCATCGGCGACTTCGGGATGCTCGTCGCGATGTTCCTGCTCTTCGCCAATCTCGGCACCCTCAGCTACGAGGGGGTCCGGGCCGGCGCCGCAGAGCTCGTCTTCGGCGGCGCGCTCGTCACCGCGATCTGCCTCTTCCTCTTCCTTGGTGCGACCGGTAAGTCGGCACAGATCCCCCTCTTCGTCTGGCTCCCGGACGCGATGGCGGGCCCGACCCCGGTCTCCGCGCTGATCCACGCCGCGACGATGGTCACGGCCGGCGTCTACATGATCGCGCGGAGCGCGACGCTCTTCTCGCTCGCCCCGGTGGCCCAGCTCACCGTCGCGGTCGTCGGGGTGCTCACGGCGGTCTTCGCCGCGACGGTCGGCCTCAAGCAGTGGGATATCAAGAAGGTCCTCGCGTACTCCACCGTCTCCCAGCTCGGCTACATGTTCGTCGGCGTGGGCGTCGGGGCGTACACCGCGGGCGTCTTCCATCTCATGACCCATGCCTTCTTCAAGGCGCTGCTCTTCCTCGGGTCGGGTTCGGTGATCTACGCCATGCACCGCGCCTACCATGCGACGCACAACCATGCCGACGCGCAGGACATGCGGAACATGGGTGGGCTCACGGCCTTCATGCCGGTGACCGCGACCCTCATGTGGATCGCGACGCTGGCGATCGCCGGCATCCCGCCACTCTCGGGCTTCGTCTCCAAGGATGAGATCCTCGCGGCGGTCTTCGCGCGGACCCATCACTCGACCCTCGCCGAGGCGACCTGGCTCGGGATCCCCGGGAGCGTCGTGCTCTACGGCATCTACGCGCTGGGGCTCGCCGCCGCGCTCATGACGGCGGTCTACATGACGCGCATGATGCTCTACACCTTCCACGGGCCGAATCGCACCGGCGAGGCGGAGCGACCGCACCTCGCCGAGGCGCCCTGGATCATGACCGGTCCGCTCGTCGTGCTCGGTGTCCTCTCGGCGATCGGTGGCTTCGTGAACCTCCCCAAGCTCTTCGGCGGCGGGATGGCCGAGATCCTCCATCACTGGCTGGAGCCGGTGGTGGGCGAGGCGACGCTGCAGGTCACGTTGGGGGAGACCCCGCACCTCTCGCATGCCACGGAGTACGCCCTGATCGGGACCGCGGTCGCGATCGCGGTGGTCGGCATCGCGCTCGCGTGGGCCCGCTGCAAGCCGGCCGCGCTCGTGCCGGCCGCGGAGGCGCCTGCGGAAGTGGGGCTCGAGAAGACCCTCGCCAACAAGTGGTATGTCGACGAGGCGTACGACCGCGCGGTCGTCCAGCCGACGCTCGAGGTGTCGCGTACCGTCCTCTGGAAGGGGCTTGATACCGGCGTGATCGATGGACTGTTCGTGAACGGCAGTGCGTATCTGATGCGTGGGTTGGGCTGGGTCGGGTCCCAGCTGCAGACCGGGCGCGTGGGGACCTATGCCTGGGTGCTCGTCCTCGGCGCGGTCGCCATCCTCTCCGCCTTCTCCTTCCGCTGAGGCCCGGCCGATGAACGCAGTGCTCCAAGGGATGGGCTACAACGGGTGGATCCTCCCAGTGTTGTTGGCGTTGCCACTGCTCGGGGCGGTCACCATGGCGGTGCAGGGGATCGGGGCCCGCGGGCAGGACACCCTCGTGCAGATGCAGCAGGCGCGGCGGACCGCGTTGCTCTTCTTCGTGGCCGAGGCGGTGCTCTCGCTCGGGCTCTGGTGGAGCGTCGACGTGAGCAGCCTCGCCTGGCAGGGGCTCGTCGACCTCCCATGGATCCCACAGTGGGGGATCCGTTTCACCGTCGGGTTGGATGGCATCGCGCTGATGCTCGTGCTGCTCACGACGCTCCTGATGCCGCTCGCGGTGCTCGGGAGCTGGACCAGCATCCGTGAACGGACCCATAGCTACTACGCCCTGCTGCTGGTCCTCACCACGGGGATGCTCGGCGTCTTCATGGCGCTCGACCTCGTGCTGTTCTATGTGATGTGGGAGGTCATGCTCGTCCCGATGTATCTGATCATCGGGGTCTGGGGCGGGCAGCGCCGGCTCTACGCGAGCCTCAAGTTCTTTCTTTACACGATGATCGGATCGCTGCTCATGCTCGTGGCGATCGTCTGGCTTGGATTACTCGCCGGGGAGTCGACTGGGGCGCCGACCTTCTCGTATGACGCCATCCTGCAGATGTCACGCACCACGCAGGTGACGGGGGCCTTCTGGCTCTTCGGCGCCTTCGCGCTGGCCTTCGCGGTGAAGGTGCCGATGTGGCCCTTCCATACGTGGCTGCCCGATGCGCACGTCGAGGCCCCGACCGCTGGTTCGGTGATCCTTGCGGCGATCATGCTCAAGATGGGGACCTTCGGCTTCATCCGGTTCGCGGTGCCGCTCTTCCCGGAGGTGGCGATGCACCCGACGGTGCGGGCGGTGATCTTGGCGCTCGCGGTGATCGGGATCGTCTACGGGGCCCTCGTGGCCCTCGTGCAGCCCGATGTGAAGAAGCTGGTCGCGTATTCCTCTGTCTCGCACCTGGGCTTCGTCATGCTCGGGATCTTCGCGATGACGGTCGAGGCGCTGCAGGGGGCGCTCATGGTGACGATCAGCCACGGGATCTCGACGGGGGCGCTCTTCCTCCTGATCGGGATGCTCTACGAGCGACGGCACACGCGGCAGCTCGCCGACTTCGGTGGGATCGCCAAGGTGATGCCGGTCTTCGCGGTGATGCTGACCATCGTGGCGCTGAGCTCGATCGGCGTCCCCGGGACCAATGGGTTCGTCGGCGAGTTCCTCGTGCTGCTGGGGTCGTTCACCACCCAGCCGGTCCATGCGGTCATCGCCGCGACGAGCGTGATCTTCGCGGCGGCGTATCTCCTCTGGGCGGTGCAGCGGGTGATCTACAACCCGCTCACCAAGCCGGAGAACCAGGCGCTCAAGGGGTTCGATCTCAACTGGCGTGAGATCGGGCTCCTCACCCCACTCCTCATCGGGATCCTCTGGCTCGGGGTCTATCCCAAGCCGGTGTTGCAGAAGACCGAGGCGGCCGCCGCGCGCTTGGTGCGGGCGGTCGATGTCGCCGTGTCGAATGCGCGTCGGGTCGGAGGCCAGCCATGATCTACGATCTTGCCGTGCCGTCGCAGCTGCTGGCGGCGCTCCTCCCGGACCTCACCCTCATGGGTGGGGCGATCCTCCTCCTCCTCGCCGCCGCCTGGCGCCCGGAGTCGGATGCGCATCAGCGGCTCATCGGGCGTGGGGCGATGGGGCTTGTCGTGCTGACCATGGGTTCGGTCATCGCGACCGCGCTGCGCGGTGCGACCGTCACCGATGGTCCGATCGCGATGGACGGCTTCCGCTGGACGATGGACCTCGTGATCCTCCTCGGCGCGCTCGGGACGATTGCGATCTCCACCGAGCAGCATGTGCGTGACGGGATCAAGCATCCCGAGTCCCATGTGCTCGTGCTCTTCGCGGCGTCGGGGATGATGATCCTCGCGGCGGCGCGCGACCTGATGGTGATCTTCCTCGGGATCGAGATCATGTCGGTCGCGGTCTATGTGCTCGCGGGGTTGAATCGACGCAGCTCGCGGGCGGCCGAGGGAGCGCTCAAGTATTTCCTGCTTGGGGCCTTTGCGACCGGCTTCCTGCTCTACGGGATGGCGCTGATCTACGGCGCGACGGGGGAGACGCGGCTCCAGGAGATCGCGGCCGCGCTGATCCGCCATTCGCTCGCGCTCGACCCGATGTTCCTCGTCGGGATGGGGCTCTTGCTGATCGGCCTCGCGTTCAAGGTCGCGGCGGTGCCGTTCCACATGTGGGCCCCGGACGTCTACGACGGCGCCCCCGCCCCGATCGCCGGATTCATGGCGGCCTCGGTGAAGGCCGCCGCCTTCGCGACCTTCCTCCGCATCTGGTACGAGACCTTCTACAGCGTGTACGGGCTCTGGGCCAATACTGTCGCCTGGGTCGCGATCCTCACCATGGTCGTGGGGAACGTCGTCGCACTCTCGCAGACGAACATCAAGCGGATGCTGGCCTACTCGAGCATCGTGCACTCGGGCTATCTCCTCGTCGCGGTGACGGCGGGGACCGCGGTCGCGAGCGGGGCGGTGACCTTCTATCTGTTGGCGTACACGCTCGCGACGCTCGGCGCCTTCGCGGTCGTCGGGGCGCTGCAGCCCGTCGGCGAGACCGATGCGCCGATCGCGTCCTACGAGGGGCTCTGGACGGTACGGCCCTGGCTGGCCGTCGGGATGGCGATCTACCTCCTCGCCTTCCTCGGGTTCCCGGTCTTCGGTGGGATGGGCTTCTTCGCCAAGTGGTATCTCCTCTCGGCGGCGATCGCCTCACCGGGCCGGTTGGTGCTGCTCTCGGTCATCGTGGTGCTCACCTCGGTGATCTCTGCCGGGTACTACCTCTCGATCATCCGCGCGATGTTCATGAAGCCGCGGGCGGCTGACGCGCCGGAGATCCCGGCGGCCGGACCGCTGACTCGTACCGTGCTGGTGGTGGCGGCGGTGTTGATCGTCGCGCTCGGGATCCTCCCGGGCCAGATCACCCCGCTCACCGCGCGATCGGGGTTCGCCCCGCATCCGGTCGATCCCGCGCTCCTCTCGATCCCCGCGCAGCCGTGATCGCGTCGGGGATCTTCCGGCAGTACGACATCCGCGGGATCTACGGCAAGGATCTCACCGTCGAGGCCGCGGAGGCCATCGGGCGGGCCTACCCCCTGATCATGGCCGAGCGCGGGGTGCAGGGTGCGGTGGCAGTGGGACGCGACAATCGCCCCAGTGGACGAGCACTGCGTGATGCGCTCGTGAAGGGGCTCACGGCGGGTGGCGTGGACGTCATCGACGTGGGCGAGGTGCCGACGCCGCTTCTCTACTGGAGCCTGCATCACCTCCCGGTGGCGGCGGGGATCCAGATCACCGGGTCGCACAATCCGCCGGAGTACAACGGCTTCAAGTGCTGCATCGGCACGGGATCGCTCCATGGCGAGGGGATCACACGGCTGCGTGACCTCATCACCGCCGGTGCCTTTCCGACGGGGCAGGGCACGGTGCGCCACGAGGCGATCGTCGATCGCTATGTGACGGATATCGTCGAGCGCATCGGACCGCTCCCCCGCGACCTGAAGGTCGTGATCGACTGTGGCAACGGGGCGGGCGCGATCGTCGCCCCGCAGCTCTTCAGGGCGCTCGGCGTACAGGCGACGATGCTCTTCGCCGAGAGCGATGGGACCTTCCCGAACCACCATCCCGATCCGACGGTCGAAGCGAACCTGCAGGACCTCATCGCCGCCGTCCGCCAGACGGGGAGCCAGCTCGGCATCGGGTTCGACGGCGATGCCGATCGCATCGGGCTCGTCGATCAGGACGGGACGATCGTCTGGGGCGACTATCTCCTCTTGCTCTATGCCCGCGATGTGTTGGCGCGCACCGGGAAGGGGCAGTCGATCATCTTCGACGTGAAGTGCTCACAAGCGCTCGCTGATGGGATCGCGCAGGCTGGCGGGACGCCGGTGATGTGGAAGACGGGGCACTCCCTCATCAAGGATAAGATGAAGGCGCTCCACGCCCCGATCGCCGGCGAGATGTCGGGCCACATGTTCTTCACCGAGGGGTTCTATGGGCACGACGACGCGCTCTACGCGGCAGCGCGCCTCCTGCGCATCATCGCCGATACGAAGCAATCGGTGAAGGCGCTCCTCGCCGACGTCCCGCGCCTCGTCTCGACGCCTGAGTTGCGCATCGATTGCGCTGATGATCGCAAGGAAGGGGTGGTCCGCGACGCGCTCGCGCACTTCACGGCGCGCTACAAGGTCTCCGATGTCGACGGCGTCCGCATCCTCTTCGAGGGGGGCTGGGGGTTGATCCGTAGCTCGAACACGCAGCCGATCCTCGTCATGCGCTTCGAGGCTGATTCCGCCGAGCGCCTCGCGGTGATTCGGGCGGAGGTCGAGTCGTGGCTGACCGCGCAGGGGATCGACGTCACGCCCGGCGTCGGGCACTGAGATGACCCAGCGGCGCGGCCGCTGGCGGTGGGTCCTCGGGCTCCTCGTCGCCCTCGCGGTCGGTCGAGGGATCTCCGGTTTGGTTGCGGGGGCCGCACAGGCGGAGGCGCTCGGTGTGCGGCCGAGCTGGCGGCTCTTCGCCGCGATGGACCTCTCCCTGCGCACGGTGGTCGCGGCGGTCGCCGCCCTCGTGCTCTTCGCGAATCTGCTCGCGGTCCGTCACTCGATCGTCTCCGTGGTGCTCCCGCGCCAGATCGGGAACCTCCGCATCGGTGAGGCGATCCCGATGCGGCTGCTCACGCTCGGGGCGGCCGCCTTCGCCCTGGCGATCGGAGCGCTCTTCGCCCTCGTCGATCTCGATGGGCAGCAGGTGCTCCTCGCGCTCCATGGCGTGCGCTTTGGCGAGGTCGATCCCTTCCTCGAGCGCGATATCGCCTGGTATCTGATCGGGCTCCCGGTGGAGCGGGCGCTCTGGGAGACGGTCGTCCGCATCCTCCTGGTCGCGAGCGTACTCACCATCGCGCTCTATGCGGGCACCCCAAGCCTGCGTCTTCGCGAGGCACGCCTGGTCGTCACGGGGTGGGTGCGCCGGCATCTCGGCGTGCTGGGTGGCGTGGCGTTGCTCCTCCTCGCATGGCACTGGCGGTTGGCGCGGTATGAGTTGCTCGTGACGGGGAGTGGCGCGTCGGAGGGCTTTGGTGCGGTAGACCATCGGTTGGTGCTGCCGTATCTGCTGACCCTTTCGATCGTGACGGCGGGCGCCGCCGGGGTGTTCATCGCCGCGGTCTGGCAGGGGGCGACGCGCGTGGCGGTCGGGCTCCTCCTGAGCCTCCTCGTGATCGGGCCGATGGGACGTCTGGCCCTCGTGACCTTCGCCCCGAGCCTGGGCGCGACGACGCGCGGGATCCGTGATCGCGAGCTCGCCTATGCCGCGACGCGGGGGCGATTCACGGCCCGCGCCCACGGTGATGCGACTCCCGTCACCGATCGTGCCCCCCTCGCGCTCGACTCCCTACGACGCCTGATCCCACCCGGCGCGGTGATCCTCCCTGACGGCGGTCGCTATCGCGTGGTGCAGGACACGACGGGTCAGATCGCGGCGGCGGCACTCGAGACGTGGGGCCAACGGATCAGTCAGGCCTGGGCGATGCAGAACCCGCGGCTCGCGATGGATGGGGGCGCGATAGGTGATCGCCTCCTGGTGGGCGCGGATCCGTGGTCCCGCATCGCGCGCGTCGCCCCCTTCCTCCGTCCCGCGCCAACGCCCCGCCTCGTCGCTCGTGCAGGGGGTGCACTCTGGGTGCTCGATCTCGAGGTCGCGGGCGAATGGTATCCCCTGGCCACCCCGCTTCCGGATCGCGGCACGGTCGTCCGCTATCGCCGGCCTGCAGGAGTCGCGCTGATCGATGCGATGACCGGCGCGGTTCGGATCCTCCCACCGGCGGATCCCGATCCGGTCCTGCGCGCCTGGATGGCGCTCGTGCCGGATCTGTTCGCGGCGGGGGCGGCGGTCGGGACGGGGGTCGATCTGGCCGCGGTGGCGCCCACGCCTGGCGAGCGCACGGCCGCGGCGGATTCCACCGACGCACGCCCGCTCCCCGGTGATGCGGCCGTGCCACCGATCGGCGAGCTCCGCGCCGAGGCGGCCGCGCTCTACGACGTGATGGAGGCGGCACGGCGGGCGGGGGACTGGTCCGCATACGGTGTGGCGTGGCGCAGGCTGGGGACCCTCCTCGGTCGCCCCGCGCCCTGAGCGGACTGCACCACATCATCCCCCTCGACTATCTTCCGATGCTGTCCCATTTCCCCTCTCTGGAGTCCGTGTGAACCTCCACGAATACCAAGCCAAGGAGATCCTCCGCGCGCAGGGCGTGAACATCCCGCCGGGTCGCGTCGCGACCACCCCCGCCGAGGCGGAGGCCATCGCGAAGGAGTATGGCGTTCCTGTGATGGTGAAGGCGCAGGTCCATGCCGGCGGTCGTGGGAAGGCCGGCGGTGTGAAGTTCTGTAAGACCCCGGCGGAGGCCAAGGAGAAGGCCACCGCGATCCTCGGGATGAAGATCAAGGAGCTGACCGTCGAGCAGGTGCTCGTCACCGTCGCCGCGGACATCGGGAGCGAGGCCTACGTCGGGATCATCGTCGACCGCGCGACCAAGAAGCCGGTCTTCATGGTCTCGGCGGCTGGCGGGATCGACATCGAAGAGGTCGCGGCCTCCACGCCCGAGAAGATCCTCTACGTCCCGGTCGACGTGCGCTATGGGCTGCCGACCTACGACGCGATGCGCATGGGCTTCTTCCTCTACTCGGATGTGACGCTCGCGCGTGGCGCGGCGAAGATCATGCAGCAGCTCTACGCCGCCTTCATGGCGAGCGGGTGCTCGCTGGCGGAGATCAACCCGCTGGTCGTGACGCCGGCCGGTGAGCTCGTGGCGGTCGACGGCAAGATGGTGATCGACGACAACGAGCTCGATCGGCGCCCGGAGATCGCGGCGCTGCGCGATGAGCGGAGCGAGGAGCCCTCCGAGGTCGACGCGCGCCATGCCAACCTGACCTTCATCAAACTCGACGGGAACGTCGGTTGCGTGGTGAACGGGGCGGGGCTCGCGATGGCCACGATGGACCTCGTGAAGTACTACGGCGGCGAGCCGGCGAACTTCCTCGACATCGGCGGGTCGTCGAACCCCGAGAAGGTCGTGAACGCGCTCCGCATCATCACCGCCGACCCGAACGTGAAGGCGATCCTCTTCAACATCTTCGGTGGGATCACCCGCACCGACGACGTCGCCAACGGGATCGTGACGGCGACCAAGGCGAACCCGCTGAAGGTACCGATCGTCATCCGGCTCACCGGCACCAACGAGGAGATTGCGATGCAGATCCTCACGAACAACGGGTTCACGGCGTCCAGCGACATGGACACCGCCGTGCAGCAGGCCGTGGCGCTCGCCAAGGGAGGGAAGTGAGATGAGCGTCTTCATCGACAAGCACACCAAGCTGGTGGTGCAGGGGATCACGGGCCGTGACGGCTCGTTCCATGCCAAGCAGATGATGGAGTACGGGACACAGGTCGTCGCCGGCGTCACCCCAGGAAAGGGGGGGCAGCGGTTCGAGGGAACGGTGCCGATCTTCAACACCGTCGCCGACGCCGTGCAGGCCACCGGCGCGAACACGAGCGTCATCTATGTGCCTCCGCCGTTCGCCGCCGATGCCATCATGGAGGCGGCGGCCTCCGGCGTCTCCCTCGTGGTCTGCATCACCGAGGGGGTCCCCGTCCTCGACATGACGAAGGTCTACCCCTTCGTGAAGGAGCGTGGCGTCCGCCTCATCGGCCCCAACTGCCCTGGGCTCATCACGCCGGGCGAGTCAAAGGTCGGGATCATCCCAGGCCGCATCTGCACCCCGGGCCCCGTCGGCGTGGTCTCGCGGTCGGGTACGCTCACGTATGAGGTGGTCTACCAGCTCACGCGCGCCGGGATCGGGCAGACGACCTGCGTCGGGATCGGCGGCGACCCGATCAACGGGACCAACTTCATCGACTGCCTCGCGGCGTTCGAGAAGGATCCGGCCACCAAGGCGATCGCGATGATGGGCGAGATCGGCGGGACCGATGAGCAGGAGGCCGCCGAGTTCATCCGCACGCAGATGAAGAAGCCGGTGGTCGGCTTCATCGCGGGACAGACCGCCCCGCCAGGCCGCCGCATGGGCCACGCCGGCGCGATCATCTCGGGCTCGTCCGGGACCGCGCAGGAGAAGCTGGAAGCCTTCGCCGCCGCCGGGATGGGGGTCGCGAAGCGCCCGATCGACTTCGTGGAACTCATGAAGGCGCGTCTCTAGTTCGTCTGGTAGAACCTCCGCTCACTCACCTCTCAACACGACCTTCCGATGCTTGACTATACGTTCTCGATCATCAAGCCCGACGCCTTCAACTCCGGCAAGGCGGGGAAGATCCTCGCCCACCTCGAGGGGCAGGGCTTCACCCTCAAGGCGTGCCGGGTGATCCACATGACCAAGCGGCAGGCGGAGGAGTTCTACGCCGTGCACCGCGGCCGTCCCTTCTTCGGGGAGCTCGTTGGGTTCATGAGCTCGGCCCCCTGCATGCCATTCATCCTCGCCAAGGAGGGCGCGGTGCATGCGCTCCGCGACGCGATCGGCGCGACCGATCCGGCGGAGGCCGCGGCCGGCACGGTGCGGAAGCTTTACGCCGAATCCAAGGGACGGAACGCGATCCACGCCTCGGATTCCGATGAGAACGCGGTGCGGGAGAGCCGCTTCTTCTTCACCGAGGCCGAGGTCGTCTGATAGCGGGCCTAAGTGCCTGTCAGACCGTAGGTTGGCCCCTTGCTTCGGCGGGGGCCTTTTCGTTATGATTCAAAGCTATGCTGTCGTTTCCCGTCCGAGTGCTGTCGCAGGGGGCTGTGCAGGTCGATGCCGACCTCGCTTCCGACGACCCGGTCTGGCTGGAGGGCGACAGTCGTCCCGTGCGGGGCGTCCATGTCACCGGGCGCATCAGCGGGGCGGGCAGCGGGCGGTTCTACTTCAGCGGGGCCCTCTCGGGGGTCGCCGGTGGGGAGTGCCGCCGGTGCCTCGCGCCGGTGGAGATCGCCGTGCAGTCGGATCTGCACGCCCTCTTCGCCGATGCGAGCGACGAGAACGCCGATGAACCCGATGTGCTCCCGTTGGGCGAGGGAGGGCTGACGGTGGATCTGCGTCCCGCGGTCCGCGAACAGTGGGTGCTCGAGACCGCCGTCCTCCCGTTGTGCCGGCCCGAGTGTCTCGGGTTCTGTCCGACGTGTGGGGCCGACCGGAACGCCGGGCCCTGCACCTGCAGTCGATCCTGATCCTTGTCCCTTAGCCGATAGGTTCCTCCGATGGCCGTCCCGAAGCGTCGCACCTCCAAGCGCAAGAAGCGCGCCCGCAACACCCACAAGGTCGCCCCGGCGATCAACATCCAGGCGTGCCCGAAGTGCGGCGCGATGAAGCGCCCGCACCATGTGTGCGAGGATTGCGGCTTCTACGCCGGCACACAGCGCGTCGCGGCTCGCGACGCGTAAGCCATGGCGCGGATCGCGCTGGACGTCATGGGGGGCGATCATGCCCCCGAAGCGCCCGTCGCCGCCGCGCTGCTCGCCGCGCAGGAGCTCGCGCCGTCGCATGAGCTGCAGCTCGTCGGCCGCGAGGCCGTCATCCGCGAGGAACTGAGCCGCCAGCTCGTCGGCGCTACCCCCCTCCTGCGCGAGGCCGTCTCCCGGTTCGCCATCATCGACGCCCCCGAGGTGATCGAGATGACGGACAAGCCCTCCGTCGCCATCCGCGGCAAGCCCAACTCCTCGATGGCGGTCGGGCTTCGGCTCCAGGCCGAGGGGCATTCGGATGCCTTCGTCTCGGCGGGGAACACCGGGGCCCAGATGGCGGCCTCGACCTTCATCCTGCGGCTCCACGAGGGGCTCTCGCGCCCCGCGATCGCGACGGTCCTTCCGACCGCTCGGCAGCCAGTCGTGATGCTCGACGCCGGGGCCAATGTCGATTGTGCCGCCGCCGAGCTCGTGCAGTTCGCGCGCCTCGGGCATGTCTTCGCCAAGGACATCCTCGGTCGCCCGACGCCCGCCGTCGGCCTCCTCTCGATCGGCGAGGAGGCGGAGAAGGGGAACGCTGCCGTGAAGGAGGCGCATCAGGCGCTCCTCAATGCGGGCCTGAACTTCATCGGCAACATCGAAGGGCGTGACATCCCGATGGGGACCTGCGATCGTGGCCCGATCGACGTCGTCGTCTGCGACGGCTTCACCGGGAACGTCCTCCTCAAGTTCTACGAATCGGTCGCCCCGATGATGTACGGCCTGCTCAAGCAGGTCGGTGTCACCAAGGAGCAGTTCGGGATGGCGATGCAGTCGCTCGATTACGCGAAGTACGGCGGCGCGCCGCTCTTGGGCGTGAAGGGGGTGAGCATCATCTGCCATGGGAAGTCGAGCCCCGAGGCGATCAAGAACGGGATCCTGGCCGGGCTTCGGGCCTTCGAGTCCGAGATGAGCCGGCACGTCGGCGAACAGCTCGGCGCATGAAGCGCCCCGTCGCGATGCTCGCGGCGACCGCCCATGCGGTGCCGACGCGGGTCTTCACCAACGACGACTTCGCGTCGATCGGTGTGGAGACCTCCGACGAGTGGATCCGGGAGCGCACCGGGATCGGGCAGCGCTACATCGCTGGTGAGGGGGAGACCCTCACCTCGCTCTGCACCGAAGCGGCGCGTAAGGCGATGGCGATGGCTGGCGTCACGGCCGCCGAGCTCGATCTCATCATCCTCGGCACCGCGAGCCCGGACCGGCTCCTCCCCGCGACGGCGGTCGAGGTCCAGGCGGCGCTCGGGGCCTCGCGTGCGGCGGCATTCGATCTCGATGCGGCCTGTTCGGGGTGGCTCTACAGCTGTCAGGTCGCGGAGGGGTTGATCGCCACCGGCAGCTACGAGACCATCCTCGTGATCGGCGGCGAGGTCCTCTCGCGCATCATCAACTGGAGGGATCGCAATACCTGCGTCCTCTTCGGCGATGGCGCGGGCGCGACGATCATCAGGCGTAGCACCAAGCAGCGCGGGATCCTCTCGGCGTACATGCGCTCCGACGGCACCCTGGCCGATCTCCTCCAGCGGCCCAAGGGCGCCGGCGCCTGCCCGATGACCAACGAGATCCTCGCCGAGGGCTCGCACTTCATCACGATGGCGGGACGCGAGGTCTTCAAGAATGCGGTGCGCTCGATGGCCGATGCGGCGGACCGCGCGCTCGATGGGGCGAAGCTCTCCTCGACCGACGTCGATCTGCTCATCCCGCATCAGGCGAACATCCGCATCATCGAGGCGACGGCGAAGCACGCGAACATCCCGATGGAGAAGGTGTTCGTGAACGTCGATCGCTACGGGAACACCTCGGCGGCGTCGATCCCGATCGCGCTCAGCGAGGCGCAGGCGCAGGGGCGGGTGAAGGAGGGCTCGACGGTGATGTTCGTCGCCTTCGGCGCGGGCTTCACCTGGGGTTCGATGATCGTCCGGTTCTAGCCGATGTTCTTCCTGCTCTTTCCCGGTCAGGGCTCGCAGAAGCCCGGGATGGCCAAGGATCTCGTCGAGGCCTATCCAGTGGCTCGTGCGACCTTCTCCGCGGTCGACGCCGCCCTCGGCACCTCGCTCAGCGCCCTCTGCTTTGACGGACCGGCCGACGAGCTGACCCTCACCCACAATGCGCAGCCGGCGCTGCTGGCGCATGGCGCGGCGGTGTGGGCCACGGTGCAGGGCCATCTCGCAGGTCGGGTGGTCGGGGCGGCGGGGCACTCGCTCGGCGAGTTCACGGCCCATCAGGCGGCGGGATCGCTCGGGCTCGACGATGCCGTGCGGCTGGTCCGCACGCGCGGTGAGCTCATGTACCGCACCGGAGTCGAGCGTCCTGGCGCGATGGCGGCGATCCTCGGGACCCTCACGACACCCATCGGCGAGATCTGTCAGGCGGCCTCCGCGCATGGGATCTGCGTGCCGGCGAACTTCAATGCCGACGAGCAGATCGTGATCTCGGGTGAGGTCGCGGCGGTGGAGGCGGCGATGGAGGGGGCCAAGGCGGCGGGGGCGAAGCGGGCGCTGCGGCTCCCGGTGAGCGGGGCCTTCCACAGCCCGCTGATGCAGCCCGCTGCGGCGGGGCTCGCGGCGGCGATCGACGCGGCGGCCTGGCACGCTCCGCACTTCCCGGTCTGGAGCAATGTGACCACCGAAGCGGTGACCGACGTCGCGACCGCGCGCCAGCTTCTCGTCCGGCAGCTCACCTCACCGGTCCGGTGGGTCGAGCAGGTGCGGGCGATCGCGGCCGTGCATCCGGGGGTCACCTTCGTCGAGATGGGCCCTGGGGCGGTGCTGACCGGCCTCGTGAAGCGTCTCGCTCCGGGGTGTCAGTATCTGACCTGCGGCACCGCGGCCGAGGTCGAGGCGCTCCTGCAGCTCTGACTCCTGTCGGGGCGTACCGCGCCCCGTCGTGCTCACCCTCCACCGGACGGACCATGGCACTCCCCATCGATCTCACTGGCAAGGTCGCGCTCGTCACCGGCTCCACCCGCGGGATCGGGCGTACGATCGCGAAGACGTTGGTCGACGCCGGGGCGAGGGTCGCCGTGGTGGGGCGCGATCTGGCGAAGGCGGAACAGGTGGCGGAGGCGTTGGGGGAGGCGCGTGGCTTCGCCTGCGATGTGGCCGATCCCGCGTCGGTGACGATGCTCGTCCAGACGGTGGAGGACGCCTTCGGTTCCTTGGATATCCTCGTCAACAATGCGGGGATCACGCGGGACAACCTCATGCTCCGGATGAAGGATGAGGATTGGGATGCGGTGCTCGACACGAACCTGCGGTCCGCCTTCGTGGCGATCCGGGCGGCGCAGCGCGGGATGATGAAGCGGCGCTGGGGCCGGATCATCAACATCGCCTCGGTGGTGGGGATCATCGGGAACAAGGGCCAGGCGAACTACGCCGCGAGCAAGGCGGGGATGATCGGCCTGAGCAAGTCGGTGGCGAAGGAGCTCGCCAGCCGGAACATCCTCTGCAACGTGGTCGCGCCCGGGTTCATCACCAGCGATATGACCGATGCCATGACCCCGCAGGCGGTCGAGGCCCTCGCCGCCCAGATCCCACTGGAGCGGTTCGGGGCAGCCCAGGACGTCGCGGGATTGGTGGCCTTCCTGGCCTCGGAGCATGCGGCCTACCTCACCGGGCAGGTCCTTGCCGTGGACGGTGGTCTGGCGATGTGAACCGGCACCGTTTTCGGTGCCGTTTCCCCCTGTCAAATCGTTATATTCCTGTGCCGTCGGAGCGACGGCCGGCGGTCCTCGTGGTTCCACCCTCTTGGAGTTCTCGACGCATGGCTGACCATACTGCGAAGGTGAAGGACATTATCGAGAAGGAGCTCGGGGTCGAGCGTGAGAAGCTGACAGATGGCGCCAGCTTCATCGACGATCTCGGGGCCGACTCGCTCGACATCGTCGAGCTCGTGATGGAGTTCGAGAAGGAGTTCAACATCGACATCCCGGATGAGGATGCCGAGAAGTTGAAGACGGTCGGTGACGCCATCGGCTACCTGAACGCCAAGCTCGCCGGCTGAGATGGCGGGGCTGCGTCGCCGGGTGGTCCTCACGGGGGCCGGATGTCTGTCCTCCGTCGGGAACGACGTGGCCTCCACGTGGGCGGCGCTGCTCGACGGCCGCTCTGGGGGTGGGCCGATCACCCGGTTCGACGCGTCGGACTTCAAGGTCCGGTTCGCGCATGAGGTGAAGGGGTTCGACATCGGCGCGTATATGGACCGCAAGGAGGCCAAGCGCGCCGACCGCTACACGCAGTACGCCATGGCCGCCGCGGTGCAGGCCATGCGCGACGCGGGGCTCGGAGAGGGCACGGGGTACGACCCGGATCGCCTCGGCGTGATCATCGGCTCCGGCATCGGTGGCATCGAGACCTTCGAGGCGCAGCACACGGTGCTCATGCAGGACGGGCCGGGGCGGATCTCCCCCTTCTTCGTCCCGATGTTCATCGGCGACATCGCGGCGGGCGTGGTCTCGATGCGCTTCCAGGCGAAGGGCCCCAACTACGCGACCCAGTCGGCCTGCGCCTCCAGTGCGCATGCGATCGGGGACGCCTTCCGGTTGATCGCCTACGGCGACGCCGACCTCATGATCGCGGGCGGTTCTGAGGCCGCGGTCTCGCCGATGGCGATCGGCGGCTTCGCGAACATGCAGGCGCTCTCCACGCGGAACGAGTCGCCGGAGACGGCCTCGCGCCCCTTCGACCAGACGCGTGACGGCTTCGTGCTCGGCGAGGGCTCCGGGGTCGTGATCCTGGAAGAGTTGGAGCATGCGCGGGCGCGTGGGGCGCAGATCTACTGCGAGGTCGTCGGCTACGGCGCCACGGGGGATGCCTACCACCTCACCGGGCAGCCTGAGAACCATGCCGGCCTCCAACGCGCGATGCGTCGGGCGCTCGAGGACGCCGGGCTCTCGCCGGCCGACGTGCAGTACGTGAATGCGCATGGGACCTCGACCCCGCTCAACGATGCGAACGAGATCCGCGCCATCAAGGCGGTCTTCGGGCCGCACGCCACGGGGCTCAACGTCAGCTCGACCAAATCGAGCACGGGCCACATGCTCGGCGCCGCGGGGGCGGTCGAGGCGATCTTCTCCGCGCTCGCGATCCGCCACGGGATCATCCCGCCGACGATCAACCTCCACACCCCGGATCCCGAGTGCGACCTCGACTGCACGGCCAACACGCCGGTGCGTCGTGAGGTGCATGCGGTCCTCTCGAACTCCTCTGGCTTCGGCGGGCACAACGCCAGCATCGCGCTGCGCCGCCTGATCGGGTGAGGCGATGCGCGCCGTGTTGACGGGTCTCCAGCTCCCCCTCACGCGCCTCTCGGATCCCGTCGTCCGACGGGTCGCCGAGAAGATCGCGTCCGGTGAGCGGCTCTCGACGGCGGACGGGTTGGCCCTCTTCCGCTCGCCGGATCTCACCGGGATCGGCCTCCTCGCCGACGCGGTGAACCGGGCCAAACATGGCGACGTGGTGACCTTCGCCGCGAATCAGCACATCAACCCGACGAACATCTGTACCCTGCGCACCACCTGTGTCTTCTGCGGCTATGCCCGGCTGCCGAAGGAGGCGGGGGCGTATCGGTACACCCTCGATCAGGTGCTGCAGGAGGCACGGACGGGGAACGGGGGGATGACGCGCGAGTTCCACATCGTCGGCGGGCTCGACATGAAGGCGGGGCTCGCCTACTACCAAGAGATCTTTCGCGCGCTGAAGGCCGAGATGCCGCACGTGCACATCAAGGCGCTGACGGCGGTCGAGATCGCGCACATCGCGCGGATTGAGAAGATGAGCTGGGCCGAGGTCCTGAGCGCGCTCAAGGAGGCGGGGCTCGACACGCTGCCTGGCGGCGGGGCCGAGACCTTCAGCGCCGCGGTGCGTGAGGAGATCGCCAACAAGAAGCTGGGGGCCGCCGACTACATCGGCGTCCACCGGACGGCGCATGGGATGGGGATCCGGTCGAACTGCACGCTCCTCTACGGGCACATCGAGACCCACGAGGACCGGATCGAGCACATGGCGATGCTGCGCTCGCTGCAGGACGAGACGGGGGGCTTCCTCGCCTTCATCCCGCTCGCCTATCACCCCGACGACAACGTCCTCGGGGAGAAGCTCGGCCGTCGTGGCACCGCCACGTCAGGGGTCGAGGACCTCAAGATGCTCGCGATCGGACGGCTCTTCCTCGATAACTTCGACCATGTGAAGAGTCACTGGATCATGGTCACGCCAGCACTCTCGCAGCTCGGGCTGCACTACGGCGTGAATGACCTCGAGGGGACGGTGGTCCGCGAGAAGATCTATCACGCGGTCGGGGCGCAGACGCGGCAGGCGATGTCGCTCGACGAGATCCTCGCGCTGATCCGCGGGGCGGGGAAGATCCCCGCGGAGCGGGACAGCTTCTATCGGATCATCCGGCGCTTCGACGAGCCGGCGGACCAGGCCGCGTGATGCGCGTCGGCCGCATCCCCTACATCAACACCTATCCCGTCTACGGGGCGATCGACCGTGGGCTCGTGCCCCTGGATGCGACCCTGGTCGATGGGGTCCCGACGGCGCTGAATCGGCGGATGGCCGAGGGGACGCTCGACGTCTCCGTGGTCTCGGCGGTGGAGTATGCTCGCGATGCCGAGCGCTATCTCCTCCTCCCCGATCTCGCGATCTCCTGTGACGGACCGGTGCGGAGCGTGCTCCTCTTCTCGAGCGTGCCCGCGGAGAGGCTCTCTGGACAACGGGTCCTCGTCAGTCGCAGCTCGATGACCTCGGTGGCGCTCCTCGAGCTCCTCTTCACCCATGTGTGGAAGGCGGAACCCGTCTTCATCCCAGGCGATGCCGAGGCCGATGCGATCGCGCGGGACGGTGGCGATCCCTGCGTGGCCCGCCTCGTGATCGGGGATGCCGCGCTCATGCTGCAGAGCCCGGGCCATCCGCTCGCCGAGGCCCACGGCCGGGCCTACCCGCACGTCTACGACCTCGGCGCGGTCTGGCGGGAGTGGACGGGGCTTCCCTTCGTCTTCGCCGTCTGGGTGGCGCAGCGGACCACGCCGGTGGAGCAGGCCCTGGCGGTCCATGCCTCGCTCATCCGCTCACGCGAATGGGGCGTCCGGCATCTCGATCTCCTCTCCACGCAGGCCGCCGGCACGACCGGGGTCCCGGTCGCTGAGTGCCGCCGGTACTTCGACGGCCTCGATTGGCGGCTTGGCCTGCGCGACCTCGAGGGGCTCACCGAGTTCTTCCGCCGGCTCGAACTCGCGGGGAAGGTCCCCACGGGCCGACTGGCGTTCCTGCCTGCCACGCGGCGGGCGGGGTAGTATTCGAGAGCGTCACCAGCGACACCGTCCATCTCAGCGATCCTGCGCATGACCTACGCATCCGACCTCCTCGACTACTACACGAAGGCCCCGCTCCTCGAGCTGGGGGCCGATGCCGATGCCGTGCGTCGCCGGCTCCATCCCGAGCCGGTCGTGACGTACATCGTCGATCGGAACATCAACTACACCAACGTCTGTGTCGCCGACTGCGGCTTCTGCGCCTTCTATCGTCGCCCGAAGGATGGCGAGGGGTGGACCCTCAGCTACGAGGAGATCGGTGCGAAGATCGACGAGGTGAAGGCGTTGGGCGGGGTGCAGATCCTGATCCAAGGCGGGC
Organism: Gemmatimonadota bacterium; assembly: GCA_021298395.1. Lineage (GTDB taxonomy): Bacteria > Gemmatimonadota > Gemmatimonadetes > Gemmatimonadales > Gemmatimonadaceae > Pseudogemmatithrix. Next base: position 29,898 of record JAJTFH010000004.1, on the reverse strand, counting down.
ACAACCCGTACATCCCCTTCGAGTGGTACCTCGAGCTCCTCAGGTACATCAAGCGGAACCATCCGATCCACGTGCACGGCTTCTCGCCGAGCGAGGTGGACTTCTGGGCGACGCTCTATCGCATGGACGCACGGACCGTGATCCAGGAGCTAGTGAAGGCGGGGCTCGACTCCATCCCCGGGGGTGGGGGCGAGATCCTCGTGCAGCGCGTGCGCGACAATGTCGCCAAGAAGAAGGCGGGTGCGGACCGCTGGCTCGAGGTGATGGAGATCGCACATGGCGAGGGGCTCAGGACCTCGTGCACGATGATGTACGGCATCGGCGAGACGATGGCGGAGCGCATCGAGCATCTGCTCCGGCTCAAGGCGGTACAGGACCGCACCAAGGGCTTCACCGCCTTCATCTGCTGGCCGCTCCAGCCGGAGAACACCCCGGAGATGAGCCATATGCCGAAGACCGATGCGGTGGAGTACCTCCGCACGACGGCCTTCGCGCGCACCGTGCTCGACTCGATCCCGAACATCCAGGCGAGCTGGGTGACGATGGGGATGAAGGTCGGCCAGACCGCGTTGCACTACGGGTGCAACGACTTCGGTTCGCTCATGCTCGAGGAGAACGTGGTCTCGGCGGCGAACACGACCTATCGCACGACGACCGACGAGATGGAGCGGCTGATCTGTGAGGCGGGGTTCACCCCGCGGCGGCGGTTCCAGGATTACTCGTTGATCCCGGTGCCATCGGAACCGGTGGCCGCCTGAGCGCCCCGATGTCGGCCCCCATCCGCGTCGGGATCGGCTATGACTCGCACCGCTTCGTGGCGGGGCATGGCGTCGTGCTGGGCGGCGTCCTGATCCCAGCGACGGTGCGATGCACCGGGCACAGCGATGCCGATCCGGCCTGCCACGCGCTCACCGATGCGCTGCTCGGGGCGGCGGGCCTCGGTGACATCGGCGAGATGTTCCCCGATACGGCGGCCGAGAACAAGGATCGTGACAGCATCGAGATGCTCCGCCTGGCGGTCGCGCGCGTCCGCGCCGCCGGATGGGCGCCGGTGCAGTGTGATCTCACGGTGATCGCGGAGACGCCGAAGGTCGGGGCACATCGGCCGGCGATCCGGGAGCGACTCGGGGAGGCGCTCGGGATCCCCGCGTCGGAGGTGATGATCAAGGGAAAGACCAACGAGGGGATGGGGTTCATCGGCCGCGGCGAGGGGATCGCCTGCATGGCCGTCGCGACGCTCGCGCGCCTCACCCCGTAGTCCCTATGGAACAGTTCTTCGCGTACTTCGACGGGATGCCTCCCGTCGCGCTCTACGCGTTGATCTTCGTCGCCTCGTATCTCGAGGGACTCCTACCGATCGTGCCGGGCGACATCGCCACGGCGTTCTTCGCCTTCCTGGCGGCGCGAGCCGGGGGGCTCTTCCCGCCGACGTTGATCGCGGTCGTGACCGGAAGCGTCGGTGGGGCGCTCACGCTCTGGTATCTCGGGATCCGATTCGGCCCGGCGCGTCTCACGCACCGGATCGAGGCGATCGGCTTCCACAAGACGGGGGAGGGGATGGAGGCGGCCGAGGGGAAGGTCGAGGACGCCTACCGGAAGTACGGATGGATCGCCCTGCTCGTCGCCCGTATGGTGCCCGGGGTACGGGCCGTGGTGCCGGCGGCCGCGGGCGTCTTGCGGATCCCCTTCTGGGAGGTCGCCGCGATCTTCACCGCGGTCTCGGTGCTGTGGTATGGCACCATCACCTGGCTCTCCTTCCGGATGGGGAGCGATTGGGCGGTGGTCCAGGCCACCGTGACGCGCGTGCTGCGCGAGATCGGGACGGGGGCCTCGATCGTCGCGCTGGTGCTGGTCGGGGTCGGTGTGGTGATTTGGCGGCGGCGTCGCCACCGGCGGTGAGTGCGATGCGTGAGGACGAGATCGTACGCGCGTTCCTCCTCGAACGCTTTGATGAGTTCCTCACCCTCGAGCAGGGGAGCAGCGCACGGACCAACGAGGCCTATGGGCGTGATGTCGCGCGGCTCGCGGTCTGGGCCTCGACCAAAGGGGTCTGCGACCCGAGTGCCCTGACCGCGCCGCATCTCCGGGAATTCGTCTACCACCTGAAGGACCTCGGGCTCGCGCCGAGCTCGATGCGCCGGGCGATCTCCGCGATCCGCACCTGGTATCGATTCCTCCTCGCTGAGGGCGTCGTCGCCGCCGATCCGAGTGACCGGCTCGAGACCCCTCGCAAATGGCGGACCCTCCCGGAGGTCCTGACCGTCGATGAGGTGGAGCGCCTGATCGGGGCGGTCTCGCTCGACGACCCCTTGGCCCTGCGGGACCGCGCGATGCTGGAGCTCGCCTACGGGGCTGGGCTCCGGGTGAGCGAGTGGATCGGGATCGGGACGGCCGATCTCGCCCTCGATGACCTGGTGGTCCGGGTCTTCGGGAAGGGGGGGAAGGAGCGGTTGGTCCCGATCGGGCGGCAGGCGGTCGGGGCGCTGGCGATGTACCTGCGGGAGCTCCGCCCCCGGCTCGAACTGGGGGCGGGGCAGGGGCGGCTCTTCCTGAATGCCCGGGGGCGGCCGCTGAGCCGGATGGGGGCCTGGGGGATCCTCCGGAAGCACGTGGAGGCCTCCGGGATCGCCAAGACGGTCACCCCGCACACCCTCCGGCACAGCTTCGCGACTCACCTCTTGGAGGGGGGGGCGGATCTCCGGGCGGTCCAGGAGATGCTCGGCCACGCCGACATCTCGACCACCCAGATCTATACCCATGTGGACCGGGAGCATCTGCGGCAGGTCCACCGGCAGTTCCACCCCCGCGGCTGAGGGCATCCCAGAGGGGCATTCGCTCTTGTAAGTCCGCAACCAGACCATAGATTGCTCTGGCGTGGATTTTGCATCCGCGCGGCCCCTCCCGGTGAGGCCCTCATGAAGGTCCTTGCCGTCATCCCAGCTCGACTGGGCGCGACGCGGCTCCCTCGAAAACCCCTCCGCCCCTTAGGGGACGCTCCCCTCGTCGTCCGGGTCCTCGAGCGGGTCCGTGCGCTCGGGCTCGCCGATGCCGTCGTCGTGGCGACCGAGGCCGAGGAAGTGGCCGCCGTGGTGCGTGCGGCGGGTGGCGAGGCGGTCCTCACCTCCGATCAGCATCTCTCGGGCACCGATCGGGTGGCCGAGGTGGCGACCCTCCCCCCCTACGCGGGGTACGAGATCGTGGTCAATGTGCAGGGCGACGAGCCCTTCATGCGGGGCGATGCGATGGCGGGGGCGATCGCGATGGTGCGCGACGGCGGCTTCGATCTGGGCACCGCGGCGGGACGTCGCGGCCCGGAGATCCTCGCCGACCCCAACTGCGTGAAGGTCGTGCGCGCGGCGGATGGCCGCGCGCTCTACTTCTCCCGCGCGGCGATCCCGCATCTGCGTGACGCCGAGGACGTGGCGCTCCGTGATACGCTGGTCTTCCAGCACATGGGGATCTACGCGGCGCGACGCGAGGCCCTGATGCGGTGGGTGGCGTTCCCGCCGCACCCGTTGGAGTTGGTCGAGAAACTGGAACAGCTCCGCGCCCTGGCCGGTGGATTGGCCATGGGCGTGGCGATCGTCGAGGCCCCATCGTGGGGCGAAGTGAACACCGAAGAGGACCTGATGCGGGCCAACACCCACTGGGCTGCGCTGGCAGCCGGAGCCGCCGTATGACGCCGAACCCGACGCAGCAGGCCCCCAAGTACATCTTCGTGACCGGCGGCGTGGTCTCGTCGCTCGGCAAGGGGATCGCGGCCGCCTCGCTCGCGCGACTCCTCGTCGAGCGCGGGCTGACCGTCACGATGATGAAGCTCGATCCCTATCTCAACGTCGATCCGGGGACGATGTCGCCCTTCCAGCATGGCGAGGTCTTCGTCACCGATGACGGCGCGGAGACCGACCTCGACCTCGGGCACTACGAGCGCTTCATCGATCGCCCATTGACCCAGGCGAACAACATCACGACGGGGCGGATCTACTCGAATGTCATCACCAAGGAGCGTCGAGGCGAGTACCTCGGCTCCACGGTGCAGGTGATCCCGCACATCACCGACGAGATCAAGAGCGCGGTGCGCCGCGTGGCGCCAGGGAACGACGTGGTGGTGGTCGAGGTCGGTGGGACCGTGGGGGACATCGAGTCGCTCCCCTTCCTCGAAGCGATCCGCCAGTTCCGCCACGATGTGGGACGCGAGAACACCGTCTTCATCCACCTCACGCTCGTCCCGTGGATCGCCGCGGCCGGGGAGGTGAAGACCAAACCGACGCAACACTCGGTCCGCGACCTCATGGAGATCGGGATCCAGCCTGACATCCTCATCTGCCGCACGGAGCGCCCGCTCGCCGAGGACGTGAAACGCAAGATCGCCCTCTTCTGCAACGTCGAGTTCGGGGCGGTCATCGAGAGCCCTGATGTCTCGACGATCTATCAGATCCCCCTCGTCTTCCACGAGCAGGGGTTCGATGAGCTCGTCTGCCGTCGCCTCGGACTCGAGGGGAGGGCGCTCGACCTCTCCGCCTGGCAGGAGATGGTGCGGCGCGTCACGCACCCGGCGCGGAAGATCCGGATCGCGGTGGTGGGCAAGTACACCGACTACGCGGATTCGTACAAGAGCGTGCAAGAGGCGCTGATCCATGGCGGGATCGCCAACGAGGTGGGCGTCGAGATCGCCTGGACCTCGAGCGACCTCTTCACCGATGCGGCGACGAGCCGCGCCCTCCTCGCCGGCGTCGACGGGATCCTCGTGCCGGGGGGGTTCGGTGTGCGCGGCGTCGAGGGGATGGTCGAGGCGATCCGCGCGGCCCGCGAGGGGAAGATCCCCTTCTTCGGCATCTGCCTTGGGATGCAGGTCGCGATCATCGAGTTCGCGCGGCATGTGGCCGGGCTCGACGATTCCAACTCGAGCGAGTTCGCCCCGGAGTGTGGTCACCCGGTCATCTCCCTCCTCGAATCGCAGCAGGGGGTGCAGGATATGGGCGGCACGATGCGGCTCGGGACCTATCCCTGCCGACTCCGTCCGGGCTCCAAGGCGGCGGAGATCTATGGCCAGCCCGAGATCAGCGAGCGGCATCGGCATCGCTACGAGGTCTCGAACCAGTATCGCGAGCGCTTCCAGCAGCAGGGGATGCGGCTCTCAGGGCTCTCCCCCGATGGGTCGCTCGTCGAGATGATCGAGCTCCCCGATCATCCCTACTTCGTGGCCTGTCAGTTCCATCCCGAGCTCAAGTCGCGTCCGACCCGCCCGCATCCACTCTTCTCGGCCTTCGTCGCCGCGGCGGCACAGCGGGCGACGACGCGCACCGCGACCTCGACCGCCAGCGCGCCGCGCTCGCTCGCCGAGGCCTCGTGAGCGCCACCTCGTTCCCGGCGGGGAAGCTCTTCCTGATCGCGGGGCCCTGCGTCGTCGAGGATGATGCGCTGATGTTCCGCGTGGGGGATCATCTCGCCCGGTTGGCGGAGCGGGTGCCCGGCGGGATCATCTTCAAGGCGAGCTTCGATAAGGCGAATCGGTCGAACGTCGGCGCGGCGCGCGGCCCCGGCCTACAGGAGGGACTCGCCGCGCTCGATCGCGTGCGGACGCGGACCGGTCTCCCCGTCCTCACCGATGTGCATCTCCCGGAGCAGTGCGCCGCCGCGGCACAGGTGGCCGACGTCCTCCAGATCCCGGCCTTCCTCTGCCGACAGACCGACCTCCTCGAGGCGGCGGGCGCAACAGGGAAGCCGGTGAATGTGAAGAAGGGGCAGTGGATGCACCCCGAGGGGATGATCGGCGCGGTCGCCAAGGTGCGTGCGGTGGCCCCTGCCGGGACGCCGATCGCGGTGACCGAGCGGGGCACCTTCTTCGGCTATGGCGATCTCGTGGTCGACATGCGGAGCTTCGCGCGGATGCGTGACGCCTGTGCGGCCCCGGTGATCTTCGACGCCACGCACTCGGTGCAGCGTCCTGGGCAGGGCGTCGGCGGGGCATCAGGCGGGGCACGGGAGTTCATCCCGCCCCTCGCGCTGGCGGCCTGCGCGGCCGGGGCCGATGGGCTCTTCATGGAGACGCATCCCGATCCGGCGCACGCGCCGAGTGACGGCCCGAACATGATCCCGCTGCAGGAGCTCGATGCGCTGGTGATGCGCTGTGTCCGGGCCTGGGAGCTCGCGCGGTCATGAGTGCGACCTCACCGGCCCCCGCGTCGGCCACGACGGCGATCGATCCCGCGATCGATCCCGCGATCGCGCGGCGGATCCGCCTCGTCTGCTTCGACGTGGACGGCGTCCTCACCGATGGCGGGATCATCCTCGGCGATGCGGCCGGCGCTCGGGTGGAGCTCAAGCGCTACGATATCCAGGACGGACTCGGGGTGGTCCTCCTCCGACAGGCGGGGCTCCGGACCGCGATCATCACCGGGCGTGAGTCGCAGAGTGTGGCGCTCCGCGCCGAAGAGCTCCAGGTGGACGACGTGATCCAGGATCGCCACGCGCGGAAGGTGCCGGCGATCGCCGCGCTGATCGAGCGACTCGGAGTCTCGTGGGACGAGGTGGCCTTCGTCGGGGATGATCTCCCCGACCTCGGCGTGCTGCGGCGCGTGGGGCTCCCGGTCTGCGTCGGGAATGCGACCGCGGAGGTGAGGCGGGTGGCGTCGGTGCAGCTGACGCGGCACGGCGGGGCGGGGGCGGTGCGCGAATTCGTGGAGCTCCTCCTCAGGGCCCGCGGCGAATGGGCGACGCAGGTCGAGGCGTATGTCGCGAGCCGGGAGCGTGAGGCATGAACGTGGAGCAGATGATCGCCCGAGGGCGTCAGGTCCTCGTGCTCGAGCGCGACGTGATCGCGGTCGCCGCCGATCGCCTGGATGCGTCATTCGCGAATGCCGTCCAGCTCCTGCACGACTGCACGGGACGGGTCATCGTCTCTGGGGTGGGGAAGTCGGGACTGATCGGACGGAAGATCGCCGCGACCCTCACCAGCACCGGGACCCCCGCGACCTTCCTGCACCCGACGGAGAGCCTGCACGGCGACCTCGGGATCGTCGGACCCCACGATGTGGCGATCCTCCTCTCCAAGAGCGGGGAGACGACCGAGCTCCTCCCGTTGATGGAGCAGCTCACGCGGCTTGGCGTGCCGACGATCGCGATCACGGGGAAGGTCGACTCCACCCTGGGCCGGCACGCGCGCGTCGCGATTGATGCTGCCGTGCGTGAGGAGGCCTGCCCGCACGATCTCGCGCCGACGACGAGCACGACGCTCGCCCTCGCCCTCGGGGACGCGATGGCGGTGGTGCTGCTCGAAGCCAAGGGATTCCGGCGCGAGGACTTCGCGCGGTTCCATCCTGGGGGCGCCCTCGGACGGAGGCTCCTCCTGCGTGTTCGCGAGGTGATGCTCGCCGAGGACCTTCCGATCCTGCCCCACGGAGCGACGATGCGGGAGGCGGTGGTCGAACTCGCGAAGCGCCGCGGGATCTGCCTCATCGCGGACGAGGCGCGTCAGCTGCTCGGCGTGATCACCACCGGCGACCTCTCGCGACTGATGGAATCCGGTCGCGAGGTCTTCACGATCCCGGTCGCCGAGGTGATGCATCGGTCCCCGAAGGTGATCGAGGCGGATGCTTTGGCGAGCGCGGCGGTGCATGTCATGGAGACCAAGGGCGTGGTGGCGGTCCCGGTGCTCGATGGGTCCCGACGGATCGTCGGGGTGGTGCATCTGCACGATCTCCTGCGTGCGGGGGTCGCCTGATGCGTCTCCCGGTGCTGTTGGTGATCGCGTCGCTCCTCGGTGCGGCCTGTGGGCGTGGCGAGGAGCGCACCTCCTCGGCGGTCTCGGGTGGGTTGCTCGATACCGCAGATCAGGTGGCGTTCGGCTTCCGGACCCTGGTGACCGATGGCGGGCTACTCCGCGCGGAGATCTTCGCGGACACGGCGCTCTTCCAGAACCAGAGCACCAAGATCGTCCTCCTGCGTGTGGCCGGGGATTTCTTCGGCGCCACGGGGGCCAAGGCAGCGACGGCGACTTCGCGCCGCGGGACCTTCGACACGCGCTCGAGTACCCTCGAGGCCTTCGGGGACGTGGTGATCACCTCGGTCGATGGGCGTGTGTTGCGGACCCCGTACATCCGCTACGATCGGTCGTCGAATCAGGTCTACTCCGACTCGTCGTTCGTGCTCACCGAGCCAGGGGAGCGGGAGATGCGCGGGATCGGGTTCCGGACGGATCCGAATCTCAGCGCGATCGAGGTGCAGCGGATCCGGAGCGGGAAAGGCGGGACCTTCACCCTGCCGGACGAGTCGTGATGCGCTCCTGCCTCCTGCGCGCAGCTCTGCTCGTGGCGTGTAGCGTCACGGGGGCCGCGGCGCAGGCGGGAGCCAAGCGCCCCTGTGTGCTGGAGTTCACCGGGGTCGTCCGTCAAGGCGTGCTGACGACCTCGATGCGGGTCACCACCATGGCCGACGGCGCGAAGCACACCTACATCAGCGGCGGTGTGGATGCGACCTGTCGCGGCCAAGGGAATCGTTTGCTGGCGGACAGCGCCGAACACTATGGCGATCGGAAGGAGTTGATCCTCATCTCGAAGGTCCGCTATACCGATGAGCGGATGCGGCTCGACGCCGACCGCATGGTCTACTTCCTTGAGACGGAGCGCCTCGTCGCGACGGGATCGGTCAAGGGGACCTCGGCTGGCGGGGCGCGGTTCACGGGCCCGGAGCTGACCTACCTGCGATCGCGTCCCGGCGTCCGGTCGGTCACGTCGTGGCGCGCTCCTGGTCGACCGACGGTCCGGTTGGCGACGGCGCGCACCGATGAGGTGCAGGCGAAGCGTTTGGCCGCGAGCCCCGCCGATTCCATGGATGTCACCGCGGACGTGGTCTGGTCGGAGAACGATTCCTTGGTCTGGGCGCGAGGTCGGGTCGTGATGGATCGTCATGATCTCCAGGCGACCGCCGACTCCGCCTTTCTGGATCAGGGGACGGAGCATGTGCGCCTCCGGCGTTCGCCTCGCATCGTGGGGACGGGGGAGCGCGCCTTCATCATGGTGGGGCGTGAGATCGACCTCTGGTCTCGGACCCAGGCGCTCGAGCGCGTCCTCGCCACGGGTGAGGCCCGCGTCGATGGGGATTCCGTGGTGTTGCGGAGCGATACCGTCGACGTGCGGATCGTTGACGAGCAGATGGATCGCGTAATGGCGTGGGGGACCCGAGCGTTCGCCGAGGCGCAACGGCAGCAGATGGAGGCGGACTCGATCGAGATGCGCTTGCCGAAGCAGGTCCTCGAGCAGGTGCAGGCCTTCGGGCGGGCGATGACGCGGGGGGAGGTCGATACCGCCCGCATCACCTCACCTGATCCCGACTGGATCGCGGGCGATACGGTGATCGCGCGATTCGAGACCGCCCCGCGAAGCCCCACGGACACGACGTCCACCACGCGGCTCACCGAGGTCCAGGCCGTCGGCTCGGCGCGGGCCTTCCAGCAGTTGGCGTCAGCCGAGGGTGGGAAGGACCGTCCCAACCTGAGCTATAATCGCGGTCGCGTGATCGTCGTCCGCTTCGAAGCGGGGGAGGTCGTCCGCGTCGATGTCCAGGATCGCGCCTCCGGGCTCTACCTCGAGCCGGTGTCCGCCCCGCCAGCTCCCACGACCTCAACCGTCCCGGGGACCGGGCGACGGGTGCCATGACCGACCTCCCTGCAGCGATCGCCCCCGCCGAGATGGACGCGGTGCTCCAGCGGCTCACCGCCGGAGATCGATCGTCCCTCTTGTGCCTGCTCGCGACCAGCGAATGGGCGACCCCCGATGGGGCCGCTCCATTCCAGGAGGTCGCGACCGCGTACCGCATGGAATACATCGCGGCCCTCGCCGCCGAGGGTCGACGCGCGGAGTCTGAATCGGAGGCTGGTCGACTCTCACTCGATGAGGTCCGTCGCCATCTCGCGCAGACCGTTGTGCCCCGTCTGGTCGCCTCCGGGGCCCTGCTCGAGGCGAGTGGGAGCGGTGATCTGACGAGCCTCCCTCTGGTGGTGGTGCTGGCCGAACCGGTGGCGCGATTCCACCGTGAAGCGCCGGAGGCGTTCCGCGCCGCCGTCCGTCGACTCGCGACGGCGCCGTCGGTCCCGGCGGTGCGTCCTTCCGTCGCGACGCCCCCCGCGATCGTGGGTCGGGGGAGCGTGCTCCAGGCGTCCGGCCTGATGAAGACCTATCGCGAGCGCCACGTGGTGAATCAGGTGGCGCTCGAGCTACGCCAGGGGGAGATCGTCGGGCTGCTCGGACCCAATGGGGCGGGGAAGACGACGACCTTCTACACCATCGTCGGTCTGATCCCGCCCGATGCCGGGATGATTCGGATCGACGGCGAGGATGTCACCGAGATGCCGATGTTCCAGCGTGCGCGGCGTGGCATCGGCTATCTCTCGCAGGAGCCCTCGATCTTCCGGAAGCTCTCGGTCGAAGAGAACATCCTCGCAATCCTCGAGACCCTACCCATCCCGCGCGTGGAGCAGGAGGCGCGGCTCGAGCAGCTCCTCGACGAGCTGAGCATCAAGCATCTCCGCGCGAGCAAGGCGTACGCCCTCTCGGGCGGCGAGCGCCGGCGGCTGGAGATCACGCGCGCGCTCGTGACTAATCCGAAGTTCATGATGCTCGACGAACCCTTCGCGGGCGTCGATCCCATCGCGGTGCACGATATCCAGCAGATCGTGGCGTCGCTCAAGGGACGCGGCATCGGCGTGCTCATCTCGGACCACAACGTCGAGCAGACCCTCGACATCGTGGACCGCGCCTATATCATGTTCGATGGGGCGGTGAAGGTCTCCGGGACGGTCGAGGAGCTGGTCTTCGATGACACCGTCTCCCAGGTCTATTTCGGCCCCACGCTCACCGCGCGGCTCCGCGAGCGATTCCGCGCGGAGCACCCCGGCACCGTCCCGACCGCCGAGGCCACCCCACCACCACCCGACGAGCCGCCGGCGTGAAGAGCGGGCTGCACCAGTCGGCGCGGCTCGGACAGGAGCTGCGAGCGAATCCACGCCTCTATCAGGCGATGGACATGCTCTACATGCCGTTGATCGACCTGCAGCAGCACCTCAAGCAGGAGTTGCTGGAGAATCCCTTCCTTGAATTGATCGAGGAGGGCGAGAATGGCGACACCGAATCGGAGGAGCAGAGCGAGGCGCTCGACGTCGTCGCGGAGGAGACCTCGACGGAGGCGCCCACCGACGAGACGATCGACGATGAGGCGCCGTGGGAGGATCTGTTGCTCGACGGGATCGACCAGGATGGCGTCCGCGCACCGACGGAGGTGCGCGAGTATGTCGAGCCGGTCTCGGTCGAGGCCCGTGACCTCGCCGATCATCTGCGGGATCAGGTGCGCCTGCTCGATCTCAGCCCTCGGGACCAGCTCCTCGCGGACGAATTCATCGGGAATATCAATGATGAGGGGTATCTCACGGCGACCTTGGACCAGATCCTCTCCGGGATCAATACGGTCATCGCGCGCGCTGAAGAGGCATCCGAGGACGATCGTGAGGCCCCGCGATTCACGATGCCCGAGGTGGAGCGGATGCTCCGCGTCGTCCAGTCCTTGGAGCCGCCGGGCATCGGGGCGCGCTCGTTGCAGGAGTGCCTGACGCTCCAGCTCCCCGAGGCGGGCCTCCTCGATACCGTGGCGGAGCGTCTGATCCGCGAGTTCTTCGACGATCTCCTGGCGCACCGCTGGGTGGAGATCGGCCGACGGATCGGCGTCGCACCCGGTGAGGTACAGGCCGCCGCCGACGCGGTCGCGCGTCTGACCCCGAAACCGGGGCTCGCTTACGCCGATCGCTCGGCGGACTATGTGATCCCCGACCTGATCGTCGAGAAGATCGACGCCGAGTATCTCGTCTTCGTGAACGATGGGAACCTCCCGCGGCTCAAGCTGAGCCGCGCCTACGAGGAGGTCGTGCGGGACAAGCGGAAGTTCGACGCCGAGAGCAAGGAGTTCATCACCTCACGCCTGAGTGCGGCCCAGTGGCTCATCCAGGCGATCGAGCAGCGGCGGCAGACGATGCTGAAGGTCATGCACTTCATCGTCGAGCGACAGCGGGAGTTCTTCGAGAAGGGGATCCAGGGGCTCCGCCCGCTCACCTTGCGCGAGGTCGCTGATGCGATCGGGATGCATGAGTCGACGGTCTCTCGGGTGACCAATGAGAAGTTCGTTCAGACCCCGCGGGGGGTACTCCCGCTCAAGTTCTTCTTCTCCTCCGGCCTGCGCAGCAGCGACGGCGATGATGTCTCCGCGCGTGGCATCCGGGTGGCGATCGAGCGAATGATCGCCGACGAGGACCCGTACGCCCCGCTCACGGACCAGGCCATCGTCGAGCGCCTCGAACGGGACGGCGTGCAGATCGCCCGCCGCACCGTGGCGAAGTATCGGGACCAGCTGGGGGTCCTCTCCGCGCGAATCCGCAAACGGCTCTGACCCTTCGAGACATCTCCCATGACGATCATCCCCATGGCTTCTTCGGCCCCATCGCTCGTGCGCCCCGTGCGCGTCTCGGTCCTCGTCCCCGCGAAGGACGAGGCGGAGAACCTGCCACGGTTCCTTGAGCTCTGTGCGGCGATGATCGCTGCCCAGTCGGTCGCCTATGAGGTGGTCGTCATCGACGACGGGTCGCGCGATGGGACATCGGCCGTGCTCGCGGAGGCGGTGCGACGGCATCCCTTCGTGCGCGTGGTCACGCACCGGACCCAGCGCGGGATCGCCGATGCGCTCCGGTCCGGCTACCTGGCCGCGCAGGGTGACATCCTCGTCTTCTATCCGGCGGACCTGCAGTTCCTCCCGGAGGATATCCCCCGGCTCTGCGCGCCGATCCTCGCCGATGAGGCGGACATGGTGACGGGGTACAAGCAGGGGACGTACGACAAGGCCTTCGTCTCGGGGATCTACAACAGGCTCTCCCGGGCCCTCTTCGACATCCCCGTCCGTGACCTGAACAACGTCAAGGCGTATCGGCGGGTGATCATGGCGGACCAACCGGTGCGACCCGATTGGCATCGCTACATGATCGTGCTCGCGCATGCGCAGGGATACAGTGTGCAGGAGATCCCGGTCGCGCTCTACCCACGGACCGCGGGGCGGTCCAAGTTCGGCCTGTCGCGGATTCCCGTCGGTGTGCTCGACATGCTCGCCGTCTGGTTCGAGCTTCGGTTCGGTCAGAAGCCCTTGCTCGCCTTCGGGATGCTCGGCGTCGGCCTCTTCGCACTCGGGGTGCTCGCCGGACTGGTGGCACTCGGCATCCTCCTCGTGTCTGGCATCGGCGTGCGGTGGGTGTGGACCATCATCCAGACCTCGCTGATCCTCGGATCGATCTTCTTCGCCGCGGGCCTCCTCGGCGAGCAGGTGGCGTCGCTCCGCGCGGAACAGCGCGAGCTCCGGCGGCGGCTCGACGAGACGCGCGATCGTCGCGGAGCGGCGTGACCGTCCCACGCATCCTGTTTGTCACCCACGCCTACCCGCGATTCGTCGGGGACGCGCCGGGCTCGTTCGTGCATCGGCTCGTGCGCGGGGTGCAGGCCCTCGGGGCTGAGGTACGCGTGCTCGCGCCCCATGCCGAGGGTCTCGCCGAGCGAGAGGTGCTCGAGGGCGTCCCGATCCATCGGTACCGCTATGCGACCGAGACGATGGAGACGCTGGCGTATACGGGGACGATGGCGGAGCAGGTGCTCGGCAGCTGGCGAGGGAAGGTCGCGTTTGGGGCGATGCTGCTCGCGGGGACTCGGGCGCTCCGACGTGAGATCCGTACGTTCCGACCGACGGTCGTCCATGCGCATTGGTGGTTCCCGAGCGGGATGTTGGCCGCGATGGGTGCTGGGGCGACACCGGTGGTGATCACCATGCATGGCTCGGATGTGCGACTCGCCGTCTCGCGGCCGGTCGTGCATCCCATCGCTCGCCGCGTGCTCGGTCGCGCGGCGGCGGTCACCGCGGTCTCAGGTTGGCTCGCGCGCCAAGCGACCGCCCTTGGGACGCGGCACGCGATTCGCGTCGCGCCGATGGCGGTGGACACGGAGCGTTTCCAGCCCGCCGACCCGGCGGTCGGGGCGGATCGCCCGCTGGTCTTCGCCGGTCGCTTGAACGCGCAGAAGGGGCTCGCCGACCTCCTCGACGCCATGGCCCGTCTCAAGGGATCGGCGATGCTGCAGGTGATCGGGGAAGGGGAGGACCGGGCGGCGCTCGAGGCACGCGCCGCGCGACTTGGGATCGCCGCTCGCATCCGGTGGCTCGGTCGCGGGACGCCGGAGCGGCTCGCCACGGCCTTCCGCGGGGCGGCCGCGGTCGTGATCCCCTCCCGCGAGGAGGGGTTGGGGTTGGTCGCGGTCGAGGCCCAGCTCTGTGGCGCACCGGTCATCGGCTATCGATCCGGTGGCCTCCCCGACGTGATCGATCCCTCCTATGGTGGGGTCTTGGTCGAGCCTGGCGACATCGCCCAACTCGCTAGCGCCATCGACGCCGTGCTCGCGGCGGCACCGGACCCCTCACGCCGCGATGCCGCCGTGCGAGTGATGCGCGGACGGTTCGCCCCGCAGGCGGTGGCCGAGCGATACGTGGCGCTCTACCGTGAGGTGGGTGCGCTATGACGGAGCCACGCGATGGGATCGCCCCTCATGCTTCCGGGCCGGCTCCTCGCTCCCTTCGGACCTTCCTCACGGGGGTCTTCCTCCTCGCCGTGTGCTGGTTCGGTGGGCGCTCCCTGATCGGGCAATGGGATGCGGTCCAAGCACTCCGCGCCGAGCTCTCGACGCGCTGGTCGCTCGTGGCGCTCTCCTCGGCGCTGGTGGGAATGAGTTATCTCGTCCTGATCCAGACCTGGCGGCTCACGGTGGGTGCCTGGGGGGAGCGGCTCCGCTTCGGTGAGGCCGCTCGCATCTGGTTCATCTCGAACCTCGGGCGCTATCTCCCCGGCAAGGTCTGGCAGATCGGAGCGATGGGGGTGATGGCGCAGGAGGCCGGCATCTCGTCGGTGGCGGCGGTCGGGAGCGCTCTGGTGGTCTCGTTGGTGCATCTGATCATCGGGTTCGCCGTGGTGGGGCTCACCGGCAGTGATCTCTTCGTCTCGCTCGTACCTCCCGGGACCCCGCTCACACCGATCCTCACTCTGGCGGTGGTGCTCCTCCTGATCGCGCCTCGGCTCCTCCCGATGGCCGCGACCGGTGCGTCGCGCGTCCTCGGTCGACCCTTCACCCTCCCCCGGCTGCCGTCCCGCGCCATCTGGGTGGCGGCGCTCGGGTCCGGGGTCGCCTGGCTCCTCTTCGGCCTCGCCTTCCATGCGCTGGGGATCGGCCTGCTCCGGCATGCGACTGGAGATGCCGCCGATTCGGTCGCAGTTTTCACCCTGTCGTACCTCGCGGGATTCCTCGCGTTGATCGCGCCGGGAGGGATCGGGGTGCGGGAAGGGGTGATGGCGCTCCTCCTCACCCGAGCGGGGATCGCCACCCCGTCCGAGGCCACGTGGTTGGTGGTCGCCTCGCGGCTCTGGCTCACCGTGCTCGAGATCCTCCCCGGGGCGGCCCTGCTCGCGGTCTCGCCACGTCGTCGTTCCTCTGATCCCTCTCGCCACTCGGCATGACTTCCTCGGTTCGCCCCTCGCTCGAGACCCCGTCCGCTCCGCCCTATGCCACCGCGTGGGCATTGCTTGCCTGCGTGCTGGCCGCGTTGACCCTCGCGTATCCGGCGCTGGCGGGGGGATTCCTCGTCTCGCCGGTGAGCGATCAATACATCGCCGGTTACCCCTTCCGTGAGTTCGCCGCGGCCTCGCTGCGCGCCGGCGAGGGATTCCCACTCTGGAATCCGTATCTCTTCGGTGGGATGCCATACGTCGCGGCGATGCACGGCGACATCTTCTATCCGACCTTCCTCCTCCGGCTCGTCCTGCCCACCGATGTGGCGATGACCTGGGGGATGATCCTCCATCTCATGCTCGCAGGCTTTGCGGGGTATGGATTCCTCCGCGTGATCGGCGTGGGGTTCCATGCGGCGTTGCTGGGCGGGATCGCGTACATGATGGGTGGGCAGGTGGCCTCGCTCGTCTCGCCCGGACACGATGGCAAGCTCTTCGTCTCGGCGCTGCTCCCCGTCACGCTGATCGTGCTGACGTACGGGATCCGGGACGCGAAGCGATGGGCGTGGGGGCTCCTCGCCATCGTCGTGGGGCTCGGCGTCCTCTCCCCGCACCCGCAACTCCTCCAGTATCTCCTCCTCACCGCCGGCGCCTGGGCTTTGCTGCTCGCCTTCGTCGGAGATGGTCGGACGGGCGCACCGCCACGTAGCGTGGGAATCCGTCGCCTCGCCATCGCGCTCGGCGCGGTCGTCCTCGGTGGGGCGATCGGGGCGATCCAGTACGTCCCCGTGCAGGAGTATGTGGAGTGGTCGCCGCGCACCGGTGGACGTGACTACGCGTACGCGACGAGCTTCTCGATGCCGATCGAGGAGCTGATCAACACCTACCTCCCGCAGTTCAGCGGGATCCTCGATCGCTATTGGGGACGCAACGGGATCCATCTGCACTCCGAGTACATCGGGGCGGGGGTCCTCTTCCTCATGGGGCTCGGTCTGGCGGCTCGGAAGCTTCCGGAGCGTCGCGCCCTCACCTGGTTCTGGGTCGGCACGGGGATCATCTCGCTCCTCTGGGCCTTGGGCGGGAACACCCCGTTCTATCATCTGGTGTACGCGATCGTCCCGGGCTCGAAGTTCTTCCGCGCGCCGAGCACGATCTTCTTCGTCACGACCTTCGCGGTGAGCGTGCTCGCCGCCTTCGGCACGGAACGACTCCTTCGTGGTGAGGTTCGTCCGACGGTGGCCGTCTGGGCGGCGGGGCTCGGCCTCACCGGGGTCGTCCTCGCCTATGCCGGATTCTTCGAGTCGATCGCACTCTCGGTCTCGCAGATCCCGCAGCTCGAGGAGAACATCCGCGCCAATGCGGCCGCGGTCACATCGGGCGCCTGGCGGTCGTTCGCCTTCCTCGTGGCGACCTGCGTGCTGGCCGTCCTCGTGCATCGCCGGCAGCTCACCGCTGGTCTTGCGGGGGCCCTCCTGGTGGTCGTCACGGTCGCTGATCTCTGGAGTATTGAGCGCCTCTATTGGACCTTCTCACCACCCGCGGCGCAGACCTATGCGACCGACGAGGCGATCCGTCATATCCAGCGGGAGCGGGAGCCGGTGCGCGTGATCACGGCGGGGGCGGCCATCGGCGTGCCCGGCGCGTATCACGATCCGAACCTCGAGGGGGATGGCCTCATGCAGCATGGGGTCCGTGTCGCCCTCGGCTATCATGGCAACGAGCTCGGGCGCTATCAGCAGCTCGGCGGGAAGTCGCGCGGATGGGACCAGATCGCGAACCCTTCGTTCTGGGGCCTCCTCAACGTGAAGTACTTCTATACCACGCTCGATTCGCTTCCGATCACCGGGGCCACGCGTGTCGTGGGACCGGTGCAGTCGGCAGCGGGGAGCATGATCTACCTGCACCAGCTTCCGGGCGACCAGGCGTATGCCTGGGTGGTGCCCACGGTCGCGAAGTATCCCGATGCGGAGGTGGCCGAGGCGGTGCGCGCTCCGAACTTCCCGTATCGGAGCGTGGCGCTGATCGATCCCGCATCGACGACGGCCGCGCAGCCGCTGACCGCGATCCCGGAGCCGCTGCCGATTCGCGCGGTGGTCGACTCCTTTGCGCCTGGATTCGCGCGACTCACCTTGGATGCTCCGGCACCAGCGGGCTCGGCACTCGTGGTCTCCGAGAACTACTTCCCTGGCTGGTCTGCGACGGTGGATGGCCAGGCGGCGTCGGTGGAGCGGGCCAACCTTTCATTGATGGCGATTGCGCTTCCCGCTGGTGCGCGTTCAGTTGAAGTGACCTTCGACTCTGCTCCCTATCACCTCGGGGCACGCGTGACCCTCATCGCCCTCCTGCTGGCGACCCTCTGGTTCGGCCTCGGATGCCTCGGGCGCTCGCGAGCGGCGGCCCGTGACTGACCGCGCCCTCGTCATCACCCCGACGTACAACGAACGGGCGAACGTCCCGACGTTGGTCGAGCGCGTCCTCGCGCAGGACCCGCGCATCGAGATGCTCTTCGTCGACGACAACTCGCCCGACGGCACCGGGGACCTGATCGCGGAGATCGCCACGCGTGAGCCGCGTGTGCATCTCCTGCGCAGGGCAGGGAAGCTCGGGCTCGGGACCGCCTATCGGGATGGGTTCCGCTGGGCCTTAGCGCGCGACTACGAGCTGATCTTCGAGATGGATGCCGACTTCAGCCATGATCCGGCGCATCTCCCCGAATTCCTCCGGGCGGCGGAGCGGGCGGACTTCGTGCTGGGGTCGCGCTATCTGGACGGGAAGGTCACGGTGGTGAACTGGCCGATGACGCGCCTGCTCCTGAGTTATGGGGCGAACATCTATGCGCGACTTGTGACCGGCATGAAGCTCTGGGATGCCACCGGGGGGTTCAAGTGCTTTCACCGGCGGGTCCTCGCGGCGATCGACCTCGATGCGGTGCGGTCCAATGGGTATGGTTTCCAGATCGAGATGTCGTTCCGCGCGATCCAGAAGGGATTCCGCCCGGTGGAGATCCCGATCGTCTTCGCGGATCGGACCGAGGGGGAGAGCAAGATGAGCGGCCACATCGTGCGTGAGGCGATCACGATGGTCTGGCGGCTCCGCTGGTGGGCGCTGACGGGGCGACTGTGAGCACGGGTTCGGGCGCCCCGATCCTGCCGCGGCCCCTCCCATTCACCAAGCTGACGGGATCCGGGAACGACTTCGTCTTCGTCGACGCGCGCACGGATGCCGCGCTCGAGGCGGTCGCCATGGACCCTGCGATAATCGCGGCGGCGTGCGATCGGCGGTTCGGTGTCGGGGCCGATGGGGTCGTGGTCCTGCGCCCAGACCCCGTGCACCCATTCCGGATCCGCTACTTCAACGCCGATGGCACGCAGGCGAATCTCTGCGGGAACGCCACCCTCTGCACGGTGCGATTGGCGACCCATCTTGGGATCGTGGATCCGGCGGGGTTCACCTTCGGGAGCGATGCGGGGGAGCTCCGCGGGTGGCTCCGACCCGATGGGCAGCCGGAGGTCGACCTCAACCCCTTCGACCGGTTGGAGCCCTCGGTCGGGATCCCGTTGGCCCCCGGTGAGCGCCGGATGGGGTTCGGGTTCCCGACGGTCCCGCACCTGGTGGTCGAGGTCGACGATCTGGACGCGGTCGATGTGGCGGCCCGCGGGCCCGTGCTCCGGCACGACCCGACCTTCGAGTGCGGGACCAATGTGAACTGGGTGGCACGAACCCCGGCCGGCTGGGCGATGCGGACCTTCGAGCGTGGGGTCGAGGGGGAGACGCTGGCCTGCGCCAGCGGAGCGACGACCTGTGCCGCGGTCCTCAGGGCCTGGGGGGTGACCGGTGACGAGACCCGGTTCCGGACCCGGTCAGGCCGGACCCTGACGATTCGGTACCGGCGGACCCCTCAGGGGGAGGTCCCATCGATCTCCGGGGAGGGGCGGATCGTCTTTTCAGGGACCTTGGTCGACCTGGGCGTAGCTTCGGGGTAAAGTCGAGGATTTCCACACCTTCCCAAGTAACTGCTTTACATAATACATATTATTGGTAGTAGTGAGGAAGCACGGACAGGGAGAAGATATCGCGACACCCTCTCGACAGCACCCTCCCTACTGAGATCACAGTCCTGCGGCCATAAAGTAGCATGTGAACAATAAATAAGCCCAAGTGAGTGAAACACTTAGGCTCATCTACATCAACTTATTTATCAGATACTATTCGGCTGTGCCGCTTATTCACATCTCACTGCTTACCGAGCAGCTCCCCGAGACGGACCCGGGCCTCGCCGGAGAACGGCGAATCCTCTTGGCTGGCCAGCGTGCGGTACAGTTCCGTGGCGCCCGGGGTATCCCCAGCCGCCACCTTGGCCCGGGCCGCATCCATCCGGTACCCCTGGCGCTCCCCCTCCAACCGAGCCCCCTCTGCCGCCTTCCCATAGGCCTCCGCCGCCTCGGCCGACTTGCCCGTCGCCTCGAAGCCCGCGCCCAACAGGGCCTGGATCCCCGGCTTCAGGTCGCCATTCGCCGACCCGAGCGCCTTCTGTAGCAGCGCGACCCCCTCGGCATGCTTCCCCTCATCGAAAAGGATCTGGGCGCTGAGCATCGCCGCCTGCGCGCCGGCCGCCGTCCCGGCATACCGGGTGGTGACCTTCTCGAGCTCGGTCAGGGCCAGCGGCTTGTTCCCGGAGACGTAGGCCATCTCCCCGGCCTGATAGGCCACCGACCCCTTCTCCTCCTTGATCTGGACCGACCGCTGCCAGAGCCAGACCCCGCCGACCGTGGCGGCGATGACCACCGCCCCGATGGTCAGTTGGCGACGATACAACAGGAAGGTCTCCCCGAGGGTCTCGGGCTCGATCGCGACGTTGGGCTGCGCGGGAGTACCAGATGCGGGCATTGCGGTGATGGCTGAAGAGTTCACGGAACGGAGCCCGGTGCCGTTGGCGAGTACCGGGAACGGCGGAAAGCTAGCGGAGGCAGGTCGACCGTAGAAGCGACACGACCCGCCGCCGAGTGCCCCCGGGCAGATTCGAACTGCCGACCTGCGGTTTAGGAAACCGTCGCTCTATCCACCTGAGCTACGGGGGCAAGAGAAGGCGGCCCTGGCACCCGAGCGCCGAGCCGCCTGCTCCAAACTTAACGCGAGGGTCTCCGGTGACTCAGGGGTCGCGCGGCTTCGCGGTGCGACCCCCGCCGGACGACGAGCTGCCTGACGAGGAACCACCGCTCGAGGCCCCCGAGGAACCGGACGATGTGCTGCCGCCACCCGAGCTCCCCGAACGAACCGAGGATCCTCCGGAGTCGCCACTGCGCGGGCGCGCACCGCTCGAGCCGCCACCCGAGGGAGCGCTATACCCACCCCCCTTCACCACCCGACCGCCCGACTCCGGCGTCCGACCGATCGGCACACCCCCGGGCCCGATCGGTTGGACCACCACCGGCCCGCCGGCATATCCCGGCCAGAAGCCACCGAATGGCGAGCCCCAGTAGCCGTATCCGAATCCGCCGTACACCGGCGAGAAGAGACCGTAGTAGGCGAACGGGGCACGCCCACCGCACGCCCACGGATCACGGATCCCCCACATCATCATGCAGGAGTTCCAGAGCGCCCAATCCGCCGTCGTCGGCGGGAGCATCGAATACCGCGGGATCCCACTCCCTCCGCCACCACCGCCCGTCGCGACGCCGACCTCAGAACGACGCGACTGGAAATCACGCCCTCCCCCGACGATCGCGAACGACTCCGGATAGGATGCGGCGACGATGAGGTCGATGATCGGCCCGGCCGTCCCGAGGTCATCGAGTTCGATCAGATCCTGTGCCGAGACGCGTCGCCCCGCGATCGCCGCACGCGTCGCCTCGGCCTCGGCGAGGAAGGGTGCGATGAGGGGACGCAGGTCGGTCGGGATCACCTGGAGACCGACCACCGGACGCAGCTGCCGAGCCTGGGTCGTGGCGATCGAGGCCACGCCCCCCCCCTGCAGCTGCAACCAGTTGCCCTGCTCGGTGATGAGGAAGGCACCCGCGCGCTGCTGACGCGGCAATCCGCTGCAGGCGATCTCCGAGTCCATCACGATCCGTTCGTCATCGCGCGAGATCCGCGCGCGCTCCCACCCGGTGCACCCCTCGGTGGTGATCTCGACCCGGGTCCCATCGAGGCGGAGCACCGACTCCGTGCGCGCGCCCGTCGGTGGCACGGTGATGAGCATGAGGGCCGGCCCCTCCTGCGGCAGCACACAGGTCATCCCCGCGGCCCCCGCCTCGGCATCCTCCCAGCACCCGACGAAGGCGAGCGCGCGTCCCACGTCTCGCTGCGCACGCAGTGGCGTGGCCATCAGCGTGAGACCAACCAGCACTACCGTCGAAAGACGACGCATGATCACGCTCCGGATCAGAGCCGCAGGGTGAGGCCGACGAGGGTCGTCAGCCCAGAGAGGTCAAGCCGATAGCCGATGAAATCGCGATCCGGCGTACTCGCATCCGCACTCCCGCGAAGGTAGCGCAGTTCCCCCGTGAAGAGGAGCCGGCGCGAGAGATTGTATTGCACCCCACCGCTGGCCTGAAAGACCGGGGCCCATCCGCTGCTCGTGAGACGGTCGGGGAGCACATCGAGCGTCTCGAAGTCGACGAAGTCCCCAACCTGTTCGAACGCATAGCGGACCGTGCCGAAGCCCGCACCGACGAACGGGACGACCTTGGTCGGGATCCATGCGGTGGACCCGATGGCACGCCCGCGATCGGCGAGGTAATAGCGCACCGAGGCCGTGAGCGGTGCCCGCCGGAAGGCGGTGGTCTGTTCGATCGGCCGATCGTCGCCATCGACCCATTCGCGGTACTCGGAGGCGACGCGCGACGAGGCCGGCATCAACCCGACGAGGAGCTCGGTGCGCGGCCCCATCGCGAAGGCGAGATCGAATCCGACCGCCGGGGCGCGGAACCCCGCGCGATCCAGGGTGAACTCCCGACGGGCATAGCCGAAGAGATCGCCCCCAGCCCCTGGCAGGTTCAATCCGCCGTAGACCGTCAGCGACACCCCGGGCTCCCGGAAGAGGAAGCCCTCGCCCCCTCCGCCCTGCGCCACCGCCTCGGTGCGACCCACGAGGAGCGCCCCTGCCACCAACACTGCGGTCCATCGCCACCGGATCCGACCGGTCATGCGGATGCTCCTGAGAGGTTCCGTACGATATACACGCTCGAGGGCCAAAACGTTCACGCCTCGAATCCGTGCGCGCCGATCAGCGGGACGAAGCGCATGGGATCGAGCCGCTCCTCACGGAGACCGTCGGGGGTGCGGATGACCCGCACCAGCGCCTGCCCGCTGCGATCACCGACCGGGACCAAGAGCTGTCCCCCAAGCGCCAGCTGCTCGGTGAGCGGGACCGGAATCTCCGGCGACGCCGCCCCGACGAGGATCGCGTCGAAGGGGGCCATCTCAGGCCAACCCATGGTGCCATCCCCGACCCGCTGGATCACCTGATCGATCCCGCAGGCGCGAAGGGACTCCCGTGCCGCCTCGGCGAGCGCGGGGATCCGCTCGATGGAAAAGACGGCGGACGCGAGCCGCGTCAGGAGCGCCGCCTGGAAGCCAGAGCCGGTCCCGATCTCGAGCACCCGCTCGCGACCGGAGAGCCGCAGCAGCGAGAGGAACCGTGCGTGGACCGAGGGCTGACTGATCGTCTGGCCATGGCCGATCGGGAGCGGGGCGTCCTCATACGCACGATGAGCGACACCGGAGGGCACGAAGTGATGCCGCGGGACGTCATCGAAGGCCTTGAGCACGGCGATGTCGCCGATCCCCTTGGCTTCGAGCTCCTCGATGAGGCGACGACGTGCCCCGCCGAACTGCCGCGCTACAGCGGCCGCCACCACCGCTCCGTGTCGTCGAGGCGCGCGCGGTGCGTTAGGTCGAGATGCAGTGGCGTGATCGAGACGTAGCCGTCGCGTACCGCCTGAAAGTCCGCGTCATCACTCCCGCTCCACTCGACCGTCCCCCCACCGATCCAATAGATCTGGCGACCCCAGGGATCCTTCATCTTCGTCAGCGAATCGGAGAAGACGCGCTGCCCGAGGCGCGTGAGGCGCACCCCCTTCACCTCCGACGGGGCGCAGCGCGGGAGATTCACATTGAGCAAGGTGTCCGGCGGGAGGTCCGGCAGACTCGTGAGGTGCCTGAGGATCCTCGCGAGGACCTCGACCTGCTCATCGAGCAGGTCGTCGGCCCCGTGCAACACCCGCCCCGCGAACGAGACGGCGATGCTCGGCACGCCGAGCGCGAGCCCCTCCATCGCCGCGGCGACCGTCCCGGAGTAGAGGACATCCTCGCCCATGTTCGGCCCATGATTGATCCCGCTGAGCACGAAGTCAGGACGCTCGGGCATCAACGCCTCGATCGCGAGCATCACGCAATCGGTCGGGGTGCCATCGATCTGCCAGCGACGCGCCCCGAGCTGCACGGGGCGCAACGGATGATGCAACGTGAGCGAATGGCTCGTGGCGCTCTGTTCACGGTCCGGTGCGACGGTCCATACCTCTCCGAGTGGGGCCGCGGCACGTTCCAGGACGGCAAGGCCCTTGGCCAGGATCCCATCATCGTTCGAGCAGAGGATACGCATCAATCGGTCGTCGGAGGGTGGGAGGCGAGGGCCTGGAGGATCCCGAGGAGGTCCTGCTCGAGAAGGAGGACGGTCTGCGCGTCGAGCCCCTGACGCGCCGCCGCCTTCACGCCACCGTCCTTCCGGCGTTGGTCGAGCTGTTGCTTCGCTCCCTCGATCGTGTACTTCTCGGTGTAGAGCAGATGTTTGACGAGCATCACGAACTCGAGTTCGCGACGCGTGTAGACGCGGTTCCCCGCCCGATTCTTGGCCGGACTCAGGAAGCGGAATTGGCTCTCCCAATACCGCAGCACATGCGGCTTGAGGTCGGTGAGCTCACAGACGTCACCGATGGAGTAGAACTCCCGGATCGGATCGTCGGTCGCCATCGCTACGCTCCCTCGGCCTTGAGGTCCCGCGTCATCAGCTCGACGAGCGCCCAGCGCGGGGGCTGCCGCTCGAAGAGGACGCGATGCACCGCAGAGACGATCGGCATCTCCACCCCCTCGCGATCGGCGAGCGCCTTGGCGCTCTCGGTCGTGGCGACACCTTCGGCCACGGTGTCACGCCCCTGCAACACGTCGCCGAGCGAGGCCCCGCGGCCGATCTCGAGACCGACCGCCCGGTTCCGCGAGAGCGCGCCCGTGCAGGTGAGGACGAGATCGCCGAGACCCGCCAGACCCGCGAAGGTCGCGGCATCGGCCCCGAGGTGCACCCCGAGGCGGGTCATCTCGGCAAGCCCGCGCGTGATGAGCGCGGCACGGGCATTGTTGCCCAGCTCCAATCCATCAGCGATCCCGGTCGCGACCGCCATGACGTTCTTGAGCGCGCCGCCGAGTTCGACGCCGATCACATCGCGCTGCGTGTAGACGCGGAACCCCGAGGTGCTGAACGCCGTCTGCACGCGCGCCGCGACCGTCAGGTCCTCGCAGGCCGCGACGAGCGCGGTCGGCAGATGCAAGGCGACCTCGAGCGCGAAGCTCGGCCCGGAGAGCGCGACGATCGGATGCCCTGGACACTCCGCGGCGACGACATCGGTCATGGGGCAGAGCCGCTCGCGATCGATCCCCTTGGTCGCGACGACGAGCGGGACCCCGGCCGGGAGATGCGCGACGGCCTGGGCCGCTACGGTACGGAGCGCGTGCGAAGGCGGGACGAAGACCACCATCTCACTGCCCGCGAGCGCCTCCGCCATCTCCGACGTCCCGACGAGGGCGGGATGGAGCGGTACATTCGCGAAGAAGCGCGGGTTCTCATGCTGCCGATTGATCGCCGCGGCGACATCGGGCTCGAAGGCCCAGAGCCGGACCTCGTGCTCGTTCTCCGCGAGGAGGTTGGCCAGCGCGGTGCCCCACGCCCCGGCTCCGATCACGGTGCATCGCATCAGCGTCCCTCCCTGGCACGCACCACGGCCTCCGGACTCGCACCGCCCGGAGCCCCCAGCCGCGGCTCGGTGCCGGCGCGGATGCGCGCGAGGTTCGTCCGGTGGGTCCACACCACGAAGAGCGCGAGGGCGATGGACACAGGGAGGAGCGGCGAGAGGGGACCCGACGTCATGAGCACCGCCCACGGCAATCCGAGGGCCGCGCCGATCGACGCCACGGAGACGATCCGCGTCCGCCAGAGGATGAAGGCGAAGAGCCCGAGGACGATCGCGAGCGCGGTGGGGGCGAGCGCGGCGAAGACTCCGGCGGTCGTCGCGACGCCCTTCCCGCCCCCCTTCCACAAGAGGAAGATCGGCTTCGTATGTCCGAGGATCGCCGTGACCCCGATTCCGAGCGTCAGCAGCTGTACGGCCTGCACCCCAGGGCGGAGGTTCGTCACCAGACTCGGGAGCAGCAGCACCGGGAGCGCCCCCTTCACCGCGTCGAGCAGCAGCACCACGAACGCCGCGGGTGCGCCGAGGGTCCGATAGACATTCGTCGCCCCGAGGTTCCCCGATCCCACCGTACGGAGATCGATCCCCTTGAGGAGCCGTCCCGCGAGATACGCGAAGGGGATCGATCCGGCGAGGTACCCGATGGCCAGCGCGACGATGGGGAGCATGTCAGTTCCGTCCGCTCTTCCGTTTCAGGATGATCCGCAGGGGGTTCCCCGTGAACGCCCACTTCTCGCGGAACCCGTTGTGGAGATACCGGATGTAGTGCTCCTGCACCAGATCCGGGTGATTCCCGAAGACGACGATCGTCGGCGGGGCGGTCTCCACCTGCGTGGCGTAGTTGAGCTTGACCTCGTTCCCCGCGGCCTGTGGCGGCTGTCGACGCGCCAGGAGCTCGTGGAGCGCCTCGTTGACATCAGAGGTCGGGATGCGCTTGGCGCGCTCCTCGCGCACCGTGCGGATCACCTCGAGCACCTTCGTGACCCGCTGCCCCGTGAGCGCCGACGTGAAGACGAAGGGCACATGCTTCAGATAGGGCGCCTTCTCGACGCACTCCTTCTGGAACTTGGCTGCCGTCTTGTCGTCCTTGTCCTTTAGATCCCACTTGTTGACGACGATGATCATCGCGCGCCCCGCCTCCCAGGCGAGGGTCGCGATCTTGAGGTCCTGGTTGTGCAGCCCCTCGGTCGCATCGATCAACAGGAGACAGAGGTCGGCCCGGTCGATCGCGCGCCGGGTGCGGAGCGCGGAATAGAACTCCACCCCATCATCGATCTTCGACTTCCGGCGCAGGCCGGCGGTATCGACGAAGATGTACGGCTCGCCATGGAAGACGAACGGTGTGTCGATCGAATCGCGCGTCGTGCCCGCGATGTCGGAGACGACGAGACGATCCTCGCCCAAGAGCCGATTGATGAACGACGACTTCCCGGTGTTCGGGCGGCCGATCACCGCGACACGCGTCGCCTCGGGGGGACCGTCAGCCTCCGAGGTTGGGAGGCGCGCCACCAGCGCATCGAGGAGATCGCCCGAATTCTTGCCGTTGGTCGCTGAGACCGGGATCGGATCCCCCGCCCCCAGATTGAAGAACTCGAAGAAGTCCGAGCTGCGCGGGTCGTCGACCTTGTTGGCGACGAGCATCCAGGGCTTCCGCGACTGCCGGATCAGATCGACGATGCGCGCATCGCTCGGGTGCAACCCCGCCTGCGCATCGACCGTGAGCAACATGAGATCGGCCTCGGCGATCGCCTGCCGGACCTGCCGCTTGATCGCGACGTCCATCGGCAGATCGGAGTCCTCCACGAGTCCGCCGGTATCGACGAGCCAGAAGTCGCGGCCGTTCCATTGGGCGAGGGCGAAGTGCCGGTCGCGCGTCGTACCGGCCTCCTCGCTCACGATCGCGGAGTCGTCCCCGACGATCCGATTGAAGAGGGCGGACTTCCCGACATTCGGGCGTCCGACGAGTGCGACGACTGGGATCCCGCTCATGCGGTGGAGCCTCCGACGCCGGTCGCGGCGAGGGCTCCGGCCCCCTCCTGCTCGAGCACGTCGATGAAATCATAGGAAGGATAGACCGGCATCGGGAGCGATTCCCGCACGGCGACGAACGACTCATCGTCGAGGAAGAGCCCGCCGTCATTGATCGTCTCGGCCGGGATCAGCGCGAGGTCGAGATCGGCGCGATCCTGCAGCGCGCGCCGAATGTCCGCCCCGACCAAGA
This sequence comes from Gemmatimonadota bacterium, assembly GCA_021298395.1. Classification (GTDB taxonomy): domain Bacteria; phylum Gemmatimonadota; class Gemmatimonadetes; order Gemmatimonadales; family Gemmatimonadaceae; genus Pseudogemmatithrix. The sequence continues at coordinate 2,147 of JAJTFH010000004.1, read as the reverse complement.
GGCCGGCGGTGGTCACCGTCGGCCCGAAGAGGGAGTTCTCCGTGGGGATGAGCTCGAAGTGCGCCCCCGTCGCCGCGGTGAGCTGGTCGAGCAGCTCCGGCATGAGCGGGGCCATCGCCGATCCGGTGACGATCCCGATCCGACGACCATCGAGGCGCGAGAGGCGTCCGACGCCATCGCGGACCCGATCCCGCAGCGAGGTCACCGCCCCGACCCCGTTCTCGATCTGCGCGAAGTCCCGATAGTGCGCCGCCGTCGGCAGCTCGCGCTCGGCGAGCAGATAGAGCTCATCGGAGCCATAGACCCAGGGCTCACCGCGTTCCTGCTCGGCGCGGGCGGCCCACCGCTCCGCCACCGCGAGGATCTCGCGCGCCGTGTCGCGGTCCATCGATTTGCCGGTGTAGATGTGCGAGAACTGTGTGAGCCCCACGGGAACGAGCGCCACCGAGAGGCAGGCGTCGCCGAAGGCGTAGAGGTCGGTGAGGGACTGCTCGAGGACCGCGCCGTCGTTGATCCCGGGGACCACGACCATCTGCCCATGGAACTGGATCCCACCCTCGGTCAAGCGCTGGAGCTGCTCGACGATGTTCGGGACGCGCGGATTGTTCAGGAGGACCTTTCGGGCCTCCCATGGCGTGGCGTGCACCGAGACGTAGAGCGGGGAGAGCCGATACTCGAGGATCCGCTGGACATCCCGTGCCTTGAGGTTCGAGAGGGTCGCGAAGTTCCCGTAGGCGAACGAGAGCCGATAGTCGTCGTCGCGGATGTAGAGCGGCTTCCGGAGTCCCTTGGGGAGCCCCTCGATGAAGCAGAACTCGCACCGATTGGCGCAGCGGCGAACCGTCGGCGGCTCGAGCTCGATCCCCATGGAGAGCTCGCGATCCCGCTCGATCTCGAAGACGAGGTGCTCCCCATCGGGGAGCTTGGCCTCGAGCTCGAAGCGTTCGTCGGCGGTCAGGAACTCCCAATCGAGGAAGTCATCCAGCTCCCGCCCATCGACGCGCAGCAACTCCGTTCCGGGGACGATCCCCAGCTCGGTGGCGATGCTCTCGGGTTGGACGCGGAGGACGCGGATCATGAATGGGGCTACGTGGGACCGACAAGAAAAAAGCCGCGAAGCGGCTTGAGAAAATATATGAGATCAGGCGTCGGAAATCAATGAATCACAGCGACTTCCGCACTTCCTCCCGTACCTCTCGAACCGACCGCCCCGTGGCCCGCGCGATGCGAACCACGTCGTCCGCTTCGGGCTTGGCGCGCGTGCTCCCATCGGGGAGGGTCACGACCTTCACCCGAAGGTCGTGACCGAGGACCGAGACCACACGCTCCGAGCGCGGTAAAGCGCGCCGAGCGACCTCGAATCGCCGCACGCCGATCGTGGTGCTCTCCAAGAGGAGAAACGCCTCCAGCCGGTCGGCATCCTGCGGCGCGACCAGGCACTCCACCCGAGTCCCGGGTCGCCCCTTCTTCATCACCGTCTGGAGGAGGACGACATCGCGCGCCCCGCCGTCACGGAGCGCATCGGCCAAGGCGCCCAGCTCCTCACCCGTCGTCTGGAGGAGGACGACATCGCGCGCCCCGCCGTCACGGAGCGCATCGGCCAAGGCGCCCAGCTCCTCACCCGTGGCATCGTCGATGTCCGCGGCCAACATGATGAGCCGTTCATGCGCCGGCGCATCCACCCCCTGATCGGCCAGCACGATGCGCAGGGCATTCGCCCGATCCGGGAAATCCTTGGTCCCCGCGCCGAACCCACTCGCCACCGGGACGAAACCGGTGGGTGGTGCACCGGCGCTCAGCACACGCACCAGGGCGGCCCCCGTCGGCGTCACGAGCTCCCCCGCCCCCTCAGGACCCGGACGCACCGGCAACCCTTCGAGGAGCCTGAGCGTCGCGGCCGTCGGCACCGCCATCCGCCCATGCTGCGTGTCGACGAAGCCATCCCCGAGTGGGATGGTGCCGCAATACACCGCGGTGACGCCGAGGCGCTCGAGCCCCCAGATGCTCCCGACGATGTCGAGGATCGCATCGACGCTCCCGACCTCGTGCAGATGCACGCGCTCCACCGTGGTGCCATGGATCGCGGCCTCGCACTCGGTGATCAGCGTGAAGGCCTCCATCGCCTTCGCCTTCACCGCCTCCGGTGC
>JAJTFH010000029.1 GCA_021298395.1 Gemmatimonadota bacterium | reverse complement strand
GGAGCGAGCTGGATCCTCCTCGCGATGTTCGTCGCGGTCCTCGTCCTCCCGATCCCCGTGGCGATCACCGCGCTCTGGGCCGCCGTGGTCGGGGATACTGCCGCGGCGCTCGTCGGTCGCGCGGTGTCGCAGATGGGGTCGCAGGTCGGGTCACAGGGGGCCCGTGATGCCTCACGCGATGACCGACGGAATGGCGCGCCTGGTCCCAAGACCTGGAGTGGGTCGCTCGCCTGTGCGATCGCGAGTGCGGTCGGTCCCCTCTGGCTCGTCGGGGCCTCGCTCCCCGCGGCGGCGATGATCGGCGTCGCGGCCGCCGCCGCCGAGCGTCCGACGATGCGACTCGATGACAACGTGCGCGTGGCGTTCGGCGCCGGCGCGACCGCGTGGGCGCTCCTCGCCCTCGGGAGGTTCCCCCTATGACGATGCCCGGGCGTCCGCGCCTCTATCTGATCGACGGCTATGCCCTCATCTATCGTGCCTTCTATGCGCTGGGCGGCGGGGCGCCGCTGCGCAACGCACATGGCGAGAACACGGGGATGGCCAAAGGGGTCAATGACTTCCTCAAGCGCCTCATCGAGAAGCACAAGCCGGAGTACCTCGGCTGGGTGAACGATGCCGGGTCGTCTGGGCGTGAGGCGCTCCTTGAGTCGTACAAGGCGAATCGCGTCGCGTTGCCGGATGAGGAACAGGCGGACTTCGACACCGGCGTGCAGCGCGTCCACGAGCTGCTCGCCGGGTATCGCATCCCGGTCGTGCAGCTCGATGGGTTCGAGGCGGATGATGTGATCGCCACGCTCGCCGCACAGGGCGCCGCCGCGGGGCTCGAGGTCTGCATCGTCTCGGGCGACAAGGATCTCCTGCAGCTCGTGGAGCCCAAGGTCTGGGTGCTCAACCCCTGGCATGGCCCGCCGGGCCGCACGACCGAGAAGTGGTATGGGATGGAGAATGCGCATGAGCGCCTCGGGGTCCCGCCGGAGCGGATCGTCGACTATCTCGCGCTCGTCGGCGACACGGCGGACAATATCCCGGGTGTGCCCGGGATCGGCGAGAAGGGGGCGCTCGCGCTGGTGCAACGCTGGGGCACCGTGGATGCGATGCTCGCGCACGTCGACGAGATCGAACCGACGCGCGCCCGCAACGCCCTGCTCAAGCATCCCGAGGAGGCGCGACTCTCCAAGACCTTGGTGACCCTGCATCGCGATCTCGATGTGACCCTCGATCTCGAGGCCCTCACGCTTGAGACCCCGGATTGGGCGACGCTCCGCGACCTCTTCGTCACCCTCGAGTTCACGACGGCAGCGCGGACGGCGGCGGCACAACTCGGACTCGAGGAGCCGGCGACGGAGCAGAAGCTGCCGCACGCCTCGCGCGGGACAAACGCCTCTGTCACGGGTGTGCCGTCGGCCATCACGGGGTCCGCGCCCGCTGACCTCTTCGCTCCGGCCGAGGTGCCTCGCGACTACCGCATCGCCGACACACCAGCGCTCGTCGCCGAGGTGATCGCGGCGGCCCGCGCCGCCGGGACCTTCGCCTTCGACACCGAGACGATCCTCGACGCCGACGCCCCGCCGATCATCACCCCGCTCCGGGCGAACCTCATCGGCCTCTCGATCGCCGTGGCACCGGGCCGCGCCTGGTATCTCCCCTTCGCGCATCGCCCGTATGCGAGTGAGCAGGGCGGGCTCGCACTCGACGAGCGTCCTGCGGCGCGGGCGCCGAAGGCGGGCGCCGAGGTCTCGATCGCCGCGCGGATCTTGGCTGACGGGGTGACACCGGTGGTCAATCTCCCGTCGATCCTCTCGGACGCGATGGCGCCGCTCCGATCGCTCTTCGCCGATCCCGCCATCGCGAAGGTCGCGCACCACGCCAAGTACGACGTGCTCGTGTTGCGCCGCGCCGGTGTGCCGGTCGCCGGACTCGGCTTCGATACGATGCTCGCGAGCTACGTCCTCGACCCGAGCCGTCGGTCACACGCCATCGACACCCTCGCCGTCGAATCCCTTGGCGTCGTGATGACCTCCTACGAGCAGCTCTGCGGGAAGGGACGGCAGGAGCTCCCGTTCGACGTGGTGCCGATCCCGGCGGCGTGCGACTACTGCTGCGCGGATGCCGATATCGCCCTCCGGCTGCAGGAGGTCTACGCCCCCCGGCTCGCACAGCGGCAGGCCGCCTCGCTGTTGCACGAGATCGAACTCCCATTGGTGGCGGTGCTCGCCGAGATGGAGTGGACCGGGATCACGATCGACGTGCCCTGGTTCCATTCGCTCAAGACGCGGTTCGAGGCGGCGCGGCGCGAGGTCGAGCAACAGATCTTCGTCGAGGCCGGCGAGGAATTCAACGTCGCCTCCAACCCGCAGCTCCGGCAGATCCTCTTCGAGAAGCTCGGACTCCCGATCAAGAAGAAGACGGCGACCGGGCCGAGCACCGATGCGAGCGTCCTGCAGGAGCTCGCCGACGACGGGCATCATCTGCCGGCGCTCCTCATGGAGTATCGCGAGCTTGCGAAGCTCGAGAACACCTACCTCGATACCCTTCCGGGGCTCGTCAATCCGCGGACCGGGCGGTTGCATACGTCGTTCAATCAGACGGTCGCGAGTACCGGGCGTCTCTCGTCGAGTGACCCGAATCTCCAGAACATCCCGATCCGCCGTGAGCTCGGGAAGGACATCCGGCGTGGCTTCATCCCGCGCACGGGGTGGACCCTCCTGGCCGCGGACTATTCACAGATCGAGTTGCGTCTGCTCGCGCATCTCTCGCGCGACCCCGCCTTCGTCGCGGCCTTCGAGGCGGGTGGGGACATCCATCGGCAGACCGCGAGCGTGATCTTCGGGGTGCCGGTCGAGGCCGTCACCGCGGAGATGCGGGCGCGTGCCAAGACGATCAACTTCGCCACGATCTACGGCCAGGGGGCGTTCGCGCTTGCGCGCCAGCTCGGGATCAGCACCGCCGAGGCCAAGGCGTTCATCGAGACCTACTTCGTGCGGTTTGCGGGCGTGCGCACCTGGCTCGACCAGATCGTGGAGCAGGCGCGGCGCCAGGGGTACGTCGAGACGCTGTTCCATCGCCGGCGCTATATCCCCGAGCTTCTCGACCGCAACTTCAACACCCGCGCCCTCGGCGAACGTCTCGCGCAGAACTCCCCCATCCAGGGGTCGGCGGCGGATCTCATCAAGGTGGCGATGCGTCGGATCCATGACATCCTGCCGCATGAGGGCTTCGCGGGGAAGATGCTCCTCCAGGTTCACGACGAGCTCGTCTTCGAGTGCCCGCCGGACGAAGTGGACGCCCTTGGGGCGAGGGTCCGTCACGAGATGGCGTCGGCGGTGGCGCTGGCCGTGCCGCTCGTCGTGGATATCGGGACCGGTATGAACTGGGTGGAGGCGAAGGCGTAGCAGAACGCGAGTGGTGCCGTGCTCGCGACACGCTCGTGATCACGCTCGCGACCAGCTCTCCTGTGACGCGAGTTCAGCCGGTGCCTCGGCGCGCCCACGGAGCGCCGCGAGCAAGATGAGCGTCAAGAGATAAGGGAGTGCGAGGAAGAGGTGGTACGGGAGCGCCCACCCAGCGGCCTGCAACAGATACTGCAAGGCGAATGCGCCGCCGAAGATGAGTGCCGCGAGGGTCGTCCCGACCGTTCGCCATCGGCCGAGGACCACGATCGCGATCGCGATGAATCCGCGGCCCGCGCTCATCCCCTCGGTGAAGGTCCCGACCTGCGCAAGGACGAGGGTCGCACCACAGAGCCCCCCCATCGCCCCGCCAAAGAGGATCGCCCCCCACCGGAGGCGTTGGACATCGAGCCCTGCGGCGAGGGCCGCCGCGCGGGATTCCCCCACGGCGCGGAGCGCGAGCCCCGCCTGGGTGCGCGCGAGCCACCAGGCCAGCGCTGGGACGAACAGATAGAGCAGATAGGTCATCCCCGTCTGCGTGAAGAACACCGGTCCGACCAGTGGGAGTGAGGAGAGTCCCGGGAGCGCGATCGGTGCGATCGACGGGGTCCCCAGCGCCGCGCCCTCGAGCCCGAACAGGCCGCGGTAGAGCGTCCCGGTGAGTCCGAGCCCCAACAGCGTGAGCGCGGTCCCGGTGATGATCGCATCGGCGCGGAGTCGCAGCACGAAGAACGCGAAGATCGCAGCCATCCCCGCGCCAGCGAGTGCGCCCCCGAGGAACCCCATCGCGGCGCCCCCGGCACCGGCGGCGACAAGTCCCCCGAGGCATCCGGCGATGATGATCCCCTCCATCCCGATGTTGATCACACCGGAGCGTTCGGTCACCAATTCACCGAGTGCCGCATAGGCGAGTGGGGTCGCCGTGCGGATCGTCGCATCGAGGAACGGGATGAGGAGTGCCTCCATCAGCGTCCACTCCCCGCGCGGACACGCAAGGCGTCGACCCGCGTGCGCCGCTGCGATCCCGCGAGCACCCCGAGGATGATCACCGCGACGATCACCTGCACCACGACCGAGGGGACCCCCGCATCGCGTTGCATCGCGCTCGCCCCCGCCTCGAGTGCGCCGAAGAAGATCGCGCTCACCACGATCCATCCGGGATGCAATCGCGCGAGCAGCGCGACGGCGATCGCGGTGTAGCCGTAGCCGGGCGAGATCCCTTCATAGAGCGCCCACGTCACCCCACCCACCTCAGCCGCACCCGCGAGGCCGGCGCAGGCGCCGCTCACCAGGAAGACCCGCATCACGGTGCGCCCGACGTCGATCTGGCCGGCACTCGTCGCGGCGGAGGGACTCGCCCCCACCGCGCGGATCCGAAACCCCGTCGCGGTGCGTGTGAGCACCACCCAGGCGATCGCACAGGCGAGGAGGCCGAGCACGAAGCCGAGATGGAGCCGTTGACCAGGGATCAGGAAGGGCCATTGCGCCGACCACGGGATCTCCGCCGACTGCGGATAGATGCGCGTCGGCTCTTGCAGTGGGCCGCGGACCATCCAGCCGATCGTCGCGAGCGCGATGAAGTTCAGCATGATCGTGCTGATCACCTCGAGCACCCCGAATCGTTGCCGCAACCAGGCGGCGATCCCCGCCCACCCCGCCCCGGCGACGCCGCCGACGAGCGCCATCAGTGGGATCATCACGAGGCCCGGCACGGAACGCCCGACCACCTGCGCCACGGCCGTCGCGCCGATCGCGCCCATCAGGAACTGCCCTTCCGCCCCGATGTTCAGCACCCCCGCACGAAAGGCGAGCGCCACACCGAGCCCGAGCCAGAGCAGTGGCGCGCTCCGAACGAGCGTCGCCGACCAGATCGCGTACGACGAGCCGAAGGCGCCGTCCCAGAGGGCGAGGAGCGCCTCGGTCATCGCGTCCCCCCTGATGACACCGCGGTCGTCTCGACCGACCCCGTCATCGCGCGCGTGTATGGCGTGCGATCGGTCGGGTCGCTCGGCGGTGATACCTCGCGCACGCGGCCCTCGAAGCAGGCGACCACACGCGTCGCCACGGCGAGCACCTCATCGAGGTCGGCGGAGTGGAAGACGACCGCCGGTCGGGGATTTCCACCAAGGGCGCGCAGATCGGCGAGGATGCGCGCCGAGGCGGTGAGGTCGAGCCCGCGCGTCGGGTGCTCGACGATGAGCGCCGCCGCCGCGCGTCGACGTTCGCGTCCCACCACGAAGCGCTGCTGATTCCCGCCCGAGAGTGTCGCCATCGGGACGTCGGGCCCCGCGGCGCGCACGTCGGCGGTGGCGAGGAGATCGCGTGTGATCGTGCGCCACGTGGACCAATCCATCCAGCCGCGGGCCTCACCACCGTCCGCGAGCACGAGGTTCTCGGTGAGGGAGAAGCTCGGGATCACCGCGTCATGCAGGCGATCCTCCGGCACGAAGCCGACCGCATCGGGACGGGTGACGCGTCCGGTGGTCGGCGTGAGCCGACCCGCGAGGATGCGCAGGAGCTCGCGTGGGCCTGAGCCTTCGACCCCGATCACCCCGAGGATCTCACCGGGATAGACCGCGAGATCGACCGCGCGCAGTCGGGTCACGCCACGAGGGTCCACGTAGCGTACCCCGTCGAGTCGCAACACCGGCGCAGGATCATCCACCTCGGGTGCGTCAGCGACGCGTGCGGTGGGCATCGGGTGATACGGGACAGGTCCCCCTGCACCGCCGGGTCCGACTCCCGCCCCCGTGAGGGCCTCGATCAGATGGGCCTCGGTCACCAGCGCGCGCGCGGCGCTCAGCACCGTGCGCCCCTGACGGAGCACCGTGAGGTCATCCGCCACCGCGAACGCCTCGCGCAACTTGTGCGTGATCAGGACCACCGTCCCCCCCGCATCGGCGAAGGTACGGACCCAACGGAGGAGCTCCGTCGCCTGGTCCGGGGTGAGCACGGCCGTGGGTTCGTCGAGGATCAGGATCCGTGCGTCGCGCACGAGCGCCTTCACGATCTCCACGCGCTGCTGGGCGCTCACCGCGAGATCACGAACGCGGGCCACGGGATCCACCGGGAGACCGGCCCCATCCGCCACCGCGGTGATGCGGGCCGCCGTCGTGCCGGCGTCGAAGCGCCCTCGCCCCCCCAGCGCGATGTTCTCGGTCACCGTCATCGCTGGGATCAGCATGAAGTGCTGGTGCACCATCCCGATCCCCTGGGCGATCGCCTCGGCGCTCGTGCGAAAGGTCACCGGGGCGCCATGCAGGCGGATCGTCCCGGCGTCGGGCATGAGCCAACCGAAGGCCGCGCGCATCAGCGTCGTCTTCCCGGCACCATTCTCGCCGAGGATCGCATGCACCGTCCCGCGACGGATCGTGCAGTGCGCACCGTCGAGTGCGGTCACTGGTCCGAAGCGGACCGTGATCCCCTCGAGCGCGAGCGCCTCGTGGTCGCGCGGATCCGCCCCCATCGGTTCGGTCGCCGCCCGCTGCGTCACAACCCGGTCGGTGCGTCGATGAAGGTCCAAGGGAGTCCGAACCGCTCCTGCAGATGGGCCGCGACCGCGCGCACCCCGAGGGTCTCGGTGGCGTAGTGGCCGGCGTAGATGAGCACGAGCCCACGCTCCGCGGCCTCCACCGCGCTCCAGTGCGGGCCTTCGCCGACGATCAGCGTATCGATCCCCGCGGCGTACGCCTCCTGGAGCGTCGAGACCTGTGCCCCGGCACCGGAGCAGATCGCCCAGCGACGGGTGTGATGCCCTGCGGGGATCGTGGAGACCACCGTGTGATGTCCCCACGCCGCCGCCCACGACCGCACGTGCTCGGCGAGGGCCGCCGTCTCGAGGTCCGCGGTGCCCTGCACCCCGCAGTGGATCTGCTGATAGGCGGCGAACCCGCCGGTGACGGTGAGTCCGAGCTCGCCCGCGAGGAGGCGCGAGTTGCCGTAGGTGCCATGGGCGTCGAGCGGGAGATGCGACGAGTAGACCGCGATATCGGCGTCCAGGAGCGCACGGATCCGCGCGTAGTGCATCCCCACCAACGGTTGGAGCCCGCTCCAGTAGAGACCGTGGTGGACGAGGAGCAGCGTCGCGCCGTTGGCGATCGCCGCGTCGACGGTGCGCTGCGAGGCGTCGACCGCGGCCGCGATCCGCGTGATCGGGCGCCGGCACTGCACCTGCAAGCCATTGAGCGCCGGTGGGTAGTCCGGGGTGCTCGCAGTCGCGAGGAGGGTGTCGAGGTGGGTGACGAGGGTCTCGAGCGGGATGCTCGCGGGCGGCGTGACCGGTGGTGGCACGCTCATCGGGGTGTCACCACCGGGCGGCCGCCGGCCGCGAAGACGGCGCGCACCGAATCCATCTGCGCGAGGACCTTCGCTGGAGGTGCCGGGGCCAACGGGTTCGGGACCCAGCGCACCACATCACTCGCCGTGCCGAAGTGGATCGTGGGCCCCCGCACCGCCCGCAGTTGCGCCTGGCGTGCCAGCAACAGGAAGGCATGCGGGACGTCGATCAACACCGACCCCAGGGTCACCTCGGGGGCGAGCCTGTTCTGGTCGGCGTTCGACCCGATCACCCACACCCCCTTGGCCTGGCGCACCGCTTGGAATACGCCGAGTCCGGCGGCATCGGCGTTCTGATAGATGACATCTGCCTTCTGGTTCAACTGGGCGAGCGCCTGTTCCTTCCCGGCGCCCGCGTCATCCCAGTTCCCGAGATAGGCAACGAGGAGCCTGATGTCAGGGCGCACGAGGCGGGCACCGGCGAGGAAGGCCTCGAACCCGAGCTTCACCGGCGGGAGCTCCGTCCCGCCGATCCCGCCGATCACCCCCGTCTTGGTGATGGCGGCGGCGGCCATCCCCGCGAGGTACGAGGGTTCGTCGAAGGCGAAGGAGAGGGCGACGACATTCGGCCCGGTGCCTTCTCCCCCGGTGGTGACGAAGAGGGTCTTCGGGAACTGCGGCCCGACGCGCCGAGCGGCATCCTGGAACTCGAACCCATGGCCGATCACCAGGTCATATCCCTTCGTGCCGTACTGACGGAAATTCTCCTCGAACTCGGCCGGCGTCTTGGTCTGGATGTGGCTGATCGAGGCGCCGAGGGAGTCACGGATCCGTTCGAGGCCGTGGTAGGCGGTGGCGTTCCAGGCCTGGTCGGAGATCGGCCCCGGGGTGAGAAGGGCGACCTGGAAAGCACTCTCCCTCCCGCCGGAGCGCTCACCACCTGAGCATGCCGTAAGGTATAGGAGTCCGATGTTGATAAAGCCGATCCCGGACCGACGAACCCAAGAATAGAACATGTGTAAGTCCTTACCCAGCAATGATATTATAGATCAAAGAAAACAAACGAACACCAATGGTGCTTTGTGGAACACTGTGGAACACTCCACGGAAAAGGCTTTATGATGTTCCGGGGCTGTCACTATGGTGAATTGGATGTTCGCGTCTGTTCTACGGCCCCGGCGACCATCCGGATATCGCCGTTCACCTGACCCCCCTCCGGTACCACGAAGGCGCGAGTCTCGATGTTCCCATTCACCACGGCGGACTCCTGCAACTCGAGTCGGGTCGATGCGTGGACATTCCCATCGATCACCCCGCCCACCACGATCTCATCCGCGGTCACATCACCATGGATGCGCCCGCCGGGGGTCACCACCAACTGTCGCGCTCCGATGATACGCCCCGCCAGGGTGCCGTCGATGCGAAGCACGCCATCGCACCGGACATCCCCGGTCACCACCATCCCGGACGCGATGATGCTGAGGGTGCTCGCGCGCGGCTGTTCGCCGGCGGGTGTTCGAGGTCCGAAGAGTGGCATCGGTCAGCGGGGGGTGGAACGTGAGGAAGATGGGGCCGGGACCCGGTCGTCTGCCGGGGCGCTCGCACCCAACATCGCCTGGAGGCGCTGATAGTTCGCCTGAAGCTGCTCCAGCGTCTTGGTCAACGAATCCACGCGCGCCAGATCCTTCGTGAGTGTCGTGACCTCCCACGTGAGCCGTGGCACCCGCGCCGCCTGCCCTGAGATCCATCCCATGCTCAGGAGCACCACGGTCAGCCCGACGAGCACCGGCCGGGAGAAGAGGACGCGCAATGCGCGGATCTGCCAGGACGAGAGGACGAGGTGCCGATGCGCGAGGCCATGATCGCGATGCAGGTGCACATGGAGTGCCCCGCCCTCGGCGTCGAAGATTCGCCCGTGGGCCGCCGCCGTCCCGTGTCGCGCGTCCGCCTCGCCCTCCCGATGAGACATCAGTCGAGACCGGTCCCACCAAGGAGTTCCATCACCCGCTCGAAGTCATCCGCGGAATAGAAGGGGATCCGAATCTCGCCCTTGGCGGCGCCCGACTGCGCGATCTTGACATCGCTCCCGAACCGGCGACGGAGGGTCTCTTCGATCCGCTTCACCTCGGCGGAGCGCGAGCCGGGCGCCGTCGCGCCACGCGCACTCGTCGGGCGCGCGGCCTTGGCGGGATTCACCTCACGGACGCGACGTTCCACCTCGCGCACCGAGAGCCCCTCGCTCACGATCTCCCGCGCGAGATCGGCCATCCGCGTCTCGTTCCCAGCGCCGAGGAGCGCACGCGCATGCCCGATGGTGATCTGGCCATCCCACACCAGGCGCCGCACCGAGGCGGGAAGCGCGAGGAGGCGCAGCATGTTCGCGACGGTGGAGCGATCCTTGCCGACGATCTCCGCGACCTCCTGCTGTGTGAGATCGAAGTCAGAGATCAACTGTTGATAGCCTTCCGCCTCTTCGATCGGATTGAGGTCGGCGCGCTGCAGGTTCTCGACCATCGCGAGCGAGAGCAGCGTCTTGTCATCGACCTCGCGCACGATCGCCGGAATCTCGGTCCAGCCGAGTCGCTGCGAGGCGCGGAAGCGTCGCTCACCCGCGATGAGTTCGAAACCACCGCCGGTGCGCGCGGGTCGGACGGTGACCGGCTGGAGGAGTCCGCTGACGCGAAGGGAGGCCTCGAGATCGGCGAGTTCCTCTTCCTTGAACTCCTTGCGGGGCTGCAGGGGGTTCGGGCGGATCTTGGCGAGCGGGATCGTGCGGAAGGGGATCGAGGCGTCGGTGTTCGCCGTGACCGGGGTCGGCGTGGGCGCTGGGGCCACGGTCGCCGCGGGATCCTGGCGGACAGGGGCCTTGGCAAGGAGGGCTTCAAGCCCGCGGCCGAGTCGACGGCCCTTATCGGTATTCATCGGTAAAATTTAGTAAGTTGTTGCTGGCAAATCACTTAGCCAAACCCTGAGTGCGCTCGATCAGCTCGCGGGCGACCTCCATGTACGACTGGGCGCCGACCGAGGCGAGGTCGTAGAGGATGATTGGCTTGCCGAAGCTCGGGGCTTCGGCAAGGCGCACGTTCCGCGGGATGACCGACTGGAAGACCTTATTCCCGAAGTATTCACGCGCATCAGCGGCCACTTGGCGGGAGAGATTGAGTCGGGAGTCGTACATCGTGAGCACCACCCCATCGACGTCGAGCGAGGGGTTCACTCCCTGCTGCAGGATCGTGATCGTGCTCAAGAGCTGCGAGATCCCCTCGAGGGCGTAGTACTCGCACTGGAGCGGGATCACCACCGCGTCGGCGGCGGCGAGCATGTTCACCGTGATGAGCCCGAGGGAGGGGGGGCAGTCGATCAGGATGTAGTCGTAGCGGTCGCGGACCCGGTCGAGGCCGCGGCGCATCGCGCGCTCCCGGTCCTCCTCCCCCACAAGCTCCACCTCGGCACCGGCGAGGTCCGGGGTCGCTGGGAGGACGTCAAGGTGCTGGAATTGCACCGAGGGGACGATCGCCGTCTCGATACGGGCTGGGTCCAGGAGGACGTCGTAGGTCGTCTCCCGAATCGCCTCCCGCTCAAGCCCGATCCCGCTCGAGGCATTCCCTTGAGGGTCGCCATCGACGAGGAGGGTGCGCTGTTCGGCGGCCGCCAGGGAGGCGGCGAGATTGACGGCGGTCGTCGTCTTACCGACGCCGCCCTTCTGATTCGCGATTGCCAGGATACGGGCCACGGACACCTGAAACGTTCGGGGGGTGGACTGGCGAATATACCGTCCCACCCCCCCAACATCCTAGTCCGACTGTTTCACGTGGAACTTTTCCGCCCCACCCCCTTCCACCCAAAACCGGATCCCCCCATGGTCGCGGTGGCGCTGGGGATCGAGGCCGAAGCCCACGGAAACAGGGCTCGACGATCGCGGTCGAATGGAGGTCAAGTTCAGGATTGATGGGACCGGCGCCTGATGCCCCAGCATCGTCTGTTCAGCAAGAGGAGCTATCGCACCAAAGACGAACAGGGTGAGGCACAGGATGGTCTGCAGCGCGGGTCGAAGACCCACCGGACCATATGCTGGACGCAGATTTCACGTGAAACAAGATGAAACCATCTAAAAATAGCGCCATAAACAATACACAAAAGCAGCATCAATGATATAGTATGGCACAAATACAGCTTTTCGGATTCTGGCGTTCGATTGTAAACCTTCAGCCTTCACCCCTTCTCCACTTCCCCAACTCCAACACCAGGTTCTGGAGGTCGGCGGGACTCACCCCCGGGATACTCGCCGCCTGCGCCAAGGTCGCCGGCCGCCGCGACCCCAGCTTCTGCCGCGCCTCGACACTCACCGTCAGCATCGACGCATACGACGCGTCCTCCGGGAGGGTGACATCCCCCATCCGGCGCAGACGGTCCGCCGCCGCTCGTTCGCGCGCGAAGTACCCCGCGTACTTCACCTCGAGATCGGCCGTCCGCACCGCCTCGACGTCGAGCGTCTCGCCCACGCCAGCCGCACGCAATAACTCGACGAGCGCCACCTTCTGCCGCTTCGCGACCTCGACGATCGGGACCGCATGGAGCAGCGCGCGCTCACCCACCGACTCGAGCACCGGATCGGCCTGCGCCGGCGTGATGCTCGTCGTGCGCGCGAGGGTGAGCGCGGCCTGCTCATCGGCGAGGCGCCGCTCCGCGCACGCGCCCTCCTCCGCGGTGAAGAGCCCCAGGTGTGCGGCCGTCGGATAGAGCCGCTGCACCGCGTTGTCCTGCCGCACGGTGAGACGGAACTCGGAGCGTGAGGTGAAGAGTCGATACGGTTCGTCGACCCCGCGGGTGACGAGATCGTCGATCAACACCCCGATGTACGACCCCTCGCGGCCCAAGATCACCGGCTCGAGGTCGAGCGCATGGGCCGCGGCGTTGAGCCCCGCGACGACCCCCTGCCCCCCCGCCTCCTCGTACCCGGTGGTCCCATTGATCTGCCCCGCGAGGAAGAGCCCCGCGCAGGGGCGCGTCGCCAGCGTGGGGTGCAGCTGCGTCGGGGGCACATAGTCGTACTCGATCGCATACCCGGCGCGCGTCATCACCGCGCGCTCGAGCCCCGGGATCGAATGCAACAGCGCCAGCTGCGCGTCGACCGGCAACGAGGTCGAGAGCCCATTCACATAGAGCTCGTGCGTGTCCAACCCCTCAGGCTCGAGATACAACTGGTGCCGCTCCGCCTCGGCGAAGCGCACGATCTTATCCTCGATGCTCGGGCAGTAGCGCGGGCCGCGTGCCCCGATGGCGCCCCCATACATCGCCGATTCGTGGAGCCGCTCGCGCACGATCGCCTTCGCCGATTCCTCGACGTAGGTGATCCAGCACGACACCTGCTCGGGGTGGCGCGTCCCGCGCGCGGTGCGTCGCGGCTCGGGCCAGAAGGCCGACCAGGAGAAGTCGAAGGCCTCGATCTCGCTCTCCTGCGCCTCGAGTCGTGCGAGGTCGACCGAGCGCCCATCGATCCGCGGCGGGGTCCCCGTCTTGAAGCGCGCCGTCGCGAGTCCCAGCTCGGCGAACTGCTCCGCGAGCGTCTCGGTCGCCGCCTCGCCGGCGCGTCCCCCGCTCACGCTCATCGTGGTCCCCACATGGATGCGGCCGCGCAGGAAGGTCCCCGTGGTGATCACCACCGCGCGCGCGCCGAAACGCCGTCCCTCGGTCGTGACGACCCCGGTGATCGCGCCGCTCGCATCGAGTTCCAACCGTGCCGCCGTCCCCTGCAGGGTGACGAGATTGGGTTGCGCCTCCACCAAACGACGTACCGCGCGTCGGTAGAGTCCGCGGTCGGCCTGCGCGCGTGGGGCCCAGACGGCGGGGCCCTTCCCACGGTTCAGCATTCGGAACTGGATCGTCGCGAGATCGGTCGCGCGCCCCATCACCCCACCCAGCGCATCGATCTCCCGGATCACCGTCCCCTTGGCGACCCCACCCAT
>JAJTFH010000028.1 GCA_021298395.1 Gemmatimonadota bacterium | reverse complement strand
GCGCAGCATCCCCTTGATCGTGCGCCAGGCGACCGGCGCCCCGAGGAAGACGAGTCCCGTCATCAGGGTCGGGACCGACCAGCGCGCGAGGTCGGGGTGCCATCGGAGCGCGAGTCCGAACGCCAGGATCAGGAGCGTCTGGATCGGCGCGGCCGCTGCCGCCAGCGGAAACGGAAGCGCCCTGCGCCCCTCGAGGGACGCAGGGCGCTCGGCGGCCGGGGACTCGGCCGCGGTCATCTCAGTGCGACTCGGTCGCGGGTGCCGCCTCGTGATGGGCGTCGAACTTGCGATTCGTCAGCTCCATGGTGACGAGCACGACCGCGAGGATGCCGATGAGGCCGATGATCAGGCCCTTGAAGGCGGCGGCGGTGTCGCGTCCGGACATCGGGGTGCCAGTAGTCATGAGCTCAGGTACCAGGGGTCAGGGGACAGGGTCAGGCGACGCGGACGGAGACCATGTGGTCCTTGTCCGTCAGGGTGTTCATCACGTCGAGGCCCGAGGTGATCTGGCCGAAGACGGTGTGCACGCCATCGAGATGCTTGGTGTTGGGCTCCGAGAGCACCATGAAGAACTGCGAGCCGCCGGTGTTCGGACCGGCGTGGGCCATGGAGAGGGCGCCGACGGTGTGGCGCTGGGGGTTTCCCTTGGTCTCGCAGGGGATGGTCCACCCCGGACCGCCGGTGCCTGGCGGGCCCTTCGGCGTGCCGCCGATCTTCGCATTGGGGCAGCCCCCCTGCACCACGAAGTCAGGGATCACGCGATGGAAGCGGATCATGTCGTAGTAGCCGTCGTTGGCGAGCTTCTCGAAGTTGGCGACCGTGCCGGGCGCGTCTTTCTCGTGGAGCGTCGCGACGATGGTGCCCTTGTTGGTCTCGAAGGTGGCGGTCTTCATAGGGGGAAAGTCGGAGGGTGTGCGGGAAATCTACCTAGCGGCGGGGACGCCTGACCAGCGAGACCGAGAAGAGGTAGTACCGGGGGACCTTGCACCCGTTCCGCAGCGCCGGCTCGAAGCGCCATTGGGCGATCGCCGGCTTGAGGTTGGTCGTGTACCAGCTGTCGGGCGACGTGAGCATCGCGAAGGTGGTCATGTCTGGGCGGCCCAGGGTATCGATGAGCACTTCCGCCTTGATGGTGTCACCGCGGCTCCGGCGCAGGACCATCGGGGGCACGGGGCGCTTGATCGGGGGCGGGTCCATCTTCACCGGCGTCGGGACGCGCTCCACATCGAGTCGCGGATCGAGGCGGGCATCCTCGCGGGCGAGCTCGCAGGAATCCTTGGGCGGTGCGAGGAGCTGCGCGTTCTGCACCGCAGGGCCCTGGCGTGCGGGGGCGCAGGCGACGGCGAGGCACACGAGCGCCATCGCCGCGATCGCCGCGATCGCGGTGGGGCGCAGGAGATGACGACGTGAGGACGGAGCAGAGAGAGCGGAGGACATCGGTCGAGGGTCAGAGGGCAGCGGAGGGGCAGCAGTCGACGAGGACGCAGTCGCCGCAGCGCGGCCGGAGCGCGGCGCAGGTGCGACGCCCATGCCAGATCATGAGATGCGAGAGCTGGGTCCAACTCTCGCGCGGGAAGAGCGGGATCAACGCCTGTTCGATCTTCACGGGATCGGTCTCGCGGGTGAGGCCGAAGCGGGCGGAGAGTCGCGCCACATGGGTGTCGACGACGATCCCCTCGTTGCGACCGAAGGCGTTGCCGAGGACGACGTTCGCGGTCTTGCGCCCGATCCCCGGGAGGCGCACCAGCGCGTCCATCTCCGTCGGGATCTCGCCGCCATGCGTCGCGACGACCTGCTGCGCGAGGCCGAGGATCGACTTCGCCTTGTTCCGATAGAATCCCGTGCTCTTGATGACCGCCTCGATCGCCTCGAGCGAGGCCTGCGCGAGCGCCTGCGGGGTCGGCCAACGGCGGAAGAGTTCGGGGGTCACCATGTTGACGCGCGCATCGGTGCATTGCGCCGAGAGGACGGTCGCGACGGCGAGCTCGAAGGGATTGCGATGCGTGAGCTCGCAGTGCGCATCGGGATAGGTCGCGGCAAGTCGGCGCTGGATCTCGAGGGCGTGCGCGCGGAGGGCGTCGCCGCGTAACCGCGCGGGGCGTCGGGTCGCTGGCTTCTTGGCGGCCATGGGTCAGCGCGCCGCGTGCCGACGCCGCTGCGCGAACTTCACCACATCCTCTACGCCGCGCGTGTTGAGCACATCGCCCGCGGTGAGCCATCCCTTCCGCGCCATCCCGATCCCGAGCGCCATGTTGTCGAGCCCGTCGACCGAGTGGGCATCAGGACCGATCACGATCGTCGCCCCCGCCTCGCGCGCGGTGTGGCAGAGGCGCCAGTCGAGGTCGAGCCGGTGCGGGTCGGCGTTGAGCTCGAGGGCGACGCCCACGGCCGCCGCCTGCTGACTGATCGCCGCCATGTCGATCGCGTAGGGCTCGCGCGTGAGCAACAACCGTCCCGTCGGATGGCCGAGGATCGCCATGTGCGGGTCGTCCATCGCCTTCAGGACGCGGTCGGTCATCTGCGTGCCATTCATCCCGAGTCGCGAGTGGACCGAGGCCATCACGTAGTCGAAGCGGTCGAGCACCTCGACGGGATAGTCGATCCGGCCGCAGGGGAGGATGTCGGCTTCGACCCCCTTCAGGACGCGGAAGTCGGTGAAGCTTGCGTTGATCGCGTCGATCTCGTCGTGTTGCCGTTGTAGCGAGTCGAGGGTGAGCCCACCCGAGTAGAACGCCGACTGCGAGTGATCGGAGATCCCCAGGTAGCTCCACCCGCGGGCTCGCGCCGCCGCCGCGAGCTCGGCGATCGTCGCGCCGCCGTCGGAGTACTGCGAGTGGCAGTGCAGGACGCCGCGGATCTCGGGGAGGGTCACGAGGGAGGCGAGGTGCGCGGTGGCGATCGCGTCGGATTCCCCCATCCCTTCGCGCAGCTCGGGGGGGAGCCAGGGGAGCCCGATCGCCGCGTAGAGCGCCGCCTCATCGGCGAGGGGGACCACCGACCCGTCGGCATGGCGGAGCTGCTCGCGATCGAGGGTGAGTCCGCGGAGGGCCGCGCGCGCCGTCACCTCGCGCACATGCGCCTCGCTCCCCGTCGCGTGGAACCAGGTCACCACGAAGGCGTCGGTCGGGACGCAATGCAAGACGAGCCGCAGCCCGTCGTCGAAGCGGATCGCGACGGTGCGCGTCCCGCTCCCGACGGAGTCGCGCACGCCGGGCACGCGCGCGAGCGCGCCGCCGATGCTCTCGGGATCCCGCACGCAGGCGGCGACGATCTCCACCTCACGCACCGTCTCACAGTGCCGGCGGATCGCGCCAGCGATCTCCGCGCGCACCACCCCCGACTGCCGACGGACCACCGCGAGGAGTCGCTCGGCCTCGGCGCGCCCATGCGGAAGGAGGATCTGCGCCCCACTCTCCTTGAGCCAGGCGATCCCGCGCTGCACCTGCTCCGCCGTGCGCGCGCCGAAGCGCGGGAGCTTGGCGAGGCGGCCATCGCGCGCCGCGTCGTCGAGCTCCTGGAGGGTGTCGATCCCGAGTCCTTCATGGATGCGGCGGATGCGCGAGGGCCCAAGCCCGGGGATGCGCAGCATCTCGAAGAGTCCTTCCGGTGTCGACTCGCGCAGGCGATCGAGCAGGGCGGCATCGCCGGTCGCGTTGAGCTCCTCGAGGACCTCAACGACCTCAGGGGCGAAGCGGCGCTTGTCGCGCCTCAATAGTTCATCCACCGGGCGCGGTTCGTCGGCAGCGAGGGAACGCGCCGCATCGGCGAAGGGGGCGGGCACCGCGGGATCCTCCCCCTGCAATTCGAGCAGGGCGACGATCTCATGCAATAGATGCGCGGCGGCGCGAGAGTCCATCATCCGCTCAATATACGGGCGCGGGCCTGCGGCTCTCGTCCCTTACCCCGTCACGAGTGATTCGGTCTCGTCGAGGAAGGTGTCAATCACGGCCAGGAGCTCCGCTGGCCGCTCCACATAGGGCACATGGCCACAGTCGTCGAGCCAACAGGTCTGTGCCCCGAGTGCCTCGGCGATCGCCGCCGCGGAGGCGAGGGGGATCGGGTCCTGCCGCCCATGCACCACGAGGGTGGGGATGCGCAGCTGGCGCAGGGCGGGGAGGAGGTCGAAGTCGCCGAGCGATTCCCAGGTGGATTGCTGCACGCGCCCGGTGACGCGGAAGGGGGTGAGGTCGCGCGCCCGCGCGGGATCGGCGAAGTAGCCGGCGACGCTCAGCTCGAAGATCCGCTGGTGGTAGGCCGCCGGGTCTTGGGCGCGGAGGCCGCTCGCCTCGAGGGCGGCGCGGAGCTTGGCGATCTGCGGGCTCCGCTGCCGCGCCGCCATCTCCGCCTCGAAGGTCGCGCGATAGGCGCGACTCACCGGGGCGGGATTGATGAGGACGAGGCGACGCGGCATCGGGCCGGCGCGTCCCGCCGCGGATTCGATGGCATAGAGCAGGGCGAGGAGGGCGCCCCACGAATAGCCCACGAGGGTGAGCGGCCCTGGGGCGAGCTCCGCGATCACCGCGGCGCAGTCCGCGACATGCGTCTCCCAGGTGATCGGCGTGCGATCGTCGGTCTTGGAGCGTCCCCCTCCTCGTTGGTCGTAGAAGAGCGCGCGCCGCCGCCGCGCGAGGAAGAGGAGTTGTGGCAGGAGATAGTCGTGATGCGCCCCTGGCCCACCATGGAGCACCAGCGTCGTGCTCTCAGTCCCGAGCTTTGCGCCTTCAGCTTCCAGCGGTGAGCCTTCCGCCTCACGCGGCCCATACGCGCACCAATACAGCGGTAGCGCCGTCTTTTGTGTGGTGCCTTCGTGGTCGGGAGCGGGGATCGGAGGCATACGGGTCAGAGGAAGGTGCACGCGACGCGCGCGGTGTTGCAGTGCACGCGTACGGTGTCGTCGATGTGCCGGCCGTAGCCCCCGGCGATCGCGATCGCGACAGGGACGCCGATCGCCCGCGCCGATTCGAGTACCAGGGCATCGCGGCGCATCAATCCATCGAAGGTCAGTCGGAGGCGACCGAGGGCATCCCCCTCGTGGGGATCGGCGCCGGCCAGGTACATGACGAGATCGGGGCGAGCGGCGGCGAGCACCCCGGGGAGGGCGGCGGCGAGTCGTTCGAGATACTCGGTATCCTCCGTCCCATCCTCGAGCTCGATGTCGAGGGTACCTGGGACCTTCCGAAAGGGGTAGTTTCGCCCGCCGTGCATGGAGAAGGTGAAGCTCGCCTCGTCCCCCGCGAGGATGTCATGGGTCCCGTTCCCCTGGTGCACATCGAGGTCGATGATCGCGACACGTCGGATCCGCCCCTCGGCGCGTAGGGTGCGCACCGCGATCGCGACGTCATTGAGGACGCAGAACCCCTCGCCATGGCCGGCGAAGGCGTGGTGTGTGCCGCCAGCGAGATTCATCGCGATCCCCGCGTCCAGTGCGTGCCGAGCCGCTTCGAGCGTCCCGCCACTCGCGCGGAGCGAGCGCTCCACCAATCCCGGGCTCCAGGGGAATCCCATCCGCCGTTGCTCTGCCTCGGAGAGGCGACCGTCGAGCACCCGGGCCAGATAGTCGGCGCCGTGGACCCGCGCCGCATCGATCAGGGCGAGCCGCTTGGGGTCATGGACCCGCGCCGCCGGGACGATCCCCTCCGCCACGATCGCCTCGCGCAACAGCGCGTACTTCATGATGGGGAAGCGGTGGCCGTCGGGGAGCGGGATCGTGTAGTGCGCGCTCGACCAGACGTGGAGCGACATCGGGGCGCGGCGGTCAGCGCGCCGTGAAGTCGGTGCGCGCCGTCACCGACCGACATGCCGCGGCGATCAGCGTCGCCGCATGGTCGAGGTCATCCAGGCTCACGAGCTCGTTCGGGGAGTGCATATAGCGGTTCGGCACCGAGACGAGTGCGGTCGCCACCCCATGCCGCGCCAGGTGGATCGCATCCGCATCGGTGAAGGTCTGCCGCCCTTCGGCGCGTAACGTGTGTGGGATGGCGAGTGATTCCGCCGCATCCCGTAGGATCCCGAAGGCCACGGGAGAGACCACCGAGCCACGCGTCAGCACCGGGCCACCGCCGATGTGCGCCTCGCCCAGCTCCTTCTTCTCCAGTCCCGGATGATCGGTCGCGAAGGTCACATCGACGACGATCGCCATCGCGGGATCGACACGCTCACCGGCCACCCGCGCCCCGCCCCCCTGATACCCGATCTCCTCCTGCGTGGTCGCGACGGCGACGACGCGCGCCTCGCCGGGATCGGCGGCATAGCGTCGGAGCGCCTCGAGCACCACGAAGGCGCCGATGCGATCGTCGATCGACCGCGAGACGATCCGACGGTTGGGGAAGTCGACTGTCCGTGAGTCGATCACCCCGGCGTCGCCCACCGAGAGGAGCGCGGCGGCCTCAGCCTTGGATGACGCCCCGATGTCGACCCAGAGGTCGGTCATCTTGGCAGCCTTCTCCCGGTCCTCCGGCTTCATGAGATGGATCGGCTTCTTCCCCACGGCGCCGAGCACCTCGCCCGCTCGCCCGAGGAACCGGATGCGCTGCGCGACGAGCACCTGCGGGTCCCACCCGCCGATCGGCCCGATGTGCACGTACCCCTCGTCGTCAATGTGCGTGACGATCACGCCGATCTCGTCGATGTGGCCGGCGAGCATGATCGTCGGGCCCCCGTTCGGGTTCACCACCGCCATCGAGTTCCCCGCGACATCGGCGTGCACCTCGGCGGCGAATCCCTTGGCTTCCTCGCGCCAGACCGCGGCGGCGGGCCCCTCGTAGCCGGAGGGACCAGGGGTGTCGAGCAGGCGCTTGAGGAAGGTGATGGCGGAGGCGTCGAGCATCAGCGAGGGGGGTCAGGGACGAGAGAGAGGACCTGCGCGAGGAGGGTCTGGGAGGACTCCCAGCGCCTCAGCGTCGCTCGTAGACCTTGCGACCGGCGAACCAGGTGGATCGCACGCGCACCTGAGAGAGCATCGCGTCGGGGATCCTCAGGAGATCCTGATCGAGCACCACGAAGTCCGCGTGCTTCCCCGGCGTGAGCGAGCCGAGCTCGCGCTCCTGGAAGGCGGCGTAGGCGGGCCAGATGGTCATCGATTTGAGCGCTTCCTCACGCGTCATGCGTTGCTCGGGGAACCACCCCCCGACCGGCCACCCCTTGGCATCCTGGCGTGAGACGCTCGCCTTGAAGGAGATCAGGGGATCGACGTACTCCACCGGGAAGTCGGAGCCGTTGGGGATGATCGTCCCGGTCTCGAGGAGCGAGCGCCAGGCATAGGCGCCACGGAGCCGCGTCTCCCCGAGGCGGTTTCCTGCCCAGTACATGTCGCTCGTCTGGTGTGAGGCCTGCATGCTCGGGATCACCCCGAGGGCGGCGAAGCGCGGGATGTCGTCGCTGTGGAGGATCTGCGCATGCTCCACGCGGAAGCGATGATCCGCCGTGGGGCGCGCGGCGAGCGCCGCTTGATACGCATCGAGCACCAACCGATTCCCGCGGTCGCCGATGGCGTGCGTGTTCACCTGGAAGCCCGCCACGAGGGCGTGGTCCGCCACCTCGCGGATGTGCGCGGGGGCCGAGACGAGGAGGCCGCTCGTCGACGCGTCATCGCTGTACGGCTCGAGCAGGGCGGCGCCGCGCGACCCCAGCGCGCCGTCCTGATAGAGCTTGATCGACCGCACCCAGAGGCGACCGTCGAAGAGTCCGCTCTGCGGGCCGCGACGGAACCAAGCCTCCAGGGTCGGCGCATGGTCCGAGATCATCGCATAGAGGCGCATGTCGAGCGCCCCCTCGCCACCGAGCTCCTCGTACAACTCGAGCGTCTGCGCCGAGGCGCCGGCATCATGAACCCCGGTCAGCCCCCAGCGGTGCATCTCGGTGATCGCGGCGGCAATCATCCCCTTCACCTGCGCACGCGTCGCCGCCGGGATGCTCCGCTCCACGAGGCTCTGCGCGTTGTCGACCAGGACACCGATCGGCTCGCCACGCGCGTCGCGGATGATCTGTCCCCCACTCGGGTCTTTGGTGGCGCGTGTGAGACCGGCGCGCTGCATCGCGAGCGCATTCACCACAGCGGCGTGGCCATCCACCCGCTCCAGATAGACCGGGTGATCGGGGACCGCGCGCGAGAGCGCCTCATGTGAGGGCCACCGCGTATCGCCCCAATCGTTCTGATCCCACCCCCGCCCGATGATCCACTCCCCCTTGGGGGTCTGCATGGCCCGCTCCACCACGCGCGCGATCACCGCGTCGTACGATGTGGTCCCGACGAGGTCCACGTTGCGAAGCGACTGCCCGAGCCCGAGGACGTGCGCGTGCGCATCGGTCATCCCGGGGATCACGGTCTGGCCGTCGAGGTCGAGCACCTGCGTTGCGGCGCCCGTCAGCGCCTTCGCGCCGGCCCGATCGCCCACGAAGACCACACGCCCCCCACGGATCGCCATCGCATCGACCACTGGTCGCGCGGCATCAGCGGTGTAGATCCGGCCATTCGTGACGACGAGGTCGGCTACGGTCTGCTGGGCCGTGGCAGGGAGCGATGCCCCGACGACGAGCGTGAGCAGCAGGGCGAGGAGACGAGACATGTGGAGGGAAGACGGAAGGTGGAAGAGCAAGGGTCTCAGCGAATCCTACTGCCGACCCAAGCGGCCCGGAACGCGAGCTGCGCCGCCGTCGGCGCGCGACCCGCCTCCTCGTACGCCACGACCTCGACGTTCGGATCCTCGGCGAGCGGGAGAGGCGCGGTGCGCTCCCCCGTGCGGCCGATCCAGGTCATTCGGAGCGTGGTCCCTGGGCGGCGCGTCGCCAGCAGGTCCCGCAGAGCGGTGGTCGTCATCACCGAGGCCTCATCGATCCGCGTGATCCGATCCCCGGCGGTGAGCCCGGCCTGAGAGAGCGGGCTCCCGATCAAGGGGACGCTCGCGAGCACGAGCCCCCCCGACTGTTCGGTGAACCGGACATCGCCGAGCCAGGCCTGTCCCGGGCGTGCGGGACGCACGAGGAACCCCGCGCGAGCCAACAGCGTCTCGTACGCGGGGCGTTCGCTGCCGACCACGTACCGCGCGAAGAAGTCCCGCGCGAAGGCAGTGTCGCGTGTCACCTCGGCGAGGGCGGTCTGAGCGTCGGCCACCGTGTAGGTGCGGACCGGGGCGAGCGCCACGGTCTGCGCTCGGCCGAAGCGCGTCCACATCCGCCGCATGACGTCATCGAGATTCACGGGCTCCGGCCGGGCGCGCAGGGTGAGGTCGAGCGCGAGCCCGAGCGCCTCGCCGTAGGTGTAGTAGGACAGGAAGGTGTTCGCGCGATTCTGCGGGTCAATCGAGACCGCGGCGTCCACGAAGGGGGCCTGCTGACTCATCGCGACCGCGCCGCCGAAGCCGCGGGCCGGGGAGACCGTCATCGTGTTGACCGCCCCGGTGAGTCGACGCGCGTACTCCGCGGGCGAGACGATCCCGGCGCGCGCGATCGTGAGCACGCCGTAGTAGTTCGTGAAGCCCTCGGCGAACCAGAGCTCGCCACTCATGTTGGCCTGCGAGAAGTCGAAAGGCTCGAGCGACCGAGGACGGATCCGCTCGACGTTCCACGCATGGAAGAACTCGTGCGAGACCGTGCCCAGGAGGCCGAGCATGTTGGTGCGCAGAGCGCTCGATGAGGTGAGCGAGGTCGAGTTACGGTGCTCCATCCCGTCGCCGGCGCAGGTGGCCCGGTAGCAGGCGATGAAGGTATAGCTCCCGAAGTCGAAGCGAGGGAGCTCGCCGAAGACCGCCGCCATCTCGTCGACGACCTTCCGCGTGAGCGTCGCGAAGGAGTCGACCTCGGCACGCGTCCCCTCATGGTTGACCGCGAGATGGATCCGCTGGGTGCGCTCCATCGGTCCCGCCTCCCAGCTGCGGACCTCCAGCGCGCCAAGGTGCGTCGGGGAGTCGAGGAAGTAGGCGAGGTTCGGCGCCCGGAAGGTCTCCGCGTCCCCCGTGGGTTGGAGCTGCGTCGCGATCCCCCAGGTCGGATCGGGGCGGCGGAAGGTGACCTCGATCGGGCGCGTGGCGAGCGCCGGCGCATAGGCGAAGGTCGCGGGGATGTTCAGGTGCGCCCTGGTCTCATCGATCCCGGCGTAGGTCCCGTCGGCGCGGTCGGCGAAGAGGGTGTAGCGCAGTAGCACCTCGCCGCGGTGTCCCCTGATCTCCCACGCATGCGGGGAGAGGCGCGTGACGGTCAGTGCGCGCCCCGTAGGATCGGTCGCCTGCACGCGATAGACGTTCTTCGCGAACTCATGCAGGGCGTAGCGCCCCGGGGAGCTCCGCGCCATCTCCACGCGAAGTGGACCAGCAGGGACCGCGGCGAATCGGATGGTGACCTCTCCCTCGTGATGCACCCGATCGGGGAAGGCGATCTCGTAGCGGACTGGAGCGGCGGGGCGGGCCTGCGCCGTGAGGGAGCGGGCGGCGGCGGTCAGCGCGAGGATGAGGACCAACAGCGGGGTCGGCATCCTCTCAAACTACACGCCGCTGGGGTCATCTCGGTGGGTCGGTCCGTCCCGTCTTCAGTTCCAGGAATCGGCGCACCGCGGCGGGGTCCAGTGGGAGCCGAGGCCGTGCGAGCAGCGCCTCGATCGCCTCGATCTCCCTGGGGACTGCCGCCGAGACCCGCTCGACGCCGGCCGGGGTCACGAGATAGTCGTCCTCGATCCGCACCCCGATGTTGGCATAGCGCGCGACGGCCGGCGCGATCTTCGCCGCCATCCGCCGATTCCCCGGGGTATCGGGGAGGATCGTCAGGAGGTTCTCCCGCACATAGATCCCGGGCTCGATCGTGAAGGCGCTCCCGATCCCGAAGGTCCCCGTCAGCGTGTATTGCTCCGGGTCGTGCACGACGAGGCCGATCCCATGCCCGAGGCCATGCATGTAGTGGAGCTGCAGCTGTGGGCAGGTGCGGGGCTGTCGGGCCGACCCACAATCGTAGGTCGCATCGGGGGACTCGATCAGGCCGAGGCGGGCGAGCCCGTTTCGTAGCACGGCGGTCGCTGAATCGGTCATCGCCCGTGCCTGACCTCCAAGTCGGATCTGTCGCTCGGCAGCGATCTGGGCACCGAGCACCACCTCGTAGATCTCGCGCTGCGCGGGGGAGAAGCGGCCGCTCACCGGGACCGTACGGGTGATGTCGGCGGCGTAGCCATCGTACGAGGTCGCCATGTCGAGGACGATGACGTCGCCCTCTTGGGCCACCCGCTCCGACCGGTTGTAATGCAGGGTGGTCGCATTGGGGCCCGACCCGACGATCGATCCATAGGCGGGTCCATCGCCACCCGCCTGACGCCAGGTGGCCTCGGCGATCGCCTGCAGGGTGAACTCGGCCACCCCGGGTTGGACCGCGGCGAAGGCCGCGAGGTGGCCCTGTGCGCTGAGCTCCGACGCGATGCGGATCCGCTCCAGCTCGGCCGGGCTCTTCCGCCCGCGGAGACGGTTCGCCTCACGCCGCGCATCGACCACCTCGATCTTCGGGTTCGCCGTGCGAAGGCCGTCGATGAACTGATCATGGAGCGAGCGCTCCGTCATCCGGGAGCCGATATCGCCGAGCACGTGGAGGGTCCCGTGGATGGCCAGCAAGGAGTCGAGCACCGTCGAGAGCACCGCGGCGTCTCGTCCCTCGAGCCCCAGTCGTGGGCGCACCCCGGCGACACCGAGGCGGGCACCCGTCCAGACCTCGCGCGCCGGGTCGCGCCCCTGCACGAAGAGCAGGTCGCGGCGGTCGGCGCCCTTCTTCACGATCACCAGCGCCGCCCCGGGCTCGGTGAATCCGGTGAGGTAGAAGAGGTACGGATGCTGGCGGAAGGGGATGTAATCGGGGACGGGCTCCGGGGCACCGAGGGCGAGGATGACCCCGTCCGGGAGGGCGCGGATGAGGGAGTCGCGTCGTGCCGCGAACTCGGCCGTGGGGAGCTGCGCCGCGAGGGGCGCCGCGAGGCAGGCGAGGAACGCGCCGCGCAGGAGGGAGCGGAGGGGCGAGGGCATAGGTCTCGAGAAGATACCATCACCGACCGCCACCGCGGTCAGGGTGTGCGATCCAAGCCGGCGGTGACCTCAGCGTCGGACCATCGGTCGCCGTAGACTTCAGCAAGGTCCACCCTCGTCCTCGGAGTCGTGTCGTGATGTCCTGGCGTCCCCTGGTCCGGAGCTGTGCGCTCCTCCTCCTCTCCGCGCTCCCGCTCGCCGCGCAGTCGCGGCTGACCTCGCCCAAGGAGTTCTTCGGGCATGAGATCGGGGCGGATTATGTCCTCCCGAACTACACCAAGTTCCTCGCCTACTGGGAGACCTTGGCACGGCAGTCCGATCGGATGGAGCTCGACACCATCGGCAAGACGGCAGAGGGACGTCCGCAGGTGATGGCGATCGTCTCGAGCCCGGAGAACCTCCGCAACAAGGAGCGGTATCGCCGGATCGCCGAGCGGTTGGCGCGCGCCGAGGGGGTGAGCGAGGCCGAGGCGCGACAGCTCGCGAAGGAGGGGAAGGGGATCGTCTGGATCGATGGCGGGCTCCACGCGACGGAGGTGCTCGGCGCGCAGCAGCTCATCGAGACCAACTGGCAGCTCGTCTCGGGGACCGACGAGGAGACGCAGCGCTTCCTCAACGATCTGATCATCGTGATGGTGCACGCCAATCCCGATGGGATGGAGCTCGTCAGCGATTGGTACATGCGCGAGAGCGACCCGAAGAAGCGGGCGATGAACATTCCCCGCCTCTATCAGAAGTACATCGGGCATGACAACAACCGCGATCTCTATCTGGCGGCGCAGCCCGAGTCGGAGAACATGAACCGGATGCTCTACACCGCCTGGTATCCGCAGGTGATGTACAACCATCACCAGACGGGTCCAGCGGGGACGGTGATGTTCGCGCCGCCGTTCCGCGACCCGATGAACTACAACATCCACCCGCTGATCAAGACGGGGCTCGACGTGGTGGGCGGGGCGATGCACAACCGCTTCATCGTCGAGGAGAAGGGCGGGGTCGTGATGCGCTCGGGCGCCGGCTACTCCACCTGGTGGAATGGCGGGCTCCGCACCACCGTCTACTTCCACAACATGATCGGGTTGCTCACGGAGACGATCGGGAATCCGACGCCGATGGAGATCCCCTTCATCGCGAACCGCCAGCTCCCGAGTGCCGATCTCCCGATGCCGGTGAAGCCCGGCGTCTGGAAGTTCCGCCAGTCGATCGATTACTCGGTCACGGCGAACAAGGCGGTCCTCGACGTGGTCTCGCGCAATCGTGAGCACTTCCTCTTCAACATCTGGAAGATGGGGCACGATCGGATCCAGCAGGGGAACCGCGATAGCTGGACGATCTGGCCGAAGCGCGTCGATGCGGCGCAGGCGCGGATCGCGGCGGAGAACCGCGGCCGTGCGACCGGTGGTGGGGATGAGGCGATGGCCTTCCTCGGCGGGATGGCAGCGGCGGGGCAGTCCCGCTCCGGCACGGCGGCGCAGGCCCTCATGGGGGTGCTCAACGATCCGGCGTACCGGGATCCGCGCGCCTACATCCTCTCGTCGGACCAGCCCGACTTCCCGACGGCGGTGAAGCTGATCGTCGCGCTCCAGAAGAACGGGATCGACGTCCATCGGGCAACCGGACCGATCACGGCCGGTGGCACGCGCTATCCGGCGGGCTCCTATGTGGTGAGGACGGGCCAGGCCTTCGGCGCGCATGTGCTCGACATGTTCGAGCCGCAGGATCACCCGAACGACTTCCGCATCCCCGGTGGGGCGCCGACGCCTCGTCGTGAATCGCTTGCTCAAGTCGGGGAGCCAGGTCTCGCGGAAGGCCGATGGCACCTGGATCATCCCGAACACCGCGACGAGCAAGGGGATCGTCGAGCGCGCCGCACGTGAGCTCGGGCTCTCCTTCGGCGCGGGGAGCGCGAGTGGGGCGACCGCGGTCAAGCCGATGCGTATCGCCCTCTGGGATCGCTACGGCGGTTCGATGCCCTCCGGGTGGACGCGCTGGCTGCTCGAGCAGTACGAGTTCCCCTTCGAGGTGGTCTATCCCCAGCAGCTCGATGCGGGGAACCTCAACGCCAAGTACGACGTGCTCCTCTTCGTCGACGGGGCGATCCCGGCGATGCGCGCCGCGGGCGCCGGTGGTCGCGGCGACTTCATGGGGGGCGCGGGTGGGCCCGATACGACCGCCTTGCCGGCGGAGTTCCGTCGGATGGTGGGGAGCATCACCGCCGAGCGGACGATCCCGCAGCTGAAGCGCTTCGCGGAGGCAGGTGGGACGATCATCACGATCGGGAGCTCGACGAATCTCGCCGCGCACCTCGGGCTCCCGGTGAGCAATCATCTGGTGGAGCGCACGCCGGAGGGCGCCGATCGCCCGCTCGGGAACGCGAAGTTCTACGTGCCGGGCTCGCTCCTCGAGGTCGCGGTCGATAGCACCGCGGCGGGCGCGCTCGGGATGGGACGCCGGGCGATCGTGATGTTCGACAACAGCCCGGTCTTCCGCCTCGCTCCTGATGCGGCGGCGCGTGGGGTGCGGCCCCTCGTCTGGTTCGACACCGTCTCGCCGCTCAAGAGCGGGTGGGCCTGGGGTCAGAACTATCTCGAGGGTGGGGTCGCGGCGGCGGATGCGCAGGTCGGCCGCGGGATGGTACGCCTCATCGGACCCGAGGCGCTCTTCCGGGCGCAGCCGCACGGGACCTTCAAGCTCGTCTTCAACGGATTGATCGGGACGACCCGCGCGGGCATGTGATCGCGCTCGTCGTCGGACTGCTCGGCATCGTCGGGGCGTACGTCGGGGTCCTTTTGGGCCTCACGTCGCCCCTCGTGCCGTTGCTGATGGCGCTCGGTACCACCGCGGTGCTCGCCGGGATCGCGCAGCTCGCGATCATCCGCGCGGGACGTGAGACCCCGGCGCTCGCAGGCACGGTGCGATGGGTCTTTGGCGGGATGGCGGTCGGGTTCGTCAGCGTGCTGCTGGTGCCGGCGCCGGTGGCCGGTGGGCCGCTGCTCTTCGGACTGCCTCGGATCACGGCGATCCTCCTGCTGGTGGTCGGGGCGATGCCGTTGGTGGTGCTCCCGATCGCCTACGCACGCGCCTTCGACGCCGAGGTGATGCCACCAGGGGAGCGCCGTCCCGATGCGTGAGGTGGTGGGGCTCGCGTATTTCGCGATCTGTGCGGCGATCGCCATCTGGGCCACGCGTCGCACCCGCACCGCCGATGACTTCTTCGTCGCTGGGCGTGGGGTGGGGCTCGTTCCCTTCGCGATCGCGGCGATGGCGTCCACGCTCAGTGGGTTCGCCTTCATCGGTGGGACGGGGCTCGTCTACAGCGTCGGGATGACGGCGATCTTTCTCATCCTGCCGGCCGGGGTGACCAATACGCTCGGCGCCTGGGTGCTGGGGAAGCGGATGCATCGATTGGGGAGCGCGAGGAGGCTGATCACCGTCCCTGACGCGCTCGCGGCGCGCTATCGCTCACCCGCCACGCAGGGGCTCAGCGCGGTCGCGATCCTGGCGGGGGTCATCGGGTATCTCGCGACCAATGCGCTGGCCCTGGGCGTGGTGATCGATGCGCTCTTCGCGACGGGACTCGGGCCGGGAATCTGGATCGGCACCGCGGTCACCTTGGCGTATTCGGTGAGTGGGGGGATCCTCGCGGGGATCTACACCGATGTCTTCCAGGGGCTCGTGATGGCGATCGCCTCGACGGCGGTGTTCTGCTATGCGCTCGAGGCGGGTGGGGGGCTCCCGGCGATCACCCGCACGATCGAGGCGGTGGACCCCTCGCTCCTCGGGCCCTGGGGGGCGCGTGGCGCGATGACCGCCCTCTCCTTCTTCTTCGTCTTCGCGGTG
Source organism: Gemmatimonadota bacterium (assembly GCA_021298395.1). GTDB lineage: Bacteria > Gemmatimonadota > Gemmatimonadetes > Gemmatimonadales > Gemmatimonadaceae > Pseudogemmatithrix. The sequence continues at coordinate 228 of JAJTFH010000028.1, read as the reverse complement.
GGCTCGCTCGGGCAGCCGCAGATCGCCCACAAGTACTACATGCTCCGCGATCTCGCGCGCCTCAAGTGGTATCCGGTGCTGATGACCGTCGCGATGGTCTTGTCGCAGCTCCTCCTCTTCTCGGTCGGCGTCACGGTGAAGGCGCTCGTCCTCCGGGGGGAGATGCCGGCGCTCACCTCCCCCGACGAGGCGACCCCGCAGTTCCTCCTCCGCTTCGTCCCCGTCGTC
>JAJTFH010000027.1 GCA_021298395.1 Gemmatimonadota bacterium | reverse complement strand
GTGGTCTTCGTCGCCTTCCTCATGGAGCAGCAGAAGGACGTCGATACCTGGGCGCCGTGGCTCAAGCAGACCCTCCCCAAGTACCCGGGGTCGGACTTCTATGAGATCCCGACCATCCAGCGGATGGTCGCGCCGATGCGGTGGGTGATCAATCGCGGGATGCGCGGCGGGATCCCCGATCGCGCGGTGCGCGAGCGGACGGTGACGCTCTACATCGACAAGGGGCCGTTCAAGCAGGCGCTCGGGATCACCACGGAGTCGATGATCCAGGTGTTGCTGGTGGATAAGGCGGGTCGGATCTGGTGGCGGACGACGGGGCCGTTCACACCGGCCAAGGCCGCGGAGCTGGAGAAAGCGCTCGCGGGGCGGTGAGGGGCGTCGGACTCAGCTCACCGCAGCTGGAGCCCGATGCGGAAGGTCCGCCCCATCTGCGGTAATCCGCACTGATCGTACGTCAGCCGGTCGAGCAGGTTGTCGACCCCGATACTGACCCGGAGCGCGGACCAGAGCCCGCGTGCATCGAGCGTGATATCGCGATCGATCAGGGCATCGAGCCGCGTGGCCGCGGCGATCGTCTCGCGGGTCCCGCGATCGGGATTCAGACACGACTGCGCGCCGGTCGTGGTCGCCGCGGTGGTGAGCCGCGTCCGCGTAGCGATCGGGACGATCGCCGTCACCGAGCCACGCAGGTGCGGCACATACTCGGGGGCGCTCCGTGCGCCACTCACCTGGTCGATCAGCTGCGGGTCTTGTACGGTCAGGTCGGCGAGGAAGGTGCGGTCGGCCCCGCGCCAGGCGCCGAAGAGTTCGAGTCCCTGGGTGCGCTGCGCGTTGGCGTTCACGCGGATGAACGTCCGGTCGGGGCGCGTGACACGGACCACGGCGTCGTCGAGGTGCTGCCGGAAGAGCGTCGCCTGCACCTCGCCGGCGCCGCGCTGCCAGAGTGCGCTCACCTCGCTCGAGACGAGGCGCTCGGGCCTGAGATCGGGATTCGGGACGAAGCGCTGGAGACTTCCCGAGTAGAGCTCACGGAGTGCGGGGAAGCGCGCGCGGCGCGTCATCGCGGCGTTGAGCTGGATGCCGGGGCCGAGCAGGGTCTTGGAGAGACCCGCCCGAGCCCCCCACTCCTGGCGCGCCCCGAGCGGCGCCCGTCCTCCGGTGAGGGGATGCTCCGCCTGATCACGACTCCCTGAGAGGGAGAACCGTAGCTGCCGCGGGAGCTCCCAGTCGGTCTCGAGCGCCACGCTCGAGAGGCGCTGGCGATACGCCACCGGTGTGGCGGCCCCGAGGGTCTCGTCGTAGTCGATCGTTGCCGAACTGATTCCGAGGCCGATCTCGCCGCGCGATCCCACCGAGTGCTCGAGGATCAACCGCGTGGTCGTCGTGGCATCGTCGCCGCGCTCGGTCGTACCGAGTGTGCGATAGCTGCTGTCGGTGTACTGGTCGATGCGCTGGGTGCCGCGCGAGCGTCCCACGCGGAGATCGACGCTCCCGCTCCCGAGCGGCGTCGACATCCATCCGCTGGTGGCGGAGAGGATCGCGACATCACGATCCACCTGCGGGATGCGCCAGAAGCGCGGTGTGGTGAGGTGATCCTCGGCCATCACGCCGCGCGCGCCGCGCGCGCCGGTGACGGTCAGGCCAAATGAGGCGCCGGTTGCGGTGGTGTAGCGCACGCCACTCACATAGTCGCGTTGGGTGAGGTCGGTGTTGTCGCGTCGGCCCTTCGTGACGCGGCGGGTGAGCGCATCAGGGGCGACGAGATCGGGGCGATGCCGCACCCCGCCGCCACCGAGCACGGCGAGGGTCCCGGTGCCGATCGTGATCGGGGCGCCTGCGGAACCGGAGAATCCGAGCGCGCCGGTCTGATCGGTGCCAAGGGTGAGGAGACGGCGCGTCGCGGTGAGGCCCTCGGTGAGGCCCACCTCGATCGTCCCGCTGCTGATGTTGGGGCCGAGCATCAGGGAGGAGAGGGTGCGTCCCACGCGGATCCCGGTGGCGGCGCTGAGCGGGATGACCGAGGCGTCGGTGCGCGAGTCCCACCCGAGGGTGAGGGGGACCCCCTCGAGGAGGACCGCGGGTTGGCGCGAGTCGCTCGCGCGCAGCGAGAGCTCGGTCTCGCCGCGGGAGTTGGTGCGCACGCCGACGAAGGGGACGGTGCGGAGCACCGCATCGAGATTCGCCGCCGGGGCGGTGCGCACCGAGTCGACGGCGACCTCGACGATCGCGGAGCCCCCGACGGCGCGCGCGCGTTGCCGTTCGCGCACCACGACGGGGTGGAGGGGCTTGGCGGTGCTATCGGGGCGCGCCGTCGGGGCGGGCTGCTGCGCGCTGAGGAGCGCAGGCGCGAGGGCCGCGAGGGCGAGGGTGAATCGAAGCGCGTGCATCGTCTGAGTTACGCTCACGCCGCGGCGAGCGCTGACGGTCGGCCCGGGCATGACCTCAGTGCGCGCGCAGGAACTCGAGCAGCCGCGCATGCACCGGCGCCGACCGCTCGAGCATCGGGAGATGCGCCGCGGAATCGACGGGGAAGAACTCCGCCGCCGGGATCCCCGCGCGCACCACGGTGCTCCCCTCGAACGGGGTCACGCGATCCTCGCGCCCCCAGACCAACAGCACCGGGCGCCCCGTGGCGCCGACCTCGCGGTAGAGCGCGGGGAGATCGGTCTGGGCGAGTTGCTGCCGCGTGCGCAGGATCGCGCGACCGAATCCCTCGTAGCGCTGTTGGGTGCGGTAGCGCTCCTCCCAGTCAGGGAAGGCTTCGGGGTGGAGGAAGTCGGTCGGTTGTCCCGCCGCCATCTTCGGGACCTCTAGCACCTGCCAGAGCCAGGGGCCGAGGAGGGGGAGGGTGTATCGCGTCTTCATTTTGCGCGAGCCGAAGACGGGATCGATCAGGGTGAGCGACCGCACGCGCCGCGGATACGACCGCGCGAAGTGGCCGGTGACGAAGCCGCCGTACGAGACGCCGACGATGTCGACGGGGCCGGGGAGACCGAGCGAGTCGAGGAGGCCCTTGAGTTGGCGATCGGTGAGGTCGCCGTCGTAGTCGGTGTCGGGGCGGTCGGACCACCCGCGGCCGTAGAGGTCGAGCCGGATGGTCCGGAACCCCGCCGCGGTGAGCGCGGTGACGGTCGAGTCCCAGATGTAGTAGGGGACCGACATCCCATGCACGAGGAGGACGGGGCGCCCGGTGTCGGGCCCCGCGATCTCGTAGTGTGTGGCGCCGTCGGGGAGATAGACGAACTCCCCAGGGGCGAGACGTCGCGCCGCACCGGTGAGTTCGCGGTCCTCCGGATCGTGCTGGTTCGCGAGCGCGCCGACGAGTACCATCGTGCCAAGAACGATCGTGAGCCATCGCCAAGTGCCAGCGCGCGTGGTCATCTCAGCCCCCCGACCCGATCTGTCGCGTGTACTTGATGGTCAGCGACCGCGCCAGCGGCTCCCGCCACCGGGTGAAGCTGTCCGCCGCCTCCCCATCGTTGAGGACGATGAACAGCCCCGTCCCCGCGGTGTTGAGCCACCCGAAGCGCAGGTTCGCCGTGAACGCCTCGGCCTGGTTGTTGTACTGCGTCAGCGTCTGCAGGAAGACGCGCGGCGTGAAGAAGTAGGCGAGCTTCACCCCGATCAGCTGGCGGATGAAATCCCCCTGCTCGAGGTTCACATCCTGATAGTCGACGACGAGCGACGACGAGAAGACCGCGCCGGCGCGCGCGGTGACGGAGACGTTCGCCCCCGACCGCGTCCCCGTGTAGAACTCCCCGGCCTCGAGTCGTGCCAAGAAGGAGAGGGGGGCGCTCGGGTCACTCCCCCAATCGATCCCGGGGACGGTGAAGCGATACTGGCCGGGCGGGAGGACGATCCCGGGGGCGATCGTGAAGGGGCGCTGTAACCCTTCCGTATAGATGTTCACGTCGGGCCCGAACCGCCCCCCGCTGTTGAACTCGACCTCGGTGAGGTCGATGTGCATCCACGACGACTGCAGGAAGCCATCGGTCCCCACCCAGCGCCGCAGACTCAGATGCGGGTTCCACTGGCGGACCTGCTGCCACTTCTGACTGCGCACGAGCCGCATCAGCATCAGCTCGTCGAAGCGATACCCCGCTGGCCGACTCATGAAGCCGACCTCAGGGTTGAAGGCCTCGCCGACGCCGAGCACGCGCACCGAGTGGTTCCAATCGCGGGTCTGATACGCGAGGCGCCCACTCCACGCGGTGGCATCGCCGCGCCGCCCCGGCGTCTCCGAGTGCCCGACCCAGGCATCCGCCGTCCAATCCTGCCCGATCCCGAGCCGGCCGTCGGCACCGATCACCCGATTGAAGTCACGCGCATCGCCGGTGGCGGTGCGCTGCACCGCGATCACCCCCACACGCGACCGCGCCGAGAGCTCCTTGAGCACGCGCGCGACGGTGTACGCGTTGCCGGTCACGCCGGGGGCGTCGTCGGTCACCATCTGCAGGGCGCCGACGGTGAGTCCTCCCACGCGCCCCGTGAGGCGAGCCCCACCGAGGATCGGCTGCGGCTGCCCCGTGGCCCCATCGATCCCGATGCGGCGGGTGAAGAAGAGGTCGACCGCCTGCGGCGTCCCCGCGGCGAAGACCCCCGCGTTCTCGAGGAAGAAGGGGCGCTTCTCCGGGAAGAAGATCGGGAAGCGCGTGAGATTCGTGCGCTGCTCGTCGACCTCGACCTGCGCGAAGTCGGTGTTGTAGGTGAGGTCGAGCGTGAGACTCGGTGTCACCCCGTACTTGGCGTCGATCCCCCAGGCGCCGGTCGTCGCGAACGCCGACTGCGTGGCATAGGTACGCGAGGAGTTGCCGAGGGAGTAGGGGGTCACCGTCCCGATCCGCTGCGCCGGGACGGCGAGCCCGGTGAGGGTCCCCGCCTGCGAGAGGCGGGTGATGGAGAACTGGCGCGAGACCTGCGACCAGAGCGCCTCCTCGTTTCGGCGTCGGATCCCCCGCATGATGTTGAGGCCCCAGTCCTGGGTCTCGCCGCCGCCATACCGGAGCGTGAAGAAGGGGATCCGGAACTCGGCGTACCATCCGAGGGAGTCGCGCGAGGTGCGGACCGTCCAACTCGCATCCCAATTGAGGTTGATCCCCCCCATCGAGCCCGCCTGCGCGCGGTTCTGTCCCGCCTGGAAGACGCCGCCCCCCTCGCCCTCGCGGATCACCTGCGCGTCGTGCTCGATCCCCGATGGCGTGGTCCCGAAGAGGAAACCGTTCTGCCGATCGAGATAGGTGTCGAGGATGAAGGCGAAGTAATCGCTGTTGGTCAGCGTCACGTCGCGGATCGTCTCACTGGGGACGATGAGCTGCGGCTCCCGGTCGTAGAGCCAGGCGCCCACATAAAGGGCGGTACCGTCAGTGAGGAGGCGGACCTCGGTGCGCTCGGTGACGGGGGTCCCCTCGTATGGCTCGCGCTGGACGAAGTCGGTGAGGAGGGGGGCCTCGCGCCAGGCGGCCTCGTCGAGCCGACCGTCGATGACGGGCGGGGTCGTGATCGTCGCGGCACGACCGACGCGGGGGGTCGGGGTCGGGATGGCAGTGGGACGCGCGGCCATCGGCTGCGCGGTGGCGAGGCGCGAGCCCCCCACGAGCGCGACGAGGAGGAGGCGGGCGATCGTGCGCCGCCGGGTGGGAGGCGCGGAGGGACGGGACAGAGCGGAGAGGACCATGGTCAGGGGAACCTAACCTTTCCGGGCGCCGCTCCGCGCCGTACGTTCCGTCGGTTCCGACGGTCCCCCCAGAGGTCGGTGCGGCCCACCGACCCGCCACGAACCGAGGTCTGGATGTCTCGACTCTCCCGGCGCGTCACCCGATGGTCCGGTGTCGCCCTCGTCGCCCTGATCACCGCGGGGAGCACACCCCTGCGCGCGCAGCTCCCGTCCGGCGTGAAGGCCGGCCCCTGGATCGATCTCCTCGCCGGCGGGGCCGCGCCCCACTGGCGCACCTATCGCGATTCGTCCCTCGCCTCGGGCTGGCGCTACGACGCCGCCACCAAGACCCTCCGCCGCGAGGCGGGGAAGGACATCGTCACCACGCGGCAGTTCGGTGACTTCGAGCTCGAGCTGGAATGGAAGGTCGGGCCCAAGGGGAATAGCGGGATCTTCTATCGTGCCACGGAAGCGACCGGGGTCATCTATGAGAATGCCCCGGAGATGCAGGTCCTCGACAACGCCGGCCACCGCGACGGCGGAAGCCCACTCACCTCGGCGGGAGCCAACTACGCGCTGCATGCCCCGCCGCGCGACGTCTCCAATCCGGCGGGGCAGTGGAACGCGGTACGCATCGTCGCGGTGGGCGCGCACGTCGAGCACTGGCTCAACGGGGTGAAGCTCCTCGAGTACGAGCAGGGGTCGCCCGAGTGGCAGGCGCTCGTGGCGAAGTCCAAGTTCGCGGCCTGGCCCCCCTACGGACAGGCGATGCGTGGGCATATCGGGTTGCAGGACCATGGCGACGTGGTGGAGTTCAAGAACATCCGCATCCGGGAGCTCTCACGATGACCAAGATCAAACTCGGCGCGATGATGTTCCTCCAGTACTTCATCTGGGGGAGTTGGGGGGTCCCGATCGTCACCTATCTCGGCCGCGGCCTCGGCTTCGATGACGCGCAGAAGCCGATCCCCTTCACGGTGATGGCGATCGCCGCGCTGGTGACCCCACTCTTCATGGGGATCATCGCCGACCGGTTGGTGAACGCCGAGAAGTTGATGGCCGGGTTGCATCTCGCGGGCGCCGCGGTGATGTGGATCGCGTCGAGCCAGACGGAGTTCCTCCCCTTCGCCTCGACCTTCCTCCTCTATGCGCTCTGCTACACGCCGACGCTCGCGCTCGCGAACAACATCGCCTTCCAGCAGGTGCAGAGCTCGGAGAAGGAGTTCCCCGCGATCCGCGTGATGGGGACGGTGGGGTGGATCGCCGCAGGTATCCTGATCGGGAAGGTCCTTCAGGTCGAGGACTCCAATGTGCCGATGCGCATCGCCGCGATCGCGGGTGTGCTCACCGGGCTCCTCTCGCTCACGTTGCCGCCGACGCCTCCCAAGGGCGGAGATCGCCCCTTCCGCGTCTCGGACGCGCTCGGGCTCGATGCGCTCGGGATGCTCAAGCACCGCGACTTCGCGGTCTTCATGCTCGGGAGCTTCTTGGTCTCGATCCTCCTGCAGTGGTATCACGCCTCCACCAACGACTTCCTGAACGAGATCGGCGTCGCGCAGCCCGCCTTCGTGATGACCTTCGGGCAGATGATCGAGGTGGGCTTCATGCTCCTCCTCCCGGTGCTCCTCGTGCGCTTCGGGATCAAGGGGATCATGCTCGTCGGCGTGCTCGCCTGGGCGCTGCGGTACTACGCCTTCGGCGCGGGCGACGCCGGCACAGGGATGTGGTTGATCTACGCCGGGATCCTCCTGCATGGGATCTGCTTCGACTTCTTCTTCGTGAGCGGGCAGATCTACACCGACCAGCGCGCCGGCCAGTCGATGCGCGGCGCCGCGCAGGGGCTCCTCACCCTCGTCACCAACGGCCTCGGCTTCCTCGTCGCGACGATCGTCGCGGGGCAGGTGGTCGGTGCGTATGCCACACAGCATCCGGATTGCACCGACGCGCTGCAAGCCGCAGGGAGCTGCCTCAAGGTGACGCATGATTGGTCGGCGATCTGGATGATCCCCGCCACGGGGGCCCTCGTCCTCTTCGTCGTGCTCGCGTTCCTCTTCCGTCCCGCCGCGCCCTCCACCGCCACTCGCTGAGGATCTCCCCATGGCCGGATCACCTTTGGATCGTCGCACCTTCGTCGGTGGCATCGCCGCCGCTGGGGCCGCCGCCACCATCCCGCGTCCCCTCTTCGCCTGGGCCGGCGAGCAGCCGAGCCAGAAGCTCCGCATCGCCTGTATCGGCGTGGGTGGGATGGGATTCAGTGATGTGCGCGGCGTGGCTGGCGAGCAGCTCGTCGCCTTCGCCGATGTCGACGATCGCTCCGCCGAGCGTGCGTATCGGGCCTATCCCTCGGTGAGGCGCTATCGCGACTTCCGTGAGATGCTCGAGAAGGAGCGGAACAACATCGACGCGGTGACGGTCTCGACCCCCGATCACACGCACGCCGTCGCGGCGATGATGGCGCTCAAGATGGGGAAGCATGTCTACTGCCAGAAGCCGCTCGCTCGCACGATCGGTGAGGTGCGCGCGCTCAAGGCGGAGGCGGCGAGGCGTCCCACGCAGGTGACGCAGATGGGGAACCAGGGCCATGCGCTCGAGGGGATCCGGCTGATCCGCGAGTGGGTCGAGGCAGGGTTGATCGGCTCGGTGCGGCGTGTGGAGTGCTGGACGAATCGTCCGATCTGGCCGCAGGCGGTGAATCGCCCGACCGATGCGCACAATGTGCCAGAGACGATGGACTGGAACCTCTGGCTCGGTCCCTCGGCCAATCGCCCCTATCACCCGCGCTACGCGCCCTTCAACTGGCGCGGCTGGCTCGACTTCGGCACCGGCGCGATGGGGGACATGGCCTGCCACATCCTCGACGCGCCGTACTGGACCCTCGGGCTCAAGTATCCCTCGCGCATCATCCCCGAGAGCACCCCGCTCTTCAGCGAGAGCTTCCCGGCCGCCGAGCGGATCACGTATGAGTTCCCGGCGCGCGGCGCGGAGCCGCCGGTGACGATCACCTGGCGCGATGGCTCGATCTTCCCGCCCAAGCCCGAGGGGTGGCCCGAGAGCGAGGAGTGGCCGCACGATCGTGAGGGGGGCCAGCTCTGGATCGGCGACAAGGGGATGATCCTCGCGGGGATCTACGCGGACAACCCGCGGCTCCTCGACAAGGCGGTGATGGCGCAGGTGACCGCGACGCCGGTGGCTCAGAAGTATCCGCGCACCGGTGGCGTCTATCAGGAGTGGATCACCGCGTGCAAGAACGGGACGCGCGCGGGGAGCGACTTCGCGAGCTATGCGGGGCCGATGACGGAGATGATCCTGATCGGGTGCCTCGCGGTGCGGATGGGACGGACGTTGGAGATGAACCCGGAGACGGGGGTGATCGCGAACGTGACGCCGCCGCCGGAGTGGGTGATGCCGACGTACCGGGCGGGGTGGAGTCTCTGACCCTCGTCGAAGCGTATGTCGATCAGCTCGAGACCGCCTGCGCCGCCGAGAGGCACGGGGCGGAGCGGCTCGAGCTCTGCGGACCGGGGGAAGGGGGACTGACCCCTTCCCCCGCTTCGTTGCACGAGGTGCTCGTCGCGGTGCGGATCCCCGTGCATGCGATGATCCGGCCCCGCACGGGGGACTTCGTCTATACCGCGGAGGAATTCGCCGCGATGCGAGAGGGGATCGCGATGGCGAAGGCCGCCGGCGCCGCGGGGGTGGTCTTCGGGATCACGCACGCCGATGGCACACTCGATGTTGCACGGATGGCGGAGCTGGTCACGCTCGCGCGGCCCCTTCGGGTGGGGATCCATCGCGCCTTCGACCGGGCGCCCGATCCCGAGGTCGCGCTCGATCAGGTGATCGCCCTCGGGATCGATGTCGTGCTCACGTCAGGTCACGCCGAATCGGCGGAGCAGGGGATCCCCACGCTGGCGCGACTCGTGACACGCGCGGCGGGGCGGACGGTGATCCTCGCCGGTGGGGGCGTCCGTGCCCCCAATGTGCGGCGCATCATCAACGAAACGGGCGTGCACGAAGTGCACGCCCGCGCGTCGGATCCTGAGGTCTTCGCCGCCGTGGTGCGGGCGGCGCACGCCGACTGAGTCTTACGGCCGCCAGGTCCCCTTGGCGACCTTCGGCACGAACCGCTCGATTCCCTTCGCGGGATAGCTGAGGGTCTTCCCTTCCTCCGCCGACCGATACGCCGTCATCAGCATCTTCACCACCTCGAGTCCATCCTCGAAGGTGAGCAACGGCTTCTCCTTGCCCAAGAAGACGCGCACGAAATGGCGATCCTCCCCGGTGTACCCGTAGGCGAGATACTCCTCGGGCACCACCGGCATCACCCCCTGCTCGGCGTTCTGCTTCTCGACGAGGTCCTCCCCCGCGCGTCCCGTCACCTCACGCGAGAAGAAGAGCTGCAACCCACTGTCGAGCGAGTTCCACTTCATCGAATACTCGGGGCCCAAGAGCTCGGCGGAGAGCCGGAGCCCCGCACCGACGAAGCTCCAGCTCGTGCTCGCCTCGCCGATCACGCGGTGGCCGTCCGCCGTCTCGAACTCGATCATCACGCTCGCGAAGTCCTCGCTCGGCCGCTTCGCGTAGTCGACCTGCGCCCCCATCATCTGCTTGAGGCGCTTCACGTAGGTCGGGCGCGACCACTTGAGCGAGGCGATATGCCCGGTGACGCGCTTCGGCTTCACGGTGCGGAGCGGCTGCCCCGGCTCGGTGAGGAGGTAGCGGACGACGAGCGCCGAGTGGCACATCATGTCGTTGAGCACCCCGCCCCCCTGGAGCGCGCCCTGCCAGAACCAGGGCATATGCGGCCCCGAGTGCTCCTCCGCCGCGCGGGCGAGGTAGGGACGCCCCGTGGTCGCCGCGCCCCGCGCCCAGAGGAGCTTCTTGCCGGCCTCGACGTGCGGGGCGAAGAGCTGGTTCTCGAGGTACCCGGTCTTGAGCCCCACGCTCTTCACGAGGCGGAGCACCTCCTGTGCTTCGGCCACATTGCGCGCGAGCGGCTTCTCGCAGGCGATCCCGCGGAGCGTCCCCTTCCCACGCTTGATGGCGTGGACGATCTCCTCGACGTTCTCGATGCGCGCCTGGTTGGGGCCGCAGAGCCAGAGGGCATCGATCGCCGGGTCGGCGACCATCTCGGTGATGCTCTTGTAGGCGCGCGCGGGGCCGACGTCGAGGTCGCGGGCGAGCTTCGCGGCACTGGCGGCATTGGTCTTGTTCGGCGACCAGACGCCGAGGACATCGGCATCGCGCACCCCCTGCCAGGCCTGGATGTGGAAGCGGGTGTTGAAGCCGGAACCGATGAAGCCGACACCGAGCGAAGCAGGCATGAGGGATCAGGGATCAGGTGACAGGGAGCGAGCCCTAGAGAGATACTCGCTCGCCGCCGGGCTCACCAGACGGGGCAGGTCCCAGGGAACAGGGGCCAGGTCCTGTCCCCTGACCCCTGCCATCTGATCGCTGTTAGAAGAACATGAACTGGAACCGGCCCCCGCTCGACCCGAGCGAGCTGAAGCGCTGGTTCACGATCGTGTTGTAGATCGACCCGAAGGTGTAGCGCACCCCGATGTTCGTGGTGATGCGGAACCCGGTCTGGAGCGCCTGGCGCTGGAGGAGGATCTCCTCCTCGGTGTTGCCGGCAGCGGGGAGGTAGATCTGGTCGCGCACGCGCGCGGCGGAGCCGTTGATGTTCAGCGAGAAGCCGCGCCCGAGTCGGAGGTCGGCGTTGCTCGTGAAGGTGAGCGCGTGCCGATCGAAGTCATGCAGGTAGTTCAACCAGTCGAGCGAGAGGTTGAGCGTCCCCCACTGCTGCCGCGAGACGAAGGAGGCGGTGAGCTGCTGCGAGAGGCGGAGCTCCGACGTCTCCCCGTAGACGGTCTCCCGCTGATAGTCGTAGTAGTTGGGGCCGACGTTGTAGAGGAAGGTCAGCTGGCGACGCGTCTGCTCGGTCCAAGGGAAGACGTTGTACTCGACCGCCGGCTGGAAGCGCAGGGCGACATCCTGGTTGAGGAAGTCCGAGTACCCGGCGCCGATCTTCATCCCCGCCGACCAATGCGTGGAGAGGGAGCGGACCGTGAGGGAGTTGATGTTGTAGGTCCGCTGCTCGTTGGTGACGGTGAAGCCGGGGCGGGTCGCGGTGGCGGGGATCTTGAACTTCGATTCGTTGATGTTCCCGCTCACCGAGAAGTTGAGCTTCCAGTCGGCGGTGCTGCGGTTGGCCGAGAAGGAGAGGGAGCCGTTGATCTGCTGCTGCCGGTCCTCGGCGCGCACGAAGGTGTTGGCGTTCGTGGAGTAGGTCCAGAGGTTCCACGGGTCCTTGAGGTTCGCGGCCCCCACCTGCTGCCGTTGTACGCCGAAGGGCGCGGTGTACGCCACCTGCACCCGGGTCGCGATCGGGGAGCGCGCCACGAAGCGCGTGAGCCCGAGCTTGAAGACGCGCGCCAGTTCGCGGCGCACCTTGTCGTCGGCATCGTTGGGGAGGGTGTTGAGCATCAGGGTATCCGCCATCCCCTGGAACGTGTTCCGCCCGATGAAGGTGATCGTGAACTCGATCCCGCCCCCGCCGTTGGTCAACGCCTGCGAGAGGATCTGCACGTCGGCGTCGAAGCGGTCGCGCATCCAGTTCACGAAGTTGATCTCCGTGACGAAGAAGTCGCGGTCACAGCCGCGGGCGCGCCCCTGGCAATCGAGGAAGACGCGGATCGCCTGTGACTGCAGGGTCAGCGAATCGGGGCCGGCGGCCGGGGCCTGTGCGCTCGGCATCCCACCCATCACGCCCGGGGGCGGTCCCGCGGGGCGGGCCGGCGCCTGGGCGCGCAGGGCGGGGACGAGGGCGACGAGGAGGAGCAGGACGCGGGTGAGGCGAGACATGAGCGCGGGGTGACGAGGAAGGATCGGGGACCTGATGGCCCCAGCCCTCATCAACGCGCCAACCCTGCACGGAGTGCCGTGTCAGCTGCTCCGGATAGGACCTGGATAGGACCCTGTCCAGCTCTTATCTACGGCCGTCAGCGCGCCAGCCGATCGACCAGTCGCCGCGTGAACTCCACGAGCCCGTCGTACGCCGCCACCGGGACCCGCTCGTCGTTCGCGTGTGCCGTCCCGATCAGCTCCTCGGTCACGAAGAGCCCGATCACCCCGAAGACGGGGACCCCGATGTTCCGGAGGTAGAGCCCGTCGGTCGCCCCCATCTCCATATACGGGATCACCGGGACTGCCCCGACCGTCTCTTTGAGCGTCGCCTCGAGCGCGCGCCGCAGCACGTCGGGAAGGATCGACGGCGGGCTCGGGGTCGCCGGCCACCGCACCGTCACCTCCACATCGAACGGGGCGACGAGACGCTGGATCACCGCGCGCACCGAATCGGCGGGCTCGGTGGGGACGATCCGGCAGTTCACATTGGCCTCGGCCGCCGAGGGGATCGCGTTGGGCGCGGTCCCGCCGCGGAGGAGGGTGGAGATGCAGGTGGTGCGGAGGGTCGCGTTGAGCTGCGGGGAGCGCGAGAGGATCGCTGCGGCGGTGGCATCGCGTGGGTCGCGCGCCAGCGCCGCCATCGCGGCCCCCGTCTCCCCGCCCGCGAGCGGGGCACGTTGGCGCAGGTACTCCTGCGCGACGGCGGTGAGCTGCACGGGGAAGGTGTGCCGCCCCACCCGATCCAGCGCCCCAGCCAACCGATCGATCGGCGAGGGGCCCGCCGGGAGGGAGCTATGCCCGCCGGGGCCGCGCGCGGTGAGGGTGAGGTCGAGGTAGACCTTCTCCGCCGCCTGCACGTTGAACGCCACGGGGCGCCCCTCGGCGACCTCGCCTGAGCCGCCGTCGGCGTTCACGACGAACTCCGCGCGCACGAGCTCGGGGCGATTCGCGACGAGCCACGCTCGGTGAGCACCCAGGGATTCGTGCGCCACGCCGCGGAGTCGACCTCGACCACATCGAGATGCGCGAGGAAGAGGCGTGGCGTCGCCGCACGATCACGTCCGCGAAGCCGCACGACGAGGTTCCGGTTCCGTTCTCCCGCGCCGAGCACCATCACATCGGTGGCGGGGATGCCGGCGGCACGGAAGCGCGCCGCGAGCGACTCGACGAGCGGGGTGGTGGTCCCACTCACCGTGGTGCGCGCGGCGATCATCTCCGTGAGGAGCTCGCGCGCGAGCGGAGCGGCGGGGGAGGGGCGCTGCGCCGTCGCCTGCGTGGCGACCGCGAGGATGAGCGCGCCGACGGCTCGGCGTCCGATCACGAGGAGCGATGCCATCAGCCCCGCTTCACCCACGCCATCACCTGCGGCGGCGTCCCCTCCCACTTGGCCACCGCCACGTTTCCGATGTAGCCGAGATCCTTGATCCCGACCCGACTCGAGAAGAACCCGCTCGCCGTGAGATTCCGCAGGTTATTGAAGAAGTCGACCCCCGGCTTCAGCTCCGGCGCGGCCTTCTTGGGATAGGCGATCGCGTCGAGCACCACACGCCGCTGCGTGTCGGTGCAGCTCACGAACCCCTTCCCGAACCGCGCCCGACACTCGGCGTTCATCCACCCGAGCCCGTTCTTCATCCAGGTGCGCATGCCCGCGGACTCCCCGAGCATGAAGTCCATGAACTCCGGGACCCCGGCATCGGTGGCGCTCCCCGAGCGCGCGTCGCGCGGGATCACATAGTCCACGAGCACACGGAGGAGCCGCCACTCGTCGGTGGTGAACTGCTTGGGGCTATAGGCGGCGCGCGCGGCGGGCTGCGCGCCCTGCTCGCTCGACGCCTCGGGTGTCGCTGGTGCGAGCGCCGCCTCCACATGCGCCGCCGCGCGCTCCACGACCTCCGGCGCGATCACCATCCCCGCCGGGACGGCGAGGAGATGCTGTAAGGCGTCCCGTCGATTCATCTCGGACATCAGAGGGCCCCCGCCCGGCGCTGCCGGATGATGTGGTCGCTGGTGCGCATGGAGAGCGCGAGGATCGTCCAGGTGGGATTCTTGTCCGCCTGCGAGACGAAGGGCCCACCGTCCGCGACGAAGAGATTGTCGCAGCCCCACGCCTGACAGTTCGCGTTGAGCGCGGAGTCGCGATCGCTCCGCCCCATCCGCACCCCACCCAGCTCGTGGATGATCGCCCCGCCATTCGCGATCCCGTATCCCTGCTCCCTGGTCGGCATCGCGCTCCAGACCTCGCCCCCCATCTCGGCGATGATCGCGCGGAAGGTCTCCTGCATGTGCCGCACCTGGAGATACTCGGCGTCGCGCCACTCCCAGTGCACGCGGAGCACGGGGATCCCGAAGCGATCCTTCACCACTGGGTCGATCTCGACGAAGCTCTTGTCGTTGGGGATCATCTCGCC
>JAJTFH010000072.1 GCA_021298395.1 Gemmatimonadota bacterium | reverse complement strand
CGACTGCGCGGGCCACGCCGCGCGCACCTGCTTGAGCATCGCCGTCGGGATCCCGGCCGCGAGCGCCTCGGCGCCGGAGACGAGCTCCGCCTCGGAGGGGGTCGGGCCGAGGAGACCGCGCGCCTGCTCCAGGCGCTGCGCCTGCGCGGCGACGGCGGAGCGGATGCGATCGGGGGCCGCCTGCTTGGTGATCCCTTCCATGGCCTTCGCGACGAGAGGCGCCGAAGGGAGCCCGCGGCTCACGGCGCGCGCGATCTCACGCTCGACCGCTTGTCGGGTCTTGGCATCGGAGATCGCGAGGGCGATCGCCTGGGACGGCGCCTGCGAAGGTGCCTGTGCGTGGAGCGCGGTGACTGGCGCACCGAGCATCAGTCCGACGAGCGCGACACCCGCCGCGCGCATGCGAGGTGTGACGGTCGACATCATCGGCCCGGGACCATCACCACGGAGCTCGGTCGGCCGTAGTCGGCATCGAGCGCGCGCCATCGACGAGGAAGGCGTAGACGTGGCGCCCCGGCATCAGCGGCACCGTGACCGTCCAGACACCGGACCGAAGTCGCACGAGGGGGGCCGCGGTCGGCACCCACCCGTTGAAGTCACCGACGAGCGCGACAGACTGCGCGGCCGGCGCCTCGAAGACGAACTGCGTCGCGACCGCACCCGACCGCGGATCCGATGCCGGTGTCACCGGAATCGGGAACTCCCCCGTCACCGCCATCGGGTCGACCGGCGCGCGATTCGGGAGCACCCCGCGCGCGACGAATCCCGCGGCGAGCGCGATGACGGCGACCACCGCCGCTCCCACGCGCGACATCACGGGGAGGTGCCACGCGTCGAGCCACCGCCGCCAGCGCGATGGCGCCGGCGCGGCGAAGGCCGCGGAGAGGATCCGCGCCACCGCCCGTGGGTCCGCCTGGTCTGCGACCGAGGCGCGCAACCGCCCGCGCACCGCCTCGATCACCGCATCTCGTTCATCGATCATCCCGTCTCACCTCGGCAAGGCGCACGCGCAACAGATCGCATGCCCGTTTGACTCGCATTCGCAGCGCACTCAGTTTGACCCCCGTCACCGCGGCGATCTCCTCGTACGCCAACTCTTCCACGTGGTGGAGGAGGAAGGCCTCGCGCTGCTCCACCGGGAGCGTCGCCAACACCTTGTGGATCTCCTCCATCCAATCCGGCCCTTCCACCATCGTCGGCGCCCCGTGATCCGGCACGTCACCGTACTGGATCACCTCCGCATGCCGCCGCCGCTTCGCCAACACCGTCCGACACCGGTTCGCCAGGATCCGGAAGAGCCAGGGCTCGAACCGCCCATCATCCCGGAACCGCCCCAGGTGGTGATACACCCGGACGAAGGTGTCCTGCACCGCCTCCTCCGCATCCTCCCGGTTCCCCACCATGTGGAGGGCGAACCGGAGCGACCTTGGATAGCAGAGCTCGACCAACTGCGCGAAGGCCTGGCGGTCGCCCCCCTTCGCCCGCAACGGCAGCGAGGGGTCGATCGGGGAGGAGGGGGGAGAGGACGACATAGGCGCGGTCTCGGGAGTATGACCAGCCCTCCGCATCCCGCGCCATGGGACCACCACCGCTCCGACCGTCGACCTGCCAGCCGTCACACCCCACCCTACCTCTGAGACCCCCTCTCCCGTCACAATTCCCCTGTGGATTCCCCCGCCCCGCTCCTGACCGCCCTCGGCCTCTCCCTCCTCTGGGTCCGGGCGCTGATCCTCGGCACCCTCCTGGTGCTCACCCCGCTCGCGGCGCTGGCCTGGGCCGCGCGAAGCCGGCGCCTCTCCCCCTTCGGTCGACTCGCGCGCGTGACCCGCGCCCTCACCGATCCCGCCCTCGGCGCCCTCGAACGGCGGCTCTGGCGGCTCCGCATCAGCCACCGCCCGGCGAACCTTCCCTGGTGGGGGCTCGCCACGGTCCTGATGGGGGGCGTGGCGCTGGTGATGTGCCTCGAGCTCGTGCGGGAGATCCTGCGCGGGGCGTTGCTCGCTACGCGCGCAGGGGGCGCTGGCCTCTTCGCCCTGCTCGTGAGCTGGACGATCGGGGTGCTCCATCTCGCGATCTTCGCGCGGGTGGTGACGAGCTGGTTCGGCGGGAGCCACTCGGCGATCGGCCGCCTCGCCTATAGACTCACCGAGTGGTTCCTCGGTCCGCTTCGCCGCGCCCTCCCGCCCGTGGGGATGGCCGACCTCTCGCCGATCGTGGCCTGGTTCCTCCTGATCCTCGTCGAACGGCTCATGCTCGCGGTGGTCTGAGCGCGCGACGCGGCAGCGGCTAGGGATCGACCTCGGTCGGGGCGTCCACCAATCGCTGCAGCCCGAGGGTGATGAGCCCCGCACACAGGATGGGGAAGGTGAGGAGATGGGTGACCACGCGTCGCGTGAGGTCGGCACTCTCCCCCATCAGCACATCGTGGAGGCGGGCCGCCGCATGGAAGGGGGGTGCCAGGTAGGCGAGGGATTCGGTGACCTCCTTCTCAAGACCCATCGCCGGACCGGCGAAGGCGAGCACCGCCGGGACCGCCATCCAGCAGATCATGAGTCCCGCGACCCCGCGTCGCGCGAGGACGGCGACCGTCGCGACGGTGAGGAAGGAGATGATCCCCCAGGCCGAGACGAAGACGGCGGCCCGCTCGACGGGGTGCAGGACGCCAGCTGCCGGCGATGGTATGGGCATGCGGCGGAGCGCGAGCCCCACGATCGGGAGGAGGAGCACGAGATAGAGCGCCGCCGCGAGCGCGAGGAGTCGCCACCCGTCGGCGAGCCCCGCCCCCGCGCGTTGGGCGATCGTCGTCCAGACGGAGGCGCGACGCCAATGGGCGAAGACCCCGCCCATCACCATCAGGGCGAGGATGGGGGGGGTGTAGAGGAGGATCGCCATCACGAGCTCGGCACGCGCCGCGTCGACGCTCGCGAGGCATACGACGCTCACGAGGCAGGCCGCGAGCATCAGGCGGCCCTCCCGCGCATCACGTGATGCGCGAGCGTGGCATCGACCCCGCGGATGTAGCGCGCGCGGAGCGCCGAGAGGCTCATCCCCGTGGGATCGATCTGATCGTGGAACCCTCCGCGCACGAGGAGATGGATCCGCTGTGTGACCGACGCCAGGGAGTCGAGATGATGCGACAGGACGAGGATCGCCGCCCCCGCCGCCGCACGCATCGCGAGCACCTCGTGGAGGCGTCCCTGTGCGCCGGGATCGAGTCCTGCCTCCGGCTCGTCGAGCAAGAGGAACGCGGTGCGTGGGAGGAGCATCATCGCGAGCTGGCAGGCACGCCACTGTCCCTTGGAGAGGGTCGCGACCCGTCGATCGAGATGATTCGCGATCCCGAGGGTGCGACAGATGGGGTCGCGCGTCAGCGCCCCGAGATCATCGACATGCAGGGCGAGCAGGGCACGCGGGGTCGCATGCTCCCACCCTCGCCCACCATCCTCATGGAGGAACCCCACCCCATGGGTCCGCCGATAGGTCATCGGATCGGTCCCCCCGATGGTGATCGTCCCCGAGGTCGGGGAGAGGAACCCGAGGAGGAGTCGCCCGAGGGTCGACTTCCCCGCCCCATTCGGGCCCACCACCCCGACCACCTCCCCTCGCGCGATGGACAGGGCGAGACCCGTGAGGATCGCGCGCGTACCGATCGCATGCTGGACCCCACGGGCCTCGACCAGGGCGTCCATCAGCTCATCATGAACTTGAGGAGCGTCGACGGCACACAGAGGATCCCGTCGGCGGCGTACTTGCTGTAGCAGAGCCCCTCGGCGTACCAGGGCAGATCGGCGAGGCACTGCACGAAGGCGGTCGCCGCGGCATCGAGGCAGTGGACGACGACCTCGGTGGGGGTCGGGGTGCTCCCTGAGCTCTGCGCGAGCAACGGCCCCGAGACGAAGGGGAGGAGGAGCATGGTGTGGTGCGCACGCCAGCGAGCGAGGAACTGGGTCATTCGGTACTCCGGTTGGGAGGTGAGTGAGGGTCGGTCCGACCGGGAGAGGTCCACAGCCGCGGAGGGGGAGGCACATCCAATCCGCGAGCGACAGGGGGGACGGTAGGGGGCGGACCCAAACCCGCCATCACCGATTCGACGCACCTCCCATCGATCCGGTGCGCACTCGCAGGTCAGGGAACAGAGGACAGGACCCCGACCCCTGGTGCCTGTCCCCTGAACCCGGCCCTTGCCATCCGTTCATCCGGATGATAGGTTTTAGTGACAACTGAATCCGTGGCGATTTCGAGGCAACTTGCGGCCACGTAAAACATCCCGCTAAAGCGCCAGCCCGGTGCGCCTCGACGCCTCGGGCTTTCGTGCTTTCTGGAGTCTGCTGTGAGCTCTCTCGCCCTCCCCGTCCCCTTCCTCGTCTCCTTCGAGTTCTTCCCGCCCAAGACGGCGGAGATGGAGGAGACGCTCTGGCGCTCGATCACCCGCTTGGCGCCGCTCAACCCGCGCTTCGTCTCGGTGACCTACGGCGCCGGGGGCTCGACCCGCGAGCGCACGCACCAGACGGTGCACCGGCTGATGACGGAGACCCCGCTCGTCCCCGCCGCGCACCTCACCTGCGTGGGGGCGACTCGCGCCGAGGTCGATGCGGTGGCCGATGACTACTGGGCGGTGGGGGTGCGGCACATCGTGGCCCTCCGCGGCGATGTCCCCAACGGCGATGGCAGCTACACGCCGACTCCCGGGGGCTACCCGTACGCCTCGGATCTGGTCGAGGGACTCAAGCGGCGCCACGACTTCGAGATCACCGTCGCCGCCTACCCCGAGACGCACCCCGAGGCGCTCTCCCCACAGGCCGACCTCGACAACCTGAAGCGGAAGATCGACGCCGGCGCCACGCGGGCGATCACGCAGATGTTCTTCGACAACTGGACCTACCTCCGCTACCTCGATCGCGTGCGGAAGGCGGGGATCACGATCCCGATCGTCCCGGGGATCATGCCGATCACGAACTTCACGCAGACGCGCAAGTTCGCGCAGGCGACCGGGGCCGCGATTCCCTCGCCCGTCGCGCGGGTCTTCGACGGCCTCGACGGTGACCCGGAGACGCGCAAGCTGATCGCCGCCACCGTCGCCGCCGAACAGTGCCAGCAGCTCGCGCAGGCCGGTGTGACGGAGTTCCACTTCTACACGCTCAACCGCGCCGATCTCGCCTACGCCCTCTGCCATATCCTCGGGCTGCGCCCCCATCCACGCACCCCCGCCGAGGGGCTGCGCGGGGAGGTGACCCCCCGATGAGCGCGACCCCCTTCACACGTGCGGCCGAGCGACCTCAAAGGGAACAACGACCTCCTGATCCTCACCCGTCCCGACGTGGTCGGCGGGATCCATCGCGCCTACCTCGAGGCGGGCGCGAACATCATCGAGACGAGCACGTTCAACGCCACGCGGATCGCGATGGCGGACTATGGCATGGAGGAGCTGGTCCGCGAGCTCAACGTCGAAGGCGCCGCCCACGCGCGCCGCCTCTGCGACGAATTCGAGGCCCAGGATGGACGCCCCCGCTGGGTGGCCGGCGTGCTCGGCCCTACGAATCGCACGGCGAGCATCTCCCCCGATGTGAACGATCCCGGCGCGCGCAACGTGACCTTCGCGGAGCTCGTCGCCTCGTACGTCGAAGCGACCGAAGGGCTCCTCGACGGCGGCGCCGACATCATCCTGGTCGAGACGATCTTCGACACGCTGAACGCCAAGGCGGCACTCTTCGCCGTCGAGGAGGTCTTCGCCGCACGCGGACTGCGCGTGCCGATCATGATCTCCGGCACGATCACCGACGCGAGCGGCCGCACCCTCTCGGGGCAGACCACCGAGGCGTTCTGGACCTCGGTGATGCATGCGCGCCCCTTCAGCGTCGGGCTCAACTGTGCCCTCGGTGCGAAGGAGCTCCGCGCCTACGTGCAGGAGCTCTCGAGGATCGCCGACTGTCACGTCTCGGTGCACCCGAACGCCGGCCTCCCGAATGAGATGGGGGGCTACGACGAGACCCCGGGCTTCACCGCGGCGATCCTGAAGGAGTTCGCGGAATCGGGGCTGGTGAACATCGTCGGCGGCTGCTGCGGCACGACCCCCGATCACATCCGGGCGATCGCGAACGCCGTCCGTGATGTCGCGCCGCGCACGATCCCGACGCCGCCCCCGGTGCTCCGCCTCTCCGGGCTCGAGCCGCTGGTGATCGGCCCCGACTCGAACTTCGTGAACGTCGGGGAGCGCACCAACGTCACCGGCTCCAAGAAGTTCGCCGACCTCATCCTCGGCGGGCACTACGACCAGGCGCTCGAGGTGGCACGCCAACAGGTGGAGGCGGGGGCCGTCGTCATCGACATCAACTTCGACGAGGGGATGCTCGACGCCGAGGCGGCGATGACGCGCTTCCTGAACCTCGTGGCGACGGAGCCGGCGATCGCGAAGGTCCCGATCATGATCGACTCCTCCAAGTGGCAGGTGATCGAGGCGGGGCTTCGTTGCGTGCAGGGGAAGTCGATCGTGAACTCGATCTCCTTGAAGGAGGGAGAGGCGGCCTTCCTGCAGCAGGCGACGCTCGTGCGTCGGTACGGCGCCGCGGTGATCGTGATGGCGTTCGACGAACAGGGACAGGCCGACACCGTCGAGCGGAAGGTCACGATCTGCGAGCGAGCCTACACGCTCCTCGTGGAGCGGGTGGGCTTCCCGCCACAGGATATCATCTTCGACCCGAACATCTTCGCCGTCGCCACGGGGATCGAGGAGCACGACCGGTACGCGCTCGCCTTCATCGAGGCCACCCGTCAGATCAAGGCGCGTTGCCCGCATGCCCGGATCTCCGGCGGGGTGAGCAACGTCTCCTTCTCGTTCCGCGGGAACAACGCGGTGCGCGAGGCGATCCACTCGGTCTTCCTCTATCACGCCGTGAAGGCGGGGATGGACATGGGGATCGTGAACGCGGGCGCCCTCGTGATCTACGAGGACATCCCCGCCGACCTCCGCGAGCGCGTCGAGGATGTGATCCTCGCGCGGCGCCCCGATGCCACGGAGCGCCTCCTCGCCGTCGCTGACGACGCCAAGGGCCAGGCGCAGCAGCGGAAGGTCGATCTCTCCTGGCGTGAGGCCCCCGTCAACGAGCGCCTCTCCCATGCCCTCGTGCATGGGATCGCTGAGTTCGTGGTGGAGGACACCGAGGAGGCACGCCACCTCTACGACCGGCCGATCGAGGTCATCGAAGGGCCGCTCATGCAGGGGATGAACGTCGTCGGCGATCTCTTCGGCGCGGGGAAGATGTTCCTCCCGCAGGTGGTGAAATCGGCGCGCGTGATGAAACGGGCGGTCGCGCACCTCATCCCGTATATCGAGGCCGAACAGAAGGGGGACGTGCACGACATCGGGAAGAACATCGTCGGCGTCGTGCTCCAGTGTAACAACTTCGAGGTGATCGACCTCGGCGTGATGGTGCCGGCCGCGAAGATCCTCGAGGCGGCGCGGGCGCACGATGTGGATATCATCGGCCTCTCGGGGCTGATCACCCCCTCGCTCGAGGAGATGGCCTTCCTGGCGAGCGAGCTCGAGCGCGAGCGGTGGACCGTCCCCCTCCTGATCGGTGGGGCGACGACCTCCAAGGTGCATACCGCGGTCAAGATCGCGCCGAACTACTCGGCGCCGGTGGTGCATGTGCTCGATGCCTCGCGCGCGGTCGGGGTGGCGGGGAGCCTCCTGAGCGACGGACTGCGCGACAGCTTCGTGGAGGATGTGCGCACCGAGTATCAGCAGGTACGCGAGGCGCGTGCGGCGCGGCAGCACGATGCCCCGCGCCAGCGACTCGAGGAGGCGCGCGCCAACAAGGTCGCCCTCTCGTGGGCCGGGGTCACCCCGCCACGCCCGAGCTTCGAAGGCGTGCGGGTGTTCGACGACGTCCCGCTCGAGGAGCTCGTCCCGCGCATCGACTGGACCCCATTCTTCCAGACCTGGGAGCTCGCGGGATCGTATCCTGCGATCCTCGATGACCCCGTGGTCGGTGAGGCGGCACGCAACCTCTGGCGCGATGCGCAGGGGATGCTCGACACGATCGTCCGTGAGAAGTGGCTCACCGCGCGCGCGGCGGTCGGCTTCTTCGAGGCGCACTCCGATGGGAAGGAGGACATCATCCTCCCAGGTCGCGGGGTGACGGTGCATTCCATCCGCCAGCAGATGGTGAAGAAGGACGGGCGCTCGAATGTCGCGCTCGCGGACTACGTCGCGCCCAAGAGCGCGGGGGTCACCGATTGGCTCGGCGCCTTCGTGGTCACCACCGGCGTGGGACTCGATGCGCGCGTCGCCGCCTTCGAGGCGGCGCACGACGACTACTCGTCGATCCTCCTCAAGGCACTGGCGGATCGTCTCGCCGAGGCGTTCGCCGAGCGGATGCACGAGCGGGTGCGGCGCGAGCTCTGGGGGTATGCCCCGAACGAGGCGCTCGACAATCAGGCGCTGATCCGCGAGCAGTATCAGGGGATCCGTCCGGCGCCCGGGTACCCCGCCTGCCCCGATCACACCGAGAAGCGCACCCTTTTCGATCTGCTCGATGCGGAGAAGAACGTGGGCGTGCATCTCACCGAGAGCTTCGCGATGCTCCCGGCGTCAGCGGTCTCGGGGTGGTACTTCTGGCATCCCGAGGCGAAGTACTTCGGCGTCGGGAAGATCGAGAAGGATCAGGTGGAGTCGTACGCGGCGCGGAAGGGGATGGAGCTCGCGACCGCCGAGCGGTGGCTCGCGCCGATCCTGAACTACGACCCGGTGCGCCGCTAGATTTGGGGGGTCTTCCCCCAACCGTGGTGTCCGATGTCGCGTCCGACCGTCGCTCCCGAACTCGCCCGCCCGGCGCTGACCATGCTCTCCGAGGACGAACTCGCCTTCCGCGATGCGGTGGCGGAGTTCGCGCGCGGCGAGGTCGCTCCTCGCGTCCAGTCGATGGAACAGGCAGGGAAGCTCGACCCCGCGCTGATCGCCGCCTACTTCGAGATGGGGTTGATGGGGATCCAGGCCCCCGAGGCGCATGGTGGGGCTGCCGGTTCGGTGATGATGGTGACGCTCGCGGTGGAGGAGATCAGCAAGGTCGACGCCGCGGCGGCGATCATGGTCGACGTGCAGAACACCTTGGTGGCGCACCCACTCCTCTCTGCCGGTACCGAGGAGCAGCTCGCCCGCTGGATGCCGCGCCTCTGCGCCGGCACCGTCGGTGCCTACGCCCTCTCCGAGGCGGGGAGTGGCTCGGATGCCTTCGCGCTGGCGACCCGCGCGACGCAGGTCGAGGGCGGGTGGTCGCTCACCGGTCGGAAGCTCTGGATCACGAATGGCGCCGAGGCGGGGTTGTATGTCGTCTTCGCCACGGTCGACCCGAGCAAGGGATACAAGGGGATCACCGCCTTCGTAGTCGAGCGTGAGGCGAAGGGCTTCTCCGTCGGGAAGAAGGAGAGCAAGCTCGGGATCCGCGCGTCGAGCACGACGGAGCTGATCCTCGATGGGGTCTTCGTCCCCGACGCCGATGTGTTGGGCCCCGTGGGTCAGGGGTACAAGATCGCGATCGAGACCCTGAACGAGGGGCGGATCGGGATCGGCGCGCAGATGATCGGCAACGCGCAGGGCGCACTCGATGCGGCGGTCGCCTACTTGAAGGAGCGGACGCAGTTCGGGAAGCCCTTGGCCGAGTTCCAGGGGATCCAGTTCCAGGTCGCGCAGGCGGCGACGGAGCTCGAGGCGGCGCGCCTGATGGTGTACAACGCGGCGCGGCTCCGTGATGCGGGGCACGACATCGCACAGGTGGGAGCGATGGCGAAGCTCTATTCCTCGCAGGTCTGCGAACGCGTCACCTCACTCGCGGTCGAGCTCTTCGGCGGGTACGGCTACACCACCGATTATCCGGTGGAGAAGTTCTATCGCGATGCGAAGATCGGTACGATCTATGAGGGGACGAGCAACATGCAGTTGCAGACGATCGCGAAGGGGATCCTCAGGTAGCAGGGGACAGGTGCCAGGGATCAGGTAACTGCCCTAGGCGTCCAGCATGATGGCGCGGACGTCGGGGTCGAGCTGGGATGGCGCTTGTGCGCGCGTGAGCCACGACACCGAGAGGAAGACCAGCAGTGAGGTCACGAGGGTGATCCCGGTGACGGTGATCCCCTGCGGAACGGTGAGGCGCTTGGACCAGACGAGCCATTCGAGTCCGACCGTCAGCGTGAGCCCCGTCGCGATCGAGGCGAGCGCTCCTTCGCGCGTGGCGCCGGTCCAGTTGAGCCCGATGGCGAGCGCCGGGACGAGCGTGGAAGCGAAGAGCCCGTAACCAAGGATCCCCAGGAAGGCGACGAGGAGCCCCGCCTGCTGCGCGAGCAGTGCGGCGAGGACGGCGATCACGACAGTCCAGATCCGCCCGATCAGGAGCTGGCGGATCGGCTCACGCCCGAGCGCACGCGGCAGGTCATGCGTCAGCGCGGCCGCCCCGATACTCAAGAAAGAGTTCACCGTGCTCATGATCGCGGCGGCGACCCCGGCGAAGACGAGCGCCGAGAGGACGACGGGGACGAAGCGGAGGAGGAACTGCGGGGTCGCCTCGTCGGGGGAGGTGAGCGCCGGCATCTCCCCCCGGAGGACGAGCGCCTTCACCGTGACGCCGACCGAGAAGAG
>JAJTFH010000026.1 GCA_021298395.1 Gemmatimonadota bacterium | reverse complement strand
GCGGTCAGGGAACGAAGGACTTCGGCACCAATTTGGCGGCCCAGAGCCCGGAGTTGAAGTCGGTGAAGAGGACCCGCCCCTTCCACGGCATCGCGTTCATCACGAAGGGGGCGTTCGGGGTGTAGGCATCGGGATCATACGGCTTGAAGACCGCGATCTCGCGATTCTGATCGTAGAGATTCCCCAGAAGCTCCCCCGAGACATCCACGACGCGGACGCCGCCATCATAGTAGGCCTGATAGAGCACATCGTCCTCGACGATGATGTCGTGGGCCCCATAATCCTCGAGATGGTAGCGGCCCACCGGAAGCGGCTTCATCGGATCGGTGAAGTCCACGATATGCGTGTACCCGCCCGAGGTCTGCGCGACCCCGTTGCGCGGCGGCTTCCCATCGGGACCCGAGAGGGCGTAGTTGGTCCCCTCCCAGGTCCGTCCACGGCGGCTCATCTCCTCATCGCCGATGAAGAGATAGGTGCGCCCCGTCTTCTTCTGGACATAGGGATAGATCTCATGCCCCGAGTTGACCGGATAGGTGGTGATCAGCTTCGGCTGCTCGATCGTCCCCCCGTACGTCCCGTTGCCGACATCGACCACGACCACCCCGACCCCCCCCTGCGCCGAGTAGGCGATCCCATCACGGACCCAGAGGTCGTGGAGTCGCGCATTCGGATGCCGGTACTCGCTCACGTACTTCGGTGTGTAGATGTCGCGCACATCGACGATCACATACTTCGCCCCACCGGAGACGGCGAAGAGGTAGTCGTTGGTCGCGAACATGTTGTGCACCCCACCCGTCAGCTCCTGGGTGAAGGTGCTCGCGATCTTGGGGTGCGCGGGATCGGCGAGATCGAGGATGACGACGCCGTTCTGCCGATTGGACGCCCCCTCACGCGAGAGGACGCCGTACCGCCCATCGGGCGAGACGGTCACATCGTTGATGGTGCGCGCATCGACCTTCACCGAATCGGTCTTGACGATGTTGTCCATGTCAGTGATGTCGAAGACCAACGCGTAGCCATCCCCGCCCCAGGTGCCGACGAGCACGTAGTCCCGCCCATCGCGCCCCGTCCAGGGCCAGAGGTCGGAGGTGTGGGAGGTGTTGATGTTCCCGCGGCTCGTGACCTGGATCCGCTGCCGGACCTCACGCGGCACCACCTGGAGCGAGGTCTGCGCCGTCACCCCCGCGCTCTGGGCGAGGAGGGTGTAGCGCCCCGGATAGTTCCCCGTGAAGCGGTCGAACTGCACGATCCCTGCCCCACCGGGGAGCCCCGCCGGGAGGATCGAATCGTCCGGCACGTAGGTGTAGCTCCAGGTGATCGGGGCGTCGGCGACGGCGCTCCCATTCGCACGCTTCGCCACCGCGGTCAGGCGCACCACATCGCCCTGCCGCACCTGCGACTCGGCGACGGTGATCTCGACCTTCGCGACCGGATTCGCGACCACCGTGACGGTCATCCGAGCGGTCGCCCCCTCGGCCTCTGCCGTCACCGTCGTCGTGCCCGGGCCGACCGCCGTGACATCGCCGAAACGATTGATCGTCGCGACCTTCGGGTTCGCGCTCTGCCAGGTGGCGGAGAGCCCAGGCCGCTCGGAGCCGTCGGCATGCATCCCCGTCACTCTGAGCGGGACGGTGCGTCCCGCGTAGAGCGCGCCCGCGGGCCCCGACACGGTGAGCGTCGTCACACGGGGCCAGGTCACCTGGATCGGGATCGCGAGGGTCACGCTCCGCCCATCCGTCCCCTGCGCGGACGCCGTGGCCTCATAGCGCCCCGCCACGGTCGCGGTGACCGTGGAATCGGTGAAGCGGACGGCGCGCGTCCCCGCCATGACCCGCACGAAGGCATTCGGGATCTCGCGACCGTCAGCGGCGAAGGCGCGTACGGTGAATGCGCGCGTCTGCCCCGCCACGAGCGAGATCGCCGCAGGCTCGGCGACGAGCCGCGCCACCGCCGGAGGCGTCGCGCCCCCCTGCTGGGCGCGGAGACCCGGCGGGAGCGCCGCCAGGATGTAGAGCGCCGTGACGACGAGACGACGGAGGGTTAGCATTGACATGGTCGGTCGGGCAGAAGGAGAGACGGAGACCATCGGTACAAGGAGAGAGGATGCAGGTTCCGAGCAGACCCCGCAATGGCCGGTCGCCCCGATGGGTCGCGGTGATCGCACTTCTGGCGGTCGCCGGTCCGCTCGTCGCGCAAGGGCGTGCGACCTCCGCCACGCCTGCGCCCACCCCCGGCACCGGTCCGCTCTACTATGCCTACGCGGGTGCCGAGAGCGCCGACAAGCTCTACCGCATCCGCTTCGATGGCCGCACGGCGACGGTCGAGCGCGAGATCCCCATCGGGGAGTTCGCCGCGGAGATGGAGGGACCGCATGGGCTCGCGATCTCCGCCGACGGCCGCTTCCTCCATCTGACGACGGGCCACGGCTTCCCCGACGGTAAGTACTGGCAGTACGTGCTCGGCCCCGACACCCTCGCCGGCCCTGGCGTCCTCCTCGGCACCTTCCCCGCCTCGATCGACGCGACGCCGGATGGACGCTACACCTATTCGGTGAACTTCAACTTGCACGGGGACATGGTGCCGTCCTCCGTCTCCGTCGTGCATGTGCCCAACCTCGTGGAGGTGGCCCGCATCGTGACCTGCACGATGCCACACGGCAGCCGGATCTCTCCCGATGGGCGCTTCCATTACAGCGCCTGCATGATGGATGACGAGCTCGTCGAGATCGATACACGCACGCAGCAGGTCTCGCGCCGCTTCCACCTCGCGAAGGGGAAGGAGGGGCCGCTTCCCGCCGATGGGGGCGAGATGCTCCAGCTGTGGATCGAGGGGACGCGTCGCGTCTCCAAGGGACAGACCGGTGACCCGGCGGAGGTCGGTTACCCAGCGATGGAGGGGCATCAGCACACGATGGCGCCCGCCACCTGCTCTCCGACCTGGGCGCAACCCTCGGCCGATGGCGCGCGGATCCTCGTGGCGTGCAACAAGGGGGACGAGATCCTCGAGGTCGATCATGCCACTTGGACAGTCACCCGGCGCTTCGCGACGGGACGGGGCCCGTACAACCTTGGCGTGACGCCAGACGGCACGCTGATGATCGCGTCGATCAAGCAGGGCTCGCAGATCGAGCTCTTCGACCTCGCGACCGGTCGTTCCGTCGCGCGCATCCCGGCGAGCACCACCCTGAGCCACGGGGTCGCGGTCTCGAGCGACTCACGGTACGCCTTCGTCACGAGTGAGGGGGTGGGGGCCGCTCCGGGGAAGGTCGATGTGATCGACCTCCGCGCGCGCACCAAGGTCGCGTCAGTGGACATCGGCCCGCAGGCGAGCGGGATCGCGTTCTGGAAGGTCGTACCGCGGTGACGCGTCGCCGTAGGGGTCTCCCGTGCCAACTCATCGGAGCGCTGTGCGTGTCGCTGCTGGGCGCGACGACTCTCGCGGCACAGGGGCTCACGCGCGCGGATTCCGCCCTCGTCGCGCGGATCCTGATGGCCGAGGACCGGCGTGACACGACCGACGCGGCCGTCGCCGACGGGCGTGCGCACACCGACCCCCGCCTCCGCACCGTCGCCGAGCGCGCCGTGGCCCGCACGCGTGACGCGCGCTTCGCCACACGCGAGGCCTTCCCCGCGCTCCCACAGGCACCGGTCTGGGTGGAGCCCGCCTGGCGGATCCGGTTCCGTCAGCTCCCCACCCTGCGCGACGACTGCCCCGCGCTCCGGCTCGCCGCGGCTGACAGTGCCTGGCCTGTCCGCCTCCGCGCCGCCGACCTGGCGCGGGCCTCCTGCGCCGCCGACACCGCCCTCGTCGCGACCTTCCTGCGCTGGATCGACCGGCGGCCCGCGACACTCGACCGCCGACGCCGTGGCGAGGTGAGCTGGCAGGGCGCGGCGCATGCGATCGTCGCCATCGCTCGGCTGGCGCCGGATGAGGCACGGCCCCGACTCGAGGCGCTCGCCACCGATCGCTCCTGGCCGCTGCGACGCGCCGCGGCGCGCGCCGCCGGCGTGCTCAACGACACCCTCCTGCTCCGTCGCCTCGCCACCGATCGGGACGATAATGTGGCCGAGACGGCGATCGAGCTCCTGCGCGAGCGCACCGCGCATACAGATGATGCGGTATATCTCGCTGCGCTCTCGCGCCGAGGGGCGCAGGTGGTCCGCGCTGCCGCCGTGGCGCTCAAGGGGTCGTCGCGCCCAGAGCTCAGCGACGCCGCGATTCGCGCGTACCAGCGATTCGCCGCTCGGAACAACGCCTCGGAGCGCGATGTGCGCGTCGCCCTCCTCGAAGCCGCCGGACGACCCGCCGCGGAGGATCGGATCAGGGAGGCGTCGCGCCCGCTCCCACGCGATGCCGTCCGACTCGCCCTCGGCGACACGATCATCCTGCGCGTGACGATGGCCAAGCAAAGTGGCGGAGGCACCTTCGACGTGCGACTCCGCGGCGACGTCGCCCCCATCATGGCCGCGCGCCTCGCCGCGTTTGCCACGCGTGGCTACTACGATGGGCTCACCTGGCATCGCGTCGAACATGATTTCGTGATCCAGGGCGGGAGCCCCGGCGCGAACGAATACGTGGGGCACCCGCTCGCCCTGCGCGACGAGCTCGGCACCGTCTCACATCGGCGTGGGACCCTCGGGATGAGCACGCGCGGACACGACACGGGCGACGCGCAGTGGTTCGTGAACCTGCGCGACAACGCACGGCTCGATCGCGACTACACCGTCTGGGGCGAGGTGATCGCTGGCATCGACATCGTCGATGGGATCCTCGAGGGCGATACCATCCGTTCCGTCCGTCGCCTCCCCGCCCGGCGTCGCGACTAGAAGGTCACCTGTACCGTGGCGAGCCAGGTGCGCGCCGCCACCGGGAAGAGATAGCGCGTGCTGCCATCGGTATAGCCGGCGGCGTACGCCTTGGTGTCGAGGAGGTTGAGCCCCTGCACCCGAAGCCGCTGCCGTCCGATCGGCACGCTGAGATCGCCATCGACCATCGTGAAGGCCGGGGTGACGAGGGCGGCGTTGCCGTCGTTGGCGAGCGGCGAATCGCCGACATGCCGCAGGCCGAGGATCGTCTCCCACCCGGTGCGAGGCTGCCAGCTGGCCTGCAGGTTGGCGAGCACCGCCGGGGTGAGGACGGGACGCACGTCGCGATAGATGATTCCCGACGCCTCGTCCTGGTACTCGGCGATCCGCGCGCGCATCGCCATCGCGTTCGCCCGGATCGCGAGGGTGGGCGTGAGTGATAGCGCGCCCTCGACCTCGACGCCGAGGCGCGAGGAGCGGTCGACGTTGCGACGGAGCTGGCTCCCGGTGATCGCGATCGCGCCGATCGGAGCGATCTCATCGCGGAAGGCCATCGCGAAGGCGTTCACCTGGAGCGTGGTGGTGCCGCGGGTGAGGCGCGCCCCGACCTCAAGATCGGTGAGGCGCTCCGGCTTCACCTGCGAGAGCGGGAGCAGCTCGGCGGCTGCCGCGGCGTCCAGATCATCGGCGCCGGCGAAGAGATCCGTACGAGTGGGCTCGCGCCCCGCCTGCCCAAGCGAGGCGAAGAGGGCGAGATCGGCACGCGCCTGCCAGGTGACACCGAGCTTGGGGTTCACGAAGAGCCAATCGATCCGGGGATCGGCGAAGCCACTTCCCGGCGTGGGCCGATAGCGGAAGGCGGCGCGCCGGAGCTGGAGGTCGCCGTTCACCTCCACCGCCCCGAACTGTCGACCCGCCTTCACGAAGCCGCTCTGCTCCTGCTTGAACCCGGTGTTGTCGTAGCGGCGCGTCTCGAGGTCAGGGCGGACCTTGAGGTGGTGATCGCGCGCGTAGTCGCTGAGATGGATGCCGGCGGCCAACTCGGTGGACTGGGCGCGCCAGGTGAGGGTCGAGAGGAGACCGACCCAGCCATGATCGAGATTGAAGTTGAGGAGATCCCCGGCCGCCACATCGAAGGCGCCGCCGGCGGCGTTGCGATAGACCGTCGTCGTGAGCGCTGCCGTCGACGCGAAGGAGCGCGTGTGCTGTACGCTCGCCATCGCCTGCCAGAAGTCATCGCGCTCGTCTGGAGACATCGGATTGAAGCGCCGATTCACCCGGAGCTCGTCCTCGCTCGCCGCATAGTAGGCGAGCTGCATCGTGGAGCGCCCCGCGAAGCCGGTGACCTTCACGGCGTCGCGCGCCCCGAACCACCCCGCGCTCACGAAGGCCGACCGCGCCTGATTCCCGGAGCGCTCGCGGAAGCCATCCGTCTCCTGTCCCGAGAGGCGCGCATAGGCCGCGAATCCGCGCTGCGGTCCGGTGGCGGCCTCCACGCTCACGCGATTGGTCCCCCACGAGCCTGAGGTGAGCTGGAGCTCTCGGAAGGCCGGCGTCGTCGCCAACGGGAGGGACTCGAAGCTGAGCGACCCCGCGAACCCCGCGGGCCCGAACGCACTTGCCCCCACCCCGCGCTGCACCCGCACCGACTGCATCGAGTTCATGAAGTCGGGGACATTCGAGAAGTAGAGGACTTGGTCCTCAGGATCGTTGAGCGGGACGCCATCGACGGAGATCGCGAGGCGGGTCTGATCGATCCCGCGAAGACGAAGCGACGAATACCCACTGAAGGTGCCAGCATCAGACGCCGCGGTGACGCCGGTGAGCCCCTGCAGGGCGAGCGGGGCGTCCTGCCCCGCATAGGTCCGCTCGATCGTCGCGCGGTCGAGGGTCGACTGCGACGTGGGCGCCGTGCCCCCGCGACGGGTCGCGCGGATCACGACCGCCTCTAGGGTGTCGCGCGCCTGCGTGGTATCGCGAGGCACCGCAGGCCGCGTGCCCTGCGCACCGATAGGGAGCGCGATGGCCAGGAGGGTGAGCGAGAGGACGAGCGAGCGGGGTGACGAACGTGACATCGTGGCGGATCCTCGAACGACAAGCGTCGGGATCGACGTGCTCGCGTCGCCCACGCGGGCGATCATCGAGTCACGCCGCGCTCCCTACGCCGGTCTGAACCGGGTCAGGTTCCAAGGGACTGTCTCAACCCCGCGGACGCGGGATACCCCTGGCGGCTTACGACTGAACGAGTAATCGGGGGGACCAGGCCGACGCCAGTCCCCACGGAGCCTCAATAGCGGAAGAGGTACGACGCCTTGAGGAAGAAGACGTCCTGCTCGCGCACCACCCGCGCCAGATGGAACGATTGCGGCTCGGTGAGGCGCGACCCATACCCCAGGTATACCACCGTCCCCGGCACCGGGGTGTAGGCGACCAGGAGATCTCCCCGGAGGGAGTTGCGCGTCGAGGCCGCGGTCCGAACGAAGACCCCGGCGGTGTTCTGTACGAGGAGCGGATGCCCCGTGCGCCCGTCGTCCCGGAGCGCATCGGTGTACTCCGCGAAGTACTCCCCGATCCCGCGCACGAACAGGAAGCGTGACAGCTGGTACTCGACTTTGAGCCGCGGATTCCGCACCAGCCCGACGAGGGTCCCATCGGAGGCCCGCACGTACTCCTGGATCTGGAAGGTCCCGTCGACCCGCAGGCGCTCCGTCGGACGCGCGTTGACCGTGACCTGCGCATACAGGATCTGCGCCGAGCTCCACTCGTAGAAGTTCTCGTCGATCCCACCGACCACGAACGCCGAGGCCTGCCACCGTGGAAAGCGCGGGGTCGCGAGGCGAAGGACGTAATCCCGGTTTGGGAGCCGTGGGGTCCCGACGAAGGCGAGGGTGTCGCGTCCACCGGCGGCGGTCGGCGCCTCGATCCGGTAGCGCGGCCCGTAATAGGTCGGGTCGTACCCGAAGGTCTCGACGAGGAGCGACGTCCCGACCGTCCATCCGCCGCGAAAGGTGAGGTCCCCGTTGAGGTGGAGCTTCTTGTCGCGCGCATCGCCCCGCTGAAGGAAGCGATCGTAATTCCAGAGCGCGTCGACCATGATGCCCGCGGTCGCGGTCTCGACGCGCGCCCCGCGTCCCCCGAACCAGGTATAGCGCGGCGAGAGCGTCGCCTGCGTCTCCCCCGCGCGGGAGATGAAACCGCTGCGGGTCACGAAGGTGGGCGAGACGGCCCGGAAGCTGGAGCGCAACCCGAAGGCGCGCCCGTCCCGCGCCCCCGTCACCTGGACCAGGGGTGCGGTCACCACCGCACCGGTCGCCGCCCGATCGCTGGCGAGCGCGACCTGCCCCGTCGCCGACCAGAGCGGGGTGAGCACGGCGCGCCCATCGATGCTCAGCACGCGGTTCGATGCGGCTCCGTCAGCGCGCTGCGTATAGGTCATCGCGAGTCGCGACTGCGCCCCCAGGTCGCGCGCGAGGCGCAGGATCTGGACGGTCGGGCGATCGCTCCCCGACCGCGACGTCGTGGGGTCATCGACCGCGGAGAGTAACGCGACGTTGGTCCCCCCGATCTTCCCCGCGACCTTCGCCGCCCCCTCCGGCCGCACGATGCGCCGCGTGTAGACCAAGCCGTTGGGCGTCTGGAACTGCTCGATCCCATCGATGAAGAAGGGACGGCGCTCCGGGATCTGGATCGCGCGTCGCGGATCGAAGTTCACCTGCCCCGCATCGGCCTCGACCTGGGAGAAGTCGGGGTTGAGCGTCGCGTTGAAGGTCAGGTTGTTGGAGAGCCCCAGGCGGATGTTGGTGCCGACCTGGCCCCGACCGGTCCCGTAGGCCCACCGCGTCGCTCCGGGCGCCCCGCTCGGTGCCCCGTCCCACCGATCGGTGATCTCTGGGGTGACGTCGAGCACGAGCCCACGATCCAACTCCCGGAGCCCCACGAGAGTCCCCGATTGCGCGAGGAAGGAGACGCGTCCCCGCTCCGCCGGCGTCCACGAATCCTCGTGGTTCGCATGCTGCACACGACGCACGACGTTGAGTCCCCAGGTCTGCTCCGGGCCTTGCTGGAAGCGAAGGCTCTTGAAGGGGACGCGGATCTCGACCTCGTACCCGTAGGGCGTCACGCGTCCCTTCGACTGGAAGACATAGTCCTGCGAGAGGTCGGCGACCTCGCGCCCGGTGGAGGTCGAGGCAAGGAATCCTCCCCCACCGCGATTGCCCTGTTCGACGAGACTCCCGTCGGCTTGGATCCCCAACGGATTCACCGCGAGCATCGTCGCCTGGCGCCCGTCGTTGAAGGTGCCGAGGAGGATCTGGATCTGGTCGTCGGCGGTGATGCGATCGCGCTCCGCCAGGGTGGCGATCGGGGCGCCATGCGTTTCGTACGCCCGCACCCCGAAGTGGATCGCCGTCGCCGAATGCCAGACGAGGATCTCGGTGCTGTCCGCCGCGGCGATCCCGTCCTGCGGAGAGAACTGCGAGAAGCCCGTGAGCACGGCGGCGCGGCGCCAGACCGCCTCATCGAGCTGCCCATCGATCGCCACGACCATCTCGATGCGCGGAGGGCGCACCGTGGTCTCCCCTCGACGACCATGATGGACGAGGGAGTCGGCCGCGAGGGAGGCGGCGAGCAGGACCCATGGGGCGATCGGCATGCACAAGCTTGCCCTCGACTCGGACCCGGTGGCAACATTGCGAGGTCGATCCGCCTCGCCCATCCCCTCCGGCCCTCCCCGGCATGACGCTCACCCGCCGCGCCCTCCTGCAGCTCGCCGGCCTCGCCACCCTCCCCGCCCTCGTCCACGCCGACGAGGCCACGGTCACCCGCTGGACCGATGCGCTCCTGCAGCGCGCCCTCCAGGATCCCCCACGCTTCTTCACCGCCGACGAACGCGCCCTGGTGCGCACGATCGCCGATGGGATCCTTCCCCGCACCGATACCCCGGGGGCGCTCGACGTCGGCGTCCCCGCCTTCGTCGAGATCATCGCCGGCGAATGGATGGAGGCGAAGGACCGTGACGAGTTCCGCGCGGGGCTCGCCGCGCTCGATCAGCGCACGCTCGCGTTGTACGGCGCGCGGTGGCCCGATCTCGATCCCGTGCAGCGCGATGGCGAGCTGCAGTGGGGGGAGAACGGGTTCGACGGCACGACACCAGCCAAGCGCGCGTATCGTCGCCTCAAGGGGCTCGTCCTCCACGGCTATCTCACGAGCGAGACGGTGCGGCGCGACGTGCTCAAGGTGACCTACATCCACGAGACCTTCCGCGGCTCCGTCCCGGTGAAGGCCGCACCGACGCCCACCCGCCCGATGGGAGGGATGTCCCATGCCTGATCGCCGCGAACTGCTCTTCGGCGCGCCGCAGCCCGGTCGCCAGTACGACGCCATCGTCGTCGGGTCGGGGATCAGCGGCGGATGGGCGGCCAAGGAGCTGACCGAACGCGGACTCCGCACCCTCGTGCTCGAGGCGGGCGGCCCGATCGACCCCGCACGCGACTACGTGGAGCATGTGCAGCCGTACGAGAAGCGCTACCGCGGCTACGGTGAGCGCGAGCGGATGGCGCGCGAGCAGGCGGTGCAGCGCGAGTGCTACGCCTGCGACGAGTGGGGCTCGAAGTTCTTCGTGAACGATCGCGAGAATCCCTACACCACCCCCGACGACGCCCCCTTCCGGTGGATCCGCGGGCGTCAGGTCGGCGGCCGCTCGATCACCTGGGGCCGTCAGGTCTATCGTTGGAGCGATCTCGACTTCGAGGCCAACGCGAAGGACGGCCATGGCACCGACTGGCCGATCCGCTACGCCGACCTCGCCCCCTGGTACTCGCACGTCGAGCGCTTCATCGGCGTCTCCGGCGCTGCCGAGGGCCTCGAGCAGCTCCCTGACGGGGAGTTCCTCCCCCCGATGGAGATGACCTGCGTCGAGCAGCAGGTGCGCGAGAAGGTGATGAAGGCGTTCGGTGGCCAGCGGGTCTGGACGATCGGCCGCGCTGCGATCCTCACCCGCCCGCATAATGGCCGCGCCGCCTGTCACTACTGCGGCCCCTGCGAGCGCGGGTGCATCACGCACTCCTACTTCTCGAGCAATGGCTCCACCCTTCCTGCGGCCGAGAAGACCGGCCGCCTCACCCTCCGCCCGTGGAGCGTGGTGAGCGAGGTGGTGCTCGACCCCAAGACAGGGCGCGCGAAGGGCGTGCGTGTCATCGATGCGCGTACGATGCAGGAGACCGTCTACGAGGCGCGCATCATCTTCCTCTGCGCCTCAGCCTTCGAATCGGTCCGCATCCTCATGCACTCCACGAGCGGGGCGCACCCGCAGGGGATGGGGAATGCGAGCGGGACCCTCGGCAAATACATCATGGACCACCACATGCTTCATGGCGCCGGTGGGACGATGCCGGGATTCGACGACTACAAGACTTCCGGGAGCCGTCCCAATGGGATGTACGTCGCTCGCTTCCGCAACACGAAGAGCGCGAAGCCGAGCACCGACTTCCTGCGCGGGTATGGGATGCAGGGCGGCGCCGGCGGACGCGGCCGGTGGTCGGGGCCCGGCTACGGCGCCGACTTCAAGCAGAAACTCCTCACCGAGCTCGGCCCCTGGGGGATCGGGATCAACGGCTGGGGGGAGATGCTCCCACACGAGTCGAACCACCTCGCGCTCGACGCCACGGTGCAGGACAGGTGGGGGATCCCCGCGCTCAAGATCTCCTGCAAATGGGGCGACAACGAGCGCGCGATGATGCGCGACATGGTCACCTCGGCCACCGAGATGCTCGAGGCCGCCGGGGCGACGAACATCTATCAGAATCGGCCCGAGGTACCGCCGGGGCTCTGCATCCACGAGATGGGGGGCGCGCGCATGGGACGCTCCGCCGACGTCAGCGTCTGCGACGCGAACAACGCCCTCTGGGAGGTACCGAACGTGATGGTCACCGATGGCGCCTGTATGGCGAGCTCCGCCTGCCAGAACCCGAGCATCACCTACATGGCGATCACCGCGCGTGCGGCGGCGCTCGCGGTGGAACGGATGAACCGAGGGGAGCTATGACCATCTCCCGACGCGACGCGATCACGCGCGGGGCGGCCGCCCTCGCGGCCGCCGGACTCCCCGCGACGCTGCACGCCTCGAGCGATGCCTCGCCTGAGCGAGCGGCATCGGCAGCGGATCCCTTGCCCGCGTTCGCCCCCGCCTACCGGCAGAGCGTGGCACGCTGGTGCTTCAGTACCCTGCCGATCGACCAGCTCTGCATCGAGGCCAAGCGCGTCGGCCTGCAGGGGATCGATCTGCTCAGCGAGAACGAATGGGAGATCCCCGCGCGCCATGGGCTGCGCTGCGCGATCGCCAATGGGCCGGGCCCCATCACCGACGGCTGGAACGACCCGAAGCGCCACGACACCCTGGTAGCCGAGAGCGAGCGCCTCCTCCCGCTCGTCGCGAAGGCGGGGATCCCGCAGATGATCGTCTTCTCCGGGAACCGGCGTGGCCAGAGCGATGGCGAGGGGATCCGGCACTGCGTGCGCGGCCTCCGGCGCATCCTCCCGACGGCGGAGCGTCTGGGCGTCACCGTCGTGATGGAGCTCCTCAACAGCAAGGTCGACCACGGTGACTACCAGGCCGATCACACGACCTTTGGGGTGGCGATCGCGGAAGCGTTGGCCTCAGAGCGCTTCAAACTGCTCTACGACATCTACCACATGCAGATCATGGAAGGGGATGTCGTCCGGACGATCGAGCGCTACGCGCCCTACATCGGGCACTATCACACCGCGGGGGTCCCGGGGCGGCACGAGCTCGATGACACGCAGGAGCTCAACTACGGGCGGATCGCGCGCGCGATCGCCGGGACGGGGTTCCAGGGGTACGTGGCGCATGAGTTCATGCCGACCTCGACCCCGATGAAGCACTTGGGTGACGCCGTACGGATCTTCGCGGGATGAGCACTCTGACGGGCGCGGCCTCTTCCCCGCCGCGCCCGACCTGACCGCTCAGAAGAACGGCTGGTAGCGAGGCTTCCAGATCCGATCGTAGGTCAGCCCGACGCGGAGCTGCGAGTTGGTCCCGATCCCGCGCGTCGCCTTGACCTTGCCCTGGAAGACGAAGAGGTCGGCGGTCACCGACAAGGAGAGCTCGTCCGCAAGGGGGATCACCAGATCGTGGATCTGGTTGTAGCGCAGTGCGAGCTGCGTCGCGTTGTCGCGACGCGCCGGCAGGAGATAGGTGAGATCGCTGCGCAGCCGATACGTCATCGGCGCCGAGCCTGGGGGCGGGGCCTTCCCCACCGGCCGCACATACTCGATACGCGATTGCACACCGACCTGCACGTTCGGCTGACCGAAGTCGTTCTCGACCGCGAGCGAGGCCTCACGACGCGGCCACCGCGCGGCCGGAGGCATCAGGAGCCCCCCCAGACCACGCACCGCCTGCTGCCGCGGGTTCTGCTGCTGCGTCGCCCGATTCTCCGTCGGCGAGAACTCGGTGTCGACCTCACCACGCGCGAAGGGATAGAAGCGCCCGAGCCAGGCGCCGCCAGCGAGGGTCGGCCGATATGTCGCGTCGAGCCGGATATCATCCGCCGTCTCCGAGACATCCGAGATGCCATCCGCCGTGACGGTCTGCCGCCCGTACGCCACGGTGAGCCCGTAGTCGGTCTGCGAGGTGGGGAGGTAGCGCGAGAGGACGACGCGCCCGCCGAGGGCGATCACCCACGCATCCTTGGAACGGATCCGGCTCTCGGGCACCGTCCCGTACCCCTCGTTTCCCGCGACGTCGTTCACGAGGAGCGAGAGCGTCGGCCGCTCGAAGGCGATCGTCGTGAGCGGGACGAACCCCGGGTCGGGACGCATCCAGGCCGCGACCGAATCGATCTGGGCATCCCCCTTGGAGACGCGTCGGATCCGTCGGAGCTCCGTCAGCAGGAGCTCGCGCACCGACACCTCCGTCCCCACCTCGGCCGGGTGATGACTCCCCGTGGAATCGACCGCGAAGACCCGCCGCGCACGGCGCGCCCGCGTGAAGAAGCCCGCACGTGCGCCATCGGTGAGCACGTCGGTGGTCGTGACACGATAGAGCACGTTGTCACGGATCGGATGGCCGAGGATCGTGTTCGCCGCGAGGTCGATGCCATTGGTGACGAGCTCGCCGCGCGCATCGGCGCGGAGCAACGCCTTGAGGTCCCCGCCGGTGAGATCGAGGACCACCACG
The DNA here is from genome assembly GCA_021298395.1 of Gemmatimonadota bacterium. GTDB lineage: Bacteria > Gemmatimonadota > Gemmatimonadetes > Gemmatimonadales > Gemmatimonadaceae > Pseudogemmatithrix. The sequence continues at coordinate 282 of JAJTFH010000026.1, read as the reverse complement.
CGATCCTCGCTCGCGATCCACTCCTGGATCTCGTCCTCGTGCAACTTCCCGATCAGCGGCGGGAACTGATCGAGGCGCGGCAGCACCGCCACCTCTGCCCCGCCGCGCACGCGGAGGATGCGGGCGATGAACTCCTCCCAGAGCGGCTTGGTGATGCGCCCGCGCGCTTCCTCGCGCTCCCCGCCGATGTCCTGATGCCGATCGAGGAGATCGGTGAAGGAGGGGACGAGCACCTCGCCCCGCTCGAGCCGACTCACCGCCGCCATCCCGAGCAGCCGGGCC
>JAJTFH010000071.1 GCA_021298395.1 Gemmatimonadota bacterium | reverse complement strand
TGGGCGCGTGGTGGGGGAGGATCAGCTCCCGCGGCTCCGCACCCATCTCGTCTGCCTGGTGGAGAGTCGCGAGGGATGGGGGAACCTCTGCACGCTGATCACGCGGGCACGGTTAGACCATCCGCGGGGCGAACCCCGCGTCACGCTCGAGCAACTCGCGCACCACACCGCAGGGCTCTTCGCGCTGAGTGGATGTGCACGGGGATGGATCCCGCAGCTCCTCGCCGCAAGCGAGGGCGCCGCAGGGGAGCCGGCGGTGCGAGTGGCACGCGACGCGGCCGGTACGTTGCACGACCTCTTCGGCGAGCGGTTCGCGATCGAGTGTTGGGATCATGGGCTCCCCGAGGAACGCGCACTCACCCAGCGACTGATCACCCTCGCCGAGGCGATGGCACTCCCCTGGCGGCTCCGCCCGAACGCCGAATGGCATCTCAAGGGCCCGGCGCAGCTCGCGGTGCGGTGGCGCGGACATGAGGCCGCGCTCGCACGTACGGTGACGATCGCCGAGCGCTGCGCCTTCCGACTAGAGACCCTCAAGCCGATGTTGCCGCACTTCCCGTTACCCCCGGGGGTGAGCGAGGACGCCTATCTCGCGCAGCTCGTGGAGACGGGAGCCGCCGAGCGGTGGGGCGAGGGACGCACCGCACGGCATACGGCGCAGCTGGCGCACGAGCTCACGCTGATCTCCAAGCTCGGGCTCGCCGGCTACTTCCTGATCGTCTGGGACATCGTCCGCTTCGCCAGGCGCGAGGGGATCCTCTGTCAGGGGCGCGGCTCCGCGGCGAACAGCGCGGTCTGCTACTGCCTCGGGATCACCGCGGTCGATCCGATCCGTCTGGAGTTGCTCTTCGAGCGCTTCTTGAGCGAGGAGCGCACCGAGGCGCCGGACATCGACATCGACTTCGCCCACCGCGAGCGGGAGCGCGTGCTGCAGTATGTGTACGCCCGCTATGGGCGCGAGCATGCGGCGATGGTCTGCGAGCATATCACCTGGCGTCGCCGGAGCGCGGTGCGGGATGCCGCGCGGGTATTGGGGTTCTCCCCCGAACAGGCGACGCGTCTCCTCGCGCATGCGTCCTCGACGGAGCGCCCCCTCGACGCGCGCGACCCACGCCTCCAGCATCTGCACGAGATCACCGCGCAGCTCGCCGGAGCGCCGCGGCATCGCGGGATCCATGTGGGCGGATTCGTCCTCACCGCGGAGCCACTCCGCACCGTGGTCCCGATCGAACCGGCGAGCATGGAGGAGCGCACCGTCATCCAGTGGGAGAAGGACGACCTCGATCCGGTGGGGCGGTCTACGACGACCTCTGTCGCGCCGATACGGTGGGGGTCTTCCAGGTGGAGAGTCGCGCGCAGATGAACACCCTGCCGCGCCTCAAGCCGCGCTGCTTCTACGACATCGTCGTGGAGGTGGCGCTGATCCGCCCGGGGCCGATCCAGGGGGCGATGGTGCATCCCTATCTCCGACGGCGCGCCGGGACCGAACCCGTCACCTATCCGCACCCCACGCTCGAACCGATCCTGCGACGCACCCTCGGGGTCCCGCTCTTCCAGGAGCAGGGGATGCAGGTCGCGATCACCGCCGCCGGCTTCACCCCCGGCGAGGCCGACCTCCTCCGCAAGGCGATGGGACACAAGCGAAGCCGCGAGCGGATGGCGGTCATCGCACAGCGGATGATCGACGGGATGGCGCGCAACGGGATCCCCGCCGATGTGGGCCAACGCATCTTCGATCAGATCCAGGCCTTCGCCGACTACGGCTTCCCCGAGAGTCATGCGGCGAGCTTCGCGCTCCTCGTCTATGCGAGCGCCTATCTGCGGCACTACTACGCCCCCGAGTTCCTCTGCGCGATCCTCAATGCACAGCCGATGGGGTTCTACGGCCCGGGGACGTTGATCGAGGATGCGATGCGGCACGGGGTGCGCGTCCTCCCGGTTGACCTCACGCGCAGTCGGTGGGATCACACCCTGGAGCCGGGCCCGACGCGGACCGCCGCCCCTGCCGTGCGACTCGGCCTGCGCTCGGTCCGTGGACTCGGCGCGCAGGCGCGCCCACGGATCGCGGGGGCGCAGCAGGCACCGTTCGTCTCGATCGCCGATGCCGTCGATCGGCTCGGGTTGGATCGGCGCGCGTTGCGCGCGTTGGCGGAGGCGGGGGCCTTCGATGGCTTCGTCATGGATGAGCCGATCGGGCGACGGCGACGCGTGGCGCTCTGGCGCGTGCTCGAGGCGCAGCGCGGCGGGTGGGGGCCCTTCGCCCTCTTCCCCGAGACCACGGTCCCCGCCCATCTCCCCGCCTTCGCCCCACCGGAGCTCACCGCCGCCGATTATCGACTCACCGGGCTCTCCCTCGCGGGGCACCCGATGCGGCATCTCCGTGCGACCCTCGCTCCGAACGGCGTGCGCACCGCGCGCGAGCTCCATACCCTCGGCGATGGTGCGCGCGTCGCCCATGCGGGGCTCGTGATCTGCCGGCAGCGGCCCCCGACGGCGAAGGGGTTCATGTTCCTCACCCTCGAGGACGAGACAGGGACCATCAACGTCGTGGTGCGACCGCAACAGGCCGAGGCGGAGTTCACCCTGCTCGCGCAGCAGCCGATCCTCCTCGTGCGCGGGGTGCTCCAGGTAGAGGATGGGGTCTGGAACATCCGCGGGGAGACCTTCCTCCCGATCCGCGCCGGTGCGGGGGAGGATTTCGCGCGGGGGCATGATTTTCATTGAGCCGTTGCCCCATCTTTACCGACATGCGAATCGCGCTCTTCGGTGCCACCGGTCGCGTCGGCGGCCGTCTATTGGAATACGCTCTCGCGCTGGGGCATGAGGTCCGCGCCCTGGTGCGCGACCCCGCGAAGCTCGCGCCGCGCGCGGGACTCGAGATCGTGCAGGGTGATGTGCTCGATGCCGACGCCGTCGCGCGCGTCGTCGCGGGGGCGGAGGTGGTGCTCTCCGGCCTAGGGGGCGCGGGCGTGCATGAGCCGGGCGAGGCGCAGTCGCAGGGGATGCGCAACATCGTCGCCGCGATGCGCGCGCATGGGGTGCGCCGCGTGCTCGGGGTGGCCGGCGGCGGGATCCTCGACTCGGTGCATGGCGGACTCCGTCACGATCAACCGACCTTCCCCGCGATCTTCAAGCAGGTGAGCGATCGCCACAAGGCGGCGTGGCACGCGATGCGAGACGGCGACGTGGACTGGACGATGGTCTGCACCGGGGACATCGTGCCCGGCGAGCGGACCGGGGTCTATCGCTGGAGCGATGACGTTCTGCCGGAAGGCGCGAACCGCATCTCGGTGGAGGATGTCGCGCACTTCATGGTGGAGGAGATGACGGCGAACCGGCATCTCCGGCGGCGGGTCGGGCTCGGGTACTGATCAGCGCCGCGCGAGCTGATCGCGCAGCCACTGCCCTGTCACGACGACCGCCCCGCGATCGATCCCCGTGGTGAATCCGCGCGACTCGAGGAAGGCGAGCACCGCCTCCGTCGCGACATTCCCCGTGGCCCCCGGCGCAAAGGGACATCCCCCGACCCCGCCGGCGCTCGCATCGATGCTCCGGATCCCAAGCTCGAGACAGACCTCGAGGTTGTCGAGCGCACGCCCCTGCGTGTCGTGGAAGTGCGCGTTGACCTGCGCCGCGCCGACCACCTCGAGCACCGCCTCCATCACCATCCGCGTGCGATCGGGCGTCCCGACACCGATGGTGTCGGCGATGCTGATCTCCTCGCATCCCATCTCGAGGAGCTCGCGTGTGACATCGGCCACCGCCTCGGGCGCGATCACGCCCTCGTAGGGACAGCCGAGTGCACAGGAGACCGTCCCGCGCACCGCGATCCCTGACTCCAGCGCCGCCATGACCACCGGCCGAAAGCGCGCCAGCGACTCCGCGATCGAGCAGTTGATGTTCTTCTGCGAGAAGGTCTCGCTCGCCGCACCGAAGACGACGATCCCGTCGGCGCGCGCATCGCGTGCCCCCTCGAAGCCTCGCCAATTGGGCGTGAGCACCGCGTAGCGGATGCCGGCATGACGGCGAATCCCCGACATCACCTGTGCGGCGTCGGCGAGCTGCGGGACCGCCTTCGGGGAGACGAAGGAGGTGACCTCGATCGTCGGGCACCCCGCCGCGCTCAGACGATCGACCAGCTCCAACTTGATCTCGGCGGGGAGCGGGGTCGACTCGTTCTGGAGGCCGTCGCGCGGGGCGACCTCGACGATGGTCACGAAATCAGGATCGGCAGCCATCGACAGGTTGGTCGCCATCATACACCGAACTGGGTAAGATGATGGTCGATATGCTTCGCTAACATGACGTTCCACTCAGTCGCGGAGAGAGGTCCCAGCGTCGGGGATTCGCGACCGTCCAGATATGACGGTCCTAGGCGGTACACCTGCTGCAGATCCGCGATGAGCCCATCTCGCTCCCGGACGAAGTCCTGCTGCGGCCCTACTTTAAAAATGAGAGCTGTAGGAAGATTTCTCCTGTACGGAGTCCGCCCCGTGACCTGCGGTTTGATAGCGAAACGATACAGCAGGCGAAGTAGTCGGTTCGGCCGCGGAAAATCATCCCGCAACGCCATCGCAAATGCCACACGGCAGTGAGCCAGCATCTCACCCGCATTCATCTGGCCCCATTCTGGACGCTGATCAGCGTTGAGCAGGCGGACGCGGGTGACCACGGCATCAAGCGAAGATCGCTCGAAGAGATCGGGGATATCGTCTGAGCGCGACGGAATCTGTGACATCGGTCAGCGAAAGGTAGGAACTCGAGTCACCAGTTGCCATCAGCACCTGACAAACGAGAGATTCGCTCATGCGCGCCC
>JAJTFH010000070.1 GCA_021298395.1 Gemmatimonadota bacterium | reverse complement strand
ACCGCCGGACTCTCCGAGACCACAGGGGAGGATCTCGTGCTCGAGCCCTTCATCCACGAGCTGGTGAAGTCGGGGCGGCTCGGTGACAAGACGAAGGCCGGCTTCTACACGCGCGAGGGGAAGACCACGCTGGCGCTCGATTGGAAGACGCTCACGTACTACGAGACGAAGCGCTTCACCTCGCCCGAGATCGACGCGCTCATGAAGCGCCCGGCGACGGAGCGGCTCGCACAGGTCACCACGCTCCCTGGCGCGCTTGGCGCCTTCGTGCGCGATCTCTTGGTCGCGCAGTGTCACTATGCGCTGACCCTCGCCCCCTCACTGGCGTATGACCTCGCCGCGATCGACCGCGCGATGGAGTGGGGGTACGGCTGGGAGATCGGGCCCTTCCGCGCGATGGATGCGATCGGCCTCGAGTGGTTGCGCACCGCCTTCCGTGAGGCGGGGCGCGAGATCCCGCCCCTCCTCGCGAAGGCAGGACACGCCTTCTACGAGGCGGGCCCCGATGGGGCGTTGATCCCTTCGCTCGATGGAGCCGCGCGGATCGCGATCCCACCTATCCCGGGGCAGCTCTCCCTCGCCGCACGTCGGCGCCAAGGCCACGTGCTCCGCGAGAACGCCGAGGCGCGTGTGCTCGACCTCGGCGATGGGGTGCTCGGCCTCGAGTTCTGCGGGAAGATGAATACGCTTGGCCCCGGCGTGATGGATCTCGCGGCCTTCGCGCTCGAGACCGCCGCGAGCGGCCCCTGGCACGGGGTGGTGATCGGCAATGACGACCCCCGCACCTTCACCGCGGGGGCGAACCTCGCTGGTGTCGCGGCCCTCGTGCAGGGGAAGGAGTGGACGCAGCTCGAGGCGATGGTCCGCCGCTTCGCGCACGCCGAGCTCTATATGGGGCTCGTCGAGGTCGGCGTCGGATTGCTGCCCGGCGGGTGCGGGACGAAGGAGCTCGCCTTCCGCTTCACCAAGGCACTCGAGGCGTATGAGGGGGCCGATCCCTTCGAGGGGGTGAAGCGCGCCTTCCAACTCATCGCCCTCGCGCGCACCAGCACCAGCGCGCACGAGGCGCGAGCGATGGGGCTGCTGCGCCCGCACGCCGATCGTATCTCGATGAATCGCGACACGCTGATCGCCGACGCCAAGACGCGCGTCCTCGATCTCGCCGCCGATTACGTGGCCCCGCTCCCGCGCACGATGACCTCGCTCGGGAGCGCGGGGATGGCGAATCTCGACTACGCCCTCTGGAGCTTCCAGGAGGCGGGCCAGGCGAGTGCGCACGATGTGCGGATCGGGCATGAGGTCGCGCGCGTCCTCTGCGGGGGTGAGGGGCCGGCGCGCACCGTCACCGAGCAGGACCTGCTCGATCTCGAGGCCGCGGTGATGCGTGCGACGGTGGCGCGCGCCGGGGTCGATCCCGCCCAGATCGACGATGTGATCTGGGGATGTGCGATGCCCGAGGCGGGTCAGGGGCTCAACATCGCGAGACTCGCATCATTGCGCGCGGGATTCCCCGTCGAGGTCTCGGGGATGACGGTCAATCGCTTCTGCTCGAGTGGGCTGCAGACCATCGCGCTCGGCGCGCAGGCGATCCTGAGCGGGATGAACGATGTGGTGCTCGCCGGCGGGGTCGAGATGATGAGTGCGGTCCCGATGTCGGGGTTCACCACGCGACTCCACCCCGATCTCGTCGAGGAGAACATCGGGATGGGATTCACGGCCGAGCGTGTGGCGAAGCGGTGGGGGATCACGCGTGAGGCACAGGATGCCTTCGCGTTGGCCTCGCAGCAGAAGGCCGCGGTGGCGCAGTCGGCGGGGCGCTTTCAGCAGGAGATCGTCCCGATCCCGGTGGAGCGGGTGCGCTGGCGTGGTGCCGAGAAGACGGTGACGACCACGATGTTCGAGAGCGACGAGCTCGTGCGCGGGGGCACCACGCTCGAGGGGCTCGCCAAGTTGCCGCCGGCCTTCAAGCCCGGTGGCACCGTGACGGCCGGGAATGCCTCGCCGTTGAGCGATGGCGCGGCCGCGGTCGTGCTGATGTCGCGGGCGCGGGCGGAGGCGGCGGGACTGACCCCACTCGCGCGCTTCGTGACCTTCGCCACGGCAGGGGTCGCTCCCGATGTGATGGGGATCGGTCCGGTCGCGGCGGTGCCCAAGGCGTTGGCGCGCGCCGGACTCCGTCTGAATCAGCTCCAGCGGATCGAGCTCAACGAGGCGTTCGCGGCACAGGCGCTCGCCGTCATCAAGGACCTCGGGATCGACGAGACGCGCCTCAACGTGAATGGCGGGGCGATCGCCCTCGGGCATCCGTTGGGGGCCAGCGGGGCCAAGCTCACGGTGCAGCTCGTGCACGACCTCCGGAATAACGGGGGCGGGCTCGGGATGGTCACCATGTGCATCGGGGGCGGGATGGGGGCCGCGGGGATCTTCGAGGTCTTCCCGGCCTAGGGATCAGGGGCCTCCCGCCCCTCTGGGGGAACTCCAGGGGAGCTCCGGGGGAACGCTTCCCTACCCCGATATCGTTCGTCTCAGGGTCCCCTGTAACCTTCTCGCTTCTCCTCGCATGAACGTCGATCGCAGCACCGCCATGTCCCGCGCCGCCAAGCTCGAGGAACTCGAGCAGGAGATCCGCGCGCGGATCCCGCGCCCCTCGGCGCGCCTCCACATCACGCTCTCCAATCCCCCCATCCGCACCGTCTATCAGACGCAGATGCGCATCGGCGGGAAGCGCGATGATGTGCTCGACTTCATTGCCTCCCTCTACGATGAGGTGAAGGGGATGGTGCGGCCCGACGGAACGCTCCCGCTCTCGGTCCAGGCGATCGAGAGCGAGAGCACCGAGCATATCCAGCTCCTCTTGGTGCGCGACCTCTACGAGGGGTGAGCGCCTCGCCGTCGATTCAGCCCTTCGCCTGCGCCGAGAAGAAGAACGCGGCGCCCGCGAGCGCGAGGTCCTTCAGCAGCGACGGCATCGCCGCCTGATCCCCCCCCATGACCATCGGCAACTGGATGGTCAGCGCGAAGATGAGGAGCAGGACGCCGAGGAGCGCGGCGGCGAGCTTCTCCTGCTTGCCGGTGAAGAGGCTCACGGCAGCCGCGACCATCGCGCCGCCGGTGAGATAGACCCACAGGATCGCGGGACCCGGCACCCAGGCCGGGACGGCACCGGTCATGTTGCCCCCCATCGCGAGATGGAGGAGGCCGAAGATCACGAAGATCGTGGCGAAGAGGGGACGACCGATCTTGCCGAGCATGTCCATGCAGGAACCTCCGAAAGGGTGAGGCGGTGGGGTGACCAGGTTCTAGAATACGACGTGCGCGTCATCGACGGCAAACCCGGGACCGTCGGTGGCGATCTCCAGGAGCTGCCCATCGGGCGCCTGGAAGTAGATCGACTGAAAGTAGGTCCGGTCCATCACCGGGGAGACCTCCACGCCGATCGACTGCAGATGCTCGCGCCAGGCGAGCTGTTCCTCCGCATCCTTCGCCCGGAAGGCGACATGATGCGTCTGGCCGATCCCGCCGCGGGCCTGCGGCGCCTGCGGGGACCAGCCGAACAACGTCCACGAACTCCCCGGGAGCACGCGGGTGCCGTCGTAGTTCGCCCAGAACCAGTGCGGCGTATCGGGATCGTCCTGATTGATCGTCTTCTTCACGAGCCGGATCCCGAGCGCCTGTTCATAGAAGTCGCTCGCCCGCTCGATATCGTCCGTCATCCCGGTGATGTGATGCAGTCCGGTGAGCGCCATCACCGGCGTCACCGTCGGGACGGGCTCGGGCCAGGTGGTCGCCGCGATCGCGCGCTCGTCGCGCGTCCCCGGGAGCTGATGCGGCTGCTGCCCGACCACCTGCTGCCCGAGCGACGCGATCGCTTCATCGACCTGATAGCCTGGCCCCGCCGTCGCGATCTCGAGTACCTGTCCATCGGGATCGCGGAAGTAGAGCGAGGTGAAATAGCCGCGCGGCATCGGTCCGCTCACGGGGACGCCGAGGTCTTGGAGGCGGCGCTTCCACATGAGGAGGGCGTCGTAGGTCGGGGTGCTGAAGGCGAGGTGATGCACGCCGCCGACGCCGAACCGCCCGCGTGGGCTCCCCGCCCACTCGAAGAAGGTCACGAGGGTCCCGGGGGCGCCGGTGGCGTCCCCGAAGTAGAGGTGCGCCGAGGAGGGGTCGTCGTAGTTCTTGGTCGCCTTGACCAGCGTCAGCCCCAGGACCTCGGTATAGAACGCGAGGGTCCGGCGCGCGTCAGCGGCGACGAGCGTGATGTGATGGAACCCCTGGGTGATCGGTGCGGTCATTGGTCGCTGAGTATGGTGCATCTTCCTGCTGAATATCGTGGCAGGTGCATACGTCACAAAATGGCCCGTGTCAGGGCGGGTCGCTACTATAGAAGACGCATGCCGCCGACCGGCTTCCGCGCCTTCCTGGCCCCCCGGCTCACCCCGCTCAAGGAGCACCTGCTCGACCGCATCGCGGCCGAGCCGCTCCCGCCGCGCGAGTTCGAGTGGCTCTTCGTACAGAGCCTCGGGATGCGTCATTGGCTGACGCTCCAGATCGCTGATCGCCTCGGTTGCGCGGGATCGCTGCAGCTCCCCTTCCCGCGCGATCTGATGACCAATGCCGCGCGATGGGTGCGCGAGCGGACCGAGGGGAGTGACCGCTTCTCGCGCGAGGCGTTGCTCTGGCGCGTCGAGCATCGCCTGCGCACGCTCGATCTCGACGATCCGACCTTCGCCCCGCTCCGGACCTATCTCTCCGCTGCCGATGCACGGATGCGCGCGGGACTCGCCTCCCGCATCGCGGATCGTCTGGACGACTACCAGCTCTTCCGACCCGATCTCCTCGCCGCATGGGACGACGGGACACTCCAGACTGACTCCCCGCACGAGGGGTGGCAGGCGGCGCTCTGGCGTG
>JAJTFH010000025.1:15335-32828 GCA_021298395.1 Gemmatimonadota bacterium | reverse complement strand
GCGATCGCCTTGGCGAACTGCGCCTCGGCCTTGGCTGGTTCGTTCGCTTGTAGCAGTCGCATCCCCTCGGCGAGCGCTGCCCGATCGGGCTGCGCGGCGACCGCGAGCGGTGCGAGGCAGCCGATGAGGGATCGCACGAGTGGCATCAACACCCTACCAGACATTTTCCGTCTCACGGATCTCTCCGCGCAGCTTGCAATAGCTCTCATGTCGCTCAGCGCTCACGGCACCCTCGGCCACCGCCGCGCGAACGGCGCACCCCGGCTCGACCTCATGCCCACAATCCTGGAAGCGACAGGTGCCGAGATAGGGACGGAACTCGGGGAAGCACTGATCGAGCGATTCTGAGGGGAGCCCCCAGATCCCGATCTCGCGGAGCCCCGGCGTATCGACGAGATACCCGTCGCCGCCATCGGGGAGCGGGATCAGCTTCGCACCGACGGTCGTGTGACGCCCCTTGTTCACCGACTCGGAGATCTCCTGCGTGCGGAGCGCGAGTCCGGGATGGAGCGTATTGAGCAACGAGGACTTGCCGACCCCGGAGGGTCCCGTGACACCGGTGATCCGCCCATGCAGTTCGTGTCGAAGCGTCTCGAGCCCATCGCCACGCTTGGTACTCGTGAGATGCACGGCGTACCCGGCAGCGCGGTAGGGCGCCGCGAGCCGCTCCACCTCAAGGGCATCACTCGCGAGATCGACCTTGTTGAGCACGAGCTGCGGGCGCAGGTCGTTGGCTTCGCAGATCACGAGGAAGCGATCGATCATCCGGCGATGTGGCTCTGGCTTAGCCACGGCGAAGACCACGAGGACCTGATCGAGGTTGGCTGCGAGGACGCGGACCCCGTGGCGCCCGCCGGGCTCGCGCCGAGAGAGCTCACTGGTACGTGGCGCGATCGCAGTGATCCGCCAGCCGCTCCCGCGCTCCTCGGGCTCGATGGTGACATGATCGCCGACGGCGAGCTTGAGCGTCCCGCGCTCCTCCTGCTTGAGCCGACCCGCGAGCGCCGCCTCATGGTCGACGCCATCGGTGGTATGCACGCGCCAGACGCCACCCGTGCCCTCGATGATGATCCCCTGCAGCGCGCTCATCGCTCGGCCTCACGCCGCTGCCGGATCAGGTCGTCGAGCACGCGCTGCACGGCCGGCAACGCCATCGCGCCGAGCGCGGCGAGCGCCTCGTCACGACTCGCCCCCCACGCGAGGAACTCGGACTCCAGATGCCCATCGACCCCTTGGGCGCCGTAGCGCTTCCACTGGACGAAGAGGATGAACCCCCCGAAGGGACGCTCCGCCTCACCGGTGGCATCGACCATCAACTCGACGGAGTAGGAGGCACCATCCTTTCCTTCGAATGCGGCTGGTCGCGCATGGACCGCCGCGTACCCCCCGATGGTCCGCTCGTCGCCCTTGGCGTGATCGGGGGGGAGGAAGCGACTCACCGCCGCGACACCATCTCGCGCACCACATTCCCCGCGATGAAGGCGATGTTCGCTGGCCGCTCCGCCAGGCGCCGCATGAGGTAGGGATACCACTGCGTACCGAAGGGCACATAGACGCGCACCCGCCACCCCTCGCGCACGAGGCGCTCCTGCAGATCGCGACGCACACCGTACAGCATCTGGAACTCGAACCGCTCCGGCCCGATCCCCTCCGCGCGCGCGAAGGCGATGGCCCGGGTGATGATCGTCTCGTCGTGCGTCGCGAGCCCCGGGTAGTTCCCGCGCGTCATCAGTCGCTGCATCCCTTCCACGTAGGTCGCATCGACATCGCGCTTGTCCGGAAAGGCGACGGTCGCCGGTTCGAGATACGCTCCCTTGCAGAGCCGCACACGACACCCCTGGCCGATCGCCCACTCGATGTCGTCGAGCGTGCGACGGAGCGCGCTCTGCAACACGATCCCGACCTGCTTGGGATACGCGGGAGAGAGGCGCTGGCCGAAGAAGTCGAGCGTGCGCTGCGTGTACGCGCTCCCCTCCATGTCGAGCCGCACAAAGGAGTCGTGCGTCTTGGCGCGCTCGAGGATCTCCGTCGTGACCTCCGCACAGAGCGCGTCGCGGATATCCTGCCCGAGCGCGGTGAGCTTCACCGAGACGTTGGCGTTCAAGCCACGCCGATGGATCTCGTCCAGCAGGTCGAGATACTGCCGCCCCGTCTCGCGTGCCTCGGCCTCGTTGGTGACCGATTCCCCCAAGAGATCGAGCGTGGCGGAGATCCCGGCGGCGTTGAGCTCGGCGACGGCATCACAGGCGGAGGTGACCGTCTCGCCCGCGACGAAACGCGAGGCGAAGCCCTTCGCGAGCCCATTGTGGCGCACGAATCGGAAGATCTGCGGCTGACGCGAGAGATAGAGGAGGGTGTTGCGAAGCACGAGGCGAGAGGAGGAGAGAAGGGATCAGCGCGGCGGGAGACTCACCGACGCCGGGAGCGGGGCGAGGAGCCGCTGCACCGGATGGGGCGCACCCAGGGTCAGCGCCGCATCGAGGACGTTCCAGGTGGTGAGCCCGTCGTCGCTCTCGGGTTCGAGGAGGATCGCGGCGAGGAGCGCGAGGGGTTGCTGCGAGGGGATGACGATCGCGCCGCGCGGGAGCTCGAGGGTCGCCGACTCCCAGCGTCCCTCGACCCGTACCTCTTGGTGCCCCTGGAAGGGGCGCGGGGCACGGACGATCGAATCGAGGCGGAACCGTTCACCCCGCACCCGCTCGGTGCGGTCGAGCACTACCACCTGGATGCCGTGGGCCTCGAGCTTCGCGAGCGCCGCCGTCTGGTCGCCGCGGAGCACCCATCCCTGCGGGAGCGGGCGCGTGCGGGTCGCATCGAAGCGATCGTAGACCGGCATCTCGACCGCGGTGAAGACGTTCGAGCGCCGGAAGCCGCGGCGGAGCCCCGGCTCGTAGCGGACCGAATCCCCGGTCGGGATCAACCGCTCGACGAGGATCGGCGCGGTGAACGGCGTCTTGGTCATCGTCGCACGGAGCGGGACCGGTGTTCCCACCGTGGGGATCGCCGCCTTCCGCGTCCGGGCGATCACCGTCGGCCCCTGTTCCGCCACGGCCCGTAGGAGCTCGAGCACATAGGCACGCGTCGCGAATACCCGCCGCTCGAAGGGATCGTGCGAGTACGCCTCGCTCAACACGCTCACGCGATTCCGCAGCCCGACGTAGTTCGTGCCGAAGCGCGGCACATGCTCATACGTCTCCCACGCGCCCTTGCTCAGCGAGGCGGGATCGTCTCGGCCGGCGAACTCCCCACGGAAGTTCCCGTAATCGAAGGTCTCGAACCGATGGCGTTCACGCATCCGTCGCCGGAGCAACGGGAGCAGCGTGTCGCGTGTCCACGCTCCCGCAGGCGCGAGCGCGGGATCCATCGCCGCCGGATGCAACGATGGCGAATAGGTCAGCGCGTAGCCATGATAGGACCCGTTGGTCGTGTGCAGATCAACGAAGACGTCTGGGTCGGCGTGGAGGAACATCTGCAACGAGGCCTGCGTCTCCGGCGCCTCGGCCTTGATGTAATCGCGATTGAGATCGAGGCCGGCGGCATTGGGGCGATTCCCCACCCGCTGCGGCCCGTGCTGCGCGCCACGCAACCGCTCCTGCGGGCCGAAGGCATCATTGCCATCAGCGTTGTAGATGGGGATCGCGATCAGCACGATCGAATCGAGCACATTCGGCTTCGGATCGAGCATGAGGTCGCGCAGGAGCGCCAACAGCGCCTCCTTCCCTTCCACCTCCCCGCCGTGGATGTCACCCTGCACATAGACGATCGGCTTCCTACTGGCCCGCGCCTCCTCGGGCGTACGTGGGAGCGGACGCGAGACGATCACCGAGGGGATCACTCGCCCCTGCGTCGTCGTCCCGATCGTGCCACGCATCCAAGCGCCCGGCGCTCGGCGCTCGAGCGAATCGAGGAAGGCGACGACATCGGCATGGGACGAGGTCTCCACGTAGCCCGTTGCCTCCGCGCGCGTCTGCTGCGCGGCGGCCACCGATGCGTGGAGGGCGAGCCCTGCGCACATCCCCAGCATCGCGAGGCGCACGCGGCGCCACGCGCTCCCTGACGGCTTCATGACGATCGCTCCGTTGATCCGATGTTCGCGGGCGTCCCACGACGCCCACGGCAGGCGTCCGAGCAGTACCGCACCTCATCCCAGACCTTCTCCCACTTCTTCCGCCACGCGAAAGGCCGACCGCAGACCAGGCAGGTCTTGGTCGGGAGGTCCCCCTTCCGTCGCATCTTCGCCATCGGGTTCAGCCCATCCTCAGACGGGCTTCCCGGTCGGCGGATAGAAGGTGCGGCTCGCGATGGCGTGCGTCTTCAGGAAGTCGCTCGGCACATACGGCCCCCCATGCGTGGTGGCCAATGCCTCGAGGCGCCAGACGATCTCCCCGGCGCCGGTCGTGTCGATGTAGCGGAACGGCCCGCCACGGAACGGGGGGAACCCGATCCCGAACACCGCACCGATGTCGCCATCACGCGGGGAGCGCACGACCCCATCGGCGAGACAGCGCACCGCCTCATTCACCATCGCGAGGACGAGGCGCTGCTGGATGGCATGAGCCGACAGCTCGGTCGTCCGTGCGCCGCCGGGATAGAGCGCATAGACCGCACGGTCGACCCCGGTGCGCTTCCCCTTCTCGTCATAGCCGTAGAACCCCTTCCCGCCCTTCCGACCGAGTCGGCCGGCCGCGACCACACGCGCCAGCGCCTCACTCGAGCGGATGCGATCGCCGAAGGCCTCCGGACGACGATCACCGTCTTCCCGATGCGTCGCCCGAACTCCACCGCCCTAACCGTGACCTCCGGTGCGGTCTTTGGCGTCACCACCACCTCGAGCAACGGCATCTTGTGCACGGGGGAGAAGAAGTGCATCCCGATCACCCGCTCGGGACGCGCACTCGCCTCCGCGATCCGGACGATCGGGATCGTGCTCGTATTGGTCGCGAGCACGGCATCTGTGGGGAGGACCCGCTCGAGCTCGCGCACCACGGTGTGCTTGACGCCGAGATCCTCGAAGACCGCCTCGATCACCAAGGGGATCCGCCCGAACCCGGTGTAGCTCGCGGTGCCGGAGACGAGTCCGACGCGATCCTCGTATTCGCGACGCGTGATATGCTTGCGCGTCAGCCCTTCGCGGAGCACATCGCGCACCGCGGCGAGTCCCGCCGCCACGCGATCGAGCGCGGTGTCCTTGAAGCGGACGGGGATCCCCTGCTGCGCACTGACGGCGGCGATCCCCGCGCCCATGAAGCCGGAGCCCACCACGCCGATCCGATCGACCTTCGCGGCGACGGTCCCCTCGGGGACGCCGGCATCCTTCTTCAGCGCCGTCGTAGCGTAGAAGAGGAACATGAGCTCCTTGCAGACGGGGCTCATCGCGAGCTGGCCGAAGAGTCGCGCCTCGGTGGCGTAGCCCGCGCTCTCGCTTCCCGAGAGGGCGGCGCGCACCGCATCGATCGCGGCGGGGATCGCGGGATAGTTGCCCCCCGACTTCTTCATCGCGAGCTGCCGCGCCTGACGCAGGACGATCGTACGTCCCACCGCCGTATCGTCGATGGCGCGCGACATCGTGGTGCGACGCCGCGTCTCTCGCACCCGGGGGATCTTCCCCTCGGCGAGCTCGCGCGCCCGGCGGATGGCGATCTCGCGCAGGAGGCTCGGGTGCACGATCTCATCGATGAGCCCCGACTGCTTCGCCTTCTTCGCGCGGACGTTCTTCCCGGTGAGGATCATGTCGAGCGCGGCCTGCACCCCGATGCGCCGCGGCAGGCGTTGCGTGCCACCGGCGCCGGGGATCAGCCCGAGCTTGATCTCGGGAAGGGCGAAGATCGTCTTCGGCGTGTCCGCCGCGAGGCGATACGCGGCGGCGAGCGCGAACTCGAGCCCACCGCCGAGACAGGCGCCCTCGACCGCGACGACGAGCGGGACACGTCCCGTCTCGATCCGCCGCATCATCGTGTGCCCGAAGGCGCTCGCCTGCGCGGCATCGTCGGCGCTCCGAAAGGCGAGGAACTGATCGATGTCGGCGCCGGCGATGAAGGTCCCCGGCTTCCCGCTGATGAGCACCGCCGCGCGGACCGCCTGGTCCTGCTCGAGCAACGCGAGATATCCGGTGAACTCCTCGATCACCGCCGGGGAGAACTTGTTGACCGATTCCCCAGGGAGGTCGAAGGTGAGGACGGCGATCCCGTCCTCCACACTGAGCGAGAACGCCGTCGACTCGGTCATGCGCGCTCCACGACCATCGCGAAGCCGAGCCCACCGGCCGCACAGACGGTCATCAGGCCGAACTGGCCATCGCGACGGGCGAGTTCGTTCACGAGCGTCGTGGTCACGCGGGCGCCCGTCGCACCGAAGGGATGACCGATCGCGACCGAGCCCCCCATCACGTTGAGCTTCGTGCGATCCACCGCCCCGAGGGGTTTCGATGCCCCGGCACGCTCGGCCCATCGCTGGGATTCGAACCCCTGCAGGTTGGAGAGCACCTGCGCGGCGAACGCCTCATGCATCTCGACGAGATCGATCTGGTCGAGGGTGAGGCCGGCGCGCCGAAGCGCGAGCGGGGCGGCGAGCACCGGTGCCTGCAGTAACTGCTCGCCGGGATCGAGTGCCGCATAGGCGTAGGAACGGATGTAGGCCTTCGGGGTGAGCCCGGCGGCCTTCGCGACATCCTCGCGCATCAGCAATACCGCCGCGCCCCCATCGGTGAGCGGTGAGGCGTTCCCCGCCGTCACCGTGCCGTACGCGCGATCGAAGACCGGGGAGAGCTTCGCGAGCTGCGCTGCCGTGGTATCGGCGCGGATCCCGTTGTCGGCGGTGATCGGCGTGCGCGATCCGCGCTCCGGGAAGATCGGGAGGATCTCCGCCGTGAGCCGGCCATCGGCCGTGCCCTGTGCCGCCCCATGATGCGAGGCAAGTGCGAGCGCATCCTGCGCCTCACGCGTGATCCCGTTCAGCTTCGCCATCTTCTCCGCCGACTGCCCCATCGTCTCCCCGGTCGTGGGCTCAGCGATCGCCGGGGTGACGGGGATCAGATCCTTGGGCCGGATCGCGGCGAGCGACTGCACCCGCTGCATCGGCGTCTTGGCGCGGCTCGCGGCGACGAGCGCATCGGAGAAGCCGCGCGAGTGGAGGATCGGGACGTTCGAGAGCGACTCGGCGCCACCCGCGATCGCGACCGTCGCGTGACCCAAGAGGATCTGGTCCGCCGCGTCGGTGATCGCCTGATTCGCGGAGGCACAGGCACGGGACACCGTCCACGCCTGTACGCCCTTGGGGAGCAGCGGCATCAGCGCGATCTCGCGCGCGGGATTCGGCGCGAGCACCGAGGGGATCACCGTCCCGAAGGTGAGGAGGTCGATCGACGCCGGATCAAGATCGGTGCGGTGGATCAACTCCGAGACCGCGAGCTTGCCGAGCTCGATCACCCCGAGATGCTTGAGGAGGGTCCCCGCCTTGGCGAAGGGGGTTCGGACGCCATCGATGATGGCGACGCGATGGCCTGATCCCGGCCCTCCGAATGGTGACGTCCGCATCCAGATAAACCTAGAGGGAGGGAATCGGCCTGGCAGGGGCGGCCGGGGGAGCGACCGAGGGCCAGTCGCTCCCGTTCCCGCGTTGGGGTACAATGGTGGGATGATGAACCTTCAACTCTCTCGCCTCCGAGCCGTCTGGCCCACCCGACGCGGCGCCCTCGTCCTCGGTGCGGTGGTCCTCGCCGCCTGTTCCGGCACGAACGAGCTCCCCCCCGGCCTCTCACTCGCCCCCCTCGCCGCGCCCGCCCTCGGTGATGCCGCGGAGCCCTTCGTGGCGAGCACTCCGGATGGTGGGGTCACCCTGAGTTGGCTCGAGCGACAGGCCGACTCCTCGGTCGCCCTGCGGTTCGCGACCCTCGCGCCGGGCGACACCAGCTGGAGCGCCCCGCAGGAGATCCTGCGCCGCACCGATCTCTTCGTGAACTGGGCCGATTTCCCCTCGCTCGTCACGCTCGCCGATGGCACCCTGCTCGCCCATTGGCTCCAACGGAACGGGACGGGGACCTATAGCTACGACGTGCACCTCGCCGCCTCGACCGATGGCGGGCGGAGCTGGGGGCCGAGCGCGCTCCCGCACCCGCCGGGATTCGCCGCCGAACATGGGTTCGTCGCCGTGCTGCCGGACCCCGCCGGAGGGGCGGATGTCGTGCTCCTCGATGGCTCCGAGGGCGCGCGCACACGGAAGCCGGGAGCCAAGGAGCCCGGCGCCCCGATGCAACTCGGCGTGGCCCGCTGGCAGGGGGGCACGGTGGCCTCGCGGCAGATCATCGACGAGCGCGTCTGCGATTGCTGTCAGACGGCGCTCGCGCGCACCGCGCAAGGGCTCGTCGCAGTCTATCGGGATCGCTCCGAGGACGAGATCCGCGACATGGGGGTGGTGCGGTTCATCGATGGCGCATGGACCGCGCCGGCGCGTCTCCATCAGGACGATTGGAAGATCGATTACTGCCCGGTGAACGGCCCCGCGGTGAGTGCGGTGGGGGACACCGTCGCCGCGATCTGGTTCAGCGCCCCGAACGACTCGGCGCGGGTGCAGCTCCTCTTCTCGACCGACGGTGGCGCGACCTTCGGATCGCCGATCCGGATCGATGACGGGCGGCCCACCGGTCGCGTCGATGTCGAGCTGCTCGATGGCGATCGCGCCCTCGTCAGCTGGGTCGAGCGGGTGGAGGGTCGGGGAGCGGAGGTGCGCGCGCGGCTCGTGCATCGCAGCGGGACGATCGAACCGGCCGTCGTCGTGAGCCCGTCCTCCGGTACGCGCTCGAGCGGCTTCCCGAAGATGACGCGTACCGCCGATGGCGCAGTCATCGCCTGGACCATCCCGGGGACCCCGAGCGCCATCCGGCTCGCGCGGCTGACCGTGGGAGCCCGATGATCGCTCGGCATCGTCTCGCCCTCGCGCTGACCGCCGCCCTCCTCGTGGGGTGCGGCGGCGCGGAACGTGAGACCGTCGCGGTGGGCGCGCCCGCCCCCACCTATGCCGCAGAGACCGTCGAGGGCACCCCGATCGCCCTCGCGGATCTCAAGGGCAAGGTCGTCCTCCTCAACATCTGGGCGACCTGGTGCAAGCCCTGCCGCGAGGAGATCCCCGCGCTGGAGACCCTCTTCCAGCGCCATCGCGCGGCGGGGCTCGAGGTGATCGGCGTCAGCATCGATGCCCCGTCGGAAGCGGCACGCCTCCGCCCCTTCGTCACCGAGCTCGGTGCGAGCTACCCGCTCTGGCACGACCCCGACGATCGCGTCTCCTCCACCTTTTTGGCGTTGGGCGTGCCGGCGAGCTACCTGATCGACCGCGACGGCGTGCTCCGCTGGCGCCACATGGGACCGGTGCGCGCTGATGATCCCGCGCTCACCGCCGCGCTGCGCACCGTACTCACCTCAGCCCCATGACGGCGAGTGACCGCTATCCCGCGACGCTCCTGGTGCTCTTCAGCATCTGGTTCGTCGTGCTCGGGGTCGCGCCACACTACCGGCAGGACTGGCTCCTCGAGAATCTCCTCGTCCTCCTCATCGTCCCGCTCCTGATCGGGACCTATCGCCGGCTCCGTTTCTCGAACCTGGCGTACACGGGGATCTTCGCCTTCCTCGTGCTCCACGAGGTCGGGGCACACCACACGTATTCCCTCGTCCCGTACGATGCGTGGGCCGCCCAGCTCACCGGTGGCACCGTGAGCGACTGGTTCGGCCTCGAGCGGAACCACTTCGATCGGCTCGTGCACTTCAGCTACGGGATCTGCTTCGCGCCGGTCACCCTCGAGCTCTTCGAGGCGAAGGCCCCGCCGAAGGGCGTCTGGCGCTTCGTCCTCCCGCTCGCCTTCATGAACTCCCACGCGGTGCTCTATGAGACCCTCGAGTGGGTCGCGACCGCGGTCTTCGGCGGGGACCTGGGCGCCGCCTACCTCGGGACCCAGGGCGATGTCTTCGACGCCCAGAAGGACATGGCGCTCGCCTTCACCGGGTCGGTCATCGCCCTTGCCTGGCTCCTGCTCAGGCGTCGTCGTGGATCGTCCTCAGCTCCAGGATCGTCAGCTTCCGCGTCCGCGCGGGGAGCTTGAGCACCGCGATCTCGCCGACCTTCTTGCCGAGGAGGGCCCGCCCGATCGGCGACGACATCGTCACCTGCCCCTCCTCGAACTCCTCGGCGTCCCCGAAGATCAGGTGGTAGGCCTCGCGCTCCCCTGAGCCCTGATCCTCCACGACCACCTTCGATCCCATCCCCACGGCGTCGACGGCGATCTGTGACTCGTCGATCGAGGAGAGGCGGGAGAGCCGCTGCGTGAGCTGCCCGAGCCGCGCCTGGACGAACTGCTGACGCTCGAGCGCCGCCTTGTACTCCGAGTTCTCGCGGAGGTCGCCCAGTTCGACCGCCTTCCGGATCTCATTGGGGAGCGTGACGTTGAGCTCGTACCGGAGCTTCTCCGCCTCGTCCGTCAGCTTCTGCTTGAGTGCCTCGATCATCGCGCCATCCACCCTGAAAAGAGAAAAAAGCCGACGCCCGACCTGCGTGGCCGGGCGCCGGATCTCGTATCCGGGTATCGTAGGCCCAGAACCGCTCAACGTAAAGCCCCCGCGCCGAGTAGCTTGAGAGCCATGCGCCCCCTCGTCTTCGCCCTCCTGCTCGCCACCGCCACGTCGACCGCGGTCACGCCCGCGCCGCTCGCCGCTCAGAGCCGCACCGCTGCGGCTCCCGTCGCGATCGATTGGCGGCTCCTCGCCGGTCTCGACTACGAGAACGGGAAGATGACCGACACCCTCAAGAAGCTCGACGGGAAGACGGTCCGCGTCCCCGGCTTCGTGGTCCCGCTCGACGATGCCTCGGAGGAGGGGGCGGAGTTCCTCCTCGTCCCGTACTACGGCGCCTGTGTGCACACGCCCCCGCCTCCACCGAATCAGATGGCGTTCGTGCAGATGGCCGGCAAGCGCTCCGTGCGTCTCGGCCTCTTCGATGCCGTCTGGATGGAGGGGACGCTCCGCGTGAAGAACGTCGACTCGCCCTATGGGCAGGTCGGGTTCGAGATCGAAGGGCTCTCGATGAAGCCCTACACGGGGAAGTGAGCGACAGGACCGCATCGCGCGCGGGGTCGGCACCGGCGGTCGCGATCCGCGACCTCCGGTTCGCGTACGTGGCTGGGCGGGATGTGATCGATATCCCGACGCTCGAATTCGCGGCCGGCGAGACCGTCTTCCTCCATGGGCCGAGCGGGAGCGGGAAGACCACGCTGCTCGGGTTGATCGCCGGCGTCCTCGCGCCACGCGCCGGCCACCTCACCCTGCTCGGGACCGATCTCACCACGCTCTCGAGCGGCGCACGCGACCACTTTCGCGCCGCGCATCTCGGCTACGTCTTCCAGATGTTCAACCTCATCCCGTACCTCTCGGTGCGGGAGAACATCACCCTCCCCTGCCGACTCTCGGCGACCCGCCGGTCGCGCGTCACCGATCCCGAGGCGGCGGCACAGGCGCTCGCCGAGCGACTCGAGATCGCGGGGCTGCTCGAGTCACGCGTCACCGCGCTGAGCGTCGGCCAGCAACAGCGCGTGGCCGTCGCGCGCGCGCTCATCGGCGCCCCCGAACTGATCGTCTGCGACGAGCCCACCTCGGCGCTCGACGCGGATCGCCGTGATCGCTTCCTCGAGCTCCTCTTCGCGAACGTGGCGGAGGCGGGGAGTACGCTGCTCTTCGTGAGTCATGACCTGAGTCTGGCAGGCCGTTTCGATCGGACGCTCGCACTGCGTGAGCTCAATCGTGCAGCGACGGCGGGAGGGATCTGATGCTCCTCCTCTCACTGGCGTGGCGCTCGCTGCGTAATCGCGCCGTCATCTCGGGGCTCACCCTGCTGAGCATCGCCCTCTCCGTCGCGCTGCTCGTAGGGATCGAGCATATCCGACGTGGCGTGCGCGAGAGCTTCGCCGGGACGATCAAGGGGACCGATCTCATCGTTGGCGCGCGCGGTGGGACCACGCAGGTGCTGCTCTCGACGGTCTTCGGGATGTCGACCCCCACCGGGAGCGTCTCGTGGGCGACGTACGAGCGGTGGCGCGCCCACCCCGCGGTGCGCTGGACGATCCCGTACGCGCTCGGCGATGCCCATAAGGGGCAACGCGTGATCGGCACGACGGCGGAGTTCTTCACGCGCTACCGCTTTCGTGATCGCTCGGTGACCTTCACCGAGGGCGGGCCACCCGACACCGACCGGGAGGTCGCGATCGGCGCGGAGGTCGCGGAGCGGCTCGGCTACACCCTCCGGAGCGAGGTCGTGCTCGCGCACGGGGTCGCCGCCGTCTCCTTCGCCGAGCACACCGCCCATCCCTTCATCGTGAGCGGGATCATCGACCGCACCTTCACCCCGATCGATCGCGCCCTCTACGTCACACTCGATGGCCTCACCGCGATGCATGAGGCGGAGGAGGGCGCTGGTGGGCTCATGATGGGCCCACCGACGACACAGACCGAAGGCCCAGCCCCGATCACCGCCTTCCTCGTCGGGACCAAGAACCGCTTCGAGACGCTGCAGCTCCAGCGCGAGATGAACGAGGATCGCGCTGAGCCGCTCACCGCGATCATCCCCGGCGTCGCACTCGGCCAACTCTGGCAGACGATCGGGAGCGCTGAGGTGGGGCTTCGCGTGGTAGCGACGCTCACGCTGATCGTGGGGCTCATCGGGATGTGCGTCGCCCTCTTCGCCTCGCTCGAATCGCGGCGCCGTGAGATGGCGATCCTGCGGGCCGTCGGCGCGGGACCACGCACGATCGTCTCACTCCTCGTCATCGAATCCGGGGTGCTGGCGATCCTGGGGGCGATGACCGGCGTCGCGATGGTCTACGGCGGGATCTTCCTCGCGCGCAGCGCGGTCGAGGCACGCTTCGGTGTCGCGCTCACACTGCACCCCCTCGGCTCCACCGAGTGGCTCTACCTCGGCCTGATCGTCGTGGCCGGGACCCTCGTGGGGCTCCTCCCCGCCTGGCGTGCGTACCGCAACTCGTTGGCTGACGGATTGTCTCCCTCGCTGTAGCTTCTCCTCTCCACCTCCCCTCCGGAGTCGCGCGTGTCCTTCCGTTCCTTCCTGCTCCTCTCGCTCCTGGCGACGCCCCTCGTCGCGCAACGTCCGGCAGGCCCCGGTGGCCCGAATGGGATGCCCCCCGCCGCGCGTGACCGTATGGCGGATCCGATCCCAGCCGCCGAGTACCCGGCGTACATCCGGAAGTCGGCGCCCACCGACGCGACGATCCAGAAGATCTGGGAGGAGGGGATGACTCGCTCCCAGGCGATGAGCCTTGGCCAGGTCTTCCTTGACCAGTACGGCCAGCGGCTCACCGGCTCGCCACAGTCCGACGCGGCGCTCGACTGGCTCGTGCGCACCTACGCCGGCTGGGGGGTGAGCGCACGCAAGGAGCGCTACGGCACCTGGCTCGGCTGGAACAAGGGCGTCACGCACCTCGATCTCGTCGCCCCACGCGTCCGCTCACTCGAGGCGACGGCGATGGCGTGGAGCCCGTCCACCAACGGCACCGTCGAAGGTGAGGTCGTGGCCTATCCCCTCGGGATCTCGACCCCCGAGGCCTTCGATGCCTGGCTGCCGAACGTGCGAGGGAAGTTCTTCGCGATGAACGTCCCGCGCCTCTCCTGCCGCTCGCCGCAGCAGTGGCGCGAGTTCAGTACGGCCGAGGAGCTCGAGCGCGTGAACGCGCAGCAACAGGCGATGCAGCTCGAGTGGAATCAGCTCAACGTCGCGATGAGTGGAGGGCGCTCCGTCTGGCAGAAGCTCAAGGACGCCGGCGCGATCGGCGTGCTGACCTTCCAGTGGTCGAACTACCCGGGAACGAACAAGATCTTCGGTTCGCCGAACCAGACCCTCCCGACCTTCGCCGTCACCTGCGAGGACTACGGGCTCGTCGTGCGCCTCGCGCGCAACGGGCAGGGGCCGAAGCTCCGTGCCTTCACCGACAGCGATCTCATCGGAGAGCGCCCGGTCTTCAACGTGGTCGCCGAGATCAGGGGCCGCGAGAAGCCGAACGAGTACGTGGTCCTCTCCGCGCATGTGGATTCGTGGGCCGCGGCCTCGGGCGCGACCGACAACGGGACCGGGACCCTCACGATGCTCGAGGCGCTCCGCATCCTGAAGCAGGTCTATCCGAATCCCAAGCGCACGATCCTCGTGGGCCATTGGAATGGTGAGGAACAGGGGCTCAACGGCTCCCGCGCCTTCACCGAGGACCATCCGGAGGTGCTCGCTGGCCTGCAGGCGCTCTACAACCAGGACAACGGGACGGGACGGATCGTGAACTTCACCGCCGGTCCCTTCCCCGGCGCAGCGACGCGCCTCGAGCGATACCTCGGGGAGATCCCCAACGGGGCCCTCGGCTGGGATTATTCCTTCAGCACCTGGCACACCGATCGCGACACCTTCGACAAGGTCGTGGAGTCCGATCTCAAGCACAACGCGACGTTGACGGCGATGCTCGCCTACCTCGCGAGCGAGGACCCGGAGCGGATGCCGCGCGATCTGATGGATCCGCTCCCGGGTGGGCAGAATGGACAGCCCGGCGTCTGGCGCGAGTGCCCGAAGGCGCAGCGGTCCCTGCCGGCCGCGGTGCGCTGAGCGTGAGGCGAACCGCGAGCGACCGCCCCGGTCGCTCGCGGTTCGTTCTAGTGGTTCGTTCTAGCGGTTCGCCCGCTCGAACTCCCGGACGAGGGTGCGCATCATCTTCTCGCGCTGGTCGTAGAGCCGCTTGAGCTTCCGCGGCTTCCGCTTGGCCAGCGCGTAACTCGTGAGGATCGGGAGCGCGATCGTCGAATCGAGATAGCAGACCACGGCATCGGGGAGCTTGTCGGGATCGATCTTACCCCAGCTGAACGCCTCCGCCGGCGTCGCGCCGGAGAGCCCCCCGGTGTCGGGGCGCGCATCGGTGATCTGCAGGAAGTAGTCGTGCCCCTTCTCGTCGATCCCCAACACCTCCTGGATCTGCGGCTCGGTCTGGAGCGCGAAGTTCTTCGGTGAACCGCCGCCGGCGATGAGTACCGCACTCTGCCCACCTGAGCGCTTGGCATGCAACACGATGCTCGCCGTCTCGTTCACATCGCGATTGGGATCGATCACGCAGGTCCCGCCCTCGAGGGCGAGCGCCGCGATGTTCATCCCGATGCTCGAGTCGCCCGGCGAGCTGGTGTAGATCGGGACACCACAACGATACGCCGCCGCGAGCAGTGACTTCTGCGGGATCCCGAGCGCCTTCTCCCGCTCGACGAGGTACTTGCCGCAGAGATGATGGAACTCCGCACTCGACATGGTGCGCTGGAACTCCGGCGCGCGGATGATCTTCCGGAAGAAGGCATCGGTCGAGAGGAGCACATCGTAATCGAAGAAGACGTCGTGGATGCGGACGACCCCCTCCTCGCGCAGCACGGTGTCCGACGCCTGCGGATTCCCGCGATGCATCGAGAGGCCGAGGCCGAAGTGCGTGTCATGGTACAGGTTCGCACCGGTCGAGATGATCCAATCCACGAACCCCGCCTCCATGAGCGGGATGATCGTGCTCATCCCGAGACCGGCCGGCGTGAGGGCACCGGTGAGGGTCATCCCCACCGTGACCTGCTTCTCGAGCATCAGCTCGGTGAAGAGGGCGCAGGCCTCGCGGAGCCGACCCGAGTTGTAGCTCTGGAAGGTTCCTTCGACGAGCTGCACGACCGTCTCGCGCCCGTCGATCTTCCGCGGCTCGATCCGCTTGCCGCGCAGGAAGTGGCTCACCGCCTTCGTCCCCACCTTCGGGCTCTTCGCCTCGCGCTGCTCGGCGGCCTTCTTCTGCGCACTCTTGTTGCCGGCCGCGCTCGCGCGCTCACCCGCCCCGGATCCGTGTCGCGAGGCCTTGAACCCACCGCGCGCGCGTCCCTTCGCCGACCCACTCATCGCGTCCGTCCCTTGGCCGCCCGTACCTGGGCCGCCTGTAATTGGAGTGCATAGGCCTCGGCGACCACACGGGCCGCCTCGGCGGGATCATCGGTCAATGTCAGGAGCTCGAGGTCGGGGGCACTGATCTTCCGCTCCTCGAGCACGCGACTCTGCAGCCAGTGCACGAGGCCGGCCCAGTAGTGGGTGCCGAACAACACCACCGGGAACTGCGAGATCTTCCCCGTCTGGATCAGCGTCAGCGCCTCGAAGAGCTCGTCGAAGGTGCCGAACCCGCCCGGGAAGATGATGAAGGCGCTGGAGTACTTGATGAACATCGTCTTCCGCACGATGAAGTAGCGGAAGGCGACGGTGGTGTCGACGTAGGGATTGGTCCCCTGCTCGAACGGCAACTCGATGTTGCAGCCGATCGATTCACCGCCGCCGAGCTTGGCCCCTTTGTTCGCGGCCTCCATGATCCCTGGGCCGGCCCCGGTGATGACCGAGAAGCCGTACTCGGCGAGGAGGCGCGCCGTCTCGACCGCCGCCCCGTACATCGGATCGTCGGGATTCGTGCGCGCCGATCCGAAGATCGAGACCCCCTTCTCGATGTGCGCGAGCTTGTCGAACCCTTCGACGAACTCCGACATGATGCGCATCACGCGCCAGGGATCGGAGCTCCGGAAGTCGGCGCGCGGGCCGCCGTACTGCAGGAGCAGGGCATCCTCGGTGAGCGCCCACTGGGTATCCCCGATGGTGTCATCGGACGCGGGCCGCGGGATCTTCCCCGGGCCTGAGATCGAGGGCAGCGCGGTGGAGGGGTGCGGCATCGGCCGCGACGAACGAGGACGCTTGGGAGCCATGTGGCCTGAAGTCTATCTTAGGCCGTGGCTCCCTGCGACCGCTGCACCACGCGATGACCGTCGTCCTCCTGATCGCGGACGGCGCCCGCCCCGATACCCTCACCCGCGCCGTCGCGAGCGGACGCGCGCCCGCCCTGGCGCGGCTCGCCGCCGAAGGCGACGAGTGGGTGATCACCTCGGTCTTTCCCTCGGTGACCGGGCCAGCGTATCTCCCCTTCCTCACCGGGTGTCACCCCGGTCGGGTGGGGATCCCCGGGATCCGGTGGTGGGACCGCAACCGCCGACGCGCCCGGAGTTACGTGGGGATCGAGGCGATGATCGCCGATCGCGATCTGCACCCCGAGCACCCCACGCTCTTCGAATCGGTCCCGCGGGCCATCGCCGCGCTCTCCCCCTTCAATCGTGGCCTCACGCGCCCCCAGCGACTCGATGGCTCCGCGGCCTTCTGGCTCCGACTCGCCTGGCATCACTTCCGTGGGGATCTCCCGGGGTGGCTCCGCTTCGAGCAAGAGTTCGCCACCGCCTTCACGCGACGCGTCCGTGAGGAGCGCCCCCCCTTCGCCATGCTCGCGCTCCCCGGGATCGACAAGTGCTCCCATCGGTTCGGGCACGAGGCGCCCGAGGTGCTCGACGCGGTCGCGGTCGTCGATGCGACCGTCGCCCAGCTTCAGCGCGACGCCGATCGCGCGGGACGCACGATCGAGATCTGGATCAC
>JAJTFH010000025.1:0-15293 GCA_021298395.1 Gemmatimonadota bacterium | reverse complement strand
ATCACCGCGCACGGTGGTCGCCGGTCGTGACGTGGTTACTGGAGCGCGCCTCGATGGATCTCGTCCTCCTCCCGCTCGGGGCTGATCGCTGCGAGGTCCATGGTCGTGATCGCGGGATGGCGGTCGTCTCGCGCACCGATGCTGGTCACTACGGCTATCGCGCGGTGACGGGGGACCCGCTCGGCCTCCGCTCCGTGGCTGGAGGCGCGAGTACGCTCGAGAGACTCGATTACGCCGCTGCGCATACACTCACGGCCGAGACCGACCACCCCGATGCGCTGGTACAGATCCTGGCGCTCGCGAATGCGGCGCGCTCGGGGGAGATCCTCTGTTCCGCCGCGCCGGGGTGGGATTTCCGCGAGCGCTACGAACCCATCCCGCATCGCTCCTGCCATGGCGCGCTCCACCGCGAGCAGATGCACGTCCCCCTCCTCATGTCGCATCGCGCGAGCGGGACCCCACGCCGCACCGTCGATTGCTACCCCAGTCTCCTCACCGCCCTCGGGCAGCGCCCCCGCACACCGATCGACGGCGTCTCATTCCGCTGAGGGCGTGCTCCCGGTCGCGGGCGCCCTGCGCCGCTCGACCGTCTCGTCATACAACGCCTGCAACGCGCGCGCGAGCTGCCGCTGACGCTCTCGTAGTTCGGTGAGCTGCGAGCCGAGTCGCCGAGTCCGGAAGAAGGTGCGCATCGAGTCCCACGCCATGCGGGTGCGATCCCCCACCGCCAGCGCCGCCATCCCCAGCGGGGGCTGTACACAGCACGCGACGAGACCCCAAGCGACCCCGAATTGCCAGCCGATGCCGACCCCGACCAGGATCGCCCAGATCAGGAAGACCAACGCCCCGACGAGCACCCGATGCGTGGCGAACGCATCCATCCCGTCGCGATGCGTCATCCCATCGGCGACTCCCTTCGTGATGGCGGTCGGGACCCAGAACACCGCCGCCGCCACGAGCGAGATCGGGAGCGCGACGATCAACGGGAGCCGCGCCACCGTCCACCGCATCGCGCGGCGTACCGGGACCTGGTCCCTGACCTCCTGCGGGGTGAGCCCGAATCGCCGGAGCGCTCGGGCATGCACCTGCAGCGCGTCAGCGATCTCACGCCAGCGCGAATCCTCGCGATCACGCATCGCACGCAGCGCGACGGTGATCCGCTGCAGGCGATCGAGCGCCGCCGCCGGATCCGACGCCGCCCCGACCTCCGCCCGCCAGACCGCCTCGGCCGCATGCACGAGCGGGGCATCCTCCCAGTCCTCGAGATTGAGCGTCACCGCGCGCATCGCCTCATCGATCCGCGCGGTCAGCTCACGCACCGCCTCGGGATCGTCCACGCCGCGCAACGCGAGATCGTCCCAGACGCAGGGCGTCCCGATGATGACGTGCACCTCGCTCCGATACGTCTCCCGATCGGGGATCACCAAGCCGATCGGCACGATGGGGAAGGCCTGGCCGATGCGCGCCGCCGCGCCGAGCGCGATGCGCGCCGCTCCCGTCTTGAGCGGGACGAGCTGTGAGCCGGTGTGACTGACCCCCTCAGGGAAGATCCCGATCGCATCCCCCTGCGCGAGCGCGGTGAAGGCGTCTCGGAAGGTGTCGGCGTTCTGTCCGACCTTGGTCGGATCGTCCTGCACCCGATAGACCGGGACCGACCCCACCCCGCGGATGAACCACCCGATCATCGGATGCACGAAGAGCGGGGCTTTCGCGAGGAAGCGCATCGGACGATCGGCGGCGAGCACCACGAGCGCGGGGTCGATCAGGGAATTGTTGTGGTTCCCCACCAGGAGCGCGGGCCCCTCGGACGGGACGCGCCCCCCCGCGACCGTCACGCGGTAGTAGGAGCGCACCGCCGCCTTCGCCACCATGGGGAGAGCCGGGTAGAGCCACATGGGGAGGAAGATAGGGGCTACCTTTCCCTGACGATGCTCGGCCTCGCCCTCCGACTCCTCCCCCACGTCCTCCTGCGCCCCCGGACCGCCTGGGCGCTCCTCGTCGTGGCCTGGCGGTTCCGTCGGAACCGCTGGTGGGCTCGCTTCCCCTTCCTCCCCCTCCCCGCGCGTGACTATGTGCGCTGGCGGATGTACACCGCCTACGGTGATCACGACGCCGTCCCGCCGGTGGAGGACCTGATCCGCTACGCGCACTGGGCCGTCCGGATCGGATGACCGCGGACGGCGCCTTCGAGACCCGACTCAAGGCGCAGGCCCTCGGCCTCGGCTTCGATCTCGCCGGGATCACTCAGTTGGGGCCCGCCGAGACGAGCGCGGTGTTCGAGCGGTGGCTGGAGGATGGGCATCACGGCTCGATGGACTACCTGCGGCGCGGCGCCGAGCTGCGACAGGACACCACGCGCCCCGAACCCGGGATGCTTTCCGCGGTGGTCGTCGGGCTCGATTATGGCGGGCGATCGCCCTCGGGGCCGATCGCACGGTATGCGCGAGGGGATGACTATCACCGCGTGATGTGGGATCGGCTCGAGACGCTCCTGGAATGGGTCCGCACCGAGCGCGGCGCGGCGGTGCGTGGGCGGGCCTACGTGGACACGGGCCCGATCCTCGAGCGGGATCTGGCGCGCCGCGCCGGCCTCGGGTGGTTCGGGAAGAACGCGATGCTGATCCATCCGAAGCAGGGCTCGTACTTCTTCATCGGCTCGCTCTTCCTCGATCTCGCGCTCGCCCCCGATGCCCCCTTCACGAGCGATCATTGCGGGAGCTGCACCCGCTGTCTCACGAGCTGTCCCACCGAGGCCTTCCCGGCCCCCGGGGTGCTCGATGCGCGGCGCTGCATCGCCTATCTGACCATCGAACATCGTGGCCCGATCCCGGAGGAATTCCACACGGCGATCGGGGAGCACCTCTTCGGGTGCGATGTCTGTCAGGAGGTCTGCCCCTGGAACGTGCGCTTCGCCTCACCACCGCCCACGGACGGCCCGCTCGCCCCGCGCGCCGCGCTCGCCACGACCGATGCCGCCGCGCTCGCGCGCGCGCTGCTCACCCTCGATGCGACGACCTATCGCGAGCGGTTCCATGATTCAGCGATGTCACGGGCCAAGATCGACGGGCTCCAGCGGAACGCGGAGATCGTACGACGCAACGTGGACGGACCGCCGTCCACCCAGGCGCTCTAGGCGACGCCGCGGGGAGCCGCGTCGCCCCGTGGATGGGAGCCATCAGCTCAGCCCAACCGCGCACCACGGAGTCGGAGGGCGTTGGTCACCACGCTCACCGAGCTGAACGCCATCGCGGCGCTCGCGACCACCGGACTGAGGAGGATCCCGAAGGTGGGATACAGTACCCCCGCTGCGACGGGGATCCCGATCACGTTGTAGGCAAAAGCCCAGAAGAGATTCTGTCGCATCGTGCGCATCGTGCGGTGTGCGAGCGCGAGCGCCTGCGCGGCGGCGCGCAGATCGCCACGCATGAGCACCACATCGGCGGCATCGGTCGCGACATCGGCGCCACTCCCCATCGCCATCCCCACATCGGCCTGCGCGAGCACGGGGGCATCGTTGATCCCATCCCCCACCATCGCGACCACACGCCCCTCCCGCTGCAACCGCTGCACCTCGGCCACCTTCCCTTCCGGGAGCACGCCGGCGACGACGCGCGCGATCCCCGCCTCGCGCGCCACCGCCTCCCCCACCCGCGCCTCGTCGCCGGTGAGGAGCACCACCTCAAGCCCACGCGCACGCATCACGGCGATCGCCTCACGCGAGGTCGGGCGGATCGGATCGGCGACCGCGATCACCCCCACCGCGCGCCCATCGATGGCGATGAAGAGCACCGTGCGCCCCGCATCGGCGAGCCGGTGGGCCTCGCGGATCAACGCGCCCGCGTCGATCCCCTGCTCGGCGAGCGCCGCCGCATTGCCCACCAGCACCGTGCGCCCCTCCACCGTCCCACGCGCCCCACGCCCCGTGAGCGAGGCGAACCCCTCGACCTCGCCGAGGGTGAACCCGCGCGTTGCCGCCTCGCGCACGATCGCATCGGCGAGCGGATGCTCGGAGCGCCGTTCCACCGCGGCGACGAGGGCGAGCATCGTCTCATCGGTCAGCGCGTCGTCGACGCGCACGAGATCGGTCACGACCGGCCGCCCCTCGGTCACCGTCCCCGTCTTATCCAACACGACCGTATCGACCTCGGCCGCGCGCTGGAGCGCCTCGCCGCCTTTGATGAGCACGCCGAGTGAGGCACCGCGTCCCGTCGCGACCATCACCGCCGTCGGCACCGCGAGCCCCATCGCGCAGGGGCAGGCGATGATCAGGACCGAGACCGCGACCGCCATCGCCCGCACCGGTTCCTGCGCCACGAGCACCCAGGTCACGAAGGTGAGTGCCGCGATCGCCACCACCACGGGGACGAAGATCGCGGAGATCCGGTCGGCGAGCTGTTGGATCGGAGCGCGCGAGCCCTGCGCATCGCGCATCAGCTGCACGATCCGCGCGAGCGCGGAATCGGCGCCAAGGGTGGTCGCGGTCAGACGGAAGGCGCCGGTCCCGTTCATCGTACCACCGAAGACGCGGTCCCCCTGCTGCTTGGCGACCGGGATCG
Source organism: Gemmatimonadota bacterium (assembly GCA_021298395.1). Taxonomy (GTDB): domain Bacteria; phylum Gemmatimonadota; class Gemmatimonadetes; order Gemmatimonadales; family Gemmatimonadaceae; genus Pseudogemmatithrix. Next base: position 10,737 of record JAJTFH010000025.1, on the reverse strand, counting down.
ACTCCCCGGTGAGCATGCTCTCATCGACGGCGCTCTCGCCGCGGAGTACCACGCCATCGACTGGGATCCGTTCCCCCGGCTTCACCGCCACCACATCGCCCGGCACGACCTCGTCGATCGGGACCTCGCGCTCCATCAGGTTGCGCACGACACGCGCCGTCTTCGGCTGCAACTGCACGAGCGCCCGCAACGCGACCGCCGTGTTCCGCTTGGCGCGCGCCTCGAAGGCGTTCCCCGTGAGGATGAAGGCGATGATGAGGACGACGGCCTCGAAGTAGACATCGGCGGGGATCCCGCGCGACGAGAAGACCGACGGAAGCAAGGTCGCGACGAGCGAATAGAGGAACGCCGCCCCCGTCCCGAGCGCGACCAGCGTGTTCATGTCGGCGGTGCGATGCGTCAGTCCCTGCCACGCCCGCACATAGAAGTGCCGCCCCGCCGTCGTCATCACCCCGAGCGTGACCAGCAACTGCACGAGAGTGGCCCATGGGAGGTGATGTGCGATCGGCATCGCGGCCATCATCACCACCCCGATCACGCCGGTGGCGATCGCCTTTCGCTTGAACGAGGCGAACTCCTCCGCGGTCTCGGCGTCGCGCCGCTCCTGCTCCACGATCGCCGACCGCGCGGTGTCGGGGAGTGTCGCGCCATAGCCCGCGGCGCGGATCGCACCGACCAACCCCGTCGGCGTCACCTGCTGCGGATCGTAGGTCACGGTCGCGATCGCCGTCATCAGGTTGACCGCCGCCTCCGCGACCCCCGCCTCGCGCTGCAGCGCGCGCTGCACATTCGCCTGGCAGGCGGCACAGGTCATCCCGGTGACGGGGATGCGCGCCGTCTCCTGCTGGAGGGCGCCCGATGAGGCATTCACGACCGGATGTGCCATCGGCGAAATATACCCCCCTCCCCTATCTACGTCGAGTAGCTTTCGCGTGTGAGCCCCCCTGCGCCTCTCACCGCCGCCCAGCGGCTCGTCGCCTGGCGCCGCGTCCGCCCGCGCACCCCGCCCCTCACGCGGGGGACGGTGCGGGTGCGCGGTCTCGACTTCGCGGTCTGGGAGAGCCCCGCCGTCCCAGGCGCTACCCCGCTGCTCGCCATCAATGGCGGGATGATCTACGGCCACGACCTCCTCTGGCCCGCCCTGGCCCCGCTCGCCGAGGGCCGGCAGGTCATCCTCTACGATCAGCGCGGGCGCGGGGAGACCTCCGCCCCACCGGGCGCTCGGTCGGCGCGCATCGAGCACGACATCCTCGATATCGTCGCGCTTCGCGAGGCACTGGGGATCACCCGCTGGGACCTCACCGGCCATTCGTGGGGCGGCGGGATGGCGTTGCTCGCGGCCGCGGCGGATCCCGATGGCGTCCGACGTGTGGTGACTTTCGACGCGGTCGGCGCGACCTCTGGATGGCTCGACGCGCTCCATGCGCGCGCCCTCGCCCATCTCGCCGCGCGCAGCGCCACGGCCGCGTACGACGCCCTCGCCGCGCTCGACCCCACCGCGCTCTTCGAGCCCGACCCGGAGCGCCATGCGACCTACAGCCGCACGATGTATCCCGCCTGGTTCCACGATCAGCAGATGGCGGTGGCCGGCCCTCCGTACACGCTCAGCGTGACCGGCGCGGCGGTCGCGGCCCAACTGCGCCGAGAGGGATTCGACTGGCGCGAGCGCTACCGCGCGATCCGCGTCCCCGTCCTCCTCATCCACGGCGAACAGGATGCCCTCCCGATCCTTGAGGCCGAGGCGAACGCGGCCCTCATCCCGAATGCTCGTCTGGTGCGGATCCCCGAGGCGGGGCACCTGCCCTTCTTCGAACACCCCGAACCGACCTTCGCGGCGGCGCTCGACTTCCTCGCCGCACCTGACATTGCAGCCGCGAGCGGGTTGCCCTGACCGGGCGCGACCCGTCATGATGACATCGATCGATGCTGCTTCCCCTCCTCGCCCTCGCCACGACCCTCACCCTCGGTGAGGGGGTCCCCGCCGCCGCCCCGCGCGACGTCGACATGTCGTCCGCGCGGCTCGCGAGCATCGATCGGATCGTACGCCGCGGGATCACCGTCGGTGCCTATCCCGGCGCAGCGGTGATCGTCGGGCGCCGTGGCTTCACCGTCTGGAAGAAGGGGTACGGCCGGATCAGCTGGAACGAGCATGCGCGCCCCGTGAGTCCCGACGAGACGATCTACGATCTCGCCTCCCTCACGAAGGTCGTCGCGACCACCACCGCCGTGATGATCCTCCACGACGAGGGGAGGCTCCGGCTCGATGCCCCGGTGCAGCAGTACCTCCCCGAGTTCACCGGGGCCGGGAAGGAGCGGGTCACGGTGCGGCAGCTCCTCTCCCATCACGCGGGATTGCCCGCTGGCCTCGCGATCTGGCGCACCGCGACCGATCCCGCCGGTGGTCGCCTGCAGATCCTGCAGGCCCCCCTCAAGCATGCCCCTGGCACCACCATGCTCTACTCCGACCTCGGGCCGATCATCGCGGGGTGGGTGATCGAGGCTGTGGCGCAACAGGCGCTCGACGCCTTCGTGCAGGAGCGCATCCTCACCCCGCTCGGTATGGTGAACACCGGCTACCGCCCCGGGATGGCGCTCCGCGCGCGCATCGCCCCGACGGAGAAGGGCACGCTCCGCGGGGTCGGGATGCTGCAGGGCGAGGTCCATGACGAGACCGCCTTCCGATTGAATGGCATCGCCGGGAACGCCGGGCTCTTCGGCTCGGCGGGAGACCTCGCGATCTTCGCGCAGATGCTCCTGAACGGCGGGACCTACGGCGGGGTACGCATCGTCAGCGACACGACGATCCGCCACTTCATCACCCCCGTCGCCGATGCCCGCGCCATCGGCTGGGAGGTCGCGGCGGGCGAGCGCGGCGCCGGCGAGTTCCTGAGCATGAACGCCTTCGGCCACGTGGGATTCACCGGCACCTCGCTCTGGATCGATCCGGAGCGCGAGCTCTTCGTGATCCTCCTGACCAACCGCGTGCATGAGCCGCGGGCCAAGCGCCCCGGGATCGTGATCGCCGACGTGCGGCACGACGTGGCCGATGCCGCGGCGCTCGCCATCACCGACGCGCCTGAGCTCACCGCGCTGGCCTGGCCGCGCACCTTCCGCGTGGATCTCGCGCAGGGGTGGACCTCGCGGCGGGCCCCCTCTGGGCCGCGTCCCACCACCCGACCTGCTTCGCGCTCCGCCTCACGCACGGCCACCCCGTCGCGTCGCGCGCGTGGCTGACCCTCTGACCGACCCGACCCGATGAGCGACACCCCGATCGATCCCACACCAGCGGCACCGACCGATGACGGCGCGATGCCCCCGGCAGGCGGCCCCGTCACCGAGGATCAGGTCCGCCTCGCGCTCCGGCGCGTGAAGGACCCCGAGCTCAACCTGAACATCCTCGACCTCGGTCTGATCTACGAGATCAGACTCGCGGGCGCCGATATCAGCGTGGATATGAGTCTCACCTCACCGGGATGCCCCTCAGGGCCCGAGATCATGACGGAGGCCGAGCAGCAGCTGAAGGCACTTCCCAGCGTCGGGACGGTCACGATGAATCTCGTCTGGTCGCCGCCCTGGACCCCGGAGCGGATCGAGCCACGCGTCCGGGCCTACCTCGGCTTCTAGCGCACGTCACGCACCGGCGACGCGCGACGGATGCGACGCCTACTCGCGGTAGGGCGAGTCCTTGGCGAACGGCGCCAGCGCCTCGACGAAGCCCGGCCCGAGCTCCGCGATCTGCCACTGCCGGAACTCCGGGATCTGCGTGAGGGCCTGCGGTTCGCGTGGGAGCAACCGCGCGACCGACTCCATCCGCTCACGCGAGCAGAGGACCCCGGGATCGAGCTCGAGTCGTGCGGCGGCCGCATCGCGCACCGCCTTGAGCGCCCCGACCTTGTGATCGAAGGTGGGGTCCTTCTCCCATCGGGGCGACTTGGGGAAGCGCGGGAGCTCCGCCTCGGGCACGGCGAGGCCGCGCTCGACCGCCGCGAGGATCTCCCCACCGGCTCGCTCATGGATCCCGCGCGGCATCCCCTTGAGGCGCCCCAGCGCGTCCGCGGTGCGCGGCAGGGTGCGCACGATGTCGAAGAGCACCTCGTTCGCGATCACGCGGAAGGTCGCGCGATCCAACTTGAGTGCGGTGGCATCGCGCCAGACCACCAGCTCGCGGAAGAGCGCGAGCTCGCGCCGCGTGAGGTCGCGCGCGCCCTTCACCTTGAGGAAGGCGTTGGCGGGATCGTCCGGCGCCCACGCGATCGACTCGAGACGCCGGAACTCCTCCTGTGCCCACGTCAGACGCCCCCGCTGCCGCAACTCGTCATGGAGCACGTCGCGCAACCCGATCAGGTGCATCGTGTCCTGCGCGGCGTAATCGAGCATGTCGGCGCTGAGCGGCCGCATCGACCAGTCGGCCCGCTGATGCTTCTTGTCGAGCTTGAGCCCGAACGAGCGCTCCAGGAGCGCCGCGAGCCCGAACGCCTTGATCCCTAGGAGCTGCGCCGCGATCCGCGTGTCGAAGACGTTGCGGATCTGCCACCCGTAATCCTGACGGAGCAGACGCAGATCATAGTCCGCGTCATGGAAGACGATCTCGATCTCGGGGTGCTGCACGAGCTCACCGAGCAGCGGGAGCGCCTGCACCGCCAGCGGGTCGATGATCGCGTGCTGGTCCCGCGTGCTCAGCTGGAGCAGGTAGATCCGATCGACGAACCGGTGGAAGCTCGCCCCCTCGGTATCGAGCGCGAGGACCGGCGCCGTCCGGATGGTGGAGAGCCACCGCTCGACCGCCGCATCGGTGTCGAGGTAGGTCGCAGGGGGGAGATCGGAGCGAGACGGCGTCACCCGCGCAATCTATTCGGGGGACCCACCCCTCGCGCCCTTGCCGCCGCTTGGCGACGGGCCCTGATTCATTAATGACCTCTGCCGCCTCCCTGTGACTCACGCCCCGACCTCCCAGACGCCCGTCACGCAAGCCGGCCTCGTCCGTGCCGCCTTGCTGGTCGTCCTCACCCTCGTGGGACTCCAGCTCCTCTGGTCGGCGCGCTTCCTGGTCCTGACCTCCTTCCTCGGGATCCTCTGCGGCCTCGCCGCCGGTGGGGCCGTCGACCGGATCTGCCGCCGGGTCCGGATCAAGCGCACCATCGCCGCCTCCCTGGTCGTCTTCGGGACGCTCGCCATCCTCGTCCTGATCGCCGCCTGGACGGGCCCGACCCTCGTCGACCAATCGCAGGAGCTCCGGACCAAGCTCCCCGAGGCCGTCCTCAAGCTGGAAGGGTGGATCGCCGCCCGGCAGCCGGGGATCCTCGACATGATCGATCCGCGGGATGCGGTCGCCACGATGGCACCGATCACCACCCCGGACTCGGTGACGACATCACCCGTGGGCGGCCGGAGCCGGCTCCTCGGCGCCCTCTCACATTACGGCGCCTCCCTCACGGGACTCGCCCTCGGCGTCCTGCAATCGACGATCGCCGTTGTCGGCGCCATGATCCTCGTCCTCTTCCTCTCGCTCTACGTCGCCGCAGACCCTGACATTTATCGGCGCGGGATCATCGCCCTCGTCCCGGTCAACCGACGAGCCAAGGTCAGCGCCCTGCTCACCGCCCTCAGCGACACCCTCAAGACCTGGTTCCGAACGCAGCTCATCGCGATGCTCGTGATCGGGACCGTCACCACCGTCGCCTTGGCCCTCCTCGGCATCCGTGGGGCGCTCCCCCTCGGGGTGATCGCGGGGATCTTCGAGTTCATCCCGAATGTCGGCCCCACCCTCAGCGCGATCCCCGCGATCCTCATGGGCTTCGCCGACACCCCACACACCGCGCTCATCGTGGCGGGCGTCTACTGGGCGATCCAATTCCTCGAGAACAACCTGCTGATCCCGTACCTGATGAAGGAGCAGCTCGATCTCCCGCCGGCGCTCACGCTGGTGACCCAGGTGGTGGCGGCCTACGTCTTCGGCTTCCTCGGCCTCTTCGTCGCCATCCCGATGCTCGCCGCGATCGTCGTGACGGTGCGGACCCTCTGGGTGGAGGATGATGCCCTGATCGCCCCCGAGCACCCCGGCGGCCCCGCCGGGATCGCCTGAGCCTTGCGATCATCCGCAGGGTCGACCAGCTTCGCCCCACCTGTCTCCCTCTCCTGAGTTCCCACTGAGCACTCCGACGCCCGCCCCCGCCGCGCCACCGAGCGCCGCCGAGCAGACCCCTGCCGCCCGCATCGGCGCGATCCTCTTCCGGAATCGCGGGTGGCTCCCCGTCCCCTTCTTGCTCGTCCCCCTCGTCGCCCCCGGGGGGATGACCCTGCGCACGACGATCCTCGGCGCGGTCCTGATGGTCCTCGGCGAGGCGTGGCGGATGTGGGGGGTCGCGACGGCGGGGACGGTGACGCGGCGCCGGTCACGCAATGTGCAGAAGCTCGTGAACCATGGTCCCTTCGCCTGGAGCCGCAACCCGCTCTACGTCGGGAATTTCCTCATCTGGATGGGAGTGATCACCCTCTCCGGCGTCCTCTGGTTCCTCCCCGTCGCGATCCTCCTCTTCGCCGTCGAGTACTTCTACATCGTGCGCTACGAGGAAGGGGTGCTGGAGAGCATCTTCGGACGTGAGTATCTCGAGTATAAGGCACGGGTCCCGCGGTGGGTCCCCCGCCCGCCCGCCGGTGGGAGCGCCGGGGAGTTCGCCTGGGCGGAGGCGTGGAAGAGCGAGATCAGCACCTTCCTGCAGTACGGGGTGATCATCGGGCTCTTCATCGGGAAGGAGCGGCTCGGTCCGCTCTGATAGCGGTCGACGCGTCGACGCCGACCCGCCCGCATCAGGGACCGAAACACGACGGGGCGCCGGATCTCATCCGGCGCCCCGTGTTCTTTCTCGCCCGTTCGCGCTCAGCGCGTCGGCTTGTGCGGCTTCGGCTCCTGCTGGAACGCCTCACGATTGAGCTGCACGTACTGCTTGAGGTTCCCCGGCACATCCTCCTCGGGGAAGATCGCCGTCACCGGGCATTCGGGCTCGCACGCCCCGCAATCGATGCACTCGTCGGGGTGGATGTAGAGCATCTCCGGCCCCTCATAGATGCAATCCACCGGGCAGACGTCGACGCAGGACTTGTCCTTGGTGTTGATGCAGGCTTCGGTGATCACGTACGGCATGGCGTCCTCGATGGGATACGGTCGGACCGGCAAACGAACCGCTGGAAGATAGCATCTGAAAGACGGCGGGACACCCCATCCCGTCACGGCGCTGGACAACCCCCGGCGCCCCCGATAATTCCACGGGATGCGCCTGACCCTGAACGGCCGACCCGTGGACGTCGATCCCCCGGGCGAGACGACCCTCCTCGACTTCCTGCGCGACCATCGCGGCCTCACCGGGACGAAGCGCGGTTGCGACCGCGCCGAGTGCGGGACCTGCACCGTCCTCCTTGATGGGGCACCCGTCTACAGCTGTCGCACCCTCGTCCATCGCTGTGCGGGCCGCGCCGTCGAGACCATCGAAGGACTCGGCACCGTCGATGCCCCGCATCTCTTGCAGGAGGCCTTCGTCGCGGAGGATGCGACGCAGTGTGGCTTCTGTACCCCGGGGCAGATCATGGCGGCGGTCGCGGTGCTCGCCCGTGACGCGGACCCCACCGACGAGCAGATCATCGCTGGGCTGAGCGGGAACCTCTGCCGCTGCGGGACCCACCCCAAGATCGTGCGCGCGGTACGCCGCGCCGCCGCCGCGATGCGCACGGCATCCCATGGCTGATCCCACGAAGACCCCGCCGCGATTCGTCACCACGACGGTCGAGGTCGAAGGCCGCACCGAGGAGCGCGTCGTCGAGGTCCCTGCCTTCCCGATCGAACCGTGGGGTCCGGAGGCGCAGCTCACCCATGTCGGCGCCCGCGCCAGCCGCGTCGATGGCCTGCTCAAGACGATGGGGCGCGCCCCCTACGTCACCGATGTCCGGCGCCCCAATCAGGCGTACGCCGCGCTCGTACGGAGTCGCATCGCACGCGGCCGCGTGACGGCGATCGATACGACGGCGGCGCGAGCCCTCCCGGGCGTCCTCGACATCATCACCCACGCCGACGTCCCCGCGCGCACGCGGCTCTTCCTCCCCGAGATCACCTACTTCGGGCAACCCCTCGCCGCCGTCTGCGCCACCACGCCGGCGATCGCCGAGGCCGCCGCCGCGCTCATCCGCATCGAGACGGAACGACTCCCGCACATCATGACCGTGTCGGAGGCGGAGACGAGCGAGACCCTCGTGCGCCCCGGCCTCTCGCACAACCTGATGGGGGGCGGCCCCAAGGTCGTCGAGCGCGGCGATGTCACCGCCGCCCTGGCGACCGCCGAGGTCCTCATCACGCGCGAGGTGCGCACGCCCTGCGCCTTGCACAGCGCGCTCGAGCCCCACGCCGCCGTCGCCGAGTGGGAGGGCGATCGGGTCACCGTCTGGGAGAGCACGCAGGGGATCTTCCGTGTGCGCGACAACGTCGCGAAGGCCTTCGGACTCTCCCTCGCACAGGTCCGCGTGATCTGCGAGGCGATGGGTGGGGGCTTCGGCGCCAAGAACAACGCCGGCGCGCACACCTTCGTCGCCGTCGCCTTCGCCAAGCGCCTCGGGCACGCCGTCGCCTGCGTCGTCGATCGCCCCGGTGAGCAGATCGACACCGGGAACCGACCGAGCACCTGGCAGCGCGTCACGATCGCCGCGACGCACGACGGCCAGCTCACCGCGATCGACCTCGAGGCCACCGTCCCCCTCGGCATCGCCGGCTGGGAGGAGAGCCCCGGCGACATCTATCACGAGCTCTACGCCTGTCCGAACGTCCGCACGTCGGTCCGCATCGCCTATGTGAACACCGGGGCGATGGCCGCCTTCCGTGCGCCCGGGCATGCGGAGGGATCGGTGGGGCTCGAGATGGGGCTGAATGCGCTCGCGCAGGCGCTCGGGATCGACCCCCTCACGCTACGCGAACGGAACATCGCGACGCACGACCAACGCCGCGGACGCCCGTACACCGGCAATCGCCTCGCCGAGTGTTATGCCGAAGGGGCGCGGCGGATCGGATGGACATCGCGTGCGACGCGCACGGCGAGCGCACCGCATCGTCGGCGCGGGTTCGGTGTCGCCTCGCAGGTCTGGTCGACCGGGGGCGGACCGCCGGCCTATGCCACCGTGCGCCTCAACCCCGATGGTACCGCCGAGGTGCTCGCAGGCTCACAGGACCTCGGCACCGGTACACGCACCATCCTCGCGCAGGTCGCGGCCGAGGCACTCGGCCATCGCTTGGACGCAGTGCGTGCCGTGATCGGTGATACCGCGACCGGCCCGTACAACGGGAACTCGTGGGGCTCGATGACCGTCGCCTCACTGACGCCCGCCGTGCGTATGGCCGCGGAGGAAGCGCGCCGTGCCCTGCTCGATGCCGCCGCAGGGATCCTCACCGTCGCCGTCGATCGCCTCGCCACGCACGAGGGCCGCATCACGGTGCGCGACGACGAGCGCTCACTCGCCTTCGGTGAGGTCACCGCGAAGCTCGGCAACGTGATGATCCAGGGCCATGGGAGTCGGGGGCCCAATCCTGACGCGGTCGGGATCGTCACCACCGGCGCGCAGTTCGCCGAGGTCGAGGTCGATACCGAGACCGGCGTCGTGCGTGTCCTGCGCATCGTCGCCGTGCACGACGCGGGCCGCATCGTGAATCCCACCCTCGCCGAATCGCAGCTCGAAGGGGGGATCATCCAGGGGCTCGGCTATGCCTGCTTCGAGGAACGTCCCCTCGATGTGCGGATGGGGCGCCCGCTCGCCCTCGGATTGCACGACTACAAGATCCCGACGCACGCTGACATCCCGCTGATCGACGGCCACTTCCTCGAAGGCGCCGATCCGCAGGCCAACACCGTCGGGGCGCGCGGGATCGCCGAACCCGCGATCATCCCCACCGCACCGGCGATCGCCGGCGCCGTCGCCGATGCCCTGGGCGTCGAGGTCCCCGATCTCCCGCTCACCCCGTGGCGTGTGCTCGCCGCGCTCCAGCATGCGCCCCAGCGTCATTCCCCCTGATCTGATCCCCTCATGACTCGATCGCGCTCGTTCGCCGCCATCGTCCTGCTCGCCGCTGCCCTCGGCGCCGGTATCCCCGCACAGGCACAGCAGCGGAGCCCGTCGGCCGCCGCGCCGGCCTCCGACCTGATGCCGCGTCTCCTCCCCGCCCCACGGGAGCTCGTGAGCGTCGGCGTCCCGCAACGCTTCCAGACGACGATCGGCTTCGAAGGACTCCGCGCTGACGCTGACCGGAGCGCGGCACGCGAGTTCGTGGAGGCGATGCGGGAACGCGGGATCCGTGCCGAGCTCAATCCGTCGGGCCGCCATTGGTCTGTGGCGATCCTCCGCCGTGACACGCGGGAGGCCGAGTCCTATCTCACGCGGCAACGACTCGTCTTCGATCCGGCGATGGAGGCGGAGGGATACATCCTCGTGACCACGGCGGATGGTGCGCATCTCATCGCCGATAGCGATGCGGGCGTCTTCTACGGGTTGCAGACGCTGAAGCAGCTCTTCGCCGGTGCCGGGGATGGCCTGCGCCTGCACTCGGTCACGATCCGCGACTGGCCCGCGATGCGGTGGCGCGGCGTCCACGACGATCTCTCGCGCGGCCCCGTGCCGACACTCGACTACCAGAAGCGACAGATCCGGCTCCTCGCCGCCTACAAGGTCAACGTCTTCTCGCCGTACTTCGAGCACACCCTCGCCTTC
>JAJTFH010000069.1 GCA_021298395.1 Gemmatimonadota bacterium | reverse complement strand
TCGGCGTGGTCCCCCTCGATCGCATCCTCGGTCGCGTAGGCCTCGAGGTAGACCACCCCACCGAGCCGATCGGCGATCGCGGACAGCCCGGTGTTGAGCTCGCGGTCGGGCACATACTGGAGCACATCGCAGACGACGACCAGATCGTACGAGGCGGCGAGCCGGACCTCGCCGAGCGTGCCGAAGCTCCCGCGGCGGATGTCGCGCGCACGCCCGAAGCGCTGGAGCACGTACTCGCTACTCTCCACCCCGGTGTACCGGAGGCCTGGGCGCAGGCGCCGCAGGTGCGCGCGCCAACTCCCTTCCCCGCACCCCACGTCGAGCACCGAGCGCACCGGTCGCTCGAGCAATGACTCCGCGATCCCGAGCACGAGGCGCACCTTGCGCGCGACCATCTCCGGGGTGATCACCCGCTGCGCCGGGTCGTGATACCATCGGCGATAGTAGTCGGCGTCGTAGTGCTTGGGCGTCGTCATGGCGTGGGGAAACTATTATCCATTCCCTCATGGCGCAGCGACCAGAGGTCATCATCATCGGAGCGGGCCTCGCCGGCCTCTCGGCGGCGCGGACCCTGCAGGCGCATGGCGTCCCGAGCCTGATCTTCGAGGCGAGCGATCGGATAGGCGGACGCGTCGCGACCGACCTCGTCGATGGCTTCCGGATCGATCGCGGGTTCCAGGTGCTCCTCGATTCCTATCCGGAGGCACGACGCGGGCTCGACCTCGCGGCACTCGATCTCCGGCCGTTCGCGCCGGGGGCCCTGCTCCATCGAGGGAATGGACGATTCGGTCGGATCGGCGATCCCCTCCGCGCGCCGCTCGATGGGCTCCGATCATTGGCGTCGGGGGCCTTCACCCTCGGCGATGCAGTGCGTGTGCTCGGGCTCCGCGCCGCGAGTGCGGCGGCGCCTGACGCTCCGCTCCGCACGGACGGACCGACCACACTCGAGGCACTCCGCGCCCGCGGCTTCTCCACGCAGGCGATCGAGGCCTTCTTCCGCCCCTTCTTCGGTGGCGTCTTCCTCGATCGTGACCTGACCCCCGCGCGCCCCTGGTTCGAGTTCCTCTTCGGGATGTTCGCCACCGGCCGCGCGACCCTCCCGAGCGAGGGGATGCAGGCGATCCCTGCCCAGCTCGCCTCCGCGATTCCCTCAGGGTACCTCAGGCGGGAGAGCCCGGTGCGCCGACTGCAGGCGCGCGCCGTCGAACTCGAGTCCGGTGAGGTGATCGAGGGGGAGACGATCATCCTCGCGACCGATGGGACGGCGGCAGCGCGACTCCTTCCTGAGCTGCGCGCACCCGAGTGGTCCGGATGCGTCACGATCTCGTATGCCGCACCTGACGCACCGATCACGACGCGCCATCTCGCGCTCAAAGCGCCCGACGACCCCGGACCGGTGAACCAGGTGTGCGTACCGAGTGTCGTCGCGCCGAGCTATGCCCCGGCGGGGCGCCATCTGGTCTCGGCGACGATCATCGGCACGCCCGGAGAAGATGATGCCGCGCTCGATCGCGCCGCACGTGCGCAACTGAACGAGTGGTTCGGCGCATCGACGGTGGCGCGTTGGCAGTGCCTCACGGTCAGCCGCGTGCCCTTCTCGCTCCCGCGCACGCTCGTCGGCGAGTCAGCCGCGGCCGCGTCGGTGCGACGCGCCGACGGGCTCTACGTCTGCGGTGATCATCTGGAGACCCCGTCGATCGACGGGGCGATGCGGAGTGGACGCCGCGCGGCGGAAGCGGTCCTCGCCGATCAGGCCGCGCGACGCTGAGTCGCGCGGCCCGCGCCCTCACCCCGCATACATGAAGCCACACCCCGCCGCCTGTGCGCGGCAGGTGGCGAAGATCCCCGAGGGCATCCGGATCACGCCGGGGAGCAGGCTCTCCGTCACCATCGCCTTGGCGTCCTGCCGCGGGATCTTCCGACGCGTCGCGATCTGCGAGGCGAAGTTGTCGAGCGCGAGCCCGCAGGCGAGGACGATCACCCCGCGCTTCATCAGGGTGTCGAGCGCCCCATCGGGCCAGGTCAGCGCATGCGTCGCTCCGGCGGGGATGTTGATGAAGGGATTTCGCTTGGTCGGCTCCCCGGAGACCGGATCCTTGAGCTTCTCCTTCTCACCGAAGGCACCATCGGCCCAGAGCGCATCGCCCATCACCATCGGGACGGCCGAGTGCCGGATCACGAGCACCGCGGTGAGATCGGCATCGGTGAGGCCGTGCACCATCTGATAGCCGGAGAGGAAGGAGCGCGCCTGATGGAGGCAGACTCCATCCTTCACCTCAGGGGCGTCGAAGACGATCCGATACTTCCCGGTGATCCGATCGACCCACGACATGTCCCAATTCCCCTGCACGAGATCGGCGTCATCGGGCATCGGGGCCATCGCGCCAAGCGGGGATGAGGCAGCGACACCACCGGCGGCGATCAGGGAGGCCTGACGTAGGAAGTCGCGACGCGGATGCATGGGACGAGGGGTTCGGGTCGAGGATGGAGGGAATCTGCGCCGATGAGGACCACCAGCGCCACCGTGTCCCCTACCTTTGACGGGATGCCTTCGCGCCCTGCCCCACTCGCTGACCTCCCGCCCCTCCCGATCGATGCGGTCATGGGGCGGATCGTGGCGGCGCTCGAGCACCAGGGCGCGGTGGTGGTCGTCGCCCCGCCGGGGGCCGGGAAGACGACGCGAATCCCCCTGGCCCTTCTCGACGCCCCCTGGCGCGGCGAGAGCCGGATCCTCGTGCTCGAGCCACGGCGACTCGCCGCGCGGGCCGCTGCCACGCAGATGGCGCGTCTCCTCGGCGAACCGGTCGGCCAGACGGTGGGATATCGCGTGCGGCACGACAGCAAGGTGAGCGCACGCACACGGATCGAAGTGGTGACGGAGGGGATCCTCACGCGGATGCTCCAGGAGGATCCGGGGCTCGACGGCGTCGCCGCCCTCTGCTTCGACGAGTTCCACGAGCGACACCTCACCACCGATCTCGGGTTGGCATTGGCCCTCGAGTCACGCGCCGTGCTCCGGGAGGATCTGCGACTGGTCGTGATGTCGGCGACGCTCGATCCCGCGCCGGTCGCGGCCCAGCTCGGGGACGCGCCGGTGATCGTGAGCGAAGGGCGGGCGTTTATCGTCGAGACGTCGTGGCGTCCGGTGCGCGAGGGGATCGCGCTCCCGCTCGCGGTCGCGCAGGGGATCCGCGAACACTGGACCCTCGTCGATGGCGATTGCCTCGTCTTCCTCCCCGGCATCGCGGAGATCCGTCGCACCGAGCTGGCGATCATCGAGAGCCCACCGTCAGGCCCACATCAGGTGCAGATCCTCCATGGGTCGCTCGCACTCGAGGAACAGGACGCGGTGCTCCGTCCGCGTGGGGCGGTGCGGCGCATCATCCTCTCCACCGCGATCGCCGAATCGTCGGTGACGCTCGAGGGGGTCCGGATGGTGGTCGATGCGGGGCGATCGCGTGTTCCGCGCTTCGATCCCCGGAGCGGGATGACGCGCCTCACGACGGTGAAGGTCTCGCAGCAGTCAGCAGCTCGCAGCAGTCAGCAGATCAGCGACGGGGACGCGCGGGACGGGTGGCCCCCGGGCTCTGCGTGCGGCTCTGGAGCGAAGGGGAGCATGCCTCGCTCCCCGTGCGCGCGGTCCCGGAGATCCTGGAGTCAGATCTCACCGCGCTCGCCCTCGAGCTCGCCTGCGCGGGGATCACCGATGCCAGCACACTGCGATGGATGGATCCCCCGCCGGCTGGCGCGCTCGCGCGGGGCCAAGCCCTGCTCGCCGACCTCGGAGCGCTGGACTCCCCCGGGCGGGTGACCGCCCATGGTCGTACGATGGCGGCATTGGGCGTGACGCCGCGCCTCGCACATCTCGTGCTCGCCGGGGCGGCGCGCGGGGAAGGTCGGTTGGCGTGCGAGATCGCCGCGCTCCTTGCCGAGCGAGATGTCTTGCGACGCGAGGCGGCCGACCTCGATCCCGATCTCACCACGCGGGTGGAAGCGGTGCGCGGGATGCACCGAGGGAGCGTCGATGGCGCGCGGCTGGAACGGGTGCGCGCAGAGGTGCGACTCCTTCAGCGAGAGCTGCCGCGAGACGCGTCAGCGGTGCGCACACGAGACGAGGCCATCGACCCGCTCCTGGTCGGCGAACTCGTCGCCCTCGCCTATCCCGATCGCGTGGCCGC
>JAJTFH010000024.1 GCA_021298395.1 Gemmatimonadota bacterium | reverse complement strand
GCGTACTCGTTCGATTCGGTGAGATAGCGGAAGGCGAAGGCCATCGTCACGATCGTGAGGCCGAAGGCGACGAGCCCGGGCCCGCTGTTCCCGAAGAGCTTGGCGGCGCCGGAACCGAGCACGGGACCCAGGGCCACACCGGCATTCGTCGCCGCCGAGAGCCACCCGAGGGTCTTCGCCCGATCCTTCGGCTCGGTCGCATCGGCCACATAGGCTTGGATCACGCCAGTGGTCCCGCCCCCCGCACCCTGCACGATCCGCGAGAGGAAGAGGAGTTCGAGTGAATTCGCGAAGGCGAAGCCGATGTAGGCGATCCCGCTCGCCGCCATCCCGACGAGGAGGGCGGGGCGTCGCCCGACCCGATCGGAGATCCGCCCCCAGAATGGGGCGCTCACCAGTTGGGCGATCGCGAACGACGAGACGAGCAGGGAGATCACGGCACCCTCGCCCCCCATGCCGATCGCCTCGAAGGCGCGCCAGAGCGGTCCCTGTCCGACGAACCGCTGCGCGTAGAACGGCATGAGCGGGAGCACCATGAGGAGCCCGACCATGTCGAGGAATGCCGTGACCATCAGGACGACGAGCTTGCCCAGAGACCCTCCGAGGGGCGAGGCAGGGGACGGCGAAAGGTAACGTTTGGGGGTATTCTTCAGGGTGTTCGAGACG
Organism: Gemmatimonadota bacterium; assembly: GCA_021298395.1. GTDB lineage: Bacteria > Gemmatimonadota > Gemmatimonadetes > Gemmatimonadales > Gemmatimonadaceae > Pseudogemmatithrix. The sequence goes on along the minus strand of JAJTFH010000024.1, from coordinate 15,249 downwards.
ATCGGGCGGGTCTTTCGCGAGGCGCTGGAAGCCTTCGGTCAGGCGGGATCGCTCGCCGCGGAGGCGGGGCGCTCGGTGCGCGACCTCAAGACCTGGGGCCCCAACTTCTCCCAGCAGGCGCGCGCGCTCGGGGTGAACTCCCTCCCGATCGGGATCCTGATCGCCCTCTTCACCGGCGTGGTGCTCGCCCTCCTGGCGAGCTACAGCTTCACCGGCGCGGTCCCGCGCTATCTCGTCGGGACCCTCGTGCAGAAGACGGTCATGATGGAGCTCGCCCCCGTCCTCACGGGGCTCGCGCTCGCGGGGCGCGTCGGCGCGAACATCGCCGCCGAACTGGGGACGATGACGGTGACCGAGCAGGTCGATGCCCTGGAGACGCTGGGCTACGATCCCGTGGCGTATCTGGTGGTCCCGCGCATCCTGGCAGGGGTCCTGATGTTCCCCATCGTCGTCGGGGCGGCGATGTTCGTCGGGCTCGGCGCCGGGTGGGCCGCCTCGCTCGGACTCCTCGATATGTCGACGAGCGAGTTCCTCAAGGGCGCGCGACTCTTTTTCGATGGGTTCGATGTGCGCTATGGCCTCGTGAAGTCGGCGAGCTTCGGTTTCGCGGTCACGGTGTTGGGGTGCACGAATGGATTGCGCGCGAAGGGTGGGGCGCAGGGCGTCGGGAGCTCGGCGACGCAGGCGGTGGTGCAGTCGGCGGTGATGATCTTGGTACTCGATGCCTTTTGGGCGGTGGTCTGGCTCCTTGGGAGGGCAGCATGAAGCGACGTTCGAATGACTGGATCGTCGGGGCGACGATCATCGTGGTGATGGTGGGGATCGTCTTCTCCACCCTCTTCCTCCAACAGGCGGAGTTCGGGAAGAAACCCGAGCTGATGACGGCGCGCTTCCGCGATGTGGGCGGGGTGCAGGTCGGGAACGCCGTCGTGATCCGCGGCGTCGTCTCGGGTCGCGTCAAGCAGATCGCCCTCGCGCCGAACGATTGGGTCCTGATCTCGATGGAGATCAATGAAGGGACGCTGATGCCCACCGATCCCGTGGTCTTGGTGCAGGCGGCGACCCTCTTCGGCGAGTGGCAGGCGATCATCACCTCGCGTGCCGCGGTCCCGGTGAACCGTGAGGTCGAGACGCAGCTCGCGGAGGCGGATGGGGCGCCAGCGGGCGCGCTCCGAGGCGCCGTGCTCCCCGACATCGCGCAGTTGACGACGGTCGCCGGCGGGATCGCGGGGAACGTCGCCTCGGTCTCGGAACGCGTGCGCACGGCGTTCAACGACACCGCGGCGCGCGAGCTCCGTCGCTCGATCCGCGACTTCAGCGTCCTCTCGCGTGACCTCGCGACGGCGGTCAAGGTGCAGTCACGGAACCTCGATTCCCTCGCGGCGACCGCTCGGCTCAGCTTCGCCGACGTCGCGACCTCGGCCAACGCGCTCCAGCGCACGATGGCGCGCGTCGATAGCGCCACCTCGCAGGGGGAGGTGCAGGAGATCCTCCGGCAGAGTCGGCAGGCGTCGCAGAATCTCCGCAATGCGACGGAGCGCTTCGAGTCACTCTCGCGTTCGCTGGTCTCGGCCGAGGCGAACCTGCGCGGCGCGATCGGGAAGGCGGACACGATCCTCGCGCGCGTGGAGCGCGGGGAGGGGTCACTGGGGCTCCTGGTGAACGACCCCTCGCTCTATCGCAACTCCGACTCGCTCCTCGTCGACCTCCGCAGGCTCGTGGTCGACTTCCGCTCCGATCCCAAGAAGTACATCAACGTCCGGATCTTCTGATCCCTCGCTGCCACCGGAGTCGCTCGCGATGACGACACGTCGAACCTTCCTCACCTCGGCCACCACCATCGGCGCGGGACTCGCGATCGGGGCTCCGCACGCCGTGGCGGACCCCGGTGAGATCACGGGACAGCCGACCGCTGACCTCCCCCCAGCCATCCGTGCCCTCCGCCCCATGACCGCGGGGGTCGTCCCGATCAGCGTCGCCGAGCGCCAGGGACGGATCGAACGCGCCACGCGCCTGATGCGCGAGCGCGGGATCGATGCCCTGATGCTCACCGGCGGGACCTCGATGGTCTATTTCACGGGGATCGCGTGGGGGATCAGCGAGCGACTCCTCGCGGCCTTCCTCCCGGTGCGCGGCCGTCCCTTCCTCGTGACCCCGAAGTTCGAGGAGGAGCGCGCGATGGAGCAGGTGGCGCTCGGTCCGATGCAGGGGGGCGCCGACGTCTATGCGTGGGAGGAGCACGAGGATCCCTACGCCCTCGTCGCGCAGGCGCTCCAGGCGCGTGGGCTCGCTACGGCGACGATCGCCTGTGAGGAGACGGTGCGCTTCCAGTTCAGCCACGGGATCTCCCGGCTCGCCGCCGTCACCGTGGTCGATGGGACGCCGGTCACCGCGGGGTGTCGGATGGTGAAGGACGCACACGAGATCGCCCTGATGCGTCACGCGAGTGCCGTCACCCTCACCGCCTATGAGGCGGCTTGGAAATCACTGCGCGAGGGGATGACGCAGGACGAGTTCGCCGGTCTGGTCTCCGCGGCGCATGCGCGCCTCGGCTACACCGGTGGGGCGGGGGTGCAGGTGGGGAAGTACTCGGCGCTCCCGCACGGCTCGGCGACTCCCCAGGTGATCCGCGAGGGGAACATCCTCCTCATCGACGGCGGGTGCAAGGTGGAGGGGTACAGCTCCGATATCTCCCGCACCTTCGTGCTCGGCACACCGACACAGAAGATGAAGGATCTCTTCGAGCTCGAGCATCGCGCGCAGACCGCCGCGCTCCGTGCGGCGCGCCCCGGGCTCCCCTGCGAGGTGGTCGATGCCGCCGCGCGGAAGGTCATCGTCGACGCGGGCTATGGCCCCGACTATCGCTACTTCTCCCATCGCGTCGGCCACGGGATGGGGATGGACGGTCATGAGTGGCCCTACCTCGTGCGGGGCAACACCCTCCCGCTCGCCCCGGGGATGGTCTTCAGCGATGAGCCCGGGATCTATCTCCCCGGGGAGTTCGGCATCCGGCTCGAGGACGACATGGTCATCACCGAGTCCGGCGCCGAACTCTTCACCCCGCAGTCCGAGAGCCTCGAACGGCCGTTCTGATCGCGGTGCGCGGTGCGATGCGCCGCGCGATGCGCCGCGTGAGGTCTCGCGCCCCCACCCCTCAGGGGACGACCGCCCCCTGCGGGATCGCGATCGCCCCGAGGGTGAGACGCTGGGCCGTCGCATTCAACGCCGGGAGATCCTTCGTCACCACCTCCTGCCAGGTGAGGCGGAGGCGCTCCCACCGCGCACTGAGCTCCACGAGGCGGGCGGCCGCCCCCGCCGTGGGGCGACCTTCCGCCCCACCCGAGATGTAGCCGTTGGGGCCCGTGACGATGCCATAGAGCTCGGCCCACTGGTTGTCGAGCTGGCCGGCGAAGCGGATCGGATCCTGACCGCTCCGACTCTTGGTCTGGGTGAAGCGCGTCTCGAGTCCCTGGAGCTTCGTCGCCAGCGCGTCGATGCTGGGGCGCAGCTCCCCCTCGGCATCGATGCGACGGGCCGCCGCCTGCAGTCCCTCCATCTGCGCCCGGACCTCGCGGAGCTCGATGAGGGTCCGATGGAGCGCGTCGAGGGAATCGCGCACCGCGCTCGCGATACGGAACTGTTCGGTGTACTCGGTGGCGGTGATCTGCGGGAGCCGCGGGTCGGGGAGGACGGTGAGGGTGCGGCGCATCGTCACCCCGTTCGCGGTGAGGATCGCCTCGTAGGTGCCCGGCGGGGCCTTCACCCCGCCCATGTAGCCCCACGTCACCTGTCCCTCGACGGTCCGCGGCCCGGGATAGGTGAGATCCCAGATGATGCGATGGAGTCCCCGCGTGACCGGGAGCCGCATGGTGCGCCCCTGCTTCGATGCGACGCTGTCCGAGGTGAGGAGCCGGACGGTGCGGCGCAGGGCATCACGGATCTCGAGGGTGACCGGTCCCGTCGCCCCCTGTCCCAGCCAGTAGTGCAGGACCGCGCCGTTGGCGGGTTGGTCGGGGAGCCCCGGTTGCGGATCGAAGGGATCGACTCCCTTCTGTGCGCGGACCGCGGGAGCAGGGGTGACGAGATGGGCCGCACTCGCCGTCACCGCGCCGGAGAGCTCGCGCAGCGCGCTCAGATCGTCGATGATCCAGAGCGAGCGTCCCTGGGTGGAGAGGACGAGATCGTCATCGCGCGCCTCGAGGTCGGCGATGGGGGTGATCGGGAGGCGCTGCGGGAATCGCTGCCACCCGCGGCCTCCGTCGAACGAGACATAGAGTCCGTACTCCGTGCCGGCGTAGAGCACCGTCGGCACCTTGGGGTCCTCGGCGAATGACCGCACCGGGTGATCGGCGGGGATCCCCGCGTTCTCGGTCAGCCGCATCCAGGTGCGGCCCCCGTCATCCGATCGCCAGAGGTACGGACGGAAGTCATCGAGGCGATACGCCTGCGCCGCGACATAGACGCGGTTCGGCGCGTGCGCCGAGACCACGATCTCCTCGACGGTACCGAAGCGAGGCATCCCCGGTGGGGTCACCTCGGTCCAAGTCGTGCCGCCATCGCGGGTGACGTGTACGCGCCCGTCATCGGTGCCGGCCCAGAGGGTGCGCGGGTCCCGCCGATCTTCGGCGAGGGCGAAGATGGTGTTGAAGATCTCGACGCCGGTGATGTCGTTGTTGATCGGGCCCCCGCTCGCCTCGAGATGGGCCGGGGTGTTCGTGGTGAGATCGGGGGAGATCGCGTCCCATGACATCCCGCCGTCGCGTGAGCGGAGGACCACTTGGGCGCCGTGATAGACGACGGTAGGGTCGTGCCGCGAGACGAGGATGGGGGCGACCCACTGGAAGCGATAGCGCAGCTCCTTCGCCGCCTGGCCGAGTTGGAGTTCGGGGTAGGCGATGACGTTGCGGCGCTCATCGGTGACGGTATCCCAGCGGTTGATCGCCCCCCCGTAGCATCCGCCGTAGATCACGCGCGGGTTGGCCGGGTCGAGGGCGACCGGACCGGTCTCGCATCCGGAGGCGTAGCGATAGTCGGCGAAGGGATGCAGGGCATTCGGCGAGGACCAAGCGGGGACGCTGATCGTCGTGTTGTCCTGTTGGGCCGTGTAGACGCGATACGGGAAGGCGCGGTCGGTGATGACGTCGTAGAACTCCGCCGTCGGCTGGTTCCAGTAGGTGGACCAGCTCACCCCGCGCGTGAGGGAGACCTGCGCGCCGCCATCGTTCGCGACCGCCATGAGCCGCTTGTCGGTGGGGTTGATCCAGAGGTCGTGCACATCCCCGTGCGGGACGGCGATCTCGGTGAAGGAGACCCCACCGTCGATCGAGCGCCAGAGCGAGGTATTGAGCACATAGACCACATGCTCCTCCTGCGGGTCGGCGCGCACATGCGTGTAGTACCAGGCGCGTTGCCGCAGCTTGTTCTCCGCGTTGGTGCGCGTCCAGGTGGTGCCGCCGTCGTCACTGCGGTACAGCCCCCCCGCGGGCTCCGCCTCGATGATCGCCCAGATGCGATCGGGGTTCGCCCCCGAGACGGTGAGGCCGATCTTCCCCACGACGCCGGTGGGTAAGCCACCGCCGAGCTTGGCCCACGTCTCCCCCCCGTCGGTGGAGCGCCAGATCCCGCCCTCGCTCGAACCGGAGATGAGGGTCCATGGCTTCCGCTCCGCGCGCCACATCGCGGCGTAGACGATGCGTGGATTGCGGGGGTTGATCACGAGGTCGACGGCGCCGGTGCTGTCGTTGAGATAGAGGACCTTCCGCCAGGAGGCGCCCCCGTCGGTGGTGCGATAGACGCCGCGCTCGGGGTTCCGACCGAAGGGACGCCCGAGCACCGCGGCGAAGGCGCGATCTGGGTCGGCAGGATGCGCGCGGATCCGCCCGATCTGTCCCGCTGCGGGAAGCCCGAGGCGGGTCCAGTTCCGGCCCCCGTCGGTCGAGCGCCACGCCCCGCGCCCCATCGACGTGTTGCCGCGGATATCGACCGAACCTTCGCCGACATAGATGACATTCGGATCACTCGGTGCCACCTCGACGGCGCCGATCGAACCGCCGAAGGTCCCGTCGGAGAGGTTGCGCCAGCTCTGCCCGGCGTCATCGGTGCGCCAGACGCCGCCCCCGGTGGTCCCCATCACGAAGCTGTGCGGGGCGGAGGGGATCCCCGTCACCGCGGTCGACCGTCCGCCGCGGAAGGGTCCGAGCATCCGCGTCGCCATCCCGGTGAGGGCGGTCGAATCGATGGTCTCGCGTGCGGGGACCGACGCGGGGCGCTGTGCCTCGAGCGGAAGGACGACGGCGAAGAGGGGCGCGAGGAGCCAGGAGGCGAGGGAGGGGCGCATCGAAGGGGGCGTGAGGGTGTTGGCGAGGCAGTCGGCGGTCAGTGCGTCAGGGATGGCGGGGGGTGAGCGCCGGGGTCGTCCCCCCGCCCGTGCCACCGCCCCCTTCGCTGCCGCCGAGGCGGACCCGATCGATCAGCATGATCGCACCGATGACGCCGAGTCCGGTCGCGATCGCGGTGCGGCGGCGGTCGAGGGTCCGCCCGCGCAGGGCCGTGAGCTGCGCCCGGTCGAGTCGGACCGTCGTTCCCTGGAGGAACAGCACCTGGCCATCGCGGAGTCGCACCTCCCGCACCGAGAGGGTCAGGGAGTCACTCGTCGCCCCGAGGACGAGGCCATCGAGCCGCGCGGCGTTGGGCCCCACCACCGCGGTGAGGCGCTCGGTCCCCGTCGGGGAGAGCTCGGCCTCGACCGTCACGCCGGTGGGCGGGATCGCGGTGATCGGTCGGGTGACGTGACACCCGGTGACGAGGGGGAGGAAAAGGAGGGACGCGAAGAGGGGGAGGCGCATCGGAGGCGGGGAAAGGGCGGGGGGAAATGCACCGCGGGCCGTGACCCAGAAGGTCACGGCCCGCGGGACCGACCGCAAGCGGTCGGATCAGCTGCAGAGACGTTGGGTCGTCGGCTGCGGGGCCTTCACGTTCGTGAGCCGCTCGAGGTAGGTGATCGGGAGGAAGCACTTGGCGCGCACCCCGTTCCCGGTCAGCCACCGCCCATCGGCGACGCCGAAGCGATACATGTCGGCGAGTCGACGGCCCTGGAAGTAGAGCTGCACCTTCCGCTCGTACTCCAACATCGTCGATCCATTCGTGACGGCCGTATAGGCGGGGAGCGCATCCACCGCTCGCGACTTGTTGATCTCGGTGAGGAAGTTGTCGGTGTTCCCTGCCGCCAACTCCGCCTCCGCGACGATGAGCATCATCTCACGAGCGGAGACCTGCGTCATCGGCGCGTTGTTGCCGACCGCCGCACGGCAGCAGGCATCGATCGCCGCCGAGACCGTGGTGCTCGCCGCGCCGGTCACGGGGTCGAGCATCTTGATCCCCGCGATCCCCGCGAGCGGGACGATCGGGCGCGCCGGATCGGCGTTCACGAAGGTGTCCCCCGCGCGGAGCTCGCCGCGGTTGTTCATCTCGAACCCGACGTTGATCCCGGCCAGGTTGTTCGCCGTCGGCGTGAGCCGGAAGCGCCAGGTCGGGGTCATGAGGGCGAGCGCGGCCTTCGCGTCCGTCGTCGCGCCGGCATCGGCGACGAGGGGGGATCCGCTGGTCGCCTTCGCCTTCACGCGGATCGCCTTCGCATGCTTGGCGCGGGCACGGAGCCCGAGCACCTGCCGCTGCAGCTCGGCGTCGGCGGTGGAGACGGCGATCGGGAGGGCGCGGTCGAGCAGCGCCACCGCCGAATCGTAGGTCACCCCCATGTTGGCGGGGCCCACCGCCTCGGCGGACTCCGTCCGATCGGAGCCGAGGACGAAGTCCTCGAACATGTCGCCGATCGTGATGTAGATGACCGCGCCGTAGATGTGCGCCCGGACCCGATCCTTGGGGTTCCGCAGGGTCCCCGCGGTCGCGAACTCGCCGACGCGCCTCACCGTGAAGTCGGCGAGCCACCGCGCCTCGGTCACGAAGGGGAAGGCGCCATCGGTGTACTCGTTGATCGGGTCGGAGACATCCCCGTCATCGAGGTTCTTCCAGAACTCGCGCGAGCCGACCCAGGTCAGCTCGTCGGTCGCGGTGTGGTACGGTCCGTAGATGCCCGTCAGCGCCCGGGTCACCGACGCCCCGAGCCCGTTGACCAACGTGGTCGCGCCCGCCGCGTCCGCGAGGGCATCCTCGACGACGGCGTTGGGGTTGTCGACGTCGGTATCGAATGGGTTGGCGCAGGCGCCCACGAGGAGCGCGCCGGAGAGCGCGGCGCCGACGAGGCGGCTCAGCGAACCGAGTCGACGCATGCTGGTAAGATGTCGCATGGTATGATCCTCGGCGGTCAGAAGCCGTAGTTGAAGGAGAGGGAGAACCGGCGCGGGAGCGGGAGCCCGAACGCGTCGACCGAATCGAGGAAGTTCTGGTCGAGCGCTCCGCCGATCCCACGGCCGATGGCGTTCGCCTCCGGGTCAGACCCGGGGTACTTGGTCCAGATGAGGAGGTTCCGGCCGGAGGCCGTCACCGAGAAGGTCTTCGCGCCGATGGTCGACGCGAACCGCTCGGAGGCGATCCAGGTGACCGCGAGCTCGCGCCACCGGGTGAAGTCCCCCGGCTGCTGCTCGTTGAGCCCGTTCTCGATCAGACGGCGATGCTCGAGGATGTACTGCTTCGCCGCATCGACCCGCTGCTGCGGGGTGCTCGCCGGGTTGTTGAGCGTCGCCTCGATCGTCGAATACGCCCGGGTGTTCGACCCGATCGAGGGATGCTGCGACTCCCGGAAGGCGCCGGTGAGGTTCTGGATCAGGAAGCCTCGCTTGTACTCGAAGAGGCTCGAGACCTTCCAGCTCCGGCCGACGGCGACGTTGAAGCCGAACGACCCCGTCCAGTCAGGGATGCCGTCGCCGACGAACTGCTCGGCGAGGTTCCCGTTCCCGTCGTAGTCGGCGAGATAGGGACGGAGCGCGCTCTGCACCGCGGAGTTCTTGAGGTCCCGCGGGGTGGCGAAGTAGGCGAGGAGCTGGTCGGTGGTGGCCGCCGAGCCCTGCCCATTGAAGTTGATCGGGAGCTGGTTCGCCGGGTTGTAGCAGTTGATCGGCTTGCCAGCCGAGTTGGTGGCGGGGCCACCGGCGGGGCAGGCCTGCGCCAACCGCGGGGCGAAGAGCGAGCCCAACGGGAACCCTTCCTTGAGGAAGCCGCGATAGCGGATGTAGCCGATCTTGAGCGGCGGGGCGCCGCCGAGGTCGGTCAGCGTCTGCTTGAGGTAGGCGGCGTTGAAGAAGAGGTCCGCCGAGACCTTCTGGCCCTGCAGGGCGAACCACTTCACCCCCATCTCGAGGCCGTTCGCCGACATCGACCCGATGTTGTTGAGCTGCGTCGCACGGAAGCCGCCCGAGACCGGGAACTGCTGTGCGACGAGGAGGTCGTTCACCTCACGCTGCCACGAGGTGAACTCGAAGGCGAGGCGGTTGTCGAGGAGCCCCGCCTCGAAGCCCACTTCCGTCTCCGTCGAGATCTCGGGCCGGAGGTCCGGGTTGCCGAGGTTCGCCGGGGCGAGCCCCGCCCCGAGCTCGGAGGCGAGTGGGGTGAAGGTCGTGAACTTGTCGAAGGCGCCCGGCTGACGACCCGACTGCCCCCAGGCGGCGCGGAGGCGCAGCGTGGAGAGGAAGCCCGGGAGCTTGGCCTGCACCGTCGGGTGATCCGAGACGACGTAGGAGACCGAGGTCTTCGGATAGAAGACGCCACCGGCGCTCGCGCCGAAGGCCGACGAGAAGTCGTAGCGGCCGCCGACGGTGAGGGTCAGGTAATCACGGAAGGAGAGCTGCTCCTGTGCGAAGTAGCCGCCATTGATCGAGGTGAGGAACCCCTCACCGACCTGGACGTTCGCGCCACCGGCCCCGACCACCTCGATCCCGGGGCCCGGGAAATCGGTCGAGCTCCCCGAGGCCGCGGTGGTCCGGTTGTTGAAGACCTGCAGCCCCGACACGAAGGAGGAGGTGAGGCTCTCGCCGAAGGCGCGGTTCCACGCCGCCTTCGCGTCGACGGTGATCACCCCCTGCCGCTCGTTGCGCACGAAGCGCGCCCCGGCCGGCGTCTGCACCGTGAAGAGGTCGACATTGTAGCCGAAGGGGGAGAAGCCGACGTCCTGCTGCGAGGTGAAGTCGTAGCCACCGGTCAGCGAGAGGGTGACCTGCTCGGAGGCGGTGTACTGCAGGTCCAGTGAGCCCGCATAGCGACCGACCTGCTGGTCGTTCAACTGCTGCATCGACTCCCGGACCGTCATGAAGGCCTGGTTGCCGAAGGGGTTGCCGGCGGCGGTGCACTCGAAGCGAGCGGCCACGGCCGAGTTGTTGCAGTTCGCGAACTCGGGGCGCGCCATCATCGTCAGCGAGTTGGAGCCGTAGATGTTGTTGTTCGCCTCCGGGCTCCGAAGGAAGGAGTTCGTGTACGAGGTGCGGAGCCCGACGCGGAGCTTGGAGGTCGGGATGAGCTGCAGGTTGACCGTCGCCTGCTGGCGGCGCGCCACGTCATCCGAGGGGCCGAGCTTCGCATTGCCGAAGGGGCCGTCCTCGGTCTGGTTACGGACGCTCGCAAAGTAGGTGACCGTCGGCGAGCCACCCTGGACCTGCGCGGTGATCGTGGTGGCGCTCCCCGCCTCGGTGAGGAAGTCGCGGAAGAGCGGCTCCTCGTAGACCGTGAAGGGGGTCGGCTTGTAGCCGAGGATCGGCGCCACGCGGTCGGCGACCGTCTGATCCTTCACGTAGAAGGCGTTCGGGGCGACGACGTCGGGGAAGCTCATCGCGTCCTGCTGGAGCGAGATGTTCCACTTCGGGGCGCCGACGGTGCCACGCTTCGTGAAGATCTGGATCACGCCGTTCGACGCCTCGGTCCCGTAGAGCGTCGCAGCCGCGGCGCCCTTGAGGATCTCGACCCGCTCGATCGAGGCGGGGTCGAAGTCGTCGAGCCGCGACGAGCCGACGTTGCCGTTGGCGGCCTGGCCCCCACCGGCGTTGATGCGGATCCCGTCGACGAAGATGATCGGCTCGTTCGTCTGCGAGAGCGAGGCGTTGCCGCGGATGCGGATCTTGGTGCCCTCGCCGGTGAGACCACCTGAGGGAAGGCCGACGAGACCGGGCTCACGGCCCTGGAGGACGTTCGAGACGTCGGTCATCGGCATGTTCTCGGGGGGTTTCACGATCGCGACCGTGTTCCCGAGCTTCTTCACCTCGGTCGCCTGCCCCGACCCCGTCACGACCACCTGGTCGAGTTGGAGGGAGGACTGCGAGAGGGTGAACTCGACGCGCGCCACTTCGCCGGACAGCGTGACGGGCTTGGTCTGCTGGGCGTACCCGATGGTGCGGGCCCGAAGCTGGACCGTGCCGGTGCCGTTCGGGATGACGAGGCGATACTGCCCCTGGGCATTCGTCACCGCGCCGGTCTGCGTGCCGACGACGATGACCTGCGCCCCTTCGAGCGGGCGATTGTTCGCGGCGTCACGGACGGTCCCTTCGACCGTCGCGCTCCGGCCCTGTGCGAAGGCCCACGACGGGAGGAGCACTCCCACCACGAGCATCGCTCGGCGGACCCAGCGGCCTGGGCTGCCACTGCGGAAATGGAACACGGTCTCCTCCTCCAAGGGGGTTTGGATCGGTACGGTGAACGGCACCGTACCACGCACCGGCCCTCGTTGGGAGGACCGGTGGTGACCCCCTCCAACGCCCTCCTTTATAGAAGGGGCGGGAGAGGGGGCTGCGCGACGTTACGGCGCCTCAGGAAAACCCGCAAGAGCGGGGGCGTTACTGGGCGACCCTCGACGAGAGAAGGGGGCGACGCTCGCCTACCCCCCCCGAGGACGTTACGCGAGCATCCCGGCGATCGAGGCCGAGGTGAAGGCGGCGAGGTTCCCCGCGACCATCGCGCGAAGCCCGAGCGAGGCGATGTCGCGCTTCCGGTCCGGCGCCAACCCACCGATCCCGCCGATCTGGATGGCGATCGAGGAGAAGTTCGCGAAGCCGAGGAGCGCATAGGTGAGGATCACCGCGCTCCTCGGATCGAGCACCTGACCGGCGCCCAAGTCCCCCGCGAACTGCGCGTAGGCGACGAACTCATTGAGGGTCGCCTTGATCCCGATCAGGCTCCCGACATATGCGGTGTCGGCCCACGGGACCCCCATCACCCAGGCGAGAGGCCGAAGCACCGTCCCGAGGATCTCCTGGAGGCTGAGTCCGTCGATTCCCACCAGGCCGCCGAGCCCACCGAGGAGCGCGTTCACCAACGCGACGAGGGCGACGAACGCCATGATCATCGCCGCCACGTTGATGGCGAGCTGCACCCCCTGCGCCGCGCCGTTCGCGGCGGCCTCGATCACGCCACCCTCGGCACTATGTCCGCCGAGGCGCCATCGCGTGCGTCCCGGACCCGGCGTCGCGGTCGCCATCGCACTCGCGGCCCTGGACATCCCGCCCTGCGTCTCCGGGACCTCGGTCTCGGGGAGGATCATCTTGGAGAGGATCAATCCGGCAGGGGCATTCATCACGCTCGCGGCGAGGAGGTGCGCGGCGATCCCTGGGAACGACCCCGAGAGCATCCCCACATAGGCCGCGAGCACGCCCCCCGCTACCGTCGCGAACCCACCGATCATCACGGTGTTGAGCTCGGAGCGAGTCATCTTCGCGACGAAGGGCTTGATGAGGAGCGGGGCCTCCGTCTGCCCGAGGAAGATGTTCCCCGATGCCGAGAGCGTCTCGGCGCCCGAGGTCCCGAGCGTCCGCTGCATCACGCGCGCGAGCCCCTCGACGATCAGCTGCATGATGCCGAGGTAGTAGAGCACCGACATCAGCGCGGAGAAGAAGATGATCGTCGGGAGCACGTTGAAGGCGAAGAAGGCCCCGGTCTGCGCCATCATCGCGGTGGGTGTGGCGCCGTCACCGGTCACCGGCACCGCCGACTGCACCAGGTTCCCGAAGACGAAGCGCGCCCCCTGCTCCTGGAAGCCGAGGAGGGAGGTGATCGCGTCCCCGACCACGCGGAAGACGGCGCGGCCCGCCTCGGTCTTGAGGACGATGAAGCCGAAGAGGGCCTGCAACCCGAGGCCGGTGGCGATGAGGCGCCAGTTGATCGACTTCCGGTCGTACGACATCAGCCAGGCGATCGCGAGCATCGAGGCGACGCCGAGGAGACCGATGAGGCGCTGGCCGATGGGGATGTCGAGGCCGGCTTGGGCGGCGGCGAGGCGCTCCGCCGCGGTCTGGGTCTGGAGCAGGAAGGGGATGAGCATGGGCGCAAAGCTACCCTTCCTGTTTGATTCCAACCATGGCTGACCGGATCCGCACCCGCTTCCTGGTGATCGGCTCGGGGATCGCCGGCCTGCAGACGGCCTGGCGATGCTCGGACCATGGCGATGTCGTCGTCCTCACCAAGCGGACGCTTCGCGACTCCGCCACGGCGTGGGCGCAGGGCGGGATCGCCGCGGCCCTCGGCGCCGGCGACTCGCCGGCCCTCCACAAGACCGATACCCTCGCGGCCGGCGCGGCGCTCTGTGATGCGGCCGCGGTCGAGGTGCTGGTGGCCGAGGGCCCCGACCGCGTGCGCGAACTCGCCTCGGCCGGCGCACGCTTCGATATGGACGCCGCCGGCCGCTTCACCCTGGGGCACGAGGCGGCGCATTCGCGCAAACGGATCGTGCATGCCCAAGGGGATCAGACCGGGGCCGAGGTCGCGCGCGCGCTGATCCATCGGGTGAGCGAGCGCGGCAACATCCAGGTGCTCGAGACGGCGCGCGCGCTCGACCTCATCATCGTGCGGGGGCAGTGTTGCGGCGTGCGGGCCAACGTCGCCGGGCGTGCGGTGGAGATCATCGCCGATGCGACGGTGCTCGCGACCGGCGGATGTGGTCAGCTCTACAAGCACACGACGAATCCCCTCGTCGCCACCGGCGATGGCTACGCGATCGCCTGGCGCGCGGGGGCGACGCTCGCCGACATGGAGTTCGTGCAGTTCCACCCCACGGCGCTCGACATGGCGGAGAATCCCCTCGCGCTCGTCTCGGAGGCGGTGCGTGGCGAAGGCGCCGTCCTGATCAACGATCGCGAGGTGCGCTTCATGCCGCGTCGACATGCGCTCGCCGAGCTCGCGCCACGTGACGTGGTGGCGCGCGAGATCTTCCGGCAGGAGGAGGCGGGACGGCGCGTCTTCCTCGATGCGCGCGCCCTCAAGCGGAGCTTCGCCCGACGCTTCCCGGGGATCCTCCAACTCTGCCTCGCCCGCGGGATCGACCCGCGGCGCGATCCGATCCCGGTCACACCGGCGGCGCACTACATGATGGGGGGGATCGTCACCGACCTCGCGGGGCGCTCGACGGTCGATCGCCTCTACGCCGTCGGCGAGGTCTCGCGCACCGGGGTGCATGGGGCGAATCGCCTCGCCTCGAACTCCCTGTTGGAGGGATTGGTCTTCGCGGAGCGGGCGGCGCGGGACGCGATCAATCGGCGTCCCCTCGCCCGGCTCCCACGCGTGGCGCGCTGGTCGGTCGCCCCGCTCGATGACCGCGGGGCGGCCGAGGTCGCCGCCGACGAGATCCGGCGCGTGATGTGGGCCCACGCGGCCATCGTGCGGGATGGCGTGGGGCTCCGGAAAGCGCGTCGGCTCCTCGATGGGATTCGGACCCGTCTCGCGCCTGGGATGACCGAAGAGCTCAACATGGTGGATACGGCCCAGCTGATCGTCGCCTCGGCCCTTGCCCGTCGGGAGTCCCGCGGGGGGCATTTCCGTCGGGATTTCCCCAAGGCGGTCGCCGCCTGGAAGGGGCGCCATATCGAGTGGGATCGGGACCGGGAACGCTGACCCCGGGAGGGCGGTTCGTCGAGGGAGTCACCGCCCCTATCATTACGACATGGTCGACACCGTCTCCCCTGAGGATGTGCAGGTCCTCCAGGCCCGGATCCGCGCCCTCGCCGCCGAGCGAGGGGCGGTGATCCTGGCGCACAATTATGAGCGCCCGGAGATCCAGGATGTGGCCGACTTCGTCGGCGACTCACTGGGGCTCTCGCGCGAGGCGGCCAAGACCGATGCGCAGACGATCGTCTTCTGCGGCGTGCACTTCATGGCCGAGACCGCGGCGATCCTCTCGCCGGAGAAGACCATCCTCCTCCCCGACCTGGCGGCGGGGTGCTCCCTCGCCGAGACCATCACGGCGGACCAGCTCCGCGCCTGGAAGGCGGAGCACCCTGGGGCGGTCGTGGTCGCCTATGTGAACACGACCGCGGCGGTGAAGGC
>JAJTFH010000068.1 GCA_021298395.1 Gemmatimonadota bacterium | reverse complement strand
GTGGAGGGAGGCGGTGCGGATCGCGGAGGAGGATGCCGCGGCGAATAAGCAGATCGGTGAGCATGGCGCCGCGTTGCTCGAGCCGCTGATCGCGCAGCTCGACGGCGCGCGCCCACTCCGGATCCTCACGCACTGTAATGCGGGGCGCCTCGCGACGGTGGCACATGGGACGGCTTTGGCCCCGATCTACGAGCTGCATCGTCGCGGTGTCGCGGTCGAGGTCTGGGTCGATGAGACCCGCCCGCGGAATCAGGGGGCCGCGCTCACCGCCTGGGAGCTCGCGCAGGCGGGGATCCCGCACACGGTGATCGCCGACAATGCCGGTGGCTTGCTGATGCAGCGCGGGGAGGTCGATGCGGTGCTGGTCGGGTGTGATCGCGTCGCGGCCAATGGGGATGTGGCGAACAAGGTCGGGACCTACCTCAAGGCGGTCGCCGCGCATGCGCACGGGATCCCGTTCTATGTGCTCGGGCCACGCTCGACCCTCGATGCGACGACCCCTGATGGCGCGAGCATCGCGATCGAGGAGCGCGACGGGCGTGAGGTGAGCCACGCCGTGGGGCGCGGCGAGGATGGTGCGATGCGCGAGGTGCAGCTCGTCCCCGATGGTGCGCGCGTGGCGAACCCGGGGTTCGATATCACCCCGGCGCGCTATGTGACGCGGCTCGTGACGGAGCAGGGGGTCCACGTCGTCGATCCCGAGCGCGCGATCCGAGTGGCGATCGTCGACGGCGCGCGACAGCTGCGTCCCCTCGCGTTGACCACCGGCACCTCAGGGAACCTCTCGCAGCGCTGGACGCGCGATGGGGTCGCGGGGATGTTGATCACGCCGAGTGCGGTGCCGTACGAGGCGATGACACCGGAGATGGTGGTCTGGGTGCCACTCGAGGGGAGCGAGGGTGTGCTGGGGCGCCCCTCATCGGAGTGGCGGATGCATCGCGATATCTACGTGGCGCGACCGGAGATCGAGGCGGTGGTGCATGCGCATCCGCCGCATGCGACCGCGCTCGCGGTGCTCCCGGAGATACAGCGCGAGGGGATCCCCGCCTTCCACTACATGGTCGCGGTGGCGGGTGGCGACGACATCCGCTGCGCGCCCTATGCGACCTTCGGGACGCAGGCGCTCTCCGATCACGCCGTCGCCGCGCTCGCCGACCGACGCGCCTGTCTCCTCGCGAACCATGGGATCCTCGCGCTCGGCGGCGATGTGGCCGAGGCGTTGGCGCTCGCGGTGGAGGTCGAGACGTTGGCGCAGATGTATGCGCAGGCGCGGCTGCTCGGTGCGCCGGTGGTGCTCGACGCCGAGGAGATGGCGCGGGTGCATGAGCGATTCGTGGACTACAAACGGGGTCGGCTTACCTAGCCCTGCGCCGCCTCGCGCACCAAGCGCCACGCCGTCGCCAGGTGCGACGCTTCCGTCCGCAGATTCCCGATCGCCACCCGCAGCACATAGCGCTCGCCGAGCTTGGTGTGCGAGAGGAAGACTTCTCCGCTCGCATTGACCCGCTCGAGGATCGTCGCGTTGTGCGCCTGGAGCGTGCGCTCGTCGGTGACCCCTGCGGGACGATGTCGAAAGCAGACCACTGACATCGGCACCGGCGCGACCACCTCCCACTCCGGCTCCGCCGCCACCCATGACGCGAACTCGGTGGCGAGCGCACAGTGGTGCCGCACCCGCGCCCCGAGCCCCTCCACCCCGAAGGCCCGCATCACGAACCAGAGCTTGAGTGCCCGGAAGCGCCGCCCGAGTTGGAACGAGTAATCGGAGTAGGAGAGGGCGACATCCTGCTCGTTGGTCTGCAAGTACGCCGGTGTGAGACTGAAGGTCCGCCGCAGCACGTCGGGGTGCGCCGTCCAGAGGACCGAGCAATCCATCGGGGTGAAGAGCCATTTGTGCGGGTTCATCACCACGGAGTCAGCGGCAGCGACCCCCGCGAAGAGCTCGCGCCGCTCCTCTAACAGCGCCATCGCGCCGCCATAGGCGGCATCCACATGGAGCCACGCCCCTTCTCGCTGACAGAGCGCCGCGATCGCGGGGGTCGGATCGACACTCGTCGTCGAGGTCGTCCCGAGGGTCGCGATCACGGCGAGTGGCCGATATCCCGCCGCGCGATCGGCCCCCATCGCGGACTCCAAGAGATCGGCGCGCATCTGGAACGCGTCATCCGTCGCGATTCGTACCACATTCTCCGCGCCGAGCCCCAAGGTGATCGCCGCCTTGTCCACGCTCGAGTGCGCCTGCGTGGAGCAGTAGATCCGGAGCCGCGGGAGATCACTCCGCCCCGCCATCCCGCGATGCCGGATCTCGAGCGCGGGATCCCGCTCGCGCGCCGCCGCGAGCGCGAGCAATGTCGACGTCGAAGCGGTGTCGGTGATCATCCCGAACCAGTCGCTCGGCAACGCCATCGCATCGCGCAACCATCCGGTGGTCACCTGTTCCAACTCGGCGAGCGCCGGCGAGGTCCGCCAGAGGATCCCCACCTGGTTCAGCGCCGCCGTCACCAGCTCAGCCAGGATCCCAGGCACCGACGCGGTGTTCGCGAAATAGGCGAGGAAACCGGGATGGTTCCAGTGCGTGATGCCAGGCAGGATCACCCGATCGAGATCGGAGAGGATCGTCTCGAGTGATTCCGCGCTCGTGGGGGCCGCCGCAGGCAACGAGGCGCGCAGCTCCCCCGGCGCGAGCCGCGCGAGCACCGGATACCGCTCGGGATGCTCCAGGTAGGTGCGGATCCAACCGGCGAGCGCCGTCGCGTGCCGCTCGAATTCCTGCGGGGAGAGATCCCCGACCGACTCGGTCATGTGCGGTGTCATCCACGGGAAATCGAAGGGCCACCGGCGCCTCCCGCAACTGCAGGAAACCTCCTGGTGTCCCGGCGCGTACGAGGAGGCATATGTCTCTGCTTCCCGCCCTCGCCCTCCTCCTTCAGGTCTCCGTCCAGACCGAGGTCTCCGCCGGTGGCGGAGCGATCCAGGCCTCCGTCCGTGTCCCGCGCGCCGAGCAGCGCCCCGTCACCGCCGAGGACCGCCGCACCGCCTTCGCCTCGACGGGGGCGCGCGACCTCCTCACCGCCGCCCGTGCCGCGCGGGCCGCGCAGGATTCCGCGCTCCGCGCCTACGACGTCACCAGCTATCAGCGCACCTCCGTCGGCTTCAATCTTCGTGAGACGGCGCGGCAGCGACTCCTCTATCGCAGTGAGGGCGCCGCGCGTGTCCAGTGGAAGCGCGGGGTCGGGGCGAAGCTCGAGGTCCTTGGCGCTCGGGCGGCCATCCCCGCGGCTGGTGGGGCCGACGAGGCCCGCCGCGAGATGGACGAGTCGATGGATCTCGCCGACCTGATGGCGATCCCGTACTACCCGGGGCGAGATGAGCTCTGGATCTTCGACGCGATCGGGGGGCCCCCCGATGCAGATGAAGAGGGGCCGATCCTCGTGCACCCGATCGGCGAAGGCGCCGAGGCGTTCTACACCTACGCGATCGGCGACTCGATGACCTTCGATCTCCCGCGCGGGCGCCGCCTCGTCCTGCGCGAACTGCGCGCCACCCCGCGATCCCCGGCGTGGAATCTCGTCAGTGGGTCATTCTGGTTCGAATCGGAGGGATCGCAACTTGTCCGCGCCGCGCTCCGCTTCAGCCAGGAGATGCGGATGTGGGAGATCATCAAGGCGCAGGACCCCAAGGAGTACGCCGAGGTCCCGCTCCTCGCGCGAGGACTCCTCAACCCCCTCGAAGCGAACCTCGAGGGGATGACGATCGAGTACGGGCTCTACGAGGAGCGCTTCTGGCTCCCGCGCGATCAGCGCGCCGAGTTCTCGGACGATCGAGTACGGGCTCTACGAGGAGCGCTTCTGGCTCCCGCGCGATCAGCGCGCCGAGTTCTCGGCGCAGGCGAGCTTCATGCGGATCCCGGTGCAGATCGAGCAGCGCTTCCGCTACGCCTCGGTGAACGGCGCGGTCGACGTCCCGCCGATCGAGGTGACCGCCTCGCGGCGGTGGCGCGTGATGCGCGATAGCCTCCGCGCCGCCGGCGTCGATGAGACGCAGCGGCGCCAGCTCATGCGTGAGCTGTTCGCGCGCAACGATTCCCTCGCGAAGCTCGAACGCGATCGGCAGTGCGCCCTCGGGGATCGTCATCTGGAGCGCCGCTCGCGCTACCAGGGGGTCGAGCTCCCGATGCTGGTGGAGCTCCCCTGTGATCGGAGCACCCTCGCCTCGTCCCCGGAGCTCTCGGGCTCGCTCCTCGCAGAGGACGAGCAACTCTTCGATGGCGCCGATGCGCAGCTCCTCGAGCGACTGATTCGTGACGCGCTCCCGCCGGGGACGATCGCGGGACCTCCGACCTTCTCGTATGGCCTCCCCCTCACGCGATACAACCGCATCGAGGGGCTCGGCACGGGGATCGAGGCGGAGATGCTGCTCGGGTACGGGTTGCAGGGACGCGCACTCGGCCGAGTCTCCCTCGCCGATCGCCAACTCAATGGCGAATTCACCCTGCGGCGCCTCGGCGCGCGCGGACCCTCGACGCTTACGGTGTATCGCCGCCTTGCGGTGAGCTCTGACTTCGGATCGCCGCTCTCATTCGGCGCCTCGCTCGCCTCTCTGCTCTATGGGCGCGACGAGGGGTTCTATCACCGGAGCTGGGGGGCGGAGCTCGCCGGGCGTGAGTCGAAGGGCAGTGGCCTCGATTGGCGGCTCTTCGTCGAAGAGCAGTCGGATGCCGCGCTCACCACGCGGTGGACCCTCTTCGCTGGTGCGAACGATCCGCGCATGGTGGGGAATGTGGTCGCCGAGGGGGGGACCTTCGCGGGCGCCGCGTTGCGGTGGCGTGGGAGCCGCGGGCTCGATCCGGCGGGGTGGCGCGCGCTCTGGGATCTCCGCGCGGAAGGGGCCTCCGGTCGCGTCGATGAGCTCCCCCCGATGATGCGACCGGCGCTCTGGTGTCCGGAGTGCCCTCCGGTGCCCGAACCCGTGCGGGACCGCACCTATGGGCGATTCCTCGCGGAAGGGACGCTCTCCCGCGGCCTCGGTCCCCTCGCCGCCTCGCTGACGGGCGCGGCGGGCACCACCGCGGGCCGCGTCCCCGCGCAGCGCGCCTTCTTCCTCGGCGGACTACAGAGCATCCGTGGGCTCTCCGCCGACGCCGCGACCGGGACCGCGATGTGGATGACGCGTGCCGAGTTGGGGCTCAATAAGGCCGCGGTGCGGCCGGTGGTGTTCTACGACATGGGATGGGCGGGGGACCGTGCACGGTGGCGCGAGAGCACCTCGGCGCTCCGTGGCGCCGGGATCGGCCTCAGCCTCCTCGATGGCGCCTTCCGCGCCGATCTCTCACGCGGGATCGCCCCGGTGCGGCAGACGCGGCTCGACCTCTCGGTGGAAGCGCGGTTCTAGCGGTCAGCGCGGTACCTGCCGCGCTGCGCGATCAGAGGCGGAGCATCCCCTCGGTCATCAGCACCGCATGCCCTGAGACCCGCACCGCGGTGACCTTCCCCGCCCCCTTCTCGATCCGCACCTCGAGCTGGCTCGGGCGCCCCATCTCCACCCCCTGCTCGACCGACCAGGCGAAGCTCCCGCTCGGCATCGGCTCTTTGGACCCGAGCCAGCCGCCGAAGGCGGCGACCGCCGATCCGGTGGCGGGATCCTCCGGCACGCGGATCCCCGGCGCGAACATCCGCGCGCGCCAATGCATCGGGCTCACCGAGGGATCCTTGGCCGCGAGGAAGATCTCCGGCGCCCAGGCGCGCTGGAGGGTGCGCTCCCACGCCTCCATGCGGATCCGCGCCCGTCCCAACGCCTCGACCGACTTCAGCACGACGAGGAGGAAGGGGTAGCCACAGGAGACCGCCTGCGGGCTCAGCACGCCCCCCTGCAGGTCCTTCTCGTCGAGGGAGAGGATATCGGCCAGCGTCGCGAGCGTGGGCTGAGGCGGACCGATCTCCGGGAGCTTCGCCACCGCGAACTCCGCCCAGGCGCGCTGCGGCTCCTCGATGCGGACCTCGACGGGGACGTTCCCCACGCCGAGCTCGAAGACGATCCGCCCTGCGCCATCGACGAGCGACTCGGGCCCGAGCGCCCCCTCCGAGAGGGCGAGTGCCGCCGCCGTCCCGATCGTCGGATGCCCCGCGAAGGGGACCTCGCCCCCCGGCGTGAAGATCCGTACACGCCGCGTGTGCGCGGGGTTCAGCGCGGGATAGCAGAAGGTGACCTCGGAGAAGTTGAACTCCCGCGTGATGTCGAGGAGGCGCTCCTCCGGGATCTCGCGCGCGTCCGGGAAGACCGCGAGCTGGTTCCCGCCGAAGGGGGTCGCGGTGAACACATCGAGGGTGAGGAAGCGCGCCATGGTCGTCTCCGCTCAGCCGGCCATGTGCGGATAGCGGAAGTCCTTCGGTGGGACGAAGGTCTCCTTGATCGTCCGCGCGCTCACCCACCGCGTGAGGTTGAGCTTGGAGCCCGCCTTGTCGTTGGTCCCCGAGGCGCGACCCCCGCCGAAGGGCTGCTGCCCCACCACGGCACCGGTGCACTTGTCGTTCACGTAGAAGTTCCCCGCCGCATGGCGCAACCCCGCATGCGCCTCGGCGAGTGCCGCACGATCCTGCGCGAACACGGCGCCGGTGAGTGCGTAGGGGGAGGTACGATCGATCAGCGCGAGGGTCTCCGTCCACTTGGCGTCGTCGTAGACATACGCGGTGACGACGGGGCCGAAGATCTCCTCGCAGAGGAGGCGATAGCCGGGATCCTTCGTCTCGACGAGGGTCGGCTCCACGAACCACCCCGTGCGCTTGTCGGCCTTGCCGCCGGCGAGGATCGTCGCGTTGGACTTGGCGTCGGCGAGATAGCCCGCGATCCGGTCGAAGGCGCGCTCATCGATCACCGCGCCCATGAAGTTGCGAAAGTCGTTCACGTCGCCCATCGCGATCTCGGCGATCATCGCGGTGGGGCGCTCCTTCACCTGCGGCCAGAGCGAGGCGGGCACATAGATGCGGCTGCACGCCGAGCACTTCTGCCCCTGATACTCGAAGGCGCCGCGGATGACGCCCACACAGAACGCTTCGACGTCCGCTGAGGGGTGCGCGAGCATGAAGTCCTTGCCGCCGGTCTCTCCCACGATGCGCGGATAGGAGCGGTAGCTCCCCATGTTCCCGCCGACCGTCTTCCAGATCTGGTTGAAGACCACGGTGGAGCCGGTGAAGTGCACGCCGGCGAGCTCGGGGTGATTGAGCGCGAGGTCGGAGATCATGACTGGATCGCCGGGGAGGAAGTTGATCACCCCCGGCGGGAGCCCCGCCTCGTGCAGG
>JAJTFH010000023.1 GCA_021298395.1 Gemmatimonadota bacterium | reverse complement strand
TCGAGCGCGAAGCGGATCCGCGCGAACTGCTCGCGCAGCGATTTCAGACCCCGGACCTTGTCGCGCCAGACCCCGGCGCGCTCGTAATCCAGTGCCTCGCTCGCGCGGGTCATCTCAGCGTGGAGCGGGGCGAGTGGGGTCTCGGTCTCTCCCTCGAGGAAGGCCAACGCCGTGCGCACCTGTTCGAGATACGCGGGCTCCGCCACCACACCGATGCAGGGACCGAGGCATTTGCCGATCTCGTGGCGGATGCATCCCGGGGTGCGTGTGCGGGCGGGGCCAAGGTCGGGGCGGTCGGGGAAGTGCATCGGGGTGCTGAGCGCGCAGTCGCGGAGCCCGAGCACGTCGTTGAGGGCGCGGACCGCCTCCTCGAGCTGATGCGCCCCACGGAAGGGACCGTAGTAGGTCGCGGTCTCGTCGAGACCGGCGGAGCGCACCACCTGGAGGCGCGGGGCGGGGCCCTGCGACAGCCGCACGAAGCCATAGGCGCGCGCCTCACGCTTCATCGCGACGTTGTAGCGCGGTCGGAGCTGCTTGATGAGCTGCATCTCGCGCAGGAGGGCGGCGAACTCGCTCGGGAGCGGATCCCAGACCAGCGTCGCGGCCTGTCGCAGGATGCGCGCCCCCTTGTCCGTCGGGTACTCGGCACGGAAGTAGCTCAGGAGTCGGGTGCGGAGCGCCTTCGATTTCCCGACATAGATGACCTCGCCCTCGGGGGAGCTCATGCGGTAGACGCCGGGTTCGTCACGGGCGTCGGCCTTCACCAGCGCGCGCATCGCCTCGATCCGGGCGAGCTCGGCGGGGGTCGGGGCGACGGCACGGCGGCGACGACGGCGGGCAGGCATCTCAGCGCTGGCAGGTGGCGCACCAGACCGTCTGGCGTCCGGCGAGTCGGTGCGTGGCGCGAAGCGGGGTGCAGCAGCGGTGGCAGTGTTGTCCTCCGCGGCCATAGACCGCGAGCTTCGCGGCGAATCCCCCGCGCACGCCGTACGCATCCTGGAAGTCACGGAAGGTCGTCCCGCGGAGCGCGATCGACTCGGTGAGGACGGCGCGCAGCGCGTCGAGCAGCCCACCCACCTCGAGGCGTCGGAGCGACTTGCCGGCGCGAGTCGGACGGATCCCCGCGCGCCAGAGCGCTTCGTTGGCGTAGATGTTCCCCACGCCGGCGAGCTTCCGTTGATCCATCAGGAGGGTCTTGATCGCTTGGCGAGAGGACCGCAGCGCGTGCCAGAACGCATCCGCATCGAGCGCGAGGTCGAGGGGTTCGGGGCCGAGGGCCGAATCCCATGCCGCGTGCCGCGCGGCATCGTGCAGTGCGACGGTGCCGAGTCGGCGGATGTCATGGTAGCGGAGGGTGCGGCCGTCGGCGAGGGCGAGGTGCAGGCAGGTGTAGCGATCGTCAGCGGGCTCGGTGAGGAGGAGCGCGCCAGTGAAGCGTGGGGTCACGACAAGGAAGTGTGACTGGAGTGCGACCACGATGCTCTTCGCGCGTCGGTTCACACTCGTGATGCGCGACCCGCGCACCACGCGAACGAATGCGGCAGCGGTCGCCTCGCGCAATACATCGCCACGCACGACCGTCACCGCATCGATCACCGCCCCACGGAGCGCGGCATCGAGGTCCCGCGCGATCGTCTCGGTCTCGGGGAGCTCCGGCACGCTGCGTCGCTACGCGCGCGCGAGCTCGCGCCAGCCGATATCCCGACGGAACTGCGCCCCATCGAACCGCACCGCCGCCGCCGCTTCCGCGCTCGCCCGCTGCGCTGCGGCGATCGTCGGCGCGATCGCCGTCACCGCGACCACGCGACCGCCGCTCGTGACGAGCGTCCCGTCCGCATCACGCCCCGTCCCCGCATGGAAGGTCCAGTGTGTCTCAGCATCGGTAGGCAGCTGCATCGGGTCTCCGCTGCGCACCGAGCCGGGATACCCCGCGGCCGCCACCACCGTCGTCACCGACGCGCCGTCATGCCAGGCCAACGGGAGGAACCCCGCGATCGACTCCCCGCGCGCGATCGCGCGCATCGGGGTGAGCAAGCTCGACGCCATGAGCGGGAGCAATGCCTGCGTCTCTGGATCACCGAACCGACAGTTGAACTCGACGACCTTCGGCCCCTCGGGGGTGAGCATCAATCCCGCATACAGCAATCCGGTGAAGGGGCACCCCGCCTCGCGCATCGCCGCGAGCGTCGGCTGGAGGATCCGCGTCATCACCTCGTCCATCAGCGCCGGGGTCGCGAGCGTGACCGGGGCATAGGCCCCCATCCCGCCGGTGTTGGGGCCCGTATCCCCCTCACCGATCCGCTTGTGGTCCTGCGCGGCGATGAAGGGAAGGAGATGCGAGCCATCGGTGAGCGCGAAGAGGGAGAGCTCCTCACCCGTCATGAAATCCTCGACCAACACCTCGGCCCCCGCCGCACCGAACGCCTGCTCCACGAGCATCATCTCGATCGCGGCGTCGGCTTCGTCGATGGATTGGGCGATCACCACCCCTTTGCCCGCGGCGATCCCCGACGCCTTGATCACCACGGGGAGCGAATGTCCACGCACCGCGGCCTTCGCTGCCGCCACCTCGGTGAAGGTCTCGGCTCGTGCGGTGGGGATCCCCGCCTTCAGCATCAGCGATTTCGCGAAGTGCTTGGAGGTCTCGATCCGCGCCGCCGCAGCGGTGGGGCCGAAGATCGGGAGCCCTGCCGCCCGGAAGCGATCGACGATCCCCGCCTCGAGCGGGGCCTCGGGGCCGACGACGGTGAAGGCGACCCCCTCGGCCTTCGCGAGCGCGACCAATCCGTCGAGATCGGTCGCGCGCACCGGGACGCACCGCGCGACACTCGCGATCCCCGCGTTGCCGGGGGCGGCGATCACCTCACAGGTGGGATCGTCCCGTATGAGCTTCCAGGCGAGGGCATGCTCGCGCCCCCCGCTCCCGACCAACAGGATCTTCATCGGCTCGACTCAGATCCCCTGGAAGGCCTGCTCGAGATCCTCGAGGAGATCCTCGATGTCCTCCACACCCACGGAGAGGCGGAGCAACCCATCGGTGATCCCGATCTCGAGGCGACGCGCCGGCTCGATCGAGGCGTGCGTCATCCCCGCCGGCTGGCAGACGAGCGACTCGACGCCGCCGAGTGACTCGGCGAGGGTGAAGAGCCGGAAGCGACGCACGATCCGGTCGGCGTTCTCGCGCGAGCCGGTCTCGCAGGAGACCATCCCGCCGAATCCGCGCATCTGGCGCTTCGCGAGCTCGTGCTGCGGGTGCGAGGGAAGGCCAGGGAAGAAGACCCGCTCCGCCCCCATACGGTCGGCGAGCCACTGCGCCACGGCCCGGCCGTTCGCATCGTGCGCGCGCATGCGGAGGGCCAGCGTCTTGGTCCCGCGGAGGGTGAGCCAGGCATCCATCGGGCCGGGAACGGCACCGCCGGAGTTCTGCGCGAACTGCACGCGCGCCGCGAGCGCGTCGTCGTTCATCACCGCCACGCCGCCCAAGAGATCGGAGTGCCCGTTCAGGTACTTCGTACTCGAGTGCCACACGATGTCGGCGCCCAAGGCGAGGGGGTTCTGGAAGAAGGGGGAGGCGAAGGTGTTGTCGACGATCGTGAGGGCGCCGGCCTTCTTCGCGATAGCGCTCGCTGCCGCGAGGTCGGTGAGGTGCATCAACGGGTTCGTCGGCGTCTCGAGGATGAGCCCCTTGGTGTTGGGACGGATCGCATCCTCGATCTTCTGCGGATCGCGCGTATCGACCCACGAGATCGCGATCCCGTAGTGCTGGATGATCTTATCGACCAGCCGGAAGGTCCCGCCGTAGACGTTGGAGCCGATCACGAGGTGATCGCCGGCGCGGAAGAGCTTCATCAGGGTGTCGAAGCACCCCATCCCCGACGAGAAGGCGAAGCCATGTTTGGCCCCCTCGAGGTTGGCGACATTCCGCTCGAGCGCCTCGCGCGTGGGGTTCTTGCTCCGCGCGTACTCGTACCCCTTGTGGACCCCGAGCGCCTCCTGGGCGTAGGTCGAGGTCTGATGGATCGGGGGCATGATGGTGCCCGTCGTGGGGTCGGGGCGCTGCCCCGCATGGATGGCGCGGGTGGAGAAGCCGCGGCCGACGTCGTCTGGGAGAATCTGGGTCATGCCTGAAAGGTACCGGACCGCCCCGATCGCCGGCGAGGGTCAGGGGTAGCGCGTCGTCCGGGGATGGAAGCTCTGCCAGCTGTGCCAGAACTCCTGGCTCGCGCCGACCGGCTGGAGGGAGTCGACCGGGCCACGCCCGTTGAACCCGTAGGCGACCGGCCCCGCCCGGAGGGAGTCCCCATCGCGCAGGAGGCGTCCCTCCGCCGAGGGGCGCTCGAAGGCGAAGAAGCTCGCGCTGTCGGTGGCGACCACGAGGACGATCGGGCGCCCCGCGAGGGTGTCGTTGATCGCTCCCACCTTGAGGAGGGCGTTCCAATCGTAGGCGCGATCGGCCCCGCCGAGGCTCACCCCGACCACCCACGACTTCCGCTCCCACGAGCGGGGATCGGTCCCGGTGAGGGTACGACGGCTCGTCCCGCGCTCGAAGGCATAGTCCTTGTCGTACGCCGCGGTGAAGCGTGGATCGCCGCGCATCACCTGTGTGCTCGGATGGAGCGCGATCCATCGGCGGAGCGTCACCTGCACGCTCGCGACCTCGGCGAGCACCGTCCCGCGTCGCGGCCCGACGAGCGCCTCGCCATTCGCCTGGCGCCACCAACTCCCGGTGGTCCGGTCCTCGAGCATCGCGTTGAACTCGTCCATCCCCACGAGTCGGAACCGCTCCACGGCGCCGTCGAGCACCGGATCGAAGACGCGTCCCGTGCGGCAGACGGTGCAATAGGTGACGAGGACCGGACGGCCGGCGATGGTATCGGTCAGGAAGTGATGGTAGCCGATGAACTGCAGGGGATAGGCGCGCGCCTCGCCGTTCACCACGACGCCGACCACGAGGCGATCCGGGGCGACCTCGGTGGCGGCCGCGGCGACCATCGTGACGCTCTCGGGCTGCTGGAAGATCCGGTCCGCCGCCATGACGAAGTTCGTCGCGTAGGTGATCCCGCCGGTCGCCAAGGCGAGAACCGTCAAGGCCCATCGGCGCCATCCGGCGCGCGGAGCCGCCGGAGCCCCCCAGGCGATCATCACGAGGCAGAGCGCGCGGATCGGCCAGCGGAGCGCGTGGAGCGTGTAGGCGAGCTCGACGCTGCGGACGCGCTGTGAGCCCGGGAGGGGCATCACGAACCAGACGGCCGCGGCCTCGAAGAGCGCGAGAGCCAGCAGCCCGAGAGGGAGCGCGAGGCGGCGGATCGACATGACGGGAATCTACCGGCGGCGTGGGGTCGTCGCGTCGATTCGAGGGGCCGCTCCCCGTCGAACTCAGGTCTTACGCATCGACCGCGGCGATCCAGCCCATCGCGCCTCGCTCGGCCATCCGGGGTTGATGCGGATGGAACATATAGCGCCCGGCGACTGGAAAGCGCATCTCAAGGATCGCGCGCTCCCCCAGGGTCAGCGGCACGACATCGGTGTGCGCATCGGGGGTGTGGCGGGTTCCTGACCGAAACACGTCAAAGGTCTGGGCATGGATGTGAAAGGTGGCGACCGGTTCGTCAGGCACCAGGTTGATCACGTGCAGGCGGACCAAGGCTCCCACAGGGACTTTGAGCGGGTGTCGGGCGAAATATCCTGCGATGCCATTCCAACCGAAGAGCTCCGAGCGGCCATCACCGTCGAGGTCGAACCCGCCGAGGATGAGCACGCGCTCCACGGCGGCAGGGCGCGCAGCCGGCGGATCGACCAATAGTGCCCCGTAGAGCCCACGACCGATGTGCTGCGTGGACGGCATCAGATCACAGTGATAGGGATAGAGCCCCGCCGGTGAGGGATCGAGCTGGTAGGTGTGCTCGCCACCGGGGGGAATCGGCTCCCAGCCATCGGCCGCGGGATCGTGCGCACCGTGCGTATGTAGGTTGTGTGGGTGTGTGGTGCGGTTCCGCACGGTGAGCGCCAGACGTTCCCCGGCGGTGACGCGCAACACCGGTCCGGGAATCGATCCATCGAACGTCCACGCATCGAGGGTCTGTCCGGCCGCGACCTCGACCGGGCGTTGCGCGACGGTGATGGTGCGCGCGATGGGGCCGGCGACGCGTGGCGGTGGTACCGTCGCGGCATCGAGCGATCCTGGGCCCAGCATGCGCGGTGGCTCCACCGCATGACCGTATGGGCCGTGGGACGCGGCGAAATCGTCGGTCATCACCGGCGTCGGTTCGGAACGAGGGAAGCCGAGGACGCGCGCCCCGACCCCGCCCGCGGCCGCCCCACCGACCAGCAGGAGCAGCTCTCGTCGCGAGAGCATCAGATGCCGCTGTACAGGGTGGCGACCGTGAGGGCGAGCCCGATCCACGCCACGCCGACCGCGAGGACGAGGCGGAAGGCCCGCTGTGCGACGATCACATCATGACCGCGCCGCCGGCGATGCCAGAGGAGGGCGCGCTGCACCCCGAGCAGCAGCACGAGGAGGAGCAGCCGAACCGGCGTCAGCGGCACGAACGCCTGTGCGTGGGCGATGGCCGGCGCCATTCCGCGGACGGGCGTATCGAGGGCCTGTTGGAATAGGGCCTCGGCGCCAACGACCGGCCGGTCGTCGGTCGTATCCGCTTGGGCGCGCGCGAAGACCTGCATCGCGGGCACCGCGGGCGCCGACGCCGCGTCGGGCATCGTCGGTTGCGGGGGCGGGACCGGCTGGGTCTTCCAGCTTGGGTACTCGACCCCTCGGAGCCGCCAGATGCGCAGGGCGAGCGCGAGGGTCGGGGTGAGGTCATTCTCCTCGCCGCCCGGGCGCGCCGACGTGGCCGCGACGCCGAGCGAGCGCGGCGCGGTGCGCGCCACCGAGCGTTGCCGGTCGACGCGATTCCCCAGACTCGCCGGGCCGCCGATCGCGACATCCGCCCGCCCGTTGTTCGCCACGCGGTTGTTCCGCACCACGTTGCCGCGCGCCGGCCAGAAATTGGCATCGGCAAGGGGGGCGATCATCACGCCGTGGCCGACGTGATCGACGATGACATTGTCTTCGACGACATTGTCGCGCCCGCCGCCGAGGACGATCCCATTGCCCCACGCCAAGGGTGAGAGTCCGCGGCCCGGGGCGGTCCGACTGTGGTTGCTGTGGATCAGGTTGCCGCGGATGACGGTGCGGCGCTGCGGGGGATAGAGCTCCGTGTCGAGCGTGTTCGGGACCAGCCCGCCGCGGTTGTGGCGCCAGATCGACTGCTCGATGAAGAGATTCCCGCCGGCGTTCGTCCCGGAGTACCCGACCGCATTGTGCTCCGAGATGACCCGTCGGATGATCGCATCACAGGGGGCGCACTGCCCGATGTAGAATCCGGCATCGGGGGCCCCGCTCGCGTAGGAGTCTTCGAAGAGCCCGTCGCGTGAGTCGAAGGCGTAGATCCCGTAGTCGCCGTTGTTGTACGCGGTGAGGTAGCGGCCGCGGTATCCGGTGACACCCGTCCAGAAGAAGCCGTTCAGCGTCGCGTGGCGCGCCGTGATGTTCTCGATGGCGACGGCATCGGCCAAGACGTTGAACCCATTCGGGCGAATGAACTCCCCATCCACGATCGTCGTGTTGCGGTCGAGACCGCGGATGACCAGCGACGGGGTGGTGACCGTCACTTCCTCACGGTAGATGCCCGGGGCGATGAGGATCAGGTCGCCGGGCGCTGCGGCATCGACGGCGCCCTGGATCGTGCCGTAGGGCGCGGGGACGCGTCGCACGGTGCCGGTGCCGGAGGGAACGGCCGCCGGCGGGTTCGCGCGGTGGCCGGTGTACGTCGTGTCACCCACCACGACCGCACCCCACATCCCGAGACCATCGCGCGTCCCGTGATAGGAGCAGTAGTACTCGTATACCCCTGCCGCGGCGAGCTGCACCGTGCGCTTCCCGCCGGGAGTCACGGCGCTGGTGTCGATGGTCGGCCACCGGTCGGGGTCGACCGGGACGAGATTATGGGGGTTCCGGCCGGCATTGGTGAAGATCACGCCGGCCCCCTCGGGGATCCGGACCACCGGCGCGTTGTAGGCGTTGTCGAGCATCTTCACCTGCGTCGCACCGCGCGCAGACGGGTCGCCGCAGGCGACCAAGGGGAGCAGCAGGGAGACGATGCGAGAACGCATTCGGGAGAGGAATCTCATTGAGGAACGCTCAAGCATACCGCCCCATGGCGAACCGCGCGAGCACCGACTGCCTCAGGACGAGGACGGCGGTGACGTGATCGAGCGACCCGCGAGGAGGGGGATGAGGAGCGCGCTGGCGCGCGATCCTTCGAGAGGGTCGAGCGCGAGGACCTCTCGGTGTGTCAGGACGACGGGAGGCGTCGACGCGAAGAGCAGACACTCCTCGTCTCGTCCGGGGAGATCGGTCTCCCCCTCGACCGTCAGTCCGACATGCGACCCGAGGTCGACGGTCTGCTCTCGACCCTCGGGGGTGTAAACGAGCGCTGTTCTCGGGATCGCATCGAGGAGCACCGCGCCGAGCGATGCCGGCACGAGCGGTCGATAGGCCTTGATGGTGAGTACGGCGCCCACATGGGAGGCCGCGCAGATGGCCGCGATCTCCGAGGCCGGGGCGTCGGTCGGCAGCACCACCGCCCCCCGCCCATCGCTCGCCGCGAGCGCGACCACCGCCGCAGGCCCCGGTGGCAGGAGGAGCGCGCTCCGCCGCCCGGCGAGCATCCGTACGAGCGGCGCGCTCCGCTGGAGGAGGGTGAATCCCGCCGCTACGAGCTGCGAGGCGGGGAGATCGTCGATGCGGCCGCCGGCGGCGGCGAGGCGGAGGGCGAGGGTGTCCACGCCCTGAACGATAACGTCTCCGCGCTCGGCTCCTCTTGCCGAGGGGAGCCCCGTATCTTTCACGGATGTCTCCCGATCCTCGTCTGATGATCAGCGTCTCCGGCATCCGGGGACGTGTCGGCCATGGGCTGACCCCCGACGTCGTCGCGCGCTACGCCGCCGCCTTCGGTGCCTGGGCGATCGCCCGAGGCACCGCGCGCACCATCGTGTTGGGCCGCGACAGTCGCGTCTCCGGTCCCCTCTTCCACGCGGTGACGCGTGCGGCGCTCGAGAGCGTCGGCGCCGATGTGATCGACATCGGCCTCACGACGACCCCCACGCTCCAACTCGCCGTCGAGCATCATCACGCCGCCGGGGGACTTGGCATCACCGCGAGCCACAACCCGATCGAGTGGAACGCGCTCAAGTTCATCGGCCCCGATGGCCTCTTCCTCAGCGCCGCGCAGGGCGCCGAGATGCGTGCCCTCGTGGAGCAGGGGATCCCCTATGCGACCTGGGATCGTCTTGGCCAGGTGCACTTCGATGGTGAG
This sequence comes from Gemmatimonadota bacterium, assembly GCA_021298395.1. Taxonomy (GTDB): domain Bacteria; phylum Gemmatimonadota; class Gemmatimonadetes; order Gemmatimonadales; family Gemmatimonadaceae; genus Pseudogemmatithrix. The sequence continues at coordinate 20,985 of JAJTFH010000023.1, read as the reverse complement.
GCCATCACGCGTCACATCGATCAGGTCCTCGCGCTGCCCTTCATCGACGTCCCTGGGATCCGCGCCCGGAAGTTCCGCGTCGCCTTCGACGCCTGCCATGGCGCCGGCGGTGAGGTGATCCCGCGCCTCCTCGAGCTCTTGGGGTGCGAGGTGCACGCGATCGGGCTCACCGCCGATGGGCGCTTCCCGCGGCCCCCCGAGCCGGTCCCCGAGCACCTCACCGATCTCGAGGCGCTGGTGAAGAAGACCCGGGCCGCCGTCGGCTTCGCGACCGATCCCGACGTCGATCGGCTCGCCCTCGTCTCCGACGAGGGGAAGGCGATCGGTGAGGACTACACCCTGGCCCTCGCCACGCGGATCGTCCTGAAGCACCGCACCGGCCCCGTGGTCACGAACCTCTCCACGAGCCGCATCGTCGACGACATGGCGGGCGAGTCTGGCGCGCGCGTCCTTCGTGCCCCGGTCGGTGAGGTGAACGTCGCCCTCGCCATGCGCGAGGCCGGTGCCGTGATCGGCGGGGAAGGGAACGGGGGTGTCATCCTCCCTGAGCTCCACCTCGGCCGCGATGCACCACTTGGGGTCGCGCTGATCCTCCAGCTCCTGCACGAGGCGGCCGAGCCCCTCTCCAAGATCGTCGCGCGCTTCCCGCGCTACGCGATCGTGAAGGACAAGCTCGACCGCCCCGATGCCCCACTCGACGCGGTCTACGCCCAGCTGCGCTCGGCCTTCCCCGACGCCGTGGCCGATACCCAGGACGGGTTGCGCCTCAGCTGGCCCGATCGTTGGGTGCATGTGCGCCCTTCGGGCACCGAACCGATCGTGCGGGTGATCGCCGAGGCCCCGACCCGCGAGGGTGCGCAGGCCCTCGTCGACCGCGGCCGCCAACTCTTGGCCGTTCTGTCCTGATCCCGCTTGTCGCCGTTCGGAGTTCGTCGTTCGCTGTCAGCTTCCAGCCTTTAGCCTCCTGTCTCTATGTGCGGTATCGTCGGTTACATCGGCCCCAAGGACGCCACCCCGATCCTCATCGGGGGGCTCAAGCGCCTCGAGTATCGCGGTTATGACTCCGCGGGCGTGGCACTGATCGATCGCGGGGCGCTCGAGACGCGTCGCGCCGAGGGGAAGATCGCGCGGCTCGAAGGGGTGCTCGCCGAGCAGCCCGTCAAGGGGCATGTCGGGATCGGCCACACGCGCTGGGCGACGCACGGCCCGCCGAGCGATCGCAACGCGCACCCGCACCTCAGCACCGACAACACCGTCGCCGTGGTGCACAATGGGATCATCGAGAACGCCGATGCCCTGCGGAAGGAGCTCCAGAGGAAGGGCCACACCTTCCGCTCCGACACCGATACCGAGGTGCTCTCGCACCTGATCCAAGAGCTCTTCGAGGGCTCGCTCGAGGAGGCGGTGATCGGCGCGCTTCGCGTCGTCGAGGGGACCTATGGGATCGCGGTGGTCTCCAGCAAGGATCCGGGGAAGATCGTCGGTGCACGGAGGGGGAGCCCGCTCCTCATCGGCGTCGGTGACGGCCAGTACTATCTCGCCAGCGATGCCTCGGCGATCCTCGCGCACACCCGTGAGGTGATCTACCTCAACGAGGGGGATCTCGCCGTCCTCACCGCTGACGGCTATCGCATCCTCGATATCAACGCGACGCCGATCCGGCGCTCCGTAGAGACGATCGCCTGGGACCTCGATGCGATCGAGCGTGGCGGCTACGAACACTTCATGCTGAAGGAGATCTTCGAGCAGCCGCAGACGGTGGCGAACACCATGCGGGGACGCCTCCGGCTCGAGGAGGGGACCTCCAAGCTCGGCGGGCTCAATCTGAGCCACGATGAGCTGATGGCGATCGACAACATCGTCATCACCGCCTGCGGCACGAGCTGGCACTCCGCGCTCATCGGCGAGCTGATGATCGAGGATATGGCGCGGATCCCGGTCGAGGTCGAGTACGCCTCGGAGTTCCGCTATCGCAATCCGATCATCACGCCGACGACGCTTTGCATCGTGATCTCGCAGTCGGGCGAGACCGCGGACACGCTGGCGGCGATGCGTGAGGCGAAGCGTCGTGGGGCACGCACGCTCGGATTGGTGAATGTCGTCGGCTCGACGATCGCCCGCGAGGATGATGGTGGGATCTACCTCCATGCGGGGCCCGAGATCGGGGTCGCCTCCACCAAAGCCTTCACGAGCCAGGTCGTCGCCCTCGCCCTCTTCGCGCTCAAGCTCGCGCGCAAGCGGAACCTCTCGGTCACGCGCGGGCGTGAGGTGACACAGGCCCTCGATCTCCTCCCGGCGCAGATCCAGGGGATCCTCGATCAGGCGGCGGCGATCGAGGTGATCGCCGAGGCGTACCAGGACGCGCACAACTTCCTCTACCTCGGCCGTGGGTACAACTTCCCCGCCGCGTTGGAGGGGGCGCTCAAGCTCAAGGAGATCAGCTACATCCACGCCGAGGGGTATCCCGCGGCAGAGATGAAGCATGGCCCCATCGCGCTGATCGACGAGAAGATGCCGGTGGTCTTCATCGCCCCGCACGACTCGGTGTTCGAGAAGGTCGTCTCGAACATCCAGGAGGTGAAGGCGCGCGGCGGGAAGACGATCGTCATCACGAGCCGCGATGAGCCGGCGCTCGTCGGTCTCATGGATCACGAGATCCGGATCCCCGAGACGGTGGACATGCTCACCCCGGTGCTCGCGAGCATCCCGCTCCAGCTCCTCGCGTACGACATCGCGGTCAAGCGCGGGGCGAACGTCGACCAGCCGCGGAACCTCGCCAAGTCGGTCACCGTCGAGTAGGCGGGAGCGATGCGCGTCCTGCTGCAGCGGGTCTCGCGCGCCGAGGTGCGCGTGGGTGGCGCGGTGATCGGGGAGATCGGGCGGGGGTTCTGTCTCCTCGCCGGCTACACCGCGACCGACACCGAGGCCGAGAACCGCTGGATGGCGGAGAAGGTGACGGGGCTCCGGCTCTTCACCGACGCCGAGGGCAAGATGAACCTCGGGCTCGAGGAGGTGGAGGGTGCACTCCTCGTCGTGAGCCAGTTCACGCTCTACGGTGACGTCGCGAAGGGGCGGCGCCCCTCGTTCATCGATGCCGCCCCACCGGAACAGGCGCGTGCGCTCTACCTCCAGTTCATCGATCTCCTGCGCGCGCAGGGGGTCGACGTCGCCACCGGGGAGTTCGGTGCCGACATGGCGGTCGACCTCGTGAACGACGGCCCCGTCACCCTCTGGCTCGAGCGATGACCCCGCCCCTCGAAATCATCCTCGCCTCGCAATCACCCCGCCGTCGCGATCTCCTCGATCTGATCGGGATCACGCACGTCGTACGCCCCGCCGATATCGACGAGTCGGTCCTTCCGCATGAGGCCCCGGTCCCGCACTGCGAGCGACTCGCGCGCACCAAGGCGGCGACCCTCGCCGCGCATGCGCCATCCTCGGTGGTGATCGCCGCCGACACCATCGTCGTCTTGGACGACGTGATCCTCGGCAAGCCAGCCGATGCGACGGAGGCGCGTGCCACCCTCACACGGCTCAGTGGCCGCACGCACACGGTGCACACCGCGATGGCGGTCGCGCATCAGGGACGCACCGTGAGTGCGGTCGAATCGGTCCAGGTCACCTTCCGCGCCCTCACCGCTGACGAGATCGCCACCTACGTCGCGACCGGCGAACCGATGGATAAGGCCGGTGCCTACGGTATCCAGGGCTACGGCGCGACGATCGTCGATCGTATCGACGGTGACTATTTCAGCGTGATGGGGCTCGGGCTCCGACGACTCGTCGCGCTGCTCGCGGAGCTCGGGCTGCGCTATGACTTCGGGGCTGGGGTCAGCCGCGGCGGGTAATCCGCCGCATAGTGGGTGCGCCAGCGCTCGACGCGGTCGAGCACCTGCTGCACCGTGATCCGCGGCATCCGGTCCGGGCGGTTCTCCATCGAGATCGGATAGTCTTCCCCCGGGTCGCCGTACGCATCGACCATCAGATCCCCGAAAGTGCGATAGGGCCCGACGCGCTTGGGGTTCGAATACGCGATCAGGCTCACTACGGGACGGTCGAGCGCCACGGTGATGTGCAGCGGCCCCGTGTCCGGCGAGAGGACGAGCGCCGCGGCATCGAGGATCCCGACCAAGCCGCGCAGCCCACCCTGACCGAGCGCACTCACTGGCAGGTGCTTGGCCCGCTCGAGGATCACCCGCTCCGCATGCAACTCGCGTGGTGACCGTGCGCCGACCAGCACCGGTTGGAGGCCGAAATCGTGCCAGAGCGCATCGCAGACCTCGGCCCACCGCTCCGGGAGCCAATCCTTCACCGGCTTGCTCGTCGCGACCACGATCGGGGCGATCGGTCGGTCGAACCCCGACACATGCTGCATCGCGTGCGGTGCGATGCGGTGCGTGGTGAAGAGCCAGTTCGCGTCGCGCGCCCGCGCCCGATCGAAGCCGAGTTTCACCGGGGCCCGCGTGAACGAGGTGATGATCCCCGCCTTGAAGTAGACCTGGAGGTTGATCACGAGGTCGAAGCGGCGCGCGTGCAAGGCGCGACGGATCTCGAGGAAGCCGCCGAGTCCCTTGGTCCGGTCGAAGAGGAGGATCTCATCGACCAGCGGATGGCCCCGCACGAGCCCAGCGGGACCAGGTTGCAGCACCCAGGTGACATGCATCGCGGGGTTCGCGCGCTTGAGTGCCGTCAGCAGGGGGAGCACATGCACCACATCGCCGACGGCGGACATCATCACGAGGCAGACGCGATCCATCGGGACGCGACTCATGCGATCGCCTCGCTGGCGAGGGCACGCAGCTGACCGATCGCTGATTCGTCGATGGGGAGCTCCCAGCGATCCCGCCATTTCCGCAACGACCGCTCGAGCCGTGTGAGGTTGCGTTCGGCGATCCTCGCATCGTTCGGCGCGCCGAGCCGCACGCGGTCCACATCGAGGAGCCAGGCGTGCCACCGCCCACCCTCCAAGGCCAGATGCAGATTCTTCGCGTTGAGATCGGCGTGATGGATCCCACCGGCGCGCAGATCGCGCAGGAGGGCCGCGACCGCCATGAGGAGTCGCTCGCGCGTCGAGGCATCGGCGCGGCCCCAGAGGGTAGGGAGGTCCGCGCCATCGGGGAGCCGGCGCGTCACCACGTCGATGCGATTGGTGCCCAGCCCCGCGGGATAGAGCGCAAACCCCACCACATCGGGGGTGCGCACCCCCGCCTCACGCAGATGCAGCGCCATGCGGAGTTCCCAGGGCGCTCGGCCGGCGCCACGGAAGCGATCGCCGAGGAGTGACCCGAAGGCTCCACCGTGATGGGCATGGCGCACCACGACTGGGACCGCACTGCCAGGGAGCGTCACGCCCCACGCGATCAGGCGCCCTTGGAAGGGGACCGCCTCGGGCGCCGATCCCGCCCAGGCATGGACCGTAGGGGCCTCGGCCAGCGCGCGTCGAAACCCATCGAGGCATGCCAGTCGCGCGATGACCGTCGCACGCCCCACCGTCAGGCGGTCGTAGCCTGCGGGGACCTCGACGCCGATGGGCATCAGCGCCGGACGCGGAAGACCGGGAGCGGCTGGCTCTTTCCCTTGAGTTCCATCGGGGGGAGGGGATCAAGCGTGGGTGGGGCGGCGAGCGCGGTGCGGAACGGCTCCGAGAGGAGGATCTCACCGGGGCCGGCCGCACCACAGAGTCGGCTCGAGGTGTTCACCGGGTCACCGATCACGGTGTACTCGAGCCGGCGCTCGCTCCCGATGTTCCCCGCGAACACATCGCCGACGTTGAGCCCGATCCCGATCTCCAAGGTCGGGCGTCCTGCCGCGCGCCATCCGGCGTTGAGCGCATCGAGCGCCGTCATCATGTCGAGCGCGGCCTGCATCGCCCGGTCGCAGTCGTCCGGCTCGCCGATCGGCGCCCCCCATTGGGCCATCACCGCGTCGCCGATGAACTTGTCGAGCGTCCCGCCGTGGCGGAACACGCACTCCACCATCTCGGTGAAGTACTCGGTGAGCAAGCGCGCCATCGCATCGGGGTTCATCGTCTCCGAGAGCGCGGTGAAGCCGCGGATGTCGGAGAAGAGGATCGCGACCGGGCGCTTCTCCCCGCCGAGCGTGACCGCCTCAGGGCTTGAGGCGATCCGAGCCGCCAGCTGTGGGGTGAAGAAGCGCTCGAAGTTGCTCCGCGCCAATGCCTCGCGGCGGATTCGCTCAGCGAGCTGCCCATTCTCGAGCGAGACCGCCGCGATCCCCGCGAAGGCGATCAGGAGGTCGAGGTCGGCCTCGCCGAAGCGCGTGAGCGAGAAGTTGTCGACATAGAGCACGCCGAGGGCGCATCCCGCGCTGTCGAGCAGGGGGACGCACATCGCGGAGCGCACCTTCTGGAGCACGACGGATTTCCCCGTGAAGCGCGCGTCCTGGGCGGCATCGTCCGAGAGGATGGCGACCTGCTCGTCGAGCGCGGTGCGCAGGATCGACTGCGGGACGTCGCCTCCCGCCTCTTGGCCGCGTCGGTCGCGTGAGAGCTTCGGCACGAGGGCGCCGTCGGCGTCGGCGAGGAGGATCGCGCAGCGATCGGCCTCGAGGACTTGGAAGGTGTAGTCGACGATCTTCCCCAGGAGGGTATCGAGATCGGTTGCGCGTCCGAGCCCCTTCGAGACCTCGAGCAGGAGCGCGAGGCGGCGTCGGTCCTTGGCGGCGGGATCGTTGGCGGGCGCCGCCGCACGCGCCGCGGCGATCGCCTCGATCTCCGAGAGCTTGGGGACCTGTCGGACGATCGTCGCGCCGGGCGGGGCGGTGGACTCGGCGCTCGGCGGCGGTACCGGAGCGGTGGTGAGGGCGCTGACCGCGAACCCCACCTGGCCGAAGCGGACGGTCTCCCCGGCGCGGACGAGGCCGCCCACCGCCGAGACCGGTGCGTCATTGACGAAGGTCCCGTTGCTCGACCCGAGGTCCCGCACCGCGACCCCTTCCGGCGTGACGCGTAGCTCGGCGTGCTGGCGTGAGACCGTAGGGTCCACTACCGGACAGTCATTTGTCGTCGCGCGCCCTACGACGAACGGGTCGGTCCCGAGGAGGTCGAAGGTGGTGGGGTGACCGACGCCGGTCAGGCGGAACGACATGGGGGAAATATGTGCCCCCTCCTGCCGCTCGGCGACGGTTGTGATGCCCCGGGCCCCCCATGAGATTCCCCGCATGCCCCTGCTGCGGCTCCTGCTCCTCGTCCTGCTCGCGTCGCCCCTCGCGGCCCAGGAGCGCTGGAACGACGAGCGGACCCTGACCCTGGTCCGCTCGGCCATCGCGCGTCGAAGCGCGCAACTCGCCGACACCGCGCTCCGCGACTATCGCGCCCGCGCTCACGGCTACGTGACCTTTCTCGCCCAATTCGGCGAAGGGTTCCCCCTCCCACCCGCCGTCGTGAAGTCGGACGAGCTGATGGTCGAGGTCCTCTGGCAGGCGCCGGATCGGAGTGCGCAACGGATCATCGGGCGGCGCGACACCCTCCTGTTGCCCACCGACATGAACTACCACCGCGATCATCTTGGGGTCGTGCAGAACAACTTCCCGTCGATCATCCGGTTGGGGGATGGCGACGAGGTGCAGGATGTCGCGCACCCCCTCTCGGCGGTAGGACTGGCGCGGTACGACTATCGGCTCAGCGATTCGCTCGCGATCCGCTCCGGGACGCAGGCCATCGACGTCCTGATGATCGAGGTCCGCCCCAAGGACGATCGGCAGGCCGCCGCCGTCGGGGCCATCCACCTCGATCGCGCGAATGCCGCCGTGGTGCGGATGACCCTCTCCTTCACGCGCGCTGCCCTCAGGGATCCCCAACTCGAGGATGTCTCGGTCATCCTCGAGAACGGCTTGGTCGAGGGGCGCTTCTGGCTCCCGCGCCGGCAGGAGATCGAGATCCGACGCACGGCGACGTGGATGGATTTCCCCGCACGCGGGATCATCCGCGGCCGATGGGAGATCACCGACGTGGAACCGAACGTCACCCCGCCACCGGACCGGTTCGTGGGACCCGAGATCACCGAGGTGCCACGCCATCTCCAGCGCACCTATCCCTTCGAGGGAGAGATCCTGCGGACCCTTCCAGAGGCGATTCGCAGGCTCGATGATGCCGAGGTACGCGAGGTGCAGGAGGCGGCGCGCGAGCTGGTGCGTGCCGGAGCCCTCGCACGCGTTGGGCTCGCGCGACCCGCCGCACGGCGTGTCTCCGACCTCCTGCGGGTCAATCGCGTCGAGGGGTTCGCGGCGGGCGTGGGCCTCTCGCAGACCCTCGGCAACGGCCTCACGGCGTCGATCCTCGGTCGATATGGGACGGCGGACCATCGATGGAAGGGGAGCGGGGCGCTCACCTGGCGCTCGCCGCGCGAGGCCCAGTGGACCCTGGAATGGTCTGACGACTTCGGCGAGGCGGGGGGGCTCGCTGAGATCAGCGGGCTCCGGAACTCCCTCGCCGCGCAGGAGTTCGGGAGCGATTGGACCGACCCGTACGGCCTTGTGCGCGGACGGGTGCGATTCAGCTCGGCGCCGCGCGAGCGGGATCGCTGGTCGATCGAGCTCGCCCGCGAGCGGCATCGTCCCCTGACCGTCGCCGCGACCCCCTCGACCGGGCGCTATGAACCGACGCTCGCGGCGGATCGGCGCGTCCTCAGCGCGGTGACCTTCGGGTGGAGCCGTGCTCCCGCCGCCGACCCGATGGCGCCGCAGCTGACGGGGCTCACCCAACTCTCCCTGGCGCGTGCCGACGCGGTTTCAACCGCCGCTCCCACCTTCGCGCGCCTCTCCGCCGAGTTCGAGATCCGCCATCCCGTGGGTGCGGGGCTCCTGATCGCCCGGACTCTCCTCCATGGCGTCACGGCGGGGGCCGAGGTCCCGGTCCAGTGGGGCGCGTTCGCCGGGGGGCCGCTCTCGGCGCCAGGCTACGCCTTCCACTCGCTCCGTGGCGATGCGATGGTGGCCCAGCGATTCGAGCTCCATCGGCGCGCGGGGTCGGTTCCCCTGCGTTTCGGCCGGTTCGGCTCGGTCCCGACGACGCTGACCATCGCCCCCTACGTCCATCAGGCCCTGATCCATGCACGGGACGGCGGTGGATGGAGCTCGGCGCCGAGTCTCGGAATCGGGGTGATCGGCCTCTTCGACCTGCTGCGGTTGGACGTGGCGCGGCCGTTGCGGGGCCGTGGATGGCTCGTATCTCTAGATGTGGCGCGGGCCTTCTGGCCGGCTCTCTGAGCTGCCGCGGGTGCGCTACATTTGCCGAGAGCCAATCGCCCTTCTATCTCCCGCATGAACCGACCCTACCGCGCCAAGGATGAATGGCTACGAGCGACCCTCGAGGGGTTGCTTTCGCCAGAGGAGTTGGCGCAGATGGACGCGCGGCCGGTGGAGAGTCTGTGGACCGCGGCAGTGGAGCACGGGTATGTCACCGATGAGGAGCTCGCCGCGGCGGTGGGAGTGCGATTCCGTCTGAAGATCGCCGATCTTGAGACGGTCACGACGCAGGCGATCGAAGCCATGCCGGAGGGACTCGCGCGCCGCTACGGCGTGATCCCCGTGGCCGTCAGCGCCACCACGATCGACGTGGCCACCGCCGATCCCCTGAATCTCGACTGCGAACAGACCCTGGCCTTCGCGCTCGGTCGCACGGTACGGATGGTGGTCGCGCCACCCGCGGCGATCGCGCGGAAGCTGGACGAGCTCTATCGGCCCCGGGACGTCATCCAGCAGCTCGTCAACACCATGACGGGGACGGTCGAGGTCGAGGCGATCGACGAGGCGGTTCGGGAAGAGAGCCTCAGTCTCATCGCCTCACAGGCCGGCGACCGACCCGTCATCCAGCTCGTCGACCGAGTGATCGCGGAGGCCGTCGCCTCGCGCGCGTCCGATATCCATCTCGAGCCCGAGGAGACCGGCGTCGCGGTGCGCTATCGCATCGACGGGGTGCTCCGGCAGGTCATGGTCCTGCCCAAGGCGGTCAAGGTGCCGATCGTCTCGCGCGTCAAGATCATGGCCCAGCTCAACATCGCAGATCGTCTGCGTCCGCAGGACGGCCGTGCGCGCGTCGCGGTGAAGGGTCATCGGGTGGACCTTCGCGTCTCGACTCTCCCGGCCTCGCAGGGGGAAAAGGTCGTCATCCGAATCCTCGACCAGAGTAATACCATCCTCTCGCTCGAGGCCCTCGGCCTCCTCGAGACGGAGCTCAGGGAACTCACGGGACTGATGAATGCCCGGGAGGGGATGGTGCTCATCACCGGCCCCACCGGTTCCGGTAAGACGACGACACTCTACTCGATCCTGCAGACGATCAAGAATCGGGGGGTGAACATCATCACGGTCGAGGACCCGGTGGAGTATCGCCTCCCGGGGATCGTGCAGGTGCAGGTGAATGAGAAGGCCGGCCTCACCTTCCCCGCGGCGTTGCGATCGATCCTGCGGCAGGACCCCGATGTGATCCTCGTCGGTGAGATCCGTGACCGGGAGACGGCGCAGATCGCCGTACAGGCCGCGCTCACCGGTCACTTGGTCCTCTCGACGCTCCACACCAACGATGCGGCAGCCTCCGTCACCCGTCTGACCGACATCGGGGTGGAGCCATACAAGATTGCCGCGGCGCTGAAGGGCATCGTGGCGCAGCGACTCCTGCGGCGGCTCTGCACGCTCTGCAAGGACCAGGCGCGCCCCGATGATATCCCCGAGCGCCTCCGCGCGTACTTTCCGCCGGGGGGCCAGCTCTTCCGGGCGGTGGGATGTCCGGAATGCGCGATGACCGGATACCGCGGACGGCATGCGGTGCATGAGATGCTCGCGGTCCACGAGGACCTCCAGACCCGGATCGCGGTGGGGGAGCCGGTCGATCAGCTCATCGAGGTGGCCCGCGCCGCCGGTATGCGCTCCCTCTGGGATTCCGCGGTGGAACATACCAAGCGGGGCGACACGACGATCGCCGAACTGCTTCGGGTGCTCGAGGCCCCCCCGGAGGAGCGGGCGAAGTCGCCAACGGGCTCGATGCCCGCCGCGCGTCGCACCCGCCGGATGCCCCCGGAGAAGATCTCCCTCAGCCGCCCGACGATCACGCAGCCCGTCGCCCAGCCCGGCGTGCCCGTCACGCCGACCGTGCCGCCGTTAGCGATCGAGCATATCTGGGATCGTGCGATGGAGCCCCCTTCCGTCTCCGGACCGACTGGCGCGCGGCGCGCTGGCGCGTTGCACGACCCGCCATCGGCCAAGCCGCGGACGGCGAGCTTCGACGGCCCGCCTCCACGCATCCTGTTGGTCGAGGACGAAGAACCCCTGCGTCGGGTCATGAAGGACCTGCTCGAGCGGGATGGCTTCATCATCTTCGAGGCGGGTGACGGGATCCAGGCCGTCGATCAGGTCGATCGTCTCAAACCGGATGCCCTTGTCCTCGACCTCAACCTGCCGCGCATGGACGGATTCGGCGTGCTGAAACACCTGCGCTCCCGGACAGAGACGCAGCGGCTCCCGGTCATCGTCCTCACGGCGAAGGGCGATGAGGAGAGCGAGGTCAGCGTCTTCCAAGCGGGCGCCACCGACTTCCTCACCAAGCCCATCCGCGCCCGCGCCCTCTCCACGCGTCTCCAGGCGGTCCTCGGTCGGACCGCGATCGCGTTGGGCTGACCCCGTTGCGGACGCGGAGCCTCGTGGTGAGACTCCGAGGCAGATGACCATTCCCGTGCAGGTCGGCGTCGTCGACGTCCTCGTGATGCGTGCCGTCACCAAGGGGTGGCAGGTCCTCGTGCTCCAGCGCGCCGCGCGGACGCGGTGCCCCGGCTCCTGGGAGATGGTCCACGGGAAGGTCTTGCCCGGCGAAGCCCTCGAGGCCGCCGCCCGTCGGGAGCTCCACGAGGAGACCGGGCTCACCCCGCAGCGACTCTTCTCCGTCACGATGCACCCCTTCTATCTGCTCCCCACGCAGGCGGTGCAGCTCGCCGCGGTCTTCTGCGCGGTGGTCGCTCCCGATGCCCATGTGGTCTTGGGCGAGGAACACACCCGGCACGTCTGGCTCACCCCGTCCCAGGCACGGCGCCGCTTCAGTTGGCCCCACGAGAAGCGCTTCGTCGACGAGGCGCGGATCCTCCTCGCGACCCCCGCCGTCCACGACGTGATCGAGGTGCGCTAACCCTCGCGCTCTCGGCTCGTCCGGAGGCGATCGTCCCCGTCGCGCGGGGCATTGGGCTTCACCCGCACGCTCTTGGCTGGGATCCCCACGTTCACGTGGTAGGGGCGGACATCCTTGGTGGCCACCGCCACCGCCCCCACCATCCCGTTCTCCCCCACATGCACGCCGGCGAGCACCGTCGCATGATAGGTCACCCGCACGTCGTCGGCGAGGATCGTCATCGCATTGGTGACATCCACCTGCTCCACGATGCTGTGCGTATGCGAATAGATGTTCGCGTAGTCACTGATGGAGACGCGATTCCCGAGTCGGATCCCGCCGCGGTCATCGAGGAGCACATGGCGGTGGACGACCACGTCGTCCCCCACCTCCAGGTTGTAGCCGAAGGAGAACTCCACCTGCTGGAAGCACTTGAAGTTCCGACCGACGCGCTTGAAGATGTGCGGCGCCAACAGGCGCCGGAGCTGCACGCCGAGCGCCACGGCCTGCCCGCCGATCGGGAGCCGATCGAAGGAGTACCAGAGCCAGAGCAGGGGCTTCACCCGCTGGAAGCGCGCCTGATCGCAGTCGCCGTAGTACTCGGGCTCGAGGGTGATCTGCCGCGGGTCGAGCGCCGCGAGCGCGAGGCGGGTCCCCATCGGCTCGCGCTCATCGTGCACCGTCTCCTCCCAGCGGTCGCGATACGCGGGGTAGGCGAGCTCGAGCAGGGTCTCGCGACAGAGCAGGGCGCGATCGGTGGCGGGGTCCGCCAGGCGCTCCGCGAGCTGGCCGAGCCAGCGCGCGGCCAAGGCGTCAGTCGAGGTCGGCGGGAGGGGCTGCAGCGGGATCCGTGGCATGCTCGGAAGATACCGCGAGCAGGGCCACCAGCGCCTCGGCCAACGCGTCCCGGCCCTCCCCCGTCTCCGCGCTGAAGGGGATGATCTGCTCGGGGTCGAGTTGCAGGGTCCGCGCGATCGTCTCCAGCTGTGCCGCCGCGGCCTGCTTGGAGAGCTTGTCGACCTTCGTCACGCAGATCACCGTCGGGACCCCGATGTCCGCGAGGAGATCGAGCATCAGGCGGTCGTCGTCGGTCGGGTCGCGTCGGACGTCGAGGAGCTGCACCACACCGCGCAGGTTCGGCGACCGCCGCAGATACCCTTCGATCAGCGGGCGCCACTCCGCCTGGCGCGCCTTGGAGATCCGCGCGTAGCCGTAGCCGGGGAGATCGCTCAGGACGAAGGTCCCGTTCACCGAGAAGAAGTTGATCTCGCGGGTGCGCCCCGGGGTGCGGCTCACGCGCGCGAACGCCTTCCGGCGCACGAGGCGGTTCAGGAGCGAGGACTTCCCGACGTTGGAGCGGCCGGCGAAGGCGATCTCAGGGAGCGTCGAGGTGGGACGCCACCCATCGACGGTGGCCATCGGCCCGATGAATTCGAGCGAGCGGATGACGAGCGGGTCGGGCGACGCGCGATGGGCGGCGTCGTCCGCAGGGGCGGGGCTCACGCCTCCTTCTTGGCGCGCTTGGCGGAGAGCGTGAGGAGCGGCGCCTGCCGCTGCGTCACGGTCGCTTCCGTGACCCGGACCTCGACCACATCCTCGCGGCTCGGCAGGTCGAACATCGTCTCGAGGAGGGTCTCCTCGACGATGGCGCGGAGCCCGCGGGCCCCGGTGCCGCGCTGGATCGCCTTTCGTGCGATCGCGCGGAGCGCCCCCTCCTCGAAGACGAGCTGCACGTCCTCGAGGTCGAAGAGCTTGGCGTACTGCTTGGTGATCGCGTTCCGCGGTTCCTTGAGGATCTGCACGAGCGCATCCTCGTCGAGCCCATGGAGCGGGACCGAGACCGGGAGGCGTCCCACCAGCTCGGGGATCAGCCCGAAGCGAAGGAGATCCTCCGGCTCCACATCCCCGAAGAGATTCGTATCCCCCGCCTTCGTCGGCGCCTTGGTCGCGGCCGCCGACCCGAACCCGATCTGCCGCTTCCCGAGCCGTGCCTCGATGATCTTCTCGAGCCCGTCGAAGGCGCCACCGCAGATGAAGAGGATGTCCTTGGTGTTGAGCTGGATGTACTCCTGCTGCGGATGCTTCCGCCCCCCCTGCGGCGGGACCGAGGCCACCGTCCCCTCGAGGATCTTGAGGAGGGCCTGCTGCACCCCCTCGCCGGAGACGTCGCGTGTGATGCTCGGGTTCTCCGACTTCCGCGCGATCTTGTCGATCTCGTCGATGTAGATGATCCCGCGCTCGCATTCGGCGACGTTGAAGTCCCCGGCCTGGAGCAGGCGGACGAGGATGTTCTCCACGTCCTCGCCCACGTACCCCGCCTCGGTCAGCGTCGTGGCGTCGGCGATGGTGAAGGGGACGTCGAGCATGCGTGCGAGCGTCTGCGCCAGCAGCGTCTTCCCGACGCCGGTCGGGCCCAGGAGGAGGATGTTCGACTTGTCGAGCTCGACGTCGTCCTCGCGCTTGGCCCCCGAGTTCACCCGCTTGTAGTGGTTGTACACCGCCACCGCGAGCGCCTTCTTGGCCCCGTCCTGCCCGATCACGTACTCGTCGAGCGTCGCCTTGATCTCGTGCGGGGCGGGGACGCGGGTCACCGTCTCCGGCTGGACCTCGCGCTCCTCATCCTCCGCCAGGATCTCATTGCACAGCGTGATGCACTCGTTGCAGATGTAGACCGAGGGGCCCGAGATGAACTTCCGGACCGCGTCCTTGGACTTGCCGCAGAAGGAACAGCGGAGGTGGCGGTCGTGGGACATGGTCTGGGGAAGCTCAGGCGTTACTTGGTGGCCGTCAAGGTCGGGGCGGTCTCCTCACGGTTGACGACCACCTGGTCGATCATCCCGTAGGTCTTCGCCTCCTCCGCGCTCATGAAGCGATCGCGGTCCACATCGCGCTCGATCTCCGCGAGCGGACGTCCGGTGTGCTTGGCCATCAGCTCGTTCATCTTCGCGCGGAGGTAGATGATCTCGCGCGCCTGGATCTCGATGTCGGCCGCGGTGCCCTGCGCGCCCCCCGAGGGCTGGTGGATCATGATCCGCGAGTGCGGGAGCGCCGAGCGCTTGCCGGCCCGTCCCGCCGCGAGGAGGAAGGCCCCCATCGAGGCGGCGAGCCCCATGCAGATCGTGTTCACCGGCGACTTCAGGAACTGCATCGTGTCGTAGATCGCGAGCCCCGCCGAGACGCTGCCGCCCGGCGAGTTGATGTACAGGTGGATGTCCTTCCCCGGGTTGTCCGCCTCGAGGAAGAGCATCTGCGCGATGATCATGTTCGCCACGTCGTCGTTGATCGGCGTGCCGAGGAAGATGATCCGGTCCATGAGGAGCCGGCTGTACACGTCGTAGCTGCGCTCACCGCGGCTCGAGCGCTCGATGACGTACGGATTCGGGATGATCGCCATGGGAATGATCCTTAGGGTCAGGCCTGTTCGATGGTGTTCTTGCCGAGGAGCCAGGTGAAGACCCGCTCCTCGGTGATGCTCCGTTCAAGCTCGCGGAGCCGTCCCGCCTTCTGCAAGGAGGCGTAGAGCGGCCCCGGCTCGGTCCCGCGCTTCTCGGCGAGCTCGGCGACCTTGTCGTCCACGTCCTTCTCCGTGGCGACCAGCCCCTCGCGCTCGGCGATGGTGTCGATGATCAGGTCGCGGCGCACCTGCCGCTCCGCCATCCCCTGGATCTCGTCACCGAACTTCACGAGCTCCGCCTCGGGGATCCGATACGCCTCGGCGTAGGCGCGGATCATCTGCTTCACCCAGCTCGGCGGGAGGTCGAAGGGGTTCGCCTGCACGATCTCGTCGAGGAGCTGCGTGCGGGCCGCCGCATCGGCGTCGCGCACCGCCGCCGCCGCCATGTCCTCGCGCACCGTCTTCTCGAACGCCGCGAGGGAATCGAAGTCCCCCATCTCGCGCGCGAAGGCATCGTCGAGCGCCGGCAACGACTTGCGCTTCACCTCGGTGAGGGAGACGCGGACCTGCCGCGTCTTCCCGCGCTGCGCCTCATCGGGAAAATCCTCGGGCCAGGTCACCGACTGCTCGACCGTCGCCCCGGGGTCCATCGTCATGACGATCTCCTCGATCGCCGGGATCACCTGACCGGCCCCCATCACGAGGCGGTACTCGCGCCCCTCGGGGATCGTCCCGTCCTCCTCGGTCGCCAGTAAGACGGTGACGAGGTCCCCTTCGTTCGCCTTCCCCTCGGCCGGGGTCCAGGTCGCGCGCTGGTCGCGGAGCCGCTCGATCTGCTCCTGCACCTGCTCGTCGGTGACGACGTCGGTCGGACGCATCACGCGGAACCCTTCGAGCTTCTCGAGGGCGAGCGTCGGGCGGACCTCGCAGTGGAGCTCGAAGCTCAGGCTCTGGTCCTCGCCGAACTTCACGTCATGCGCATGCGGCTGCGTCACGAGCTCGAGCTTCTGCTCGGTGACGACCATCTCGAACGCCTCGCGCAGGAGTGCCTCGACGGCCTCCTGATCGATGGCGGCGCCGTACTGCTTGCGCACCATCCCCACGGGCGCCTTCCCCGGTCGGAAGCCGGGGACGCGGACCTGCTTGGCGACGCGGGTCGCGGCCTTGGTGCGGGCCTCGACCACGCGGGTCGCGGCGACGGCGATCTGGAGCCGACGCTCGGCCCCCTCGGTCTTGGTGGCGGTGATCTGGATGTCCATATCGTTCAACGGGATAGCAGAGATTCGGAGGGACACGAACCCCCGCCACCGGGCTCCGGTAGCGGGGGGCTCAGGAACGGAGGGAAGTTAAGCGGCTGGACGACGCCGGGCCAGCCAGAGCGGGAGCCCCATCGCCACGATCCCGCCGATGACGGCCAGCCAATACCCATGGCGGGCGGTGACCGCGATCGGCATCACCCCGTTCATCCCGTAGATCAGGAAGGGGAAGGCCGACGTCGCCACGCTCCACTTCCAGGTGGTCGGGGGGACGATGGCGAGCATGATCCGGCTCACGATCACCCCGGTCACGTACCACCCGATCCAGTTGGAGATGGGCATCCCGTAGAAGACCGGCTCCACCAGCCACCCCGGGACCCAGGCCGGGACCCGATCGAGCTCCCACACCCAGTGTGCGGGAGCGACGTTGGTCATGTGGACCTCCATCGGCACGTCCCACGCCGTGAGGACCGCTCCCGCCACCAGTGCCCAGCGCCACCGCGTGGCGGAGGAGTCATCGGTGACGAGGATCCGCCCGCAGATCGCGAGCGACCCGTAGAGCATGTAGTACCAGGAGATCGGGATGGGGTAGGGCACATCCCCCATGATCCGGTAGCCGAGCATCTCGGTGTAGCGATACGGGCCGAAGGGGAGTCCGACGTTCGTGCCCCCCAGCTCAGACAGCAGCGCGACGCCGCTCGCGACGACCAGCACCGCCACCGCGCGCCCCCACCCGAAGCGCGGGCCCGAGTGCAGGAGCACCGCGATCGTCCCGAGCAGGATGTAGACCTGCCCCGAGTACTTCCACCCGAGGGTGTAGACCGTCTGCGTGTACGGCCCCTGCATCCAGATGGGGAACTCCCCCGCGAGGATCGTCACCATCGCGAAGGTCGCGAAGACGATCATCGCGAGGTGGCCGTACATCAGGCCATGTGCCGCGCGATCGAGGGGCGTCATGGGCTCCGTGGCAGCATTCAGGCGCATAGCATCATCTCCTCAGGGCGTGTGAGGGCGCGCTCGCCCCATTCGATCACCGGTCCCCCCACGGGGGGCTGCGCCTCCTCGGCGCCGCGCCAGACCGACCAGAGCAAGCCGGCTCGGGCGAAGGTCCCCACGCGGGCCCGTACGGTGATCGAGTCGTAGCCATTGCGCTCGATGGCGCCCAGGATCGCGGCGTAGCCATCGGCACAGGCGCGGGCGCAGCGGCGCGCGTCGGGTTCGAGCAACAGGATGCCGGGGGCCGCGGCGCGATAGAGGGCGCGAGCCCGCGCGATCTCATGGCGCATCAGGCGTGCCCACCGTGGATCATGGCGGAGCGTGGGGTCGTGCAGCACGCGCTCGGAGTCGAGGCCGAAGGCGGCGAGCACATCATCGGGGAGGTAGCATCGCGCACGGGTCGCGTCCTCGCCCACGTCGCGCAGGATGTTCGTGAGTTGCATCGCGACCCCCAGGGTCCGCGCGTAGCGCACGGCGCGGGCCCGCGTCTCGTCGTCGTTCCCCAGCACGCCGAAGATGTAGGTGCACATCGAGCCGACGGAGGAGGCGACCCCCTCGCAGTAGCTCGTCAGCTGACGCCACGAGTCGTACCGCGCGGGGTGCAGGTCGCAGGCGACGCCGTTGAGCAGCTCCTCGAGCACCTCGCTCGGCACGCCATACTCGGAGACCGCGCGCCAGAGCTCGCGGAAGATCGGTCCATCGGGGCGGCCGCTCAGCGCCTCGGCCACACCGATCCGGTACTGCGTCAGCTCGTGCGCGACCGCCTCGGGGTCGCGCGCCTCCGCCATCCGGTCGACGATGTCGTCGGCGAGACGACAGAAGGCGTACACGGCGAAGGCCCCGCGCCGCTTGCGGGGCGGGAGGAAGCGGCTGGCGAGGGCGAAGGTCCGCGCATAGGTGCGCGTGATCGACTCGCAATGCTGCGCGTCGGCACGCGCGAGGTCGGCGTCGGTCTCCCGCAGGAGGCCGGGCAACATCGTCACGCGGCGGACCCGATCAGGTCGGCGACGATCTTCCCCGAACTGATCACCCCGGGGAGCCCGGCGCCCGGATGGGTCCCCGCGCCCGCGAAGTAGAGGTTCGGGATGTCCTCGCTCTTGTTGTGCGGCCGGAACCAGGCCGACTGGAGGAGCGTGGGCTGCACCGAGAAGGCGCTCCCGAGATGGCTCGAGAGGGTGTCGCGGAAGTGGAGGGGGTCGATCCGGTGCTCGGTGACGAGGTGCTTCGAGAGCCCCGGGAGATAGCGATCCTCGAGGTACTGCATGATCCGGTCGCGATACGCCTGCGACGTCACGCGCCAATCGGTCGGGCCGCCGAGGTGCGGGACCGGCGAGAGCACGTACCACGCATCACACCCCGGCGGGGCGAGCGAGGGATCGGTCGCCGTCGGGCGGTGCAGGTAGAGCGAGAAGTCCTTGGCCAGCGTCTTGGAGCCGAAGACCTCGTCGAGCAGCCCCTTGTAGCGGGGGCCCATGATGATCTCGTGGTGCGCGATGTCCTCATACTGCTTGTTCGTCCCGAAGTAGATCACCATGAGCGACATCGAGTAGTCGAGCCCATCGATGCGCGCATCGGTGTTCTTCTTCCGCCACTTGGGGGCGATGAGATGCTTGTAGGTGAAGGCCACGTCGCCATTGCTCACCACGGCATCCGCCGGCAGCACCTCGCCCGAGGTGAGGCGCACCCCATTCGCCTTCCCGGTGCGCTCGTCCACCATGATCTGATCGACCGTGGTCGAGAGCCGCAGCTCGCCACCGATGTCCTCCAGGCAGCGCACGAAGGCCTCGACGAGCTTCCCCGTCCCCCCCATCGCGAACCAGACCCCCCACGTCTTCTCGAGGTGATGGATGAGGGTGTAGATCGACGTCGTCTCGAAGGGGTTCCCCCCGACGAGCAACGGGTGAAAGGAGAAGACCTGCCGCAACCGTTCGTCGCGGATGTGCCGGTTCGTGAGCCCCGCCACCGAGCGATCGGCGCGGAGCCGGATGAGATCGGGGAGGACCTTCACCATGTCCATCAGCGTCGTGAAGGGCTTGTCGATGAGCGACATCCCGGCGCCGAAGACCCGCTCACTCTGCTTGAGGAAGGCACGGTACCCACGCACATCGTCGGGGTTGAGCTTCCGGATCTGCTCGATGATCGCGGTGGTGTCGCCGTTGTAGCGGAAGACCGTCCCGTCCTCGAATCGGATCTGATAGAACGGATCGATCGGGACGATCTGCACATAGTCGGCGACCTTCTTCCCCGCCTCGGCGAAGAGCTCGTCGAAGAGCCAGGGGGCCGTGATGATCGTCGGCCCCCCATCGAAGGTGAAGCCGTCCTGTTGGTAGACATAGGCGCGGCCGCCGGGCTTGTCCCGCTGCTCGACGACGGTGACCTCATGGCCCTGCGCCCGAAGGCGGATGGCGGCACTCAGCCCGCCGAACCCACTGCCGATGACGATGATTCGCATCTGTCCTTAACGCTCTCCGTCACCCGAAAGGTTGCCGACCATGCGAGAGGTGGGACTCGAACCCACACGCCTTGCGGCACAGGATCCTAAGTCCTGCGCGTCTACCAATTTCGCCACTCCCGCCGCCAGACCCCGAAAGATACGACCCGGGGCCCTCTCACGAGGACCCCGGGTCGCTTCGACATCCCTCGGACCCTTACTTCGCGTCGCGGACCCGGAGGTTCACCACCGTCGTGCTCCCCGTCCCACCGCGCACCGGGCGGTAGATCAGGAAGCTCACGTAGGCGCCCCCCTTGATCCCCTCCAGCGCCCGATAGACATCGCTCGGCGAGCCGATCTTCTTCTTCGCGGGAAGCACCTCGGCGATGATGTCGCCGACGGCGAGGCGGCCCTCGGCGGGCCCCCCCGCCTCGATCTCCGCCACGCGGGCCCCCCGGTACCCCTCGGGGATCTTCAGGCCCTGCACGAGCTCGCTCGAGAGGGCCTCCACGCTGAGCCCCAGGCGGGTGTTGCTCACGCTCGCGCCCGTGGCCGGTGCGGCCGCGGCATCGGCCACCACCCCATTGTCCTTCGGCGCGGCGCCGAGTCGGATCTGGAAGTTCCTCTTGGTCCCGTAGCGCATCACCTCGACGGGGACCACATCCCCCGGCTTCTTGGCGCGGATCACCCGCTGCAGTGCGCTCACCCGGTCGACCGCCTTCCCATCCGCCTTCACGATCACGTCGCCCGGCTCGATCCCCGCCTTCATCGCCGGCGAGTCCTCACCGGAGAAGCC
>JAJTFH010000022.1 GCA_021298395.1 Gemmatimonadota bacterium | reverse complement strand
CCGAGCGTGCCGCGCAGGAACGCGCCGCTGCCGAGGCGGCCGACCGCGAGGTCGCCCGCGCCCGTGCGGAGGAGGCCGAGCGCCTGCGCGCCGATCGCGAAGCCAGTGAGGGCGGAGAGGGCGCATCGGCCGCGCCGATGGTGGCGCCGACCCCGATCGCATCGGCCGCGCCGTCGGCCCCGCCGCGTCCGCGTCCGCAGCCGGTCGTCCCCGGGGCGCCGCGGCCGCGCCCCGTGTTGCCGATGCCCCCGCGTCCGATCGCCTCGGCGACCCCGGGGGGCGGTCTCTCCGGTGGCCGTCGCGACGATCGTCGTCCCGGCACGGGGATGGGCGGTGGGGTCGGTGCCGCGACACCGTCGTCCGGCCCGCGTCGCGGGAAGAAGGGGAAGCGCGTCGATCAGGAAGCGGTGACCGCCAACATCTCGCGCACCATGCGCCAGATGGAGGGCGGGCCTGGCAAGCGCCGTGGCGGCCGCGTCGACGACAGCGCCCGCGAGGAGCTCGCCGCGATCCGTGCCGAGATGGCGGAGCGCGAGAAGAAGACCGTCCGCGTCAACGAGTTCATCACCGTCTCCGAGCTCGCCGACATCCTCAAGGTGCCCGCGACGCAGATCGTCTCGTTCGCCTTCAAGCACCTCGGGTTGATGGTGACCATCAACCAGCGCCTCGACTTCGACCAGATCGAGCTCATCGCGAGCGAGTTCGGGTTCGAGGCCACGCGCGAAGAGGAGTATGCCGCCGCCCCCGAGGTGGAGGAGAAGGACGCCGATGCCGACCTCAGGTCGCGGCCCCCCGTCGTCACCATCATGGGCCACGTCGATCACGGGAAGACCTCGCTCCTCGACTACCTCCGCAAGGCGAACGTCGTCGCGGGGGAGGCGGGCGGGATCACGCAGCACATCGGCGCGTACCATGTGTCACTCCCCGATGGGCGGAGCGTGACCTTCCTCGATACCCCGGGTCACGAGGCCTTCACCGCGATGCGTGCCCGCGGCGCGCAGGTGACCGACATCGTGATCCTGGTCGTCGCGGCCGATGACGCCGTGATGCCGCAGACCATCGAGGCGATCTCGCACGCCAAGAATGCCGGCGTGCCGATGATCGTCGCGATCAACAAGTGCGACCTCCCCGCCGCGAATCCGATGAAGGTGCGACAGGATCTCCTCCAGCACGGCGTCGTGCTCGAGGACTTCGGCGGCACGGTGCTCGCCTCCGAGATCTCGGCCAAGAAGGGGACGGGGATCAGCGAGCTCCTCGACCAGGTCCTCCTGCAGGCGGAGATCCTCGATCTCAAGGCGAATCCCGACCGTCGCGCCACGGGCTCGGTCGTCGAAGCCCAGCTCGACGCCGGGAAGGGGGCGGTGGCGACGATCCTCGTGCAGAACGGCACGCTCCGCGTCGGTGATGATTTCATCTGCGGTCTGCACTCGGGACGCGTCCGCGCGTTGCTCGACGAGCGCGGCAAGCCGGTGAAGGAGGCCGGCCCGGCGATCCCGGTGCAGGTGCTCGGGCTCACCGGCGTGCCGATGGCGGGCGATCAGTTCATCGCCGTGCTCGATGCCGCCGAGGCGCGCGAGATCGCGCAGCGGCGTGAGCGCCTCGATCGCGAGGCGCGGAGCCGCCGCACCGCGAAGGGCGCGGTCTCCCTCGAGGACTTCATGGCCTCGACGGGCGCGGGCAAGCGCCAGCTCAAGCTCCTCATCAAGGCCGACCAGGGCGGTCCGGCCGAGGCGCTCGCCGACGCGTTGCAGCAGCTCAGCAACGAGGAGGTGCAGGTCGAGGTCGTGGCGCGCGCCGTCGGTGCCGTCACGGAGAGTGACATCCTCCTCGCCAAGGCCTCGGGCGCGATCATCATCGGCTTCCATGTGCGGCCCGATACCAAGGCCCGCGCCGCCGCCGATCGCGAGGGCGTCGAGATCAAGCTCTATCGCATCATCTACGAGGCGGTCGCCGATGTGCGCGCCGCGCTCGAGGGCCTCCTGCGTCCGGAGGAGAAGGAGGTCATCGTCGGCGAGGCGGAGGTCCGCGAGACCTTCAAGGTGCCGAAGATCGGCGTCATCGCCGGCTGCTTCGTCCGCTCGGGGCTCATGAACCGTCAGGGTCGCGTCCGCGTGGTCCGCGACGGGGTCGAGGTCTACGACGGCACGATCGGCTCGCTCCGCCGCTTCAAGGACGATGTGAAGGAGGTCAAGGAAGGCTATGAGTGTGGTATCGGCGTCGAGAACTACAACGACCTCAAGGTCGGCGATGTGATCGAGCTCTACCGCACCGAGTCGGTCGCGCGGACGCTCCAGTCGGCCTCGGCCAACTGAGCGCGTCCCGCACGGGAGGTCCCTGATGCCCCCACGTGATCCACGGCGACAGGACCGGGTGGCGGAGGCCGTCCGCGAGGAGGTCGCTGCCTTCCTGTCCCACGGCCTGAAGGATCCGCGCGTCACCGGGTTGCTGACGGTGACGGCGGTCGAGATGGCGCGTGACCTCCGCCATGCCACGGTCTATGTGAGCGTCCTGGGGACCGAGGCCGAGAAGTCCACCACGCTCGAGGTCCTCGGCGGCGTGGCCGGCCATCTGCGGAGCCGGGTGGGGAAGGCGCTCCGCCTCCAGTTCGCCCCCGAGATCCACTTCCGGCTCGATGAGTCGGTCGCCCGTGCGGCGCGGATCGAGACGCTGCTCGCCTCGCTGCATCAGCCCCCCGCCGCCGATGCCGCGCCGGAAGACGACCGGGACGACTGACGGCGTCCTCCTCGTCGACAAACCGGTCGGCGTCTCATCGCATGACGCCGTGAGCGCCGCGCGTCGCGCGTTGCACGAATCGCGCATCGGGCATGGCGGGACGCTCGATCCCTTCGCGACCGGACTCCTGGTACTCCTCGTCGGGCGCGCGACCCGCCTCCTCCCGCACCTCTCGGGTGAGCCGAAGATCTACGAGGCCACGATCCGCTTCGGCACGGAGACCGACACCGAGGATCACCTCGGGACGGTGGCGGTCGAGGCACCGCTCCCGACCCGCGAGGCGCTGCTCGCCGCGCTCCCCACCTTCGTCGGGGCGATCGCGCAGGTCCCCCCCGCCTTTTCGGCCAAGCGCGTCGATGGCGAGCGTGCCTACGCGATGGCGCGTCGTGGCGTGACGGTCGACCTCGCACCGGTCACGATCCAGGTGCATCGCTGGGAGGTCCTCGCACTCCGCCCCGCGGCCGATGGGCGGGTCGCGGAGGCTGAGGTGCGCATCACCTGTGGCGGAGGGACCTACATCCGTTCGCTCGCGCGGGATCTCGCCCGCGCCGTCGGGAGCGCGGCACACCTCACCGCGTTGCGCCGCACGCGGAGCGGGCCGTTCCGCGTCGAGGACGCGGTCACGCTCGAGTCGTTGCGTGCGGCGACGACGCCGTCGGAGGGGCCCGCGGCGAGCCGGTCCGTGCTGTCGGAGATGCTCCTTCCGCCCCTCGCCGCACTCCCCGCGCATCCGGTGCAACCGCTCGCGGCCGAGGAGATCGCGCAGGTCGTCCGTGGGATCGAGATCCCCGCGGCCGTCGAGGGCGGTTGGGGCGCGCTGACCAACGCGGCGAGCGGCGCGCTGGTCGCCCTCGCCGAGCGTCGGGGCGATCGCTGGCAACCGCGCGTGGTGATGCATGAGGCCTGAGCGCCTCGCGCCGATCCCCGCGCTCGCCGGCGGCACGGTCTGCACCGTCGGGACCTTCGACGGCGTCCATCGGGGCCATCGACTCGTGCTCGATCGGCTCGCGACCGCCGCGCGGGCGCGGGGGTTGCCGTCCGTGCTCGTCACCTTCGCCCCGCATCCGCTGCAGGTGGTGAACCCTGCCGCCGCGCCGCCGCTGCTCACCGTCGGGGTCGAGAAGACGGAGTGTCTCGCGGACAGCCCGCTCGACTACGTCGTGGTGCTCCCCTTCACGCGCACCCTCGCCGCCTTCGACGCCGAGGCCTTCGTCGATCACGTCCTGCGTGATCGGCTCGGGCTCCGGCACCTGCTGATCGGCTACGACCACGGCTTCGGTCGGGGGCGCTCCGGGGATGTCTCGGTGCTCCAGGCACTCGGGGCCGCGCGAGGATTCGGGGTCGAGGTCGTCCCGGCGGTCGAGGGGAGTGACGGCCGACCGATCTCCTCCACCTCCATCCGCCGTGCGATCGCCGGGGGCGACCTCGATCGCGCCGCTGATGGGCTCGGTCGCCCCTACGCCATCGCGGGGACCGTGGTCGCTGGGGCGGGGCGGGGACGGGACCTCGGCTTCCCGGTGAGGGCGAGCGGACCATCGAGGTCCACGGGTTCGACCTCACCGGGGACTTCTATGGCCAGTGGGTGCGGATCGACCTCGTCGCCCGTCTCCGAGAGACGCTGCGGTTCGAGGGGCCGGAGGCCCTCGTCGCGCAGCTCCGGAGGGACGAGGCTGCCGCCCGGCGGCTCCTCGGCTGAGCCCCCGGACGGGGCCCCCGACGGGGCCCCCGACGGGGCCCCCGACGGGGCCGGCCTGGCGGAGCGGGTGCGAGGCACGCAACCCCTTGCGCGTGATTGACTTGGATGTCGGTGAGGGGTACTCTTCGAGGTTGCGTTCCAACCGTTCCCCCTATCCCGCGTCTGCATGCAGAACGTGAAGTCTCGGCTCCTCGTGATCGCGGCCATGATCGCCGCCTCCGTCTGGGCCCTCTTCCCTCGTCAGGTGGTCGAGCGCGTCAAGCGCGACGGGGTCTTCGTCTATGACACCGTCTCTCGCGTCCCGCTCAAGCGCGGGCTCGATCTGCAGGGCGGGATCCAGCTGACCCTCGAGGTCGACCAGTCGCGGCAGACCATCACCGATGTGAGCGATGCGCTCGATCGGGCCATGAAGGTCGTGCGGACGCGCATCGACGAGTTCGGCGTCGCCGAACCGGTGGTGCAGAAGCTCGGCAACGACCGCATCATGGTCGAGCTCCCGGGCATCGAGGATCCGCGTCGCGCCGAGGAGGTCGTGCAGCGCGCGGCCTTCCTGCGCTTCCAGATCACCGATGAGTCGCAGGCACTCGAGCGGGTCGTGCCGCGCCTCGACGGCCTCGTGAAGGAGAAGGGGCTTGCCGCGGCGACCGACTCGGCGTCCCGTCCGGCGGCGAACGCCCTCGGGTCGTTGCTGCAGACGGTCGACTCGACCGCGAACGCGGACACGGCGGGGACCTCGACCGATGGGCCGTTCCGTCGGTCGCTCGTCCCGGGCCAGCTCCCGGGGCAGTACCTCGTCGCCTCCGCCGATTACGGGCAGATCGATGCCCTTCTGCGGACGCCGGAGATCCTGGCGGCGCTCCCCCCGGGGAAGGATGTCCGCTGGGGCACCGACTCCCTCGTCTCGGGGACGCAGGTCTACCGCACGCTCTACGTGCTCGAGTCGCGCGCCATCATCGACGGCACCTACCTCGTCGACGCCAAGCCGAACCAGGATCCCCTCGAGGGCGCCAAGGTCGACTTCGTCTTCAACAACGAGGGGGGGCGCCGGTTCCGCAACGAGACGGCGAAGCACATCGGCGACAACATGGCGATCGTCCTCGACGACCGAGTGATGAGCGCCCCGGTGATCCAGAGCGCGATCGGTGCCCGCGGCCAGATCACGATGGGCGGCCGCGACCTGCAGGCCGCGCAGGACCTTGCCCTGGTGCTCCGCGCCGGTGCGCTCCCGGTGCCGCTCAAGGTCGCGGAGGCACGGACCATCGGCGCCAGCCTCGGCGAGGATGCCATCCGACAGGGGCTCCTCTCGGGCGCGCTGGGTTTGGCGCTCGTCGTGCTGATCATGGTGGTCTACTACCGCTTCTCCGGCGTCCTCGCGATCTGCGGGCTCGCCTTCTATGTGCTCGTCACCCTGGCGATCCTCGCTGGCTTCGACGCCACGCTGACGCTGCCGGGGCTCGCGGGCTTCGTGCTCTCGATCGGGATGGCGGTCGACGCGAACTTCCTGATCTTCGAGCGCATCCGTGAGGAGCTCGACGCCGGCCGCTCCCTCCGCATGGCGATCGATGACGGCTTCGATCACGCCTGGAGCGCGATCGTCGACACGCACGTCACCACCGCGCTCACCGCGGCGATCCTCTACCAGTTCGGGACCGGGCCGGTCCGCGGCTTCGCGGTCGCCCTCCTCGCCGGCATCTTCGCCTCGCTCATCTCGGCGATCTATGTCGTGCGCTCCCTCTTCCTCCTGTGGCTGTCGAAGAACCAGACCGCCAAGACCCTGAGCATCTGATGCTGCGTATCCTCCACAACACCTCATGGGACTTCCTCAAGCAGTGGAAGCTCTCGGTCATCACCGTCGCGGTCTTCGTGATCCCGGCCGTGATCCTGATCCCGATCCGCGGCTTCAACTACAGCATCGAGTTCACCGGCGGCACGCAGATGGAGCTCACCTTCCGTGAGGCGCCGGCCATCGCGGACGTGCGCGCGGCCATCAGCGGGGCGGGGCTCGGCGATGCCGAGATCTTCACCTACGGTGCCCCCACGGAGATCGTGATCCGCGCGCAGGAGTCGCAGCAGGTCGCACAGCTCGAGGCCGGGGCCGAGATGGTGAGCCAGCAGATCGAACGCACCCTCCAGTCGCGATTCGGGGCGGACGCCTTCGTCATCGGGCGCACCGCCGCGGTGAGCCCACGCGTCGGGAGCGAGCTCCGGTCGCAGGCGGTGATCGCCACCCTCATCGCCTTCGCGCTGACCCTCGTCTATCTGGCCTGGCGCTTCGAGTGGCGCTTCGGTGTCGCGGCGGTCATCGCGACCCTGCATGACCTCGCGGCCTCGCTCGCCTTCATGATGTACATGGACCTCGAGATCTCGATCTTCGTCGTCGGCGCGGTGCTCACGGTGATCGGCTACTCGATGAACGACACCGTCGTCGTCTTCGACCGCGTGCGCGAGAATCTCAGGGCGCATCGCAAGATGCCGCTCTACGATCTGCTCAACCGCTCGGTGAACGAGACCCTCCCGCGCACGGTCATGACGGGCACCACGACGCTGGCGACGCTGCTCGCCCTCCTGATCTTCGGCGGCTCGGTGATCCGGCCCTTCGCCTGGGTGCTCCTCTTCGGCATCCTCGTCGGGACCTTCAGCTCGATCTACATCGCCTCGCCGCTGCTCCTCTGGATCGAATCCAAGTGGCCGCATCGCAACGAGGCGGCTCCCCAGGCCCGCGCCGCCAGGGCGTGAGCACGGAGCGATCCGCAGGTTCGGGGCCCCGGCGCCAGGACGGCGTCGGGGCCTTGTCGTTCCCACCGGTCCCTTTCATCGATTCCCACGCCCATCTCGCGGGGGAGTCGTTCGACGAGGATCGGGAGGGGGCGCTGCAGCGACTCCAGGCAGCCGGTGGCCTCGGGGTCATCTGCATCGGTGAGTCACTCGCGGCCGCGGCCCGGGCCCAGCAACTCGCTGAGCGGCATCCGGGCGAGGTCTGGTGGACCGCCGGTATCCACCCGCACGATGCCGCCGACTACGATCCACTGCGCGACGCCCCCGCCATCGAGGCAGCGATGCATCAGGGGGCCGTCGCCGTCGGTGAGTGCGGGCTCGACTATCACTACGATCACTCCCCGCGGCCGCAGCAGCGCCGCGCCTTCGCCGATCAGCTGGCCATCGCGCAGCGCACCGGACGGGCCGTCGTGGTGCATACGCGAGAGGCGGTCGACGACACCATCGCGATGGTGCGTGAGGCCGGCGAGGCCGGCGTCCGTGGCGTCCTCCACTGCTTCGGCGGTCCCGCCCCACTCGCCGAGGCGGCGCTCGCCGTCGGGTGGTACTGCTCCTTCAGCGGGATCATCACCTTCAGGAAGTGGGACGACCTCGACCTGCTGCGCCTGATCCCCGAGGATCGGCTCCTCGTCGAGAGTGACAGCCCCTTCCTGGCGCCGGTCCCGCACCGTGGCCATCGCAACGAACCGGCGTGGTGCGCGTACACCCTTCGGCGGCTCGCCGAGGTCCGAGGCGTCGATCCCGCAGCCCTCGGCGAGGTGGTCGTGCAGAACACCCGTCGGCTCTTCCAGTGCTGATCATCGGACGTTCCCCCCACTCCGTCCCCCGAGTAGGATTCCCCCCATGACCGTCCCCTCCGACATCGAGATCGCGCAGGCCGCGACCCTGCGTCCCATCACCGACGTGGCCGCCGAGATCGGCCTCGGCCCCGACGACCTCGACCTCTACGGCAAGTACAAGGCCAAGGTCGCCCTCGAGCTCACGACCCGCCCCGCCAAGGGGAAGCTCGTGATCGTGACGGCGATCAACCCGACGGCCGCGGGTGAGGGGAAGACCACGACCTCGGTCGGGCTCGCGCAGGCGCTGCGGAAGATCGGGACCAATGCGGTGCTCTGCATCCGCGAGCCCTCACTCGGTCCTGTGTTCGGGGTGAAGGGGGGCGCGGCCGGCGGCGGCTACGCGCAGGTGCTCCCGATGGACGACATCAACCTGCATTTCACCGGTGATTTCCACGCCATCTCGTCGGCGCACGCGCTGTTGAGCGCGATGCTCGACAACCATCTCCAGCAGGGAAACGCCCTCACCATCGATCCGCGCCGCATCACCTGGCCGCGCACGATCGACATGAACGACCGCGCACTCCGGAAGGTGATCATCGGCCTTGGGGGCCCGAGCGAGGGGGTCGTGCGCGAGGAGCGGTTCGTGATCATCCCGGCCTCCGAGATCATGGCGATCGTCGCGCTCGCGACCAGCGCCTCCGACCTCGAGGAGCGCCTCGGGAATATCATCGTCGGCTCCACCGCCGGTGCCGACCGGAAGCCGGTCTATGCGCGTGACCTCAGGGCGCATGGGGCGATGGCGATGCTCCTCAAGGACGCGATCCGCCCGAATCTCGTGCAGACGCTCGAGGGCGGCCCCGCCTTCGTGCACGCCGGCCCCTTCGGCAACATCGCGCACGGCTGTAACTCGATCCTCGCCACGCGCGCCGCGCTCGCCGTCGGCGACGTCGTCGTCACCGAGGCGGGGTTCGGCTCCGATCTCGGCGCGGAGAAGTTCTTCGACATCAAGTGCCGCTTCGGCGGGATCACGCCGGAGGCGGCGGTCCTCGTCGCCACCATCCGCGCGCTCAAGATGAACGGCGGCGCCAAGAAGACCGAGCTCGCCACCGAGGACCTGAAGGCGCTCCGCGCCGGCGTGGTCAACCTCGAGCATCACATCGCGAACGTGCGGCAGTTCGGGATGGAGCTCGTCGTGGCGATCAACCGGTTCGGCACCGATACCGACGCCGAGATCGCGATCGTGCGTGAGGCGGCGGAGAAGGCCGGCGCGCGCGTCGCGCTCTGTGAGGTCTTCGCGAAGGGTGGGGCAGGGGGCGAGGCCCTCGCGCGCGAGGTCCTCGATATCCTCAAGGGCGGGAAGTCGAAGTACGCGCCGCTCTATGACGCCGCCAAGCCGATCAAGGAGAAGATCGACACGATCGTGAAGAAGGTGTACGGTGGCGAGGGCGCGGACTACAGCGCGAAGGCCGAGCGCGCGATCGCCTACCTCGAGAGCATCGGGTTGGGGAACACCCCGATCTGCATGGCGAAGACGCAGTACTCGCTCTCGGACGATGCGACCAAGCTCGGCCGGCCCTCGGGGTTCCGCGTCACCGTGAACGATGTCTACCCCGTGGCGGGCGCCGGCTTCGTCGTCGCGCAGTGCGGCGAGATCATGACGATGCCGGGGCTCCCCAAGGCCCCCGCGGCCGAACGCATGGCCATCCTCCCCGATGGCGCCATCACCGGACTCTTCTAGGAGCGCACCATGTCCGTACGCACGCTGAGCACCGAGGCCGCGCCCGCGGCGATCGGTCCCTATAGCCAGGCGACGATCGCTGGCGGCTTCCTCTTCACCGCTGGCCAGATCCCGCTCGATCCGGCCACGATGGAGGTCGTCGCCGGGGACATCGTCCCGCAGACGCGTCGGGTCCTCGAGAACCTGCAGCAGGTGCTCCATGCGGCGGGCGCCTCGTGGAAGGATGTGGTGAAGACCACGGTCTTCCTGCAGGACATGACCGACTTCCCGCGCTTCAACGAGGTCTACGAGGCCGCCCTCGGCACCGCCCGTCCGGCGCGCTCCACCGTCCAGGTGGCGGCGCTCCCGCGGGGCGTGAGCGTCGAGGTCGAGCTCGTCGCCAAGCTCCCGGATTGATCATCACCCGTCCCTGCGTCGGTCCTGCGGGATCGGCGCGCGGCCCCTTCATCCACCCATGACGCGCGACGAGATCTTCCGCCTGACGCAATTCGCCCGCGGCGCTGGCTGAGCGTCCAAGATGGGTCCGGGTGACCTATCCGCCGCGCTCGCGCCGCTGCCGCGCGAATCCGATCCCCGCTTGCTCGTCGGTCGCGAGACCTTCGACGACGCGGGGGTCTTTCGGCTGTCCGACGATCTCGCGCTCGTGCAGACGGTGGATTTCTTCGCCCCCATCGTCGACGATCCGTATCGCTTCGGGCGCGTCGCGGCGGCCAATGCGCTCTCCGACGTCTATGCGATGGGGGGGATCCCGCTCACCGCGATGAACATCGTCGGTTTCCCGGAGAGGACCCTCCCGCTCGCCGTGCTGACGGCAATCCTCCGGGGCGGACAGGACGCGGTGCACGAGGCGGGGGCGCGGATCGTCGGGGGACACACCGTCACCGATGAGGAGCTCAAGTACGGGCTCTCCGTGACGGGGCAGGTGCACCCCGATCGGATCCTCTCCAATGCGAATGCGCAGCCCGGGGATCGGGTGATCCTCACCAAGCCGATCGGCACGGGGATCCTCGCGACGGCAGGGAAGCACGGCGCGCTCGCGCCGGTGCATGAGGAGGCGCTCTACCGGAGCATGGCGACCTTGAACGCCCTTGCCTCCCGCACCGCCGTCGACCTCGGTGCGCGCTGTGCGACCGATGTCACCGGTTTCGGGCTCCTCGGGCATCTCCTCCATGTCACCCGGGCGAGCGGGGTCCGCGTGACCCTGCAGCTCGATGCGATCCCGCTCCTCCCGGGCGCACGCGAGGCCCTCGCCGCGGGGTTCACCACCGGGGGCGCCGGGCGCAACGCGCAGTGGGTCGACGCCGAGCTCGACTGGAACGACTCCGGCGAGGACTGGCGTGCCCTCCTCACCGACCCGCAGACCTCCGGCGGTCTCCTCGTCTCCCTCGCCCCCGATCGCGTCGCCCCCTATCTCGCGAAGGTGCCCGGCTCCGTGGTGATTGGCCATGTCAGCGGATGGGAGCGGGGACCGAGGATCGTATTGGCCTGATCCCTCGCCACTGGTCCCTGACTATCTTGCCCGGATGGGGGTGGATGGGGTCTGGTGGTCCCCGCGGTCTTCAAAACCGTAGCGGCCCGATCACGTCGGGCTGGGTGGGTTCGATTCCCACACGCTCCCGCCATTCGCTTCCGCCTCGCTCTCTCCGCTTGGGAACCCATGTCGGCTTCGCGGGTCAGACACCGCTGATGCGTACCTCGAGACTCATCCTCGCGATCGCCGTGGTCGGGGCACTCGCGGCGTTCGCTGGCGCGCCGCGGACCCTCCGCGCACAGCAGGCCGACTCGGCGCGCGCCGGGATCGGCGCCCCGCCGATCTCCCCTCGCCGCGCCTTCCTCTACTCGCTCCTGCTCCCGGGCGCAGGGCAGGCGAAGCTCGATCGGGCGACCGCCGGTGGGATGTTCTTCCTCATCGAGGCCGTCGGACTCGTCCTCGTGCATCGCTCCGCCGAGGACCTCCGCATCGCGCGGACCTTCGCCGGTGATTCGATGCCGCTGCGCTACGCGACCGATCCGGTGACGGGCCTGCCAGCGCGCACGAGTACCGGAGGCCTGCAAGTCGCCGAATGGAGCGTGCCGCGCTACACCGACGCCTATGTGCGCACGCGGCGCCTGCACTACGAGGACTGGCTCGCGGTCCTCGTCTTCAACCATCTCTTCGCCGGCGCGGACGCCTTCGTCGCGGCGCAGCTCTGGGATCTCCCCGTCCGCATCGGCGTGATGCCGGCGGCCACAGGGGCGCGGATCAGCGCGTCGTTCCGCCGCCGCTGACGGATCCGTTCGCCGTCCCGACCGTCGGCCGCGGGAGCGACTGCATCACCTCGAAGCGCCCGGACTGCCACGTCAACCGTTCGATCCGATCCGCGGTGATCTTGAGCCCCTGCGGACCATCGAGCCACGCCCCGGGGTTCGCGAAGATCCCCATGCCAAGGGGCTCCAACGCCGACACATGCGAATGCGCCAGCACGTAGAGCTGCGGCGCCCCGGTACGCGAGAGCACCGTCGCCGCCACGCGCCGTAACCCCTCGCCACCGTCGCGGGGGCGCATGTTGCGGCTCGTATGCGAGCTCCGAAGCGCGAGCCAGGTCCCGAGGTCGGGATGGATCCACCGATACGCCCAGACGCTCCACGGGTGTCGGAGCACGCGCCGCAGCCGCCGATACGGGGCATCCTCGATCTCGCGGAGCCCATCCCCATGCTCGATCAGCGTGTCCCACCCACCGATCGTCCCACGCCAGGGTCCCACATGGTACGTGAGCCCGAGGTCGCGCCGCAGGACGTCGCCCCCCCAACAATCGTGGTTCCCGGCGATCCAGAGGACCTCGACCCCCGCATCATGCAGGCGCGCGAGCTCCCCGAGCACGCGAACCCCGCGCCGCGGCACCGCCTCCTTCCACTCGAACCAGAAGTCGAAGAGGTCCCCGTCGATCACCAACGAGCGGCCATCGCTCGGGAAGGCGCGCAGGAACGCCAGGAGCTCGCGCTCGGTCTCGTCGGGGGCCACGCCGAGATGGGCATCGGCGATCACATAGCAGGGGGTGGGAAGCATCAGCCGAATCGTACACCGGACCGGCGGTCGGCACCACACCGTCCCCGCATCGGCTCGATTAGACTGCACGCCATGCAGTCCACGTCACAGATCCGCGTCCGCTACGCCGAGACCGACCAGATGGGGGTGGCCTACCACGCCAACTACCTCGTCTGGTGCGAGGTGGGGCGCACCGAATTCATCCGCCAGCTCGGGGTCTCGTATGCGGAGATGGAGGCCGCCGGGGTGAAGCTCGCCGTCGCCGATGCCCATCTGCGCTACCGGGCCGCCGCCCGCTACGACGACGAGATCACGATCACCACTCGGCTCACGAGCGCACGGTCGCGGATGGTCGCCTTCGCCTATCGGCTCACCCGTCGTCGCCCGGACGGCGGGGAGGAGCTCGTCGCCGATGCGACCACCGACCTCGTGAGCATCGACGGGCAGAGCCGGCCGATCACCATCCCGGCCACCTTCCGCGCCCGGCTCGAGGCGGTGGTCAGTAGCTTCCCCTGATGCGTATGCATCTCCCTGGGCGCCTGGCCCTGCTTCTCCTCATCGCCTCCCTCACCGGCTGCCTCTACGGGTTCGCCGGCGGCGGGCTGCCGACGCACATCCGCACCGTCGCGGTGATGCCCTTCGACAACCACACCGCCACCCCGGAGCTCCCACGCGAACTCCAGGAGGCGCTGCGGCAGGGGATGCAGTCGCGGCTCGGTCTCCGTGATGCCCCCGAGGATCGGGCGAGCGCCGTCGTCCGCGGGACCGTGACCCGCTACGAGCTCGACATCCCCGTCGGCTTCAGCGCGAATCCCAACCAAGCCACCTCGGCGCGGCGTCGGCTCCGTGTCCTCGTCGACATCGAGATCGTCGATCAGGTCACCGGGAAGGTGCTCTGGCAGAAGACGGGGGTCTCCGCCGAGGGCGAGTACGCCGACCGCGGCGAGGCCGAGGGACGGAAGCAGGCGATCGAGCGGATCGTCACCGAGATCATCGAGGGAGCTCAGTCGCAATGGTGAGCATCACCGGCGCTCCGCAGCGGAAGGTGATGACGTTGCCGGAGGCCTCGGCCTGGCGCGCCCGCTGCCCCGGGCCGGTGGTCTTCACCAACGGCGTCTTCGATCTCCTCCACCCCGGGCACATCGACGTCCTGCGTGGCGCGCGCGCCGAGGGAGCGCATCTCATCGTCGGGCTCAACAGCGACGCCTCCGTGCGTCGACTCGGCAAAGGCGATGATCGTCCCGTGCGCTCCGAAGCGGAGCGGGCCTATGTGCTCGCCGCGCTCGAGATGGTCGATGCCGTCGTGGTCTTCGGTGAGGATACCCCCGCTGAGCTCGTCCGGGCGCTCGAGCCCGATGTCATCGTGAAGGGGGGCGACTATCGCCCCGAGAGCGTCGTCGGCGCGGAGGTGGTGCGCGCGCGCGGCGGCCGGGTGGTGATCATCCCGCTCACCCCCGGGCAGTCCACCACCTCGATCCTCGAGAAGCTGCGTGCCCATCGTCCCGCCTAGTCCCGCCGCGCGTCCCCACGGTCGTGCCGCCGATGCCCTTCGCGCGGTGAGCCTCAAGCGCGGGGCCGTACCGAACGCCGAAGGGTCCTGTCTCATCGCCTTCGGCGACACGCGCGTCCTCTGCGCCGTGAGCGTCGAGGATGGCGTGCCCGGGTGGAAGAAGGGGAAGGGGGAGGGGTGGCTCACCGCGGAGTACGCGATGCTCCCGCGCGCCACGCACACCCGCACCGCACGGGAACGCGGTCAGGTCGGGGGACGCACGCAGGAGATCCAACGCCTCATCGGTCGCAGCGTCCGCGCGATGCTCGATGACTTCACGTGGGGGGAGTTCACCCTCAAGGTCGACTGCGATGTGCTCCAGGCCGACGGCGGGACGCGCACCGCGGCGATCACCGGGGCGGCCGTCGCGGTCTGCGAGGCCTTCGACTGGATGGTGCGCACCAAGCGCATCGCCGTCTCCCCGGTGAAGCGGCGCGTGGCCGCGGTGAGCGTCGGCGTCGTCGGTGGCGCACCCGTGCTCGACCTCGAATACGAGGAGGATGTGCGTGCGGATGTCGATGCCAACGTCGTGATGAGCAGCGAGGGACGCTTCGTGGAGGTGCAGGGGACCGGCGAGCACGGGACCTTCGCGCGCGGCGAGCTCGACACCCTGCTCGATCTCGCCGCGACGGGGATCCAGGCGCTCGATCTCGCGCAGCGGCAGGCCCTCGGGCTGCCGTGAGCGGCGGCGGCCGCGAGCGGTCATCGACTGACGCGGCGCTCGACGCGCATCGCCCCGCGCTCATCCTCGCGACGCGGAGTGAGGGGAAGGTCCGTGAGCTCGCGGCGATGTGTGCCGCACGTGGGCGTGCCGCGATCGACCTGCGCGTCGCGGGACTCCTCGAGGAGGATCCCGCGGAGGAGACCCTCGAGGTGCACGACACCTTCGAGGCCAATGCGCGCGCCAAGGCCGCGTGGTTCGCCGAGCGGCTCCCGGGGCAGATCGTCGTCGCCGATGATTCGGGACTCGAGGTCGTCGCGCTCGGTGGCAGGCCGGGGGTGCGGAGCAAGCGCTGGACCGGGTCGCTGGCCACGGGGGCGGCGCTCTACGCCGAGAATAATGCGGCGTTGCTGCGCGCGCTCGACGGCGCGGCCGATCGGCGCGCGCGCTTCGTCTGCGTGATGGTGGCGCGGTGCGGTGACCAGGAGTGGATCGGGCGCGGGAGCTGCGAGGGGCGCATCCTCGAGACGCCGGTGGGGAGCGAGGGGTTCGGCTACGATCCGCTCTTCTGGAGCGACGAGCTCGGGGCCGCGTTCGGGACGGTCGGGCGCGAGGCGAAGGGGCGGGTGAGTCATCGGGCGCGCGCCTTCGCGGCGCTGTTGGAGGCAGTCGAGAGGACCGCACCGCGCACCGGTTGACCGTCGCGCCAAGGCTGGCTATGCTTGGGGGTTGGCGGGGCGTAGCGTAGCCCGGTATCGCGCCTGCTTTGGGAGCAGGAGGTCGCCGGTTCGAATCCGGCCGCCCCGATCGGGTCGCGAGGGTGGAGCGGCAAGGAACGACGGAGCAGTGTGCGAAGCGCCAGTAGCTCAGATGGATAGAGCAACAGCCTTCTAAGCTGTGGGTCGGGGGTTCGATTCCCTCCTGGCGCGCCTCGTGTGAAGTGTCGAAGGAGATGGTTGCGCCGTTAGCTCAATTGGCAGAGCAAGTGACTCTTAATCACTAGGTTGTAGGTTCGATTCCTACACGGCGCATTGATGGGAAGGTCCGTTCCTCCGGGGGCGGGCCTTTTTTCTTTGAGGTCAGGTGGGAGGGGTCAGGGATCAGGTGCTGACCCCTGATCCCTGATCCCTGACCTCAGAGGCTCGGATGCCTCAGGTGGTGCGTCGTACCCCGCTGATACGCGTGCGCCACCCGCAGCATCGCCTCCTCCCCGAACAGTCGGCCCAGGAAGGTGAGTGAGACCGGCGTCCCGTCCTCGCGGAAGCCGTGCGGCAGGATCACCGCGGGATGCCCGGTGAGATTCGTCGCGGTGAGCTGCGCCCCGGCGTTCGTCGGCGTGACGATCACATCCACCGTCTGCATCAGACGATCCCACGCCTCGATCGCCAGCGTGCGGACTCGGTTCGCGTTGAGGTAATCGACCGCGGGGATCAGGCGTGCCGTACGGAAGGTGTTGGGCCAGGCGCCCGGCCCCTGCTGGACCATCTCACGCACGCGGCCCGATCGCGTGAGTGCATCGAACGCGGCGCCGGCCTCGGCGGTGAGGATGATGCGCATCGCATCGTAGTCGAATTCCGGGAGCTCGACGGGGATCAGGTCGATCCCGAGACCCCGCAGGGCCGCGAGCGCCGCATCGTCGAACGGCTGGGTGGGGCGCCGTTCGACCGGGAGCTCGAACGCACTCTTCACATACCCCACTCTGAGCCCGCGCAGTGGGGCATTCCCGTCCCAGTTGAACGGGGCGGCGTGGACCGTCTGATCGCGTTGATCAGGACCATGGATCGCGGCGAAGACCAGCGCGCAATCCTCCACCGTGCGGCACATCGGACCGAGCTTATCCATCGACCAGCTCAGCGCCATCGCCCCCGTGCGCGGCACACGGCCGAAGGTGGGGCGCAACCCCGTCACCCCGTTGCGCGTGCTGGGTGAGGAGATCGAGCCGAGCGTCTCCGAGCCGATCGAGAAGCCGACGCATCCCGCCGCGGTGGCCGAGCCGGGGCCGGCGGAGGAACCACTCGCCCCCTGGTCGAGCTTCCACGGGTTGCGCGTCATCCCACCATACCAGCGATCACCCATCGCGAGTTCCCCGAGGGTGAGCTTGGCGATGAGCACCGCCCCCGCGCGGTCGAGTCGTTCGACGACGGTGGCGTCGGCGTCGAACGTCTGCGACTGATAGGGTGCGGTGCCCCAGGTGGTGGGGTACTCCTTCACGGCGAGGAGGTCCTTCGCCCCCCAGGGGATCCCATGGAGCGGGCCGCGGGAGCGACCGGCTGCGATCTCGGCGTCGGCGGCCCGTGCCTGACGGAGGGCGCGTTCGCGGGTGAGCGAGGTGACGCAGAGGAGCTGGGGATCGAGGCGCTCGAGGCGTGCGAGGTACATCTCGGTGAGTGCCACGCTGGTGACGGCGCGGGTGCGTACGAGTGCGGCGAGCTCGGTCACCGAGGCGTAGGCGAGCGATTCGAGACGGGCTGGCCTCGCGGGGGGTGTGATGCGCGTGGAAACGATCGGACGCTGCGGGCCGCGTGGGACCGCATCCTGCCGTGGCAGTGGGGTGAAGATCATCGCGGGGGCGACGGCGTTCGCGATCGTGGTCCGATGGAGCCGTTGCAATTGGGCGGTCTGGCGCTTGAGCCCGTCGAGCATCTGGGCGCGCTCCTCGTCGGTGAACTGCACGCCGGCGATCTCGGCCGCGGCGACGATCGCGGCATCGGTGATCTCCTCACCAGAGGCGACCTTGGCGTAGAGCACGCCGGGAAAGAGTCCGCCGGCGACGCCAAGGGCGGAGAGGGAAGCGAGGAAGTCGCGACGCGAGTCGGAGGGTCGAGGGGAGTCGGTCATGGGGGGTGGGGCGAAGGTCCGAGCGCAGAGCGGCGCGTCCCGCAGGGTGCGAGGCGCCGCCGACCGAATGTGGCACGGCGGGTCGGGTCTGGCGAGCGGTGTCTCGCGTGCTGTCGGGGGTTGCACGACCGCGACGAAAGCGTTACGCTTCGTTCCCTTCCGGTCGATTCGTCTCCGGGTGGGGTGTCGCGGAGACTGGAGGTCGAAAAAGTTGGTTTTGACCCCTTGACGCTCGGCTGACTTGATGGTAATCTGATGGGCTGGCGCGGAAACGCTGCCGAGCATACCGAGTTGATTGACAATCGAGTCAGAGAGATATCGCAAAGTGTGCGAGGCGAACTCGTTGATCTCGTGTCCCGTTCGGGGCCGAGGGAGAGTTCAGACCGAACAATTTTTGTGATTCCGAATAACGCTGTCATGCGATGACAGCGTGACAGCGATTCGGGAGAGCCATATGAGACTTTCTATTGGAGAGTTTGATCCTGGCTCAGGACGAACGCTG
Organism: Gemmatimonadota bacterium; assembly: GCA_021298395.1. Taxonomy (GTDB): domain Bacteria; phylum Gemmatimonadota; class Gemmatimonadetes; order Gemmatimonadales; family Gemmatimonadaceae; genus Pseudogemmatithrix. The sequence goes on along the minus strand of JAJTFH010000022.1, from coordinate 4,286 downwards.
GCGGCGTGCTTAACACATGCAAGTCACGGGGGCCCGCAAGGGTAACCGGCGAACGGGTGCGTAACACGTGAGCAAGCTTCCGATTTGTGGGGGATAGCCGGCCCAACGGCCGGGTAATACCGCATACGTTCATCGAGCGGCATCGCTTGGTGAGGAAACCTCCGGGGCAAATCGAGGTGCTCGCGGCCTATCAGCTAGTTGGTGAGGTAACGGCTCACCAAGGCGACGACGGGTAGCTGGTCTGAGAGGATGGCCAGCCACATTGGGACTGCGACACGGCCCAGACTCCTACGGGAGGCAGCAGTGGGGAATATTGCGCAATGGACGAAAGTCTGACGCAGCGACGCCGCGTGTGGGATGAAGCCTTTCGGGGCGTAAACCACTGTTGCCCGGGACGAACCTCCCCATTCGTGGGGACTGACGGTACCGGGTGAGGAAGCACCGGCTAACTCTGTGCCAGCAGCCGCGGTAATACAGAGGGTGCGAGCGTTGTCCGGAATCACTGGGCGTAAAGGGCGCGTAGGTGGCTAGGTAAGCGTGTGGTGAAAGTCCGGGGCTCAACCCCGGATCTGCCGTGCGAACTGCCAAGCTCGAGCGATGTAGAGGCAGGTGGAATTTCGGGTGTAGCGGTGGAATGCGTAGAGATCCGAAAGAACACCAGTGGCGAAGGCGGCCTGCTGGGCATTTGCTGACACTGAGGCGCGACAGCGTGGGGAGCAAACAGGATTAGATACCCTGGTAGTCCACGCCGTAAACGATGGGTACTAGGTGTCTGGGGGAGCGACCCCCTGGGTGCCGACGCTAACGCATGAAGTACCCCGCCTGGGGAGTACGGCCGCAAGGCTGAAACTCAAAGGAATTGACGGGGGCCCGCACAAGCGGTGGAGCATGTGGTTTAATTCGACGCAACGCGAAGAACCTTACCTAGGCTTGACATGCTGGAGAAAGCTTGCGGAAACGTGAGCCCCTCTTCGGAGTTCCAGCACAGATGCTGCATGGCTGTCGTCAGCTCGTGTCGTGAGATGTTGGGTTAAGTCCCGCAACGAGCGCAACCCTCACCCTTAGTTACCAGCGGGTAAAGCCGGGGACTCTAGGGGGACTGCCGGTGCCAAACCGGAGGAAGGCGGGGATGACGTCAAGTCATCATGGCTCTTACGTCTAGGGCTACACACGTGCTACAATGGGCCGGACAGAGGGTCGCTAGCTCGCGAGAGTATGCCAATCCCCAAACCGGTCCTCAGTTCGGATTGTAGTCTGCAACTCGACTACATGAAGCTGGAATCGCTAGTAATCGTGGATCAGCTACGCCACGGTGAATACGTTCCCGGGCCTTGTACACACCGCCCGTCACGCCATGGAAGTTGTGAGCGCCCGAAGTCGGTGTCGGAACCCGCAAGGGACCAAGCCGCCTAAGGCGAGCGCAATGACTGGGGCGAAGTCGTAACAAGGTAGCCGTAGGGGAACCTGCGGCTGGATCACCTCCTTAACGGAGCTGCGAGTAGGCCCGCTTCGGCGTGGCACGAAAGCGCTACCGGATAGTCGCTCGCCTCGCATGCTGAGCGATCTCTCTCTGACTCATTTTTTCAGCTGGTGCGTGGGCCCTCGGGCGCACGTGACCACATGCTGTTTGACAACGGAAGATGGTAGTGTTCGTGGGATAACGAATCACACTAGTGACACGATTTCGACGAAAGGCGCGCAAGCGCCACACCGATAAATCTGACACTCGTTGTAGATCGCGCGTGCTCTGCTGGATTACATGTTTGTAGTCAAGCGAGCGAATGCATGTCGAGGATGCCTTGGCACACGAAGGCGATGAAGGACGCGGTAAGCTGCGATAAGCCTGGGGGAGCGGCACACACGCTTTGATCCCAGGATTTCCGAATGGGGAAACCCGGCCGTCAGGAATGGCGGTCACGCCGAAAGGCGAGCGAACCCAGGGAACTGAAACATCTAAGTACCTGGTGGAAAGAGAAATCAACCGAGATGCCCCAAGTAGCGGCGAGCGAACGGGGTAGAGCCCAAACCGAGGTCCTTGTGGCCGCGGGGTTGTAGGACCCACAGACGCGTATCGTGAAGTCAGTCGAAGTGGCTTGGAACGGCCCGCCAGAGACGGTGAAAGCCCGGTAGGCGAAGACGATGAACGGTGCGTAGTGGAGTTCCTGAGTAACGCCCGACCCGAGTAATCGGGCGTGAAACCGGGGGGACCACCCTCCAAGGCTAAAGACTCTCGTGTGACCGATAGTGAACGAGTACCGTGAGGGAAAGGTGAAAAGCACCCCAGTGCGGGGAGTGAAAGAGATCCTGAAACGACATGCATACAAGCGGTAGGAGGTTGGGCAGGGCTTCGGCTCTGTCACGACTGACTGCGTGCCTTTTGCATTATGATCCGGCGAGTTACTCCTCAGGAGCGAGGCTAAGTCGTTCAGCGACGGAGCCACAGCGAAAGCGAGTCCTGTAACGAGGGCGACAGAGTTCCTGGGGGTACGACCCGAAGCCAGGGCGATCTACCCATGAGCAGGGTGAAGCTGCGGTAACACGCAGTGGAGGCCCGAACCGGTAAAAGAGTGCGTAATAGCTCACCAGTCCAGTGGGGATGCGCCGAGAATGGTCGGGATTAAGCGGCCCGCCGAAGCTTGGTCTTCTGACTTTGTCAGAGGGGTAGGGGAGCGTTCTGTCCGCCTTGAAGCGGCCGTGGAAACGAGCCGTGGAGCGTTCAGAAGAGAGGATGCCGGATTGAGTACGCGCAAATGCGGGTGAGAACCCCGCACACCGTAAGCCCAAGGATTCCTGCGCCATGGCAATCAGCGCAGGGTGAGGCGGACCCTAAGGCGAGGCCCCAGAGGCGTAGCCGATGGATAGCCGGTGAATATTCCGGCCCCGTCTGCAGTGTGTTAGCAACCCCAGAGGGACCCAGGAACGAAGCGTGAACGGCTTTGTGGATGGCCGTGAAAGGGTGTAGGGCAACCGAGACCTGAGACGAGTGCGCGGGGCAACCCAAGCGCAAGTCACGTAGAGTCGACTGGCAAGAAAAGCTCTGGTGGGGAATGCTGCAGATGACCGTACCGTAAACCGACACAGGTGGGCAAGGCGAGTAGCCTAAGGTGAACGAGTGAAACCGGGTCAAGGAACTCGGCATAATGATCCCGTAACTTCGGAAGAAGGGATGCCGATTGGGGTTGGCGACTTCGCGTCGCAGGCTCTGATCGGTCGCAGATAATCGGCCCAAGCGACTGTTTAGCAAAAACACAGGTGAGTGCCAAGCCGCACAAGGCGCCGTATACTCACTGACGCCTGCCCGGTGCCGGAAGGTTAAGGCGAAGCCCCGGTAAACGGCGGCCGTAACTATAACGGTCCTAAGGTAGCGAAATTCCTTGTCGGGTAAGTTCCGACCTGCACGAATGGCGTAACGACTTGGGCACTGTCTCGACCCGGTGCTCGGCGAAATAGCAGTCTCGGTGAGGATTCCGAGTCCCCGCGACAGGACAAAAAGACCCCATGCACCTTTACTGCAGCTTGTCATTGGACGTCGCATGTGACTGTGTAGCATAGCTGGGAGACTATGAGGCCCGGGCGCTAGCTCGGGCGGAGTCATCAGTGAAATACCAGCCTGGCTCATGTAACGTCCTCACCACGCTCCGGCAAACCCGGGCTGGGACCGTGGCAGGCGGGCAGTTTGACTGGGGCGGTCGCCTCCGAAAGAGTAACGGAGGCGCGCGCATGGTTCCCTCAGCGCGGACGATATTCGCGCTTTAGAGTGTAACGGCACAAGGGAGCCTGACGGCGAGACCGACGGGTCGAGCCGCCACGAAAGTGGGCCGTAGTGATCCGGTAGCCCGGTGTGGATCGGCTATCGCGCAACGGATAAAAGGTACGCTGGGGATAACAGGCTTATCGCGCCCGAGAGTTCACATCGACGGCGCGGTTTGGCACCTCGATGTCGGCTTATCACATCCTGGGGCTGGAGAAGGTCCCAAGGGTCCGGCTGTTCGCCGGTTAAAGTGGTACATGAGCTGGGTTCAGAACGTCGTGAGACAGTTCGGTCTGTATCCGTCGTGGGCGTTGGAGAGTTGAGGGGCGCGGACTCTAGTACGAGAGGACCGAGTCGGACGACCCGCTCGTGTCCCGGCTGTCACGCCAGTGGCAACGCCGGGTAGCGATGGTCGGCACAGATAACCGCTGAATGCATCTAAGTGGGAAGCTGTCCCCAAGATGAACTCTCCCTGGGACCTTGAGTCCCCTGAAGGGCCGTGGGAGACCACCACGTCGATAGGTGGGGAGTGGAA
>JAJTFH010000021.1 GCA_021298395.1 Gemmatimonadota bacterium | reverse complement strand
CTCATCTCCGCGCGCGGGATCCTCGGCGATCGGTACCTGAGCGAGCTCGTGCGGAGCGGCTTCCCTGCCCGGCTCCGCTTCCGCGTGGAGCTCTGGGCGGAGGGACGGATCGTCGATGCGTTGCAGCGCGCGATGGAGTGGGAGGTGTTGGTGCGGCCGCGCGGGTCAGACGATCGCTACGAGGTGCTCCAGATCGTCGGCGGGCGCCCCCTCTCGCTCGGGGCCTTCGCGCGACTCGAGGAGGCCGATGCGACGGTGGCACGTCCGGTGCGCGCACCGATCCCCCCGGGCCTCGACGGTCGTCGCCTCTATTACCTCGCGCGTGTCGACGTGGCGGCGCTCTCGGTGACCGACCTCGACGAGGTGAATCGGTGGTTACGCGGGGAACTCCGGCCCGCGGTGCGCGGCGAACGGAATCCCGGGACCGCGCTCACACGCGGGATCCGCACGGTGGCGACGCGTTTGCTCGGCGGCGAGCGCCGGAGCTACGAGACGCGGAGCGCGGGGTTCCGCGCCAACTCGCGGACGACCCCCTCGCCGTAGAAGAGCTTGATGTAGCGGGCCTGCGTCGGCGTGAGGCGCCGCACCGCCCAGGCGAGATGCACGAAGTGCGGCTCGGTCGGCTCCTGCAAGAGATGCATCCCACACTCCGCGAGGAGGTGGTTGGACTTGCGCGTGTTGCAGGGGGAGCAGGCGGTGACGACGTTGGTCCAGACGTTGAGGCCGCCGCGCGAGATGGGGATCACATGGTCGCGCGTGAGGGCCTCGCGGGGGCGCAGCTCATACTGCGTGCGGCCGCAGTACATGCACTTGTAGCCGTCGCGCGCGAAGAGGAAGGTGTTGGTCACCTGCCGACGGAAGCGGCGCGGCACATGGATGAACTTGCGGAGCCGGATGACGAGCGGGCGCGGGACGGCGAGGCGTTCGGCGCGGACCGCGCGGTCGGCATCGGCCTCGACGATCTCGGCTTTGCCGTCGATGACGAGACGGAGGGCCCGCTTGAGCGGGACCATCGTGAGGGGTTCGTACGACGCATTGAGGGCGAGACACCCTACCGTCACTCGAGCCTCCGGGGTTACCCGACAGTCTAACGGACGGGTGTGGGGACCCGCTAGCGCCCGTTCGCGGGTCAGGTGGGCGGGACCGAGTCGGCGAGGGCGCGTGGGCCGGGCCAATCGCGGGGGGCGGGCTTCCGCGCGTAGACCTCGCGCATGAAGGCGGTCCAGGCCGGGGCGGCGAGGGTCCCACCCTGCGCGTTGTCCTTGATCCGCTTCGGTTGATCGAACCCCATCCAGACGCCGGCGACGAGATCGGTGGTGAAGCCGATGAACCAGACGTCGGAGTACTCGTTGGTGGTCCCCGTCTTCCCCGCCGTGGGAGAGGTGAAGCCGCCGCGGCGCACCGCGGTGCCGGAGCCGGAGTTCACGACCCCCTTGAGGAGATCGACCATCACCCCGGCCTCCTCGCGCGAGAGGACCTGCACCCGCTCGGGATCCCCCTCGTAGAGGCGGCGACCATCGAGGGTCTCGACGCGGAGGATCGGCGTGGGGGGGACGCGCCACCCGAGATTCGCGAAGACGCTGTACGACGCGATCATCTCGAGGGGGTAGACGTCGGCGGAGCCGAGGGCGATCGAGGGATAGGGGGGGACCGGGGTGGTGATCCCGAACCGCTTCGCCATCTCGACGACCGATCCCTCCCCGAGCTCCATCGCGAGGCGGACGGCGGGGACGTTCCGCGAGACGGCGAGGGCCTGCCGCATCGACATCGGCCCCTCGTAGGTGTTGTCGAAGTTCTTGGGGGACCAGATCGAGCCATCGAGTTGTGGGACCTCGATGGGGGCATCGTCGAGCATGTAGTCCGCCCCGCGGCCGGCCTGCACCGCGGTGGCGTAGACGATCGGCTTGAAGGTGGAGCCGGGCTGGCGGAGCGCACTCGTGGCGCGATCGAACTTGGAGTCATCGAAGTCGCGGCCCCCGACGAGCGCCCGCACGCCTCCCGTGCGGGGATCGAGGGCGACGAAGGCCCCCTGCAGATAGGGCGAGTCGGCACGATCGGTCTCCGCCTCGCCGATGGCGGCGCGCGCGAGGTACTGCTCATAGGTCGGGTGCGGGAAGGTGCCGAAGGTCCCGGCCTCGATCGAACGGAGCTGACGCTCCAGAGCGCGTTCGGCAGCGCCCTGCAGATCGAGATCGAGGGTGGTGATCACCCGGAGCCCCTGCTCGTAGGTGCGACGCCCGAAGCGCTGCGTCAGCTCACGGCGCACCCACTCGACGAAGTACGGGGCCACATCACCCGAGGTGCGTGAAGCGCGGGCGAGCCGGAGGGGGAAGGCCTTGGCGACGGAGGCGTCGGCGTCGGAGAGGAGGTCCTGCCGGCGCATCAGCTCGAGCACCGCGTTGCGGCGCTGGATGGCACGATCGGGGAAGCGACGCGGATTGTAGCGCGAAGGCGCCTTGGGGAGCGCGGCGAGCATCGCCGCCTCGGCCACATTGAGCTCCTTCACCGAGCGTCCGAAGTAGCGCTGCGCCGCCGCCTCGACGCCATAGGCACCGGAGCCGAAGGCGATCTGGTTGAGGTAGAGCTCGAGGATGCGCTTCTTGGGGAAGCGCTGCTCGATCGCGCGCGCGACCTTGGCCTCACGGAGCTTTCGGATGATGGTCTTCTCGCGCGTGAGCCGCTCGGGGAAGATATTGCGCGCGAGCTGCATGGTGATGGTCGAGAACCCTTCGGCGAAACCGCGCGCCTTCACGTTGGCCCAGATGGCGCCGACGATGCGGGGGTAGTCGATCCCCCCGTGCTGGTAGAAGCGCTTGTCCTCGGTCGCGATGAAGGCCTGCACCACATGCGCCGGGATCTCGGTCAGGGGGACGACCGAACGGCGCTCGAGCCCGACCTCGGTGAGGAAGCGGCCGTCGGCGGTGTAGAGGCGCGCGGGCTGAGCGGGGCGGAACTCGTCGAACTGTTCGACGGAGGGACAGGCGTCGTCCGCGCAGAGGAACCAGGTCCAATAGACCCCCCCGACGACCGCGCCGAGGAGGCCGAGCCCGGCGAACCCCAGGGCGAGGATGAGGAGGAAGCGGCGCATCGCGATGGAGGGAAGCTAGGGCGCTCCCGAGAGGGGGGCAACGCACGTAGCTTCCCCGCATGGCCGTGACCCCGATGCCCGGATCGCTGGCGCTGCTCGAGGAGCTCGAGTGGCGCGGATTGCTCTTCCAACAGACGGAGGGGTGCGCCGCGGCGCTCGCCAAGGGGCGGGTGCATGGGTACTGCGGGTTCGACCCGACCGCCGACTCCCTCCACGTGGGGAACCTCGTCTCGATCCTCGGGCTCGTGCGGCTGGTGCGCGCGGGGCATGAGGGGGTCGCGCTGATCGGCGGGGGGACGGCGATGATCGGCGACCCGAGCGGGAAGAGCGAGGAGCGTCCGCTCCGCGCCGCGGAGGAGATCACGGCGAACGCTCGCGCGATCGAGGCGCAGATCCGTCGCGTGGTGACGCAGGCGCTGGGGGAGAATGCGGGGGCGCGGATCCACATCCGCGACAACGCGAGCTGGTTGGGATCGCAGGGGCTGATCCCCTTCCTGCGTGACACGGGGAAGCACTTCACCGTGAACCTGATGCTGCAGAAGGACTCCGTGCAGTCGCGGATGGCGACCGGGATCTCCTTCACCGAATTCACCTATATGCTGCTGCAGGCGCACGACTTCCTGCATCTCTATCAGCACGATGGGGTGACGCTGCAGCTGGGTGGGAGCGATCAATGGGGGAACATCACCGCCGGGACCGAGCTGATCCGCAAGGCGGCGCGCGGGGAGGCGCATGGGCTGACCTTCCCGCTCCTGACCGATGCCGCGGGGAAGAAGTTCGGGAAGACGGAGGCGGGGGCGGTCTGGCTCGACGCGGCGCGCACGAGCCCGTACCAGTTCTACCAGTTCTGGATCAATACCGAGGACACCGATGTCGGACGGCTCCTCCGCACCTTCACGCTCTTGGACCGTGTGACGATCGAGGGGATCGAGGCGGAGCATGCCGCGGCGCCGCATCTGCGCGGGGCACAGCGTCGACTCGCTGCCGAGGTGACGACGTTGATCCATGGGCCGGAAGCGACGGCGACGGCGGCGCAGGTCTCGCAGACGGTGTTCGACAAGAAGGCCGATGCGCACGCGCTCTCCGATGCGGTGTTCGCGATGCTCGCGGCGGAGATGCCGTCGGTGCGGGTGACACCGACCGAGGGGACGATCGACCTCGTGGCGCTCCTCGAGCAGGGGTTCGGATTGAGCAAGACCGCGGCGCGGAAGCTGATCCAGCAGGGCGCGGTGTCGGTGAATGGCGCGAAGGTCGGCGCCGAGGCGCAGGGGATGCCGGCGAGCGAGGCGGTACGTGGACGGTGGGTGTTGGTGCGGAAGGGGGCGCGGGAGATCGCGATCGCGGAGCTCGTCGCGGGGTGATGCCGCGGCGGCCTCAGGGCCGCGCGTGCGTCAGCCGTGTCCGCAGTCGTCGCACCCCGGTCCACCGGCGCGCTTGGTGCGCGCCGCGCGCATCTGTTTGAAGAGGCGCCGCATGACGGCGCCAAGGGCGACGGCGACGATCGCCAGCGTGATCACCGTATCCATGCGCATCAGCTGAACCCCAGCGCGCGGCCGATCACCAGCACCAGCCAGGCCGCGCCATACGCGAGCACGAGCATATAGACGAACTGGATCGTCGCCCAGCGCCACCCGATGCGACCGCCCCCCGCCTCCCGCACGGTGACGGCGATCGTGCTCATGCACATCAGCGCGTACACATAGAAGACCATCAGCCCCACCGCGATGAGTGGGGTGTAGACCGGCGCGCCCGACGCATCGGTCTCGGCGCGCAGGCGATCGGCGAGCGCGGCGTCATCCTCCCCTCCGACGCCGTAGATGGTCCCCATCGTGGAGACGAAGACCTCGCGCGCGGCGAAGCTCGCGACGATCGAGACGCCGATCTTCCAGTCGTAACCGAGGGGGGCGACGGCGGGTTCGATCGCCTTGCCGAAGCGGCCGAGCACGGAGTGCGCGAGCTGCGCCTCCTGCTGCTGCTCCGCGGTGCGCGTGGCGTCTTCCGGGGCGCGCGGGTAGGTGGCGAGGGCCCAGAGGACGATGCTGAGGGAGAGGATCACCGTGCCGGCGCGGCGCAGGAAGACCTGGCAGCGCTGCCAGACGGAGACCATCAGGGACTTCGGGGCAGGCCACCGATAGGGCGGGAGCTCCAGGATCATCGGGCGCACGGGGCCGCGCAGCAGCGTCTTGCGGAAGAGTGCGGCGATCGCGAGCGCGGTGACGGTCCCGAGGAGGTACATCAGGAGCATCGTCGCGCCCTGCAGATCGAGCCCGGGGATGAGGGGGAGCGCGGGGATGAAGGTCCCGATCAGGAGCGTATAGACCGGGAGCCGCGCCGAGCAGCTCATCAGGGGGACGACCATGATCGTCGCGAGCCGATCCTTGGGATCCTCGATGGTGCGCGTCGCCATGATCCCCGGCACGGCGCAGGCGTAGCCCGAGAGCATCGGGATGAAGCTCTTCCCGTGGAGCCCGACGCGGCGCATGAGGCCATCCATCAGGAAGGCGGCGCGCGCCATGTACCCCGACTGCTCGAGGATCCCGATGAAGCCGAAGAGGATCGCGATCTGCGGGAGGAAGACCAGGACCGAGCCGACACCGGCGAAGACGCCGTCGACGACGAGTGAACGGAGATCCCCTTCGGGGAGCACGTCGCCGACGCGACTCCCCACGGTGAGCACCAGCGATTCGATCGCATCCTGTAGCGGCGCCGCCCAGCTGAAGACGGCCTGGAATACGAGCGCCATGATCACGAGGAAGAGGAGCGGGCCCCCGACGCGATGGAGCGCGATGGCGTCGATCGTGTCACTGGGGGTGTCGAGGGAGCGCGCGCGCCGCGTGACGGTGCGGGCGATGACCTCACCGATCCACTTGTGCCGCGCGAGCGAGGTCTCCGCGCTCGCATCGATGGCGAAGCGCGGGGTGGGGGCGGGCAACGCGGCGGCGGTGAAGCAGGCGTTACGCAGGGGGTCGAGCCCTTCGCCGCGCGAGGCGACGGTGGGGATCACCGGGACGCCGAGCTCGTGGATCAGCTCGGGGATGTCGATGGCGATCCCCTGCGACTCGGCGACGTCGATCTGATTGAGCGCGATGACGACGGGGAGACCGAGCTCGCAGACCTGACTCGCGAGAAAGAGGTTCCGATCGAGGTGGACCGCATCGACCACGACGAGGACGACATCGGGATCCCAGTGCGAGGCGTCGCGCTTGAGGAGGACCTCGAGGGCGATCTGTTCGTCGGGGGAGCCGGCGGTGAGGGAATACGAGCCGGGGAGATCGAGGATCGTGACGCGGCGCCCGTCGCCGAGGGTGAAGGCCCCCTCGACGCGCTCGACGGTGACGCCGGCGAAGTTCCCGACGCGCTGCCGGAGCCCGGTGAGCGCGTTGAACAGGGTGGTCTTGCCGGTGTTCGGATTGCCGATGATGGCGACGCGCAGGGGCCGATCGTGGCCGAGGCGCGCCGGCGCTGCCGGTGCGTTCACGTCAGGGGGCGGAGGCGGCCCGCGGCTGGACGGTGATCCCGGTGGCGAGGTCGCTGCCGAGGGCGAGACGGGTCCCGCTCACATCGACCAGGAGGCAGTGGCGCTTGCCGATGACGGAGACGGTGGCGCCTTCGTAGAGACCCAAGGCGCGGAGGCGACAGGCCTCGGACTCGCCGCAGGCGATCGCGACGACGGTCGACTCGCTGCCCTGCTTGGTGTCGAGCAGGGGGCAGTGGCAGCTGGGGTCGTTCGAGGCGACGGGGAGGGTCATCCGCGGGGGTGAATCGGCGAGTTGAGAATGGTTCTCAGGGGGCGCATATGGAGGCTACCGATTCGGCGAATGGCTCGCAAGGGATTGGGAGAAAAATATTCGGGAAATACCTTAGATGCGACACGGGGCGCTGGTGGATGCCAGCGCCCCGCGACCACAGATCGCGCCGACGTTATCGGAGGCTGACCCGCTCCAAAAACGTCTTCCCCGCCGTATCGCGCACCGCGAGATAGAGCGTGCCGCCCGGGCCGAAGCCGGACAGGATGCGGCCCGGGGGGAGCTGGACGCGATCGATGATCTGGTCCTTGGCGTCGATCACGTAGTAGATGGGGCCGAGGTCGCCGGCGACGGCGGTGGTGCGGACCCAGAGGTTGCCATCGAGGTCACCGATCGCGGCATTCGGGGTGAACGGGGGGCGATAGTCGGGGATGTCGGCGGGATCGACGAGCTGGACGGCAGGGAGCTGGAAGCCACCGGGACCGCCGGGACCACCGCCCTGACCACCGCGGCCCTGTCCCCCGCCCTGCCCGCCTCCCTGGCCACCTCCCTGGCCGCCGCGCTGCGGAGGGCCACCGCCGCCACCACCCGGGCCGCCGCCCATCACGATCATCGCGCCACCGCCCATCCCACCCCCCCCCCCACCACCCCCCCCGCCGCCCATGATCATCTCGGCGCCACCGCCGGAGAAGAAGGCGCCGGCACCGTTGGTGGCGATGAGGCGCTGGGCCTCCTCGCGCTGCTTCTCGAGCGCGGTGCGCGCGCTGTCGAGGATGAAGGCCTTGGTATCCTCATCGAGACGCTGCCACTCAAAGGGGAGCTTGGCCGACGAGGTCACGCGCCCATCGGGGTGGATGCGCTCGATGTGGAAGTCGTGGCCACGGATGACGGCGATGGTGCCATCGCTCAGCAGCGCCCAATCATCGATCATCGGGAAGGGATTGGTGCGCGTCTGGATGCTGACGCGCCCATCGTTGCCCTGCGAGACCTTCACGTCGGGGCGATTGAACTTGACGGCTGAGGCGGTGTCGATGGTGCGCGTGCTCATGTCGAGGCGGACGATCGGCGCCGAATCGGGGAGCTCGGGCATCACGAAGTTGCCGACGCTGGGGCGCGCGTTGGCGCCACCGAAACGTGGGCGCGGGACGCCGCGATAGACGAGCCGTCCCTTGTCGTCGAAGCCCGGGCGCCCTTGGGCACCAGTGAAGGCGTTGACCTCCTGCGCGCGCGGCACAGCGCGGACGGTGGTGAGCTCCCCCTTGCCATTCACCGTCATCATCGAGAGGGAGACGGGATCGATGAAGAGGGCGGAGTCGCCGCGGAAGCCGATGAGGCCGCCGCCGCGCGCGCCGTACGCATTCCCCGTCGCCATGGTGGTGTCAGCGACGACGGCGACCTGCGTCAGCGAGGAGTCGAACATCACGACGCGCCGCTGGAGGATGTCGTTCACGAGGACGCGGCCGCCCGGAAGGGGGACCGCCGTGGCGATGGAGCCGAGGTCCTCCGTGGAGCGGGAGAGGACCTTGGTGAGGGGACGGAGTTCGGGGAGCTTGGCGCTCTGCGCCTCGACGGCGATGGAGCTGGCCGAGAGGGCGAGGGCGATCAATAGCGTGGAGCGAGTCATAAAGAGGGCTGAAGGCTGAATGATTATCTGCGAATCTCGATCGTGCGCATGCCGCCCCCGCCCATCGCCCCGATGTCGAAGCCACCCGGGAGACCGAACCCGGTGCCCGCGGTGCCGTTACGGATCGAGTTCAGGTAGCGCTTGTCGAGGTATACCGCGATGAACGGCGGAAGTTTCCGCTTCTGTTCCTTGGTGAGGAGCGCGTTCATCCGCGGGGCGAGACGGAGGAGGAGGTCGACCGAGCCCTGCCGCGCCTTGGTGTACTCCTCGAAGGCGGTCTGCCGGTCATACGTCTCCGGGAGCTCGGCGAAGCGCTTGATCACCGGCGCCCAGATGGAATCGAGGCGGATCAGATACCACCGATTCATCGTCGCGAGGCTGTCGGCCTGCGGACCGGAGAGCTTCAACGTGTCGGCCTGACGGATGATGGTCGCCATCGGGTTCGGGAGCCCACCATTCGAGTACTGCGCGCGGAGCGAGGCCACGGTGGCCTTGTTCCCGTCGAGCGAGCGGCCGCGATCCAAGGTCTGCGTGAGGACCTGCTTCTCACGCGTGGGACCGAGGTCGAAGCGGAGCTGCACGGTGAGGGCGACCGGCGCGCGGATGGCGGAGAGCTGCGGGCTCACATTGCCGAAGCGCTGGTTCACGTCGTACCTGAAGCGCTGAGTGACCGGATCGAAGCCGCGCACGTAGAGCAGCGTGGGATCGGGGATGCGGGCCTGGCCCCAGCCCTTGATGCCGTCCTCGCCATGCACGAGCAGATCGGCGGCGCCGAGCGGGTTGCTCACGTTGAAGGAAAGGGTCGCGCGCTGTGGGAGCCCAATCTTGAGCGGGTTGATCGAGAGGCTGAGGTTCGCCGTCTGGATCCAGGGGCCGCGGCAGCTATTGCGCCCCGCGATCTGGCCGGCCTGCGCCTCGAGACACCGGCGCGCCTCGGGGCTCGTGCTCGCCAACAACGCCTGCATCGCGTTCCCGACCGCAGGATCGTAGGCCGAGGCCTGATCGAAGATGAAGGCGCGATCGTTGGAGTAGCCATCGCCGTTCACGTCCCCCGAGACGAGCGGGGTGAAGGGATTCCCTGCGCGGAAGCTCCCGAACCAGTTGACGCGCACGAGATCGAAGAAGTTGTAGCCGAGGTTGTAGCTGACCTGATGCGGCGTGTTGAACTGCGCCTGCGCCCACTCGACGACGCGCGGGTCACCGGCGGTGTTCTGGAAGCCGCGCACCTGATCGCGCACATCCGAGAAGACATAGGCGACGCTCCAGGTGAGCCCGGTGCTGAAGCGCGTCGGCTGGAGGCGGAGCGTGAACTGCTTGCTCTCCCCCTCGAGGTCCGAGAGCTGCTGGGAGACGCGATTGAACCGCGTGGAGATGCGGTTCGCGCCCGGCGCGATCGCGCCGTTGAGCGGGACGATGCTCGTGGGCTCGACGAAGATAGGACGATTCCCCTCGGCGCCGTTGGCGAAGCGCTCGGTCCCGTCGAAGTTGAGATCGATGAAGCTCTGCTGGAAGCGATTCCGCGAGTAGGTGACCTCGGCGGTCGCGGTGAAGCGGTTATCGAGGACGGGACCGTTCCACTGGATGTTGCCGCGGATGGACTGTTGCGGGCGGAAGTCGTCGGCGAAGAGGGTGACGTTGGGACGTGCGTTGGAGAAGACGCTCCCAAGGGAGCCGTCGGCGCAGGTGGTGGGGATATTGGCGGGATCGAGGCCGAAGGTGGCCCAATCGGGGACGGGAGCGGCCCCGCCGGCGCAGGCGAGGTTCTGGATCCCGGTGGCGAGCCCGGTGTTGTTGAGCGCGCCCTGCGTGAGGCGCACCTGCGGGGTGTTCTGGAAGACGCCGACGCCGCCGCGGACCACGGCGCGCGGGCCACGCACGGCGCCCTCGAAGCCCGGGATCTGCGGGGCCTGGCCATAGCTCCAAGAGAAGCCGACACGCGGGGAGACCCCGATGAAGCTCGGGGCGCGATCGTTGCGCACGCCGAAGGTCTCCTCGACGACGACGTTGCGGTTCGGGAGATCGCTGAAGCGATTGGCGTCGACCCGCACGCCGTACTGGAGCTGGAAGTCACGATTGATGCGGAAGGCATCGCCGAGGGAGGCACCGGCGACCCACTGCCCCGTGCTCAGGGTCTGCGGCTCGAGGAGGCGAGTGAACGACGCCGGCCGCCCCGTCTCGAACTCGGCGAGGGAGTTGTAGCGGAAGGTGCCGAACATGTTCTGCGTCTGTTCGGCGGTGTAGTCATCGCGCCGGAGCTCGGTGGTCATCTTGAGCCGGTGCTTGTTGTCGAGGCTGAACCAGGAGAGCTGGTTGTTGAAGGCGAAGCCCGTCGACGACTGCGTGTTGTTGAGCGAAGGGCTGCCACCGAAGGTGATGACGTTCACCCCGTTGGTGCCGTCGGCGAAGGTCGAGTTGATGAGGACCGAGCCGTTGGGGAGGACGAGATAGGGCTCGGCGACATTGCGCGACCCGTTGAACCCGAGGTTCGTCTCGGAGAGGAAGATCCCGTAGAAGTTCGTATGGCGCAGCTGGAATCCGCCGCTCGCATTGGTGCGATCGCCGGAGTTGGCTGGGGTGGCGGTGGTGAGCCCGCTCGCTGGCGACTGTTGGGAGACGCTCCCGTTGAAGGAGAGGTTGAGCGCCTGGCCGGTGAGGGATGACGGCGGCGCCCAGTCGAGCGCCCCGAAGACGGAGAGCTGGTCGTTGGCGCGCTGATTGGGGATCCCGGCGACGGTGGCGGGGATCCCGTTCGTGGAGAGGATCGAGAGGAGACGCGAGACCGAATCGGGCGCGACGCCAGCGGCCTGCAACCCGACGGGGCTCGTGTTGAGGAGGGTCTGCAGATCGTTAGCGCGACGCCCGACCTGATAGGCGAGGTTGTAGAACGCTTTATCGAAGGTGATGGGGCCGCTGATCGCGCCGCCGAAGGAGGCGTTGGAGAACTCTTGGTTGAGTGCACGACCGGCAGGATCGGTCCACTGGAGGGCGGGCGCGTCGAGGTTGAGGCTCGTGGAGCGCACCTTGAAGTTGGAGCCGGGGCGGCTGCGGACGTTGAACTGTCCGCCGGAGAAGCCGCCGCGCGAGACGTCGTAGGGCGAGGTGACGAGGGAGCTCGAGATCCCCGCATCGCGCGGGAGGTTCGAGGCGCCGGTGTTGAGCCCGTTCAGCGTGGTCGAATTCTGATCCGAGGTGAGGCCGAGGACGGAGAAGCCAGAGGGATCGCCATCGGCGCCGGGGAGGAACTGCACGCCGGGGATCGAAGCGGCCATCGCGGCGAGATCGCCCTGCTGGTCGGCGGCGAGGTTGGAGGCGGAGACGCCACGCTCGGTACCGGAGAGATCCTCGGTGCCGGTGTTGCGATTCACGCGATTGCGCTCGCCCGCGATCTGCACGGTGTCGAGGTTCTGTGCCGCGTAGGAGAGCTTGGCGTCGGCGATGAGGATCTCCTCATCGGCCACACGCTTCACCTGGAAGCGGCGCGGGGTGTAGCCGATCGACTGGACGAGGACGAAGTAGTCGCCATCGCCCCCCTGGAAGATCACGGTATAGGAGCCGTTGCGGGCGGTGCGGGCCTGGCGGCTGACGTTGCCGCTCACCGAGGTGACGGTGACGATGGCGCCGGAGATCGCCTCGCCCCCCTGGTTGGTGACGCGCCCACGGATGACGTCGGCGCCCCCTTGGGCACGGAGGTCAGCGGCGACGACGAGGATCAGGACGAGGGCGATGGACCAGCGACGCAACGAACGGAACGGACGCACACGCAATCTCGGATGTCGGAAAGTGAAAGGGGCGAGGTCCTGCACCCGGAGATACGCAGGACCTCGCTCCTTCGTTAACTACGGAATTGCGAGGGGGATTGTTCCCTTGCACCCACCCGTCTGGGTGGGGTCTTCCGAGGTGGATCCTCCGACCTAGGGCGCCGCCTCATGGAAGGTCAGCCCCGTGGTCTCGACTCGCTCCAACGCCCAGCGGAGCCGCCATTCATCGCGGAAGAGGATCACGGGATGCTGTTTGGCATCGTAGAGGAGCTGGAGATCCTGTGCCTCGCCGAGTCGCTCGATCGCCGCCGCGGGGCCCGTCACCCACCTCGGATAGCGGAAGGGAAGCTTCTCCAGCGTGCAGGGGGCGCCGTATTCGTGCTCCAAGCGGTGCACCATCACGTCGAACTGGAGCAACCCGACCGCACCGACGATCGGGATGGGGCCCATCATCGACTCGGCGAAGAAGACCTGCGCCGCGCCTTCCTCGGTGAGCTCACGTAGTCCCTGATCGAGCGCCTTCCGGCGCAGCGGGTCCTTGGAGATGATGCGCGCGAAGTGTTCCGGCGCGAAGCGCGGGATCCCGACGTATTCGGGAAGCTTCCCCTCGGCGGTGCGCGGCGCGTCCTCTGCGGCCAGGGTGTCACCGATACGGAGTGACCCACGATCGTGCACGCCGACCACATCGCCGGGGAGCGCCTCTTCCGCGAAGGCGCGCTCGCGGCCAAGGAACTGCTGTGGCGGGGCGAGCTTGAAGCGCTTGCCCGTGCGGACATGCGTGACCTCAAGTCCCGCGACGTAGCGCCCCGAGCAGACGCGCACGAAGGCGATACGATCGCGATGCCGCGGGTCCATGTTCGCCTGCACCTTGAAGACGAAGCCGGTGAAGGCGGGGTCGTCGGGGGCGACGGGGCCGGCCGAGCTCTCGCGCGCGACGGGAGCGGGCGCGAGGGGGAGGAAGTCCTGGAGGAAGGGCTCGACGCCGAAGTTGGTGATCGCGGAGGCGAAGTAGACGGGGGTCTGCTCGCCGGCGAGGATCGCGTCGGCGTCGAACTCGTGGCCAGCGAGCTCCAAGAGCTCGACCGCTTGCGTGAGATTGTGCGCGGCGCGCTCCGCGTACTCACCACCGCCCAACGCGGTGACGAGCTTGGGATCGTCGGGGCCCGAGAGCGCGACGACATCGGTCGCGACGCGCTGCGCACCGTGGTGCGTGCCGCGTTCGAAGAGATGGGCGCGGCGATGGCGGCGATCATAGACGCCGACGAAGATCGTGCCCTGGTCGTCGGTGTCCATATGGATGGGCCAGTGCGCGGCGACGGCGGTGATCCCGAGCTCCGCCTCGAGGTCGCTCACGAGCTTCAACGGATCCTCACCGACGCGATCGCACTTGTTGACGACGGTGAAGATCGGCATGCGACGCCGACGGCAGACATCGAAGAGCTGTCGCGTGCGTTCCTCGACGCCCTTGCGGTTGTCGAGGAGCATGACCGCGCTGTCGGCGGCGACCAGGGTGCGATAGGTGTCCTCCCCGAAGTCTTGGTGGCCCGGGGTGTCGAGGAGGTTCACCTGATACCCCTGATACTCGAACTGCAGCACCGAGGAGGTGACGGAGATCCCGCGCTCCTGCTCGAGCGCCATCCAGTCGGAGGTGGCGTGGCGCTGCGACTTGCGCGCCTTGACCGCACCGGCCTGATGGATGGCGCCCCCGTAGAGGAGGAGCTTCTCGGTCAGCGTGGTCTTGCCGGCGTCGGGGTGCGAGATGATCGCGAAGGTGCGGCGGCGCGAGATGAGCGCGTCGAGGGAAGCGGTCATGCGAGGAGTGCGAGGGCGCGGTCGATATCGTCCGCGGTGTTGTGGAAGTGCGGGGCGAGGCGGATGGCGCCCTCGCGTACGGCGTGCACGATGTTCGCGGCGCGCAGGCGCTGCGAGTCAGCGGCGACGTCCGGGGTGCGGACGGCGACGATCGCGGCGCGACGCGTGGGGTCACGTGGGGTGTAGAGCTCGAGATCTGGACGCGCGGCAAGCCCGGTGATGAGCCGCTCGACAAGCGAGGCGACGTGGCGCTCGATGTGCGCGGGCCCGAGCTCGAGGAGGAGCTCGAGGGTCGCGTTCATCCCGACGAAGTCCTGGATGGGGAGCGACCCGACCTCGAAGCGCTGCGCATCGCTGCGCCAGGCGGGATCGTAGTCGAGGAAGCGACTGAAATCCCCCGCACTCGCCTGTGAGAGCCACCCCGCGGCGGGGGGCTCGAGCTGCGCGATCAGGTCACCGCGCACGTAGGCGAAGGCGGCGCCCCAAGGGGAGCAGAGCCACTTCTGCGCGCCGCCCGAGACGATATCGACCGGCGTCCGCGAGAGATCCAGCGTGCAGGGGCCGAGCCCCTGGATGGCGTCGACGGCGAACCAGATCCCCCGTGCGCGACAGGCTGACCCGATGGCGTCGAGATCGATCCGCTCCCCGGTCCAGAAGGAGACCCAGCTCAGCGCGACCCCCTTTACGCGGAGATCGGTGGCGATACGATGGAGGATCGTCGCCTGATCGACCATGCGGCCGATCATCGGGATGAGCTCGTAGCTGAAGCCGCGCGCCTTGGACGCCGACATCCAGGGGTAGACGTTGGCGGGGAACTCCCCTTCGCTCCCCAACACAAGGTCACCGGGGCCGAGGGGCAGGGCGTAGGCGGCGAGGTTGATCCCCCAGCTCGTGCTCGTGGTGAGGGCGATCTCCTCCGCGGAGGCGCCGAGCAGCTGCGCGATGAGGGCGCGTGCACGATCGAGCCGCGGGAAGAAGTCCTCGGCACGCATCGCATGCATCTCGGCGCGCTTGTCGTTGTACTCGGCGAGGGCGTCGCGCGAGCGCTGCGGGATCACCCCGATGCTCGCGTGATCGAGATGGATCGCGTCGCCCCGCGCCGCCCAGGGATACTCGCGCGCGCGCAGCGCCTGCACGTCGTAACCGGTGGGCATCTCAGGGCTCTCGCAGATGGGCCGGGGTGTCGGCGGGCTGTCCCTTCCAGCGGCGATGCTGCCAGAAGTACTGCTCGGGGTGTGCACGGACGAGCCGCTCGAGCACCTGCGTGTAGGCGACCACGGTGGCCTCCACATCGGCGTCGCGATCACCAGCGCGTACCACGGGGACGGACTCGAAGTGCGCCAGATAGCGACCGTCGGGCTGCCGGAGCGCGGCGACGAAGATCATCGGGAGGTCATCGCGCAGCGCGAAGACGGCGGCGCCGCGCGGGGTGCGAGCGGGGCGACCGAAGAAGGGGGTGATC
Source organism: Gemmatimonadota bacterium (assembly GCA_021298395.1). Taxonomy (GTDB): domain Bacteria; phylum Gemmatimonadota; class Gemmatimonadetes; order Gemmatimonadales; family Gemmatimonadaceae; genus Pseudogemmatithrix. The sequence goes on along the minus strand of JAJTFH010000021.1, from coordinate 1,308 downwards.
GTGCTCGCGAGCCCCTTCGCGCTCTGATCGGAGAGGAAGCCGACGCCACGACCGGCCCGCAAGGCCCGCGGCACGGCGCGCACCGCCTGATCGTCGAAGATCACCCCGACACCCAATCGCTCGCGGGTGCGCTGGAAGAAGCGGTCGGAGAGGGGGTTCGCCATATGCATCGCGATCCCATCGACCGGGAGCCCGCGCGCCGCGATGTACGCCGCGCTCAGCTCCCAGTTCCCGAGATGCCCGCCGACGAGGATCACGCCGCGCCCCTGCGCGTAGGCGGCCGCGAGGGCGTCGTACCCGCGTACCCCGGCGAAGGCGGCGAGCACCTCCTCACGCCCGGCGCGCGAGAGGTAGATCGACTCGAACGAGGTGCGCCCCAATCCGCGATAGCTCTCGCGGGCGGTGGCACGGACCTGCGCGTCACTCATCTCGGGGAAGCAGGCGTGCAGCGTGCGCGTCACACGCGCGGCGCGCATCCGCAGCGGCCACCAGGCGAGTCCACCGACCGCGGCGCCCACCCGCGAGGCCATCCGCCATCCGAAGGGACGGAGGAGCGCCGCCACCCCGCGCAGCGCGCCGAATTCGAACCGTTGCGCGAGAGTGGGCGGCGAGCGACGGGCCGCCGGCTCAGCCGACGACATCGTCCGCCCCTGTGGGAGCACTCGCGGGGCGCTGCTGGATCGCGTGGAGCCGCGCGTAGGCCCCGCCGCGCGCCAGGAGCTCCGCATGGGTGCCACGCTCGACGATCCGCCCCTGCTCCATCACCAGGATCTGCGCCGCATGCACCACCGTCGAGAGGCGATGCGCGATCACGAAGACCGTCCGCCCCGCGAGGAGCCGATCGATCGCCTCCTGGACGAGTCGCTCGCTCTCGGTGTCGAGCGCCGAGGTGGCTTCGTCGAGGATGAGGATCGGGGGATCGGTGAGCAACGCCCGCGCGATCGCGAGGCGCTGCCGCTGCCCACCGGAGAGTCGCGTGCCCCGCTCGCCCAAGACCGTGTCGTACCCCTGCGGCAGCGCGGCGATGAAGTCGTGCGCGTTCGCCGCGCGCGCCGCCGCCTCGATCTGCCCCTGCGTATATCGCGACTCGGCGCCATACGCGATGTTCGCGCGCACCGTGTCGTGGAAGAGGACGGTGTCCTGACTCACGATCCCGGTGAGGGCCCGGAGCGCCTCGAGCTTGAGCTCCCGCGTGTCGACGCCGTCAATGGTGATCCGCCCCGCGGTGGGCTCGATGAAGCGCGGGATGAGATCGACGAGGGTGCTCTTCCCTGCCCCGCTCGCGCCGACGAGGGCGACGACGGAGCC
>JAJTFH010000020.1 GCA_021298395.1 Gemmatimonadota bacterium | reverse complement strand
CCCAGGTCCTCGCGGACCGCAGGGTGCCCCGGTCGGTCTGGGTCCGGTGGCCGTCAGGTCAGGAAGCGCGTTTCCCCCTCTCGGGGAACGGTCGGGAGGCGCTGTTACGTCCTGGTCCGACCCCGCGTCCCTGACCTAGTGCACGGAGTATTGCCTGTTCCAGTAGGAAGTCGTACGTTAGGCCCTCGTTACACCCCTGTGACCTGACAGCGTCCGCTGCCCAGGTCCGATCGTCCACCAGGAGCCAGTCCCACATGATGAATCGCCACGTCGCGAGGCTCACCGGCTTGTTGCTCGTCACCAGCACCCTCGGGTGCGTCAGTAACGACGACTACGAGATCACCGATGTGAGCAACAAATTCGAGGTCGCACCCCTCTTCCTCGGGGTCGACGAGGGGATCCCCGTCCAGATGACCGCCACCCAGGGTGGGAAGACGGTCGCCGTGACCTGGGAGAGCTCGAACACGAACGTCGCGACGGTGAATGCGTCGGGGCGCGTCTCCACCAACTGCGTCCCGACGGCGGGCGCGACCTCCTGCTTCGCGGCGATCACCGCGACGCAGGGGAGCGGCGAGAAGAAGTCGGCGAGCCTCACCGTCTACAACCTCGTCGGGATCTCGCTCACGAGCGGGACCGCGGTGACGGGGATCAGCGGCAAGGTCGGCGACTACATCCTCTACCGCATCTACGTCCCGGCTGGCTCTACCAGCCTCAAGTTCGAGATGAGCGGTGGCACCGGGGACTTCGATCTCTACGTCCGCCAGGGCACCCCGCCGACCTACTCGCAGTGGCAGTGCCGCCCCTATGCGGGTGGCAACAACGAGACCTGCACCTTTGCCAACCCGGCGAGCGGCACCTGGTACGCCATGCTCGACGTCTATGAGGATGGCGCCGGCGTCTCCCTGAAGGCGACGGTGACCCCGTGAGCGCCTCGACCATGACCTTCGTCCATTCTACCCCGAGGTACCTCATGTCGCGTATGTGGTCGCTCGTCTCCCGTCGCGCGCTCGTCGCGTTGGCGGCGGTCGGGCTCACGGCCTCCGCGGCCGTCGCGCAGAGCGCGGTCTTCACCGGTAAAGTGACCTCTGCGGGCCAGCCCCTCGGTGGCGCCAGCGTCGGGATCGCCGAGCTCGGTGTCGGCGCCACGACCGCGGTCGATGGCACCTATTCCTTCACCGTGGCACTCGGCGCCAATGCGGGGCGGAGTCTCACCCTGCGTGCGCGCGCGATCGGCTATACCCCGAAGGCGCAGACGGTGACCCTCTCCGCCGGCCGTTTCACCAACGACTTCGCGCTCGCCAAGGACGTGCTCAACCTCGAGCAGGTCGTCGTGACGGGCGTGGGTGACGCGACCTCGCAGAAGAAGACGGCCTTCTCCGTCGGCGTCGTCGATGCCTCGCAGATCAAGGAGGCCCCGGCCTCCTCGCCGGTCGGCGCGCTCGCCGGCCGCGTGGCGGGTGCGACCGTCGTGACCGTCACCGGGCAGCCCGGCGCCGCCCCGGCGATCCGCCTCCGCTCCTCGACCAGCCTCACCGGCTCGGCCGACCCGCTGATCATCGTCGACGGGACGATCTCCCGCCTCACCCTCGCGGACATCAACACCGAGGACGTGGAGCGCATGGAGGTCATCAAGGGCGCGGCGGCCAGCTCGCTCTACGGTTCCGACGCCGCCAACGGCGTGGTGCAGATCTTCACCAAGCGTGGCGCGCAGCTCGCCGAGGGACAGACGACCTTCACCGTCCGCAACGAGTTCGGCCAGAGCTGGTTGCCGAACAAGGTGCCGGGCAACCTGACGCACGAGTTCCAGATCCTTCCTGACGGGAACTTCAAGCTGGATGCCAACGGCAACCGCGTGCAGGAGCTCGACCGCATCTCCGACAATCCGTATCCGGTCGTCTACGATCAGCTCGGACAGGTCTTCCGCCCCGGCCAGTACCTGACGAACTACGCCTCGGTGGGACAGCGCCGTGGCAGCACGAACTTCAACGTCTCGTTCCACAACTCGCGTGAGACGGGCGTGCTCGGGCTCCTCAACGGCTTCAGCCGCCAGAACTTCCGCATCAATCTCGACCAGGCGATCACCGAGCAGCTCACCTTCTCGGCGGGCGCCTTCTACGGCCGCTCGAGCTCGGACGAGGGCGAGAACTCCGGGATCTTCTTCGGGCTCCGCTTCCTCGAGCCGAACATCGACCTCCTGGCGCCGAACACCGATGGCTCGCCGTTCAACGCCATCGTGCGTCAGCCGCCTCTCTCGGGCAACGTGGTCAACCCGCTCTACGGGTTGAACAACTATGACATCAGCCGCGACCGCGATCGCTTCAACGGGACCTTCCGTGTCACCTACAAGCCGCTCAGCTGGCTGACGGCCGAAGGGAACGTGAACTACGAGCAGTCGGGCGACATGTACAAGTCGTTCACCCCGACCGGCTTCATGAACTCGGCCGGCGCGTCGGATGACGGGAGCCTGTACCAGAGCTCGACCGTCGCGCGGACCAGCAACCTCGGCGCGACCCTCACCGCGCAGAAGACGTTCTCCTGGTTCACCAACACCACCAAGCTCGCGTGGGTGTTCGAAGACCAGTCGGTGAACAATGTGAACGTCTTCGCCGCCTCGCTCACGGTGCCACGCGTGCCGGAGTTCAGCGCGGCGAACCAGGGGGAAGCGATCTTCCCGGGCTCGCGCTCGGTGGCGATCCGGAACAACAACCTCTTCGCGATCACGACCTTCGACATCAAGGACCGCTACATCTTCGACGCCTTGGTGCGTCAGGACGAGTCGTCGCTCTTCGGTGCCGATCAGCGTCGCCAGCTCTACAACCGCGTCTCGGGCGCCTATCGCGTCTCCGAGGACTTCTCCCTCCCGGGCGTCGACGAGTTCAAGCTCCGTGCCTCGTACGGGACGGCGGGGCTCCGCCCCGGCTTCGACGCGCAGTATGAGATCTTCTCGCTCGTCGGCGGGAGCCCGACCCCGGTGACCCTCGGCAACCGGGAGCTGCGCCCCGCTTTCTCGAAGGAGACGGAGGTCGGGTTCAACCTGACCTTCCTCCAGAACTTCACCTTCGAGTACAGCTATTCCGACAAGATCACGACCGACCAGATCCTCCTCGCCCCGGTCTCGGCGGCGACGGGCTATCGCAACACCTGGACCAACGCCGGTACCCTGACGGGGAACACGCACGAGGTCGCCCTCGGCGCGGTGCTCCTCTCCAAGGGGGACATGTTCTGGCGCGTGAACGTGACCGCGGATCGCACGCGGCAGAAGATCACCGAGCTCAACGTCGCGCCCTTCCTCGCGGGTCCGGATGGGAACACGCAGCTCTTCCGTGTGGCGCCGAACGAGCCGTTCGGTGTGATCTACGGGTACAGCTGGATCCGCACCGCGGACGAACTGGCCGCCTCGCTCAAGTCGGGCAAGCTCGCCGGGGCCGCAGCGGACTACAAGGTCAACGAGGAGGGCTTCTACGTGAAGGCCTCCGACTGGCGCACCACCAACGAGAAGCCGCTCCGCCGCTACGCCGAGGACGGCACCGCGATCTTCCAGATCGGTGACGTGAACCCCGACCTCAACCTCGCGGTGAACACCACCTTCCAGTGGGGCGGGCTCTCGCTCAGCGCCCTGATCACGGCGGTGCAGGGCGGGGACATCTACAACTACACCCGTCAGTGGCCGTTCAACGAGCAGCGGGATCCGCTCTACGATCAGCGCGGCAAGGTCGAGGAGGAGAAGAAGCCGGTCTCCTACTACCAGACCTTCTACAACAACTTCGACGCGAACGACTTCTTCGTGGAGAAGGGCTCGTACGTCCGTCTGCGCGAGCTCGCGGTGAACTACCAGCTCCCGAAGGCGCTGGTGAAGCCGGTCAGCTTCCTCGGGTTCGAGAATGCGCGCCTCGGCATCGTCGGTCGCAACCTCTGGACCTCGACGAACTACTCCGGGTACGATCCGGACGTGACCGGGACCTCGGGCCTCGGTGGCAATCCGTTCGTGTACCGCGTGGACTACTTCACGTATCCGCAGTTCCGCACCTTCACCTTCATGCTTGAGCTCGGCTTCTGAGCCGCGCCCATACGAGGAGATCGACCATGCGAATGACGACCTTCCGTGGCCTGGGCCTGGTCGCCGTGCTGACGGTGACGGGGTGCAAGTCGCTGGACATCACCAATCCGAACGCGCCGGACGCGTCCCGCGCGCTCGCCGATCCCGCCGCCATCGAGGCGGTGGCGGCGGGCTCCATCCGGCAGTTCATCAATGCCTACGAGGGGAACAATGCGGTCGCGCCCCTGACCACGATGGCGCAGTCGTACAGCGCCTCGTGGAACAACTTCAACATGAACTTCTACTCGAGCCTCGACACCGATGGCACGCGGAACAACCGGTCGTGGCAGAACGATCCGGCCGCGGCGGGGCGGACGAGCGTCGAGCAGTACTGGGAGGGCTACTACAGCTCCCTCTCGCTCGCGACGAACGTGCTGAAGGCGATTCGGAAGAACAACCTCGTGATCGGCACCGCGTCGAACACGAAGCGGGCTGAGGCCGTCGCGCTCCTCATGCAGGGCGCCGCGCTCTCCGGCATCGCGATGAACTATGACAAGGGGTACATCATCGACGAGGACGCTGACCTCGCGAACCTCGAGTACTCGAACCGCAAGCAGGTGCGGGACGCGGCGCTCGCGAAGTTCGATGACGCGATCGTCATCGCGACGGCCAACACCTTCTCCACCCCGCCGGCCTGGTTGAACGGGCATGCCTACACCAACGTGCAGATCGCGCAGGTGGCGAACACGATGGCGGCGTACCTGCTCGCGAACTGGCCGCGCACCGGCGCGGAGAACACGGCGGTCGATTGGACGAAGGTCGTGAGCTACGCCTCCAAGGGGATCTCGTCGACCACGCCGTTCGACTTCAAGTTCGAAGGGGACGGGTGCTCGGCCTGGTGCCCCGAGGTCCTGGTCTGGTTCAACTCGCTCGACACGGGCCGCCTCCACACCCGCGTGGCGAATCTGCTCGACGCCTCGCAGAAGACCCCGTGGCCGGCGGGTGGGAACCCGCAGCCCAACTCGGCGGACAAGCGCCTCGGGGACGGGTCGTTCGGGACCACGGGGATGATCGCCGGCTTCGGCAACGTCCCGAAGACCGCCAACGCCGGGACCGACTTCGCCTACTCCACGCAGGCGATCTTCAATATGGCCCGTGGCTCGTACCATCAGTCGAACATCGGCCACATCCGCTACGATGCCACCGGCGTGCAGTCGCCGACCGGGATCTACTCCGGCTATGGCACCGTGCCGGTCTTCTCGGCCGCCCAGAACGATCTGCTCTGGGCTGAGGGGCTCATCGAGACGAACACGAACCTCGCCCTCGCCGCCACCAAGATCAACAACACCCGCGTCGGCCGCGGTGGCCTCGCCGCTTCGGCGGCTGGGGACGGGCAGGCTGGCCTCCGTACCAAGCTCCGCTACGAGATGGAGATCGAGCTCCTCGGGCTCGGGGCGGCGCCGTACTACTACCGTCGCCGCGTCGACGGGCTCGTGACCGGGACCCCGCGCGAGATGCCGGTGCCCGCCAAGGAGCTCGGTGTCTTCGGCCAGGCGCTCTACACCTGGGGCGGTGCCACCCCGAACTCCCCGACCCCTCCCTGATCTTCGGGCGGTCGACAGCTGATGGCCGAGGGGGAACGCCGACTGGCGTTCCCCCTCGGTCGTTTCACCCCTATCCTTGAGGGTATGGATTCCCCCCGGTCCCCCATCCCTCGTTTCGTGCTGCGCGTCCTCGCGACGCTCGTCATGGGAGCGGCCGGGTCCCCCCTCGCCACGCCCCTCGCCGCGCAGGGGGCGTTCGCGACGCTCAAGGGTGTGGTCACGGACGCGACCTCACAGCAGCCGATCACCGGCGCGCGGGTGGTGATCGCCGCCACCGGGCGCTTCGCCACCACCGATTCCCTCGGGGTGTTCGAACTGAAGGAGATCCCCTCCGGGGTGATCCGCTTCTTCTTCACCGCGCCGGGGTATCCGCGCACCTCCGTCGTCCTCGCCCTCGCCAAGGGCGAGACGATGGTCCAGCGGTTCGAGCTCGAGTCGATCGCCGCGGAGGCCGCTACAGCCGGGACGGTCGCCGCGGATTCGGCGGCGGGCCGCGTCCAGCGGCTCCCCGCCACCGAGGTGACGGGAGAACCGTCCCGAGGCGTCCGCTACGAGGACTTCGAGCGTCGGCTCAAGACGGGTCGCGGGCAGTACGTGACGCGCGAGGTGATCGAGGAGCGGGCGTACAACAATCTCTCTGATGCGGTCCGCGGGCTCCGTGGGGTCGCGATCGAGTGCGGCGGGAGCCGCGGCTGCCTCATCCGCATGGCCCGGTCACTCCCGGGCTGCTACCCGCAGTACATCGTCGATGGGCGCCCCGACAACTTCTTCGGTCCCAATGTCGCGGTGCGGGACATCGAAGGGATCGAGGTCTACTCCGGAGCCTCGGATGTCCCCGGCGAGTTCGCAGGGACCGATGCGGGGTGCGGGGTCGTCGTCATCTGGACGCGGAACGGCCCACCCCCGCCGCCCCGTCGTCCGTAAGCCGACAAGCGGAGAGGGCTAGAAGGCCGTCCCGAGCAACATCGCGTTGAGCACGAGCCGGTCCATCGCCCGCCACCACCCGCGGAACATCGGATCGTTGGTGAACATCACCACGTTCCCACGCCCCACCCGCTCCTGCACGATGAAGCTCGTCCCGCGCAGGAGCTTCTCGCTGTTCTCCGGGAAGGTGAAGCCGGCCCGGCGGAGCGGCCCTGTCGTCGGGAAGACGCCCACATTGCCCCCCTCGGTCGAGAGGCCGTAGGAATCGCCCCCGCTCACGAGCACCGTCATCCGCTGCTGCTCCATCCCGAGCGTGAGCCAGTGCGTGAGGTCGAGCACCACATCGAAGTGGTTGCCGGGGAGGTCAGCGAGGCGTGCCTCGCAGGCACTCGGGCTCGCCGCGGCCCGCAGCGTATCGACCGGGGCGGTCGGGGCGGCGGCGGACTTCACCTCCTTCTCCGGACAGGTGATCCGCCGCGCCGAGGTGAGATCGACGTCCTTCCCCATCGCCCAGCGCGTGGCGCCGCCGAAGGTGATCAGCGCGCCGCCGTTCTGCACCCAGCGCTTGAGATTCTCACCCTTGCCGAGGCGGCCGAGCCCACCGCTCGGGACGAGGATCACGTTGAAGGTGGAGAGATCGCCATTGAGGGCGTCGGCCGCGATCGGGGTGAAGCGGATCCCGTAGCGCTGCTCGAGACTCCACCAGATGGCGCCATAGCTCGTCTGCGAGATCCCCTCGCTCGCCACCACGGCGATACGCGGCGCCTCGAGCGAGACGACCTCTGCCGATCCCGTCCCGTACTGCGCGGCATCGGGGAAGGCGGAATTCACCCCACGGACCCCGACCCCCGCCGCCTCGGCGAGCGCATGCACGCGGTCGGCGAGGGTGCCATCGTTGCGCGAGACGCGCGCGACCCAGGTCCCGCGCGGCCAGATGGTGCTCCCGGTCTGGATCGGCTTCGAGGCGATCGCGACGCGGTATCCCTCCTGCAGGAGCTGCGCCGCGAGCTTGCCGGCGCCGTTGCGATCGTTCTTCCAGAGGAAGGCGGAGGTCGCGTTGCGCCCCTCGACGATCCCACCAGTGATCGCGTGCGGGAGCCGCTCGCCGTTGAGCACCGCACCGCCGGCGCTCGAGAGCAGCGCCCCCGTCACCGCGGGGGCGTCCTCGGTCCAGTACGCCTCGACACCGAAGGCGACGGGAAGGGCCCACGCCGAGATATCGTAGAACTCGAACCCTTCATCCTCGCTCCCATCACCCGGGCGCACCTTGTTCCGCTCGAAGCGCGCGAGCTGTTCCTTGGCGAAGGTGGGGTCGAGCTCGGGATCGGGCTCGAGGACCGCCTTGGCGACGCGGCCCTGTGGCTGCGCGAGGTCGATCACATAGGCGCCGGCGGGGAAGGTGCGCGCCCCCACGGCATCGGTCGCGTAGCTGCGGGCCTTGGCGCTCGAGAAAGGGGCCGTGGTACGCGTGACCTCGATCCCATGCCGGAGCAGTGCGGCGGCGAGCTCGGCGGCGCGCGCCGGATCGTTCCCGGGGAGGAGGACCACGCGCTTCATGGTGCCGGTGCGGCCATCGCTGATCGCCTTCTGCCGGAAGGCGGCATAGTCGCGCACCATCTCGCGTGCGCCCTTGGCCGAGGTCTCGAAGGTCGCGAGGGCGGCCACATAGTGCTTGGCGATCCCATCACGGAGCGAGAGGAGGGTGCCGTCCTCGCGCCGCTTGAGGAGGGCGGGGCCACCATCGGTCTCGTAGGTGGTCCCCATCGCGCCATTCAGGCTCGGCCACGAGTCGTAGTAGCCCGGGTAGTAGAGGTCGAAGGCATCGCGCACGAAGTAGAGCCACCCGCGCTGATCGAAGGCGGCGGCGTTCCCACGCCCGATCCGCTCTCCCCAGCTGAAGGGCCACCCGGAGATGTTCGCATTCACCGGGCGCGCCGGCGGCGCCATGTAGTAGGTGCTGGTGTAGCCGTGCAGGTCCGCGACGACCATCGGATGCCAGCGGAGGAGCCCGCCGACGATGTGTTGCACCTCCTGCTGCGTCATCGCCATCAGGTCGCGATTCATATCGAACCGGTAGTGATTGAAGCGACCCGAGACCGACCAGGGCTGATTGCGCTGCTGCTCGAGAGCGAGGCGATCCGGGCTCCCGACGGCGATCGAGTTGCTCCAGGCGGCGAAGCGCTCATGCCCGTCGGGGTTCGAGCTCGGGTTGATCACGACGATGGCGTTCCTGAGGAGGGCGACGGTCGCGGGATCGTCGGTGGCGGCGAGGTGATAGAGCAGCTGCATCGAGGCCTCGAACCCCGGGACCTCATCGCCATGTACCGAGCCCGAGAACCAGACGACGGCCGGTGTGCGTGCCACGAGCGCATCGACCTGGCTCTGGGAGAGCCCGCGCGGGTCGGCGATCTGGTCGAGGTCGGCGCGGATGGCGTCGAGGCGCGCGATGTTCTCCGGCGCCGAGACGAGGTAGATGCGCATGGTGCGCCGCTCGTTGGAGACGCCGATCTCCTCGACGCGCACGCGATCCTTGGCGGCCTCGGCGATCCCGAGGAGGACCCGCTCCTGGAGATGGTACTGCGTGTGCCAGGTGCCGACGGCGTAGCCGAGGATCGATTCGGGGCGGGGGATGCCGGCGCGATACGGGCCGCTGTAGAAGGAGAAGTTCCGGTCGTCGCGGAGCGAATCGACGGGGACGCGGCCCTGGGCCGTGAGTGCGGTGAGCGGGGCGGCGAGGAGCGTGGCGAGGGAGGCGAGGGCCACGAGCGCGGACGCGAGACGACGCATGTCGGACTCCGGGGAGTGATGGGCCACGGCGGGCCCGGGGACGACTAGAACTCGAGCTGCGTGCCCAGCTCCACCACGCGATTCGGGGGGAGCTGGAAGTACTGCGTCGCGGAGCGGGCGTTCCGCGACATGAAGGCGAAGAGGTGCTTGCGGAAGATCCACATCGAGCGGCCGTGCTTCTTCCAGGGGCCGCGGGTGGGGATCAGTTGCTCGCGCCCGAGGTAATAGCTCGTGTCGAGCGGGCGTGCGGCGACGCCGGCGTCGCGGCACTGCTGGAGGACCTCCTTCACATCGGCGCCCTCCATGAATCCGTAATGCGAGGTGACGCGGAAGAAGCCCTGGCCCAGCGCCTCGATCCGCGTGCGCTGCGCCTTGGGGACCTCAGGGATGTCGTCGGTGAGGATCGAGAGGAGGATCACCGTCTCGTGCAGCACCTTGTTGTGCTTGAGGTGGTGCAGGAGGACCACCGGGGTCCCCGTCGCCTCAGAGGTCATGAAGACCGCGGTCCCTGGGACGCGCACCGGGGAGCGGCGGGCGATGTCCTCGAGGAAGGTGTCGAGGGGGAGCGACATGTCCATGACGCGCTCGCGCAGGATCTCGCGGCCGCGCTTCCAACTCGTCATCAGGGTGAAGAGGGCGATCGCGACCAGGAGGGGGACCCACCCGCCATGCCAGATCTTGAGGAGGCTCGCCCCGAACAACGAACCGTCGACGATCAAGAAGAGCAGGAAGAAGACGGCGGACTTCCAGCGCGGCCATGCGAAGCGGGTCGCCGTGACGACGGTGAAGACGGTCGTCGTGATCATGAAGGTCCCGGTGACCGCGATCCCGTAGGCCGCATCGAGCCGCGCCGACTCCCGGAAGGCGAGGACGATCAGCAGGCAGCCGATCATGAGGGCGTTGTTCACCTCGGGGATGTAGATCTGCCCGAACTCCTTGGCGGAGGTGTGGGTGATCGTCATCCGTGGGCTGTAGCCGAGCTGGATGCACTGCTGCGTCAGCGAGAAGGCGCCGGAGATCATCGCCTGTGAGGCGATGATCGCGGCGAGGGTCGCCAAGCCCGTGAGCGGATAGAGGAGCTCACGTGGGGCGAGGAGATAGAACGGGTTCGCCGCCGCGGTGGCATCGCGGAGGATCAGCGCCCCCTGCCCGAAGTAGTTCAGCACGAGCGCGGGGAGGACCATCAGGAACCAGGCGAGGCGGATCGGGCGACGGCCGAAGTGCCCCATGTCGGCGTAGAGCGCCTCGGCCCCCGTCACCGCGAGGACGACGGCGCCGAGGATGAGGAAGCCCGCCGTGCCGTGCGTCATGAGGAAGCGCGCCGCATAGCCCGGGTGCACCGCGAAGAGGATCTCCGGGGACTGCAGGATCTCCCGCACCCCGAGGATGCCGATCGTCGCGAACCAGAGGAAGGTGATCGGACCGAAGATCCGCCCCACCACGGAGGTCCCGACCCGCTGCGCGAGGAAGAGCCCGACGAGGATGATCAGGGTGAAGGGGACGACCAAGGGCTCGAGCGCGTCGGATCCGACGGCGAGCCCCTCCACCGCCGACAGGACGGAGATGGCGGGGGTGATGATCCCATCGCCGTAGAGGAGGGCGGCGCCGAAGAGCCCGAAGGCGATGAGCACCGCCCGCCATCGCAGGTCACTCTGTCGAAGGAGGAGGGCGAGCATCGCGAGCATCCCCCCTTCGCCGCGATTGTCGGCGCGCATCACGAAGACGATGTACTTCACGCTCACCACGAGGATGAGCGCCCAGAGGATCAGGGAGAGGATCCCATAGATGTTCTCCGGTGAGGGGGCGATCCCATATTCCGGCTTGAAGCAGGCGCGGAGCGCGTAGAGCGGGCTCGTCCCGATGTCGCCATAGACGACCCCCAGCGCGGTCAGCGTCAGGATCGCGAGGCGCTTGCCTCGCGGGTTGGGGTCGGCCCCATGGTGACCCCCGGCGTGGTCGACCGGTGGCGCGGCGTCAGGTGAAGCGGCAGGGTCCGGCATCGCGAGGGAAAGCTAGCGATGCCGGACCCTGGGTGCAGCCTCGTGGGCCGTGCCGCGCCCTACTCGTACCGCAGTGCGACGATCGGGTCGAGGCCGGCGGCGCGTCGGGCCGGATAGACCCCGAAGATCACCCCGACCAGGGCCGAGAAGCCGAAGGCGAGCCCCACCGAGGAGGCGCCGATCTGGGTCGTCCACCCGAGGAGCTTGGTGAAGGCGGTCGCTCCGCCGGCCCCGAGCAGGATCCCGAGCCCCCCGCCCAGGAGGCAGAGCACCACCGCCTCGATCAGGAACTGGAAGAGGATGTTGAGGCGCGTCGCCCCCAGGGCCTTGCGGATCCCGATCTCGCGGGTCCGCTCGGTGACCGAGACGAGCATGATGTTCATGATCCCGATCCCTCCCACGAGGAGGGAGACGGCCGCGATCCCCGCGAGGAGCATCGAGAAGACCTGGGTGGTCTCACCCAAGGTGCTCAGGAAGTCGGCCTGATTGCGGATCTGGAAGTCATCGGGCTTGTCGGGGCGGAGCTTGTGTTCCCGCCGCAGGACCTTCTGCACGTCGGCCATCGCATCGGGGATCTGTGCCTCGTCGGGGGCGAGGACCGAGATCGAGCGGAGGCGATTCGACCCGAGGATCCGGAAGCGCGCCGTCTGGATCGGGATGAGCACCTGGTCATCCGGGTTGCTGAAGGGATTGGCCTGCCCCTTCGACTTATAGACTCCGATGACGGTGAACTGGATGCCGCGGATGCGGATGTCCTCACCGACGAGTGCCTCGGGGGTCTGGAGCCCCAGGTTCTCGAGGACCGTGGGCCCCACGACCGCGAGGCGCTGCCGGCTCAGGTCCTCGGCGGAGGTGAAGAAGCGCCCCGCCGCGAGCTCGTATTTGCGGACCTCGGGGAAGTTGGCCGTCGTCCCGACGACCTGCGTCCCCGCGTTCTTGTTGAGGTACTGCACCTGCAGGGTGCTCGACATCTCGGGCTGGACCGCGGTGATCACGGTGCCCCGCTCCTCGAGCGCCATCGCGTCCTCGAGGGTGAGGCGGCTCCGTACGTCGAACGACATCACCCCACCGGCGCGGGCCTGCCCTGGTGAGACGGTGAGGAGGGTGGTCCCAAGGGAGCTGATGCGATCCTTCACCGCCTGTTGCGCGCCGCGCCCCAATGCGACGACGGCGATGACCGCGGAGACCCCGATCACGATGCCGAGCATCGTGAGGAGGGAGCGCATCTTGTTCGCGCGGAGCGCCCCGAGGGCGACGCGGATGGTCTCGGCGAAATCCATGGTTTATCGACTCCCGCCGCCGCCACCGGCGCCGCCGGTCGGACGACCGCCACCCGCGCCGCCGCCGGTGCTCCCGCCGCCGAGGGGAGAGCCGCCGCCGGTCATGGCGCGGAAGCGGTCGGTGCTCTGCTGCCGCTGGGCCTGGAGGGCGGCGGCGCTCAGGAGGGCGACCTGCTCTCCGGGCTGGAGCCCGCTGAGGACCTCCGTATAGTCGTAGTCGGCGACGCCGAGGCGGACGACGCGCGGCTCCCAGGTGCTATCGGCCTTCTGGACGAAGACGAGGCCGGAGCGACCCCCGCTGCGGCGGGCGCCGTTCGGCGCGCCACCGGCCGTGGCGCCATTCATCCCCTGCGGACGTCCACCGGGCGCGCTCCCGGTGGGGGCACCACGCTGGGCTGCGCCCCCGTTCCGGCGCCCACCCGCACGCCGGGCGGTGGAGTCGCCACCGGTGCTCGGACGTCCGCCAGCGGGGGAGGCACCGGCTGGCGCGCCAGAGGGCGCACCGCTCGCTGCGCCGGGTGCCCCAGTCCGCATCCCCGCCGCCCCGCCGAACCCACTCCCCTGGCTCGCCCGGATCTGCGCCTGCACGCTGTCGGGGTCGAGCCCGAGGAGCCCGGCCGCCTGGGCCGCCTCGCGCACCGAGCGGATCGCCTCGTTCGGCACCGTCACCACATCCTCCCGCCGCTCGGAGACGATCGAGACCTCGCCGTTCATCCCGGGCATGAGGAGCCCATCGCGATTGTCGAGGGTCACGAGCACGGGGAACATCGTCACGTTCTGCTGCACCACCGCCTGCGGTTCGATCTTCTCGACCACGCCGCGGAAGGGGCGATCGGGGAAGGCGTCGACCGTCACCGTCGCCTCGAGCCCGGCGCGCACCGCGCCGATGTCGGTCTCGTTCACGAGCGCACGGGCGCGCACGCGCGTCAGGTCGGCCATCTTCACGATGGTCGTCCCCCCGCCGACGGCGCTCGTCCCCGACTGCACGACCTGCCCCAGGGCCACCGGCTTCTCGATGATCGTCCCGAGCACCGGCGCCGTCACGCGCGCCTCTTCCAAACGCTGCTGCGCGATGTCGAGCGACGCGCGCGAGCGCACGATCGCCGACTGCGCATTGGCGATGTCCAGCTGGGCCGCTTCATTCTCCTGCGCGGTGATGATCCGCGCGGCGAGCAGCTCGTCGGAGCGCTTCTTCTGGATCGAGGAGACCTCGAGCCGCTTCTCCGCCGCCTCGAGGTCGGCCTTGGCCTGGTCGAACTGGTTCTGCACGTCGCGCGTGTCGAGCTGGACGATCAGATCACCGGCCCGCACGAGGGTCCCGGTCTCCACCGGCATCTGGATCACCTGCCCGGAGGCGCGCGACTTCACCTCGACGACGTTGATCGGCTCGATCACCCCCGTCGCCTCGGCCTGCACCACGATGGTGCGGCGGGTGATCTCCGCCGTGCGGATGACGAGGGGCTGCTCGGCCTTCTTCCCGCACGCCGTGAGGAGGGCGGTAACGGTGAGGAGCAGGAGGGGCTGACGGGTCACGGCACGTACTCCGAGGGAAGACGATGAGAAGCGGGGCATCAGAGATCCCGCCCGATGAGTGCCTCGATCTGCGCCCGCGCGGTGCGAGCATCGAGACGGGCCTGGATCAGCGCCTGACGCGCCGAGATGAGGGTGCTCTGCGAGGCGAGCAGATCGAGCAGGGTGCCCGCGCCGAGGTTGTAGCGCTCCTGCTGCACGCGCAGGTCCTCCTCGCCGGCGAGCACCGACTGCTGCTGGATCTCCACGCGCGCCTCGGCGGTGCGGAGGGTGCCGAGCTGCTGGATCATGAGCTGGCGCGCGTTGAGCTTGGCGTCACGGAGCGCGGCCTGCGCGTTCTGCTCCGTGAGGCTCGCCTGCAACACCTGCTGCTCGCGATTGAGCCCGTTGAAGACGGTGAAGTTCACGCGGAGGTTGGTCGCGATGTTCTTGTTGCGGTTGTCCCCGAGGAGGGCGAAGCCGGGTTGCGACGCGGCATAGCTCTGCGAGAGCCCGAGCGAGAGGGTCGGGAGATAGGGGGTCTTGGCGGCGCGCGAATTCTGCTTGGCGGCATCGGCGGCGGCGATCGCCTGCCGGACCGCGGGGCCCTGCTCGGCGAGGGCGAGCAACTCGGCGTCGCTCCGCGTGACGCGGAGCGCGGCGTCGCGCTGGTCGTCGGGGGCGGCGGTGACGAGGGTGGGCGACCCGACGAGGCGCGAGAGGCTGGCGTTGGCGCCGGCGAGGGCGTTCTCCGCCGCGAGGACGGCGAGGCGAGCGTTCCCGACGGCGATCACCGAGCGCAGCGAGTCGGAGCGGGTGGCGGCGCCGGCCCCCACGCGAGCATTGGCGGCCTTCAGCTGCTCCGCCGCCTGCTCGAGCTGCTTGGCGGCGGCGCTCTGCTGTTCCCGCGCGGCGAGCACGGCATAGAACTGCTGCTTCACGGTGAGCGAGACGGTGAACTCCTGCGCGACCTCGCTGGCCTCCGCAGCATCGACGCCGGCGCGCGCCGCCTGGAGTTCGAACCACCGGCGCCCGCCGTCGAAGACCTCGAGGTTGGAGCTGAGGCTGTGGTTCGCGCGCCACGGCACGTCGTTCGGGAGGATCGTGTCGAGGTCGAGGAGGTAGCGCGTCCCGTTCTGGCGATTGGCGCCCGCCCCGAAGGAGAGGGTGGGGAGGTAGGCCGCATAGCGCGTTCGCACCGTCCCGGCCTGCTGCCGGACGGCGTTGCGGGCCTGGACGGCGGCCGGGGCGTTGCGCTTGGCGAGCCGTACCGCCTCGTCGAGGGTGATCGGGCGTGCCGTCTCCTGGGCCCCGAGGGCCATGGGGAGGCACACCACCATCAGTCGGACCTTCCGCAGCATCAGCTAGCGCTCCTGGCGGCCGCGCTCACGCGCCTGCCGCATCTCGTCATACCGGGTGCGCTGCTCGGGGGTGAGCATCGCCTGGATCTCCTGCCGCGCCGCATCGCCGACCGAGTCGAGCGACGGACGGACCGGGGCCATCAGGGAGTCATACCCCCGATTGCGCGCATCGAGGATCGTGTCGAACCGAGCGCGCTGATCGGCGTCCAGCTGCAACTGCTCTGCGATGCGGTCGCGCATGCTCCGGGGGTCGCGCCATTCCCGCGCCAACCGCTCGCGCAGGACCACCCGGTCAGCGACGATCCCGAGGATCGCGCCCACGAGGACCACACTGCCGTAGAACGCGAGGGCGGCGCCTTTGGTTCGTGTCATCGGGGTCTCCTAGCGGGGGCCGGGGGTGGGGTGCGCGCCCGGACGGTCATCGTCGAAGAGGCCCCGCCGTGCGAAGACCGGCTGCACGTCGGCCGGGGTCTCGATCTGTGATTCGTAGGCCATGCGGGTCTCGATGGCACGGGCCCGCATCCAGAGCGACCCCGCGACGATGAGGGTGAGTCCGGCCGCCATGAGCCCCACGCGATAGGTCCGCTCGGAGACGGCCCACCACTCGCCCTCCTCACGTCCCTGCGCCACGCGCGCCAGGATGCGCGCATGGAGCCCATCCCAGTACGCCGGGTCGGCCGGCGGGGCGGTGAGCGCCCGGAGGTGCTCGGTCAGTTCATCATCCCGGTGCAGCGCCGGGCCACGGGTCTCATCGGTCATACGTCACTCCTCAGCGCCCCGAGCAGCTGGCGCAAATGGGATCGGGCATAGTGTAGATCGGAGCGGGCCGTTCCCTCGGGGATCCCGAGCATCTGGCCGATCTCCGCGTGGCGGAACCCCTCCACGTCGTGCAGCGTGATCACCGCGCGTTGCCGCGCGGGGAGCTCGGCGAGCGCCGCCGCCAATCGGCGGCGGAGTTCCGCCGTCTCCGCGGGATCGCGGAAGTGTGAGGCCACCGTCTCCGGCAACTCGTCGGCGTCCCGCACCTTCCGTCGACGGGTGATGTCGAGCGCCGCGTTCGCCACGATCCGGTGGAGCCAGGCCCCGAAGGCCTGATCGGGACGGAAGCGCTCCAGCGCGCGGTAGGCGTGGAGGAACCCCTCCTGCACCGCATCCTCCGCATCCTCGTGGTTGAGCACGATCGCCCGCGCCACCGTGTAGGCACGCCGCTGGTGCCGGAGCACCAGGGTGCCGAACGCCGCCTCCTCGCCCCGCTGGGCGGCGAGGATGAGCTCCCGCTCGTCCGCCGGCCGGTCAGGCACCATGCGGACGGTCGTCGGGGTCCAGGGAAGGACCATCGTGGTCATGCGCGCCGCTCATGTTGCACAACCTCACATACGGCGGAGCGGGGGCCGACGTTGGGGCGTTCCCGCCGAGACGCCCCCCGGGGGTAGGGGGCAGAGGGCAGGGGTCAGGGAACAGTGGGTCCCGCGAGCCCGAGGGTGGGCGCGATCCCACGCATCGCCGCGATCACGAAGGTGATGTGCGCCTCGAGTTCGACGCCGAGCTCGGTCGCACCGTTCACGACGTCCTCCCGGCGAGCTCGCCTCGAGGTCCATCACGCTCTTGGACGGTCGCACGAGGGCGGCGGCGGTGATCAGCCCACAGAGCTCGTCGACGGCGAAGAGCGCCTTGGCCATCTGGCTCTCGCGGGCGACCCCGGTGAAGGGGGCATGACCGAGGATCGCCTGGCAGATGTCCTCCGGGTAGCCGAGGGTGCGGAGGTGGCGCACTCCCTCGCTCGGGTGCTCGGCGTCGGCGGCCTGCGCGTCGTTGGGGAAGCGCTCGTAATCGAAGTCGTGGAGGAGGCCGGCGAGCCCCCAGCGCTCGACGTCCTCACCAAGGTGGGTGGCATAGGCGCGCATGGCGGCCTCGACGGCGAGCATGTGGCGCCGGAGGGAGAGGTTCGGGGTCCACGCCTCCATGAGAGCGAGGGCGGTGGCGCGATCGGGGAGCGTCGACATAGGAGGCAAGATACACCGCCCCGCGAGAGCGGTTTCCCCGACCGCGGGGCGGCGCCTGGTCCTTATGCCACGGGTGGCGCCGACGCGGCCCGGAGCGCGTTCAGGATCACCGCCACATCGATCCCCTCCTGGATCAGCGCCCCCACCGTCGGGGGGATGAACCCGAGTGCCGCGACGACCATCGCCGCGCCGGAGAGGATGAGTCCGGCGACGATGCTCTGCCGTGCGATCTTCACCGCGCGCTGCCCGATCCGCACCGCATCCTCGACGCGCGTGACATCATCGGCGAGGAGCACGACGCCCGCCGCCTCGGCGGAGATCCCGCCGCCATGCGCGGCGAGGGCGACCCCGACGGTGGCGGCGGAGAGCGCCGGGGCATCGTTGGTGCCGTCGCCCACCATGAGTACGCGGCGCCCACTCGCCTCGAGCGCCTTCACCGCGGCGACCTTCCCATCGGGGAGGAGATCCCCCTGCGCCTCGCTGATCCCCAACGCTTCGGCCACCGGTCGCACGTTCTCCACGTGATCTCCCGAGAGGAGGACGGTGCGGGTGAGGCCGAGCTCCCTGAGGCGGTGAAAGAACGGGGGGAGATTGGCGCGGAGGCGGTCGCCGAAGGTGATCACGCCGATCATCGGCGCCGTCTCGCCGTCGAGCGCCTCGACCACGACATAGGCGCGGAGCCCCCCGACGCTCGTCGGGTGGCGCGCGTCGATCGTGTCGCGACAGCTGGGGTGATGCTCGCCGACCATGCTCCGGTTCCCAATGCTGACGCGATGCGCGTGTACGAGGCCGGTCACCCCGCGGCCCGCATACTCCACGATCTCGCGCGCCGAGGGGATCGTGAGCTTCCGGGCGGCCGCCTCATCGAGGACGGAGCGGGCGAGGAGATGGCCGCTCCCCATCTCGATCGCGGCGGCGTAGCGGAGGAGTTCGTCGGCGGAGGCGCCATCGATCCCCTCCACGGCGGTCACCGCGGGCCGGCCATGCGTCAGCGTCCCCGTCTTATCGAAGACCACGGTGTCGACGCGGGCCAGGAGCTCGAGGGCGGTGCCGTTCCGCACGATCACCTGACGGCGGGCGGCGCGGTTGATCCCGCCGATCACCGCGACGGGGGTCGCGAGCAGGAGGGGGCAGGGGGTCGCGACGACGAGGACGGCGAGGACGCGCAGCGGATCGCGCGAGATGACCCACGCGATGAGGCAGGCGAGGATCGTGATCGGGGTGAACCAGACCGCCCAGCGGTCGGCGAGACGCTGGATCGGGGATTTCTCGCCCTGGGCGGTGCGGACGAGCTCGACGATCCGGGCGTAGAGCGAGGCGCTGGCGAGGGCGGTGGCGCGCAGCACCAGCGGTGAGGCGGTGTTCACCACGCCGGAGCGCACGTGGGCACCTCGTCCCACGTGCTCCGGTAGCGGCTCACCGGTGATGCGAGAGGTGTCGAGCGAGCTCGAGCCCTCGACCACCTCGCCGTCGCAGGGGATCATCTCCCCGGGGCGCACCAGGAGCAGGTCACCCACGGCGATCCCGTCGACTGCGATATCCGAGACCGCGGTCCCGATCAGCGGTTCGCCCGCGGGGGGGCGCTCTAATGCGAGCCGGTGTGCGATGCGTGGCGCTGCCGCCTCGAGCTCACGCACCGCATCGGAGGCACGGCCCTCGGCGTAGCGCTCGAGGAGCTCGCCCCCCGTCTGCATCAGCACGATCACCAACCCGGCGATCGGTTCGAGCAGGACGATCGCCGTGACGATCGCGAGCATCGCGACCACATCGGCGGCGAACTCGCCGCGCAGCATCCCCTTGATCGTGCGCCAGGCGACCGGCGCC
>JAJTFH010000067.1 GCA_021298395.1 Gemmatimonadota bacterium | reverse complement strand
GCGGGGGGGAGCGGCGCCCCAGCGCTCTCCTCGCGCAGCAGCTCGAGGAGGTGACGGAGATTCGTGACCCGACGTTCTCCGTCGGTGAGGGTCAGCAGTCGTGGAATGGTCTGACGGGCAGTCAGGATCTGCGACAGCGCAGCGGGCAGTCCCTCGGCGACCCAGGTCTCATGGGCCGACCGCACCATCGAGATGACCGTCGCCCACTCCTGATGCCCATCGCCCTGGAGCATCTGGACGATATCGGTCGCCGTCGCCCCCCAGAGCCGGGTGGCGAGCGCCGCGCGAATCCGCTGGTCATTCCCGGGTTCGGCGATCGCCAGCGCGAGGCGGATGAGCTCCTCACCCTCATCGGAGTCGAGGACATCGCGGTCGCTCGTCACGACGGCCGGGACGCCGACGCGGTCGAGTGCGTGCTTCATCTCCTGCGCCTGCCGATTCCCGCGGACGAGGATCGCCATCGCCTTCGCCTCGAGTCCATTCGCGCGCAGGGTCAGCAGTTCCCGGATCGTCGCGGCGATCGCGGAGCGCATCCCATCGTCCTTGGAGAGCGGCTTCGGCTTGGCCGTCCCCTTTTTCAGCACCTTCGCCGGGCGGTCATCGCGCACCACGATCCAGTGCAGCGCTCGGCGCCCATCGGTCGCGAGCACCGGCGGGCGCGTCGCGCGGTCCGCGGATCGGATCGCTGGGAGGGTGATGCCGAGCGAGGCGCCAAATGGTACCGAGGGATGATGGCCGAACAGCGTCTGGACGGCATCGACCAGTTCCGGGGTGCTGCGGTAGTTCACGCCGAGGGTGAATCGCTGATTCGCCGAGGCGGCCGCCGAGAGGTAGGCGCGGACGTCGGCACCTCGGAAGGCGTAGATCGACTGCTTCGGGTCTCCGATGAGGAAGAGGGGACACCCAGCGAAGGCGTTCCGGAAGATCGGGAACTGGAAGGGGTCGGTATCCTGGAACTCGTCGATGAGGGCCGCTCGGAAGCGCTGCCGGATCCGCTGGGCCAGCGGGCCCTGCGGCCCCTCGCTCGCGAGAACGTGGCTGAGGCGGCGGAGGAGATCATCGAAGGAGAGGGCATGGCGCTGGCTCCGCTCGCGTCGCGCCCCGCTCTGTACCGCCGTGATGTAGTCGGCGAGGAGGGTCGCACCGAGCGTATCGCCGTGGCGTGCATCGATCGTCGGATGCGAGTCGGCTGGCTGGACGAGGGCACGGGCCCAGGTCGCGGGATCGACACCGCTCGCCCCGACCAGTTCCGCCGGCGCCAGATCGGTCACCAGCGTGCGCCGCGCCCAGTCATGGGCGGCGCGCGTGAGGAGCTCGGTGTCGTTCTCGAGGAACTCGAGATCGAAGTGCACCCCGGCCTCGAGCGCCTGCTCGATGAGGATGCGGCGACAGAAGCCGTGGATCGTCGAGACGCTGAGTTGGTCGATGGCGGCAAGTGCCTCGTCGATACGCTCCGCCGCCCATTCGCGTTGCGGGAGCAGGAAGTCGACAAGGTCGCGATGCGTGCCACCCGACGGCGGACCATCCGAACAGATGTCCCGTGCGAGGCGCAGCACCTCGCGAATCCGGGTGATGAGCTCGTTGGTCCCTTTCTCCGTGAAGGTGACGACGGCGATCTCTCGCAGCGCGAGCGGAGCCTCGCGCTGGAGGAGCAGCCGGAGGACGAGGCGGGTGATCGCAAAGGTCTTCCCGGTACCCGCACTTGCCTCCACGAGGGTGATTCCCGGGGCGATCGAGACACGGAGCGGATCGAAGTGATCCATGATCGGCGCCGTCATGCGAGATCCGGGAGCTCGAAGGTGGGGCAGAGCGCCGTCGCGAGTCGCTCGAACGTCTCCCGATGAGCGGCGAGTGGATCGTCCTCGCCGAAGCAGAGCGCGACGTAGGGATCTGACTCATCGCCAGACCAGTTGTAGCCGTCGGTGAACTGCTTCCTTGCGGCGGCCAGAGGATCGGTCCCCTTCCCCTTTCGCATCGAATCGAGCCACGCGGCACCCGCCTGCTGGAAGAAGGGGAGCGGGCGGGTCCGTGCCTCGCGCAGCGTCCCTACCCACTGGTCGAGCAGGGCCATCGGATCGGCGACCGTCGGACACGAGGCCTGCGTCGCCAGATGGTGGGTCACGCCATCGCCGTCCTCGTCCTTCTCCTTTCCGATCAAGAGCGTGCTCTGCGGGACCTGATGACCTGTCTGCGCAGCCGCGAGGAGCACCACATGCTCCACCCAGGCTCGGATGCGATGCTTGGCGCGATAGGATCCTGCGCGAAGGATGATCCGATCGGTGGAGGTGAGCCCATCGAGGGTGCCGCGGAGATGCCACCCCTCTCCTTGGATGAGCACCGAGGCGGAGGTGAGCGCGAGGCCCGCAACGCGGGCACGAATCGGCTCGACCTCCGCCACGATCTCCTTGAAGATCGCACGCCCCAAGGCGCCCGGCGGGAGCAATCCATCGGCGAGGAAGCGCTGGAGCTCACGACCCGGGTCGTAGCTCCCTGTGAGGACGCGCTGTACCAGGAGATGGCGGAGCAACCCTCGATCCTTAGGCGAGAGGGCGAAGCGTTCGAGGTCGGTCGCCGCCACATCCTGTTCCGGCAGGGTGAGGCGCAACGTCTGCCGACAGAAGAACTCGGCAGGATTCTCCCACAGATCGGTCAGATCCTTGAGCCGGATCTCTTCACTCGGTCCCGGTGGCGAGGCGGCGCTGACTTCGGTCGGGGCGAGGACGTAGGCACCGGTGCGTGCCGCATGCGCCCCACGCTCCATGGCGCGGGAGTAGGAGAAGAGCGCCTCATCGCCTGGCTGGTTCGAGAAGTAGCGCCGCGAGAAGGGGTGCAGGGGGTGCTGGACTACCGGCAGTTCTGATTTCTGCTGTTCCAGATGATCGAGGAGCTCATCCACCACCACTGACCGCGCACGTTCGCTGTGCGTCGTCGCATCACGCCCTGACCAGGTGAGGATCAGCGTCGCCTCGGCGGCCATCGCGAGATCGAGGAAGAGCTGGCGGTCATCCTCGCG
Organism: Gemmatimonadota bacterium; assembly: GCA_021298395.1. Lineage (GTDB taxonomy): Bacteria > Gemmatimonadota > Gemmatimonadetes > Gemmatimonadales > Gemmatimonadaceae > Pseudogemmatithrix. The sequence continues at coordinate 1,090 of JAJTFH010000067.1, read as the reverse complement.
CAGTGAGCGGTCGCCGAGGCGCGGCGCATGCGCGATGAGGTCGAAGCCGATGGGCTGGTCGCGACGCGGGAAGGTGGCATCGTCGAGCCCTGCGACGGCGATCACGCGGAACGGGATGCTCCGCATCGGCTTGCGTGCCGCGACGGTGACCTTCCCGGAGAGGAACTGCTTCGTCCCATCCTCGTCCGCGAGTTGCCGCTCAAGCCACTCACGGATCACGCCGAATTCGATCGGCATCTCCGGGTCTTCGATCTGGGCCGGCCGATCGGTCGCGAGACGTCGGAGCTGCGCGACGAATCGGGCGCGCGCGCTCCGCGAGACCGCATCGACGCCGGCGAGGTACCGCTCCGCCGTCTCGGCGAGATGGGCGCCCCAAGCGTCCAACGAGCGTGGCGTCTTCCAGGACGCGACGAGAGACGCGATCCCTTCGACCCAGCGCGTCAGGAGTCCCACCGCCTCCGGCTCACCAGCGGTATCGCCGATCGCGGGAAGCACGGAGAGCACAGGGCGATCCGATCGTCCTGCGATGATCCCTATGAGGAGGCGATCGAGACCCTGTCGCCAACTGGGCATGTCATCGGCGGGGAGTCCGAGCGCCGCGAGCGCCGAGGCGTCGTACCCCCAGCGGACATTGGCTGCATGGGTCCGCCGCGCGAGGCGTTCGAGCTCCTCCTCCTCGAGTCCCGCCGCCGCGCGGACCATCGGATGCTGCAAAAGCCCGAAGAGCTCGGAGTGCGCGAAGCGGCCGTGCTCGAGCGCGAGGAGTTGCTGGAAGGCCTCGGCGGCGGGATTGCTCCCGATGGGGCGGTCCGCGATATGGATCGGGATCTTCGGCGCGCCTGGTTCCTCGGCCGAGAGGACCATCTCCACCGTCGGCCCCCAGGCCTCGACATCGGGGACGAGCACCAGCACCTGATCGGGCGTCAGGGTGGGATCGGTCGCGAAGGCGTCGAGGAGTTGATCACGGATCACCTCTATCTCGCGGAGCGCGCCGTGCGTCGAGTGGCACTGGACGCGGGCCGTGAGTGGGATCGACGGTGCGGCGACCGATTCGAGATGCGTGATCGTCGCGCCATGGTTGGCGAGGAGC
>JAJTFH010000019.1 GCA_021298395.1 Gemmatimonadota bacterium | reverse complement strand
TCATCGACGTTCGGCGGCAGTGGCGCGCTCGCGGAGTACATCGAGGCGGGATCGGCACCGATCACGATGCAGACCGGCATCTTCTCGCCCCGCTCCGCCATCTCGCGCCAGTGCGCCGCCCCGGTCTTGTGGCGCTGCCAGTGCATCGCCACATGCCGCTTCCCCATCTGCTGCACGCGGTACATCCCCACATTGCGGATCCCGCGCTGCGGATCCTTGGAGACGACCGCCGTCATCGTGATGAACGGTCCGCCATCCTCCGGCCAGGTGGTGAGCACCGGGATCTTGTCGAGATCGATCTCATCCCCCTGCCAGACGACCTCCTGACAGGCGGGGGTCCCCGACGCCATGCGCGGCGGGAACTTCGCCACCTCGAGGAGGCGGGGGAGGAGCTGCAGCTTCCCGAGGAACCCCTCAGGCACCTTGAGGTCCATCAACTTCGTGATCCGATCTCCATGGTCGTCGAGCCGCTCGACGCCGAGCGACATCGCCATGCGCGACATCGACCCGAAGAGATTGATCGCGACGGGATACGCCGAGATCGAGCCATCGCGCAGCACCGGCTTCTCGAAGAGGAGCGCGGGGCCACCGCCGGGCATCTTCATCACGCGGTCGGCGATCTCGCACATCTCGAGATGCACCTTCACCGGGTGGGTGATGCGCCGGAGCTCGCCCGCCTGCTCGATGGCGGTGATGAACTCGCCGAGGGTGTCCAATGGCTGGGTCATGCGGTCCCCACATGGATCGCCGCGATCCCGAAGGTGAGCGTCTCCCACGACACATCACGGAACCCCGCGTCGCGCATCGCCTGCGCGAGGGCTGTGGTCTCGGGGAAGTTCGCGACGGAGCGCGGCAGATAGGTGTATGCGGTGCGATGCCCACTCACCAGGCGACCGATGCGTGGGAGCACGTGATGGAAGTAGAACTGATACGCCGAGCGGATGAACGGGAGCGTCGGTGTCGAGAACTCGAGGATGACGAAGCGCGCACTGGGCTTGAGCACGCGGCGCACCTCGCGAAGCCCGGCGCCGAGGTCAGCGACGTTGCGGATCCCGAAGGCGACGATCGCCCCCTCGAAGGCCGCATCGCGCACGGGGAGGGCGAGCGCATCGGCGACGGCCGGCGCGAGCACCGCGGGCGAGGCCTTCCCCACGCCGGCGCGCAGCATCGGCTCGGCGAAATCCGCCGCCAAGATGCGCCCGAAGAATCCACGCGTCTTGCTCAGCTGCGTGCCGACATCGAGGGTGCCGGCGCAGAGATCGAGATAGGTCCCCGATGGGGCGCGATCCCAACCCAGCCGACGGAGCGCCACGGTGCGCCACCGCCGATCGATCCCGAGCGAGAGCAACCGATTGAGCAGATCGTAGCTCGGCGCGATCTCGGAGAACATCCGGCGCACGTAGACGCGCTTCCCCTCCAGGGTCGCGTTCGCGGCGGCGGCCTCCGCTTCGTGGCGCTCCAGATCGATCGTGGCGGACATCGGTGAAAGTTGCCCGGGTGCGCCCCCGTGGGACAAGTTTGCCGCGCTCGTGCGGCGGGTGGATGCTCTCCCGCGAAACCTCTGGGGCGCCCCCGACGTACGAGGGGTGTCCAGCTCTGCTCTCCTCCCCTCTCCCTCGCGGTGCGCGCCGACCTCTCCGAGCTCTCCGATGTCGAACTGGTCCAGCTCGCGCTCGGTGGGCGCGACGCGGGGGCGCGCGCGCTCATCCAACGCTATGAGCGGCCCGTCTTCTCCCTCGTGCTCCGGATGGTCGGGGACCGCGAAGTCGCCGAGGAGCTCGCGCAGGACACCTTCGTCCGGGCCCTGAACCGGCTCGACACCTATCGGACCGAACTGAAGTTCTCGAGTTGGCTCTTCCGGATCGCGAACAACGCCGCGATCGACCATCTCCGGCGGCGCGCCCCGGAGACGGTCTCGCTCGACGGCGATCGCGGCGCCGAAAGCCTCGAGGCGGCGGCCGAGGGGGCGATCCAGGTGGCCGCCGACGGCCCCTCCCCGCTCGAGGCGCTCGAGGCGAGCGAGCTCGGCGCGACGATCGCCGAGGCGATCGCTCAGCTGCGTCCCGCCTACCGCGCCTGCGTTCAGCTCCGCTTCATCGAGGACCAGTCGTACGAGGAGATCGCCGTCGCGCTCGACCTCCCGATCGGGACGGTGAAGACCCATCTCCACCGGGCGAAGCTCGAATTGCAGGCCCTGCTCCGCCCGCTGCGCCCCGGGGGATCCTCCCCCAGCGCCCCCCCTGTGACCTGACCCTTTTCCCTGATACCTGTCCCCTGAAACCTGTCCCCTGACACCCTCGTACACTCAGGTAGCCCCATGCGACCGAACCATCCACTGTCCGACGCCGATCTCGAGGCGCTGCTCCGGACCTTCCCCCGCGAGGCCCCGACCACCGGGTTCGCCGACCGGGTGATGGCGCGGGTGCAGCTCCCCGCGGCGGTCCCCGTCCGGCGCCGGATCCCCTGGCGCGCCCTCGCGGGAGTCGCCGTGCTCGACCTCGTCGTGGCCGCAGGGCTCCTCACCTGGTTCGGCGATGCGCTCCTCCATGGCGTGGGGGGTCTCCTCCGGAACGGGGCCAAGCTCGCCGTGGGGATCGGTTCGATCGATCCGGGGGCAGCACTCCGGGACGTCATGTACGACCTGATCCAAGGCGCTGGCGCCGCCCTCCCTGGGGACGCCTCCCTCGCGACCGCCCTCCTCATCGGCGCCGTTGGCGCGCTGTTGACCTTCGCCTCCCTCGGCCGTCTCGCGCTTAGCGCGGCGTCCTCCTCCCGGTGACCCGCTCATGATCCTCCGCCTCCTCGCCCTTCTCGCCCTCTGCGGGACCCTCGTCCCGGTGCCGAGCCACGCGCAGGACAGCGCGACCACGTCAACGGCGTCTGCGCGTCCCGCGGCTCCCCGAACCGATTCCACCCGGCGGGTGCGCCAGACGCCGACGGTGAAGGACTCGTCTCAGAAGACCGTCGACTCGACCCGCCGCGGCATCGACGCCACGATCAAGATCAGCGTCGATCCCGACGACTCCACCCACCTGAGCCAGGTGGAGTGGGGGGAGAAGAGCGTTGCCGCCGGGGACACCGTGCGCGGCGACTTCGTGAACTTCTTCGGTGACACCGATATCCGCGGCGTGGTCCTGGGCGACGCCGTCACCCTCTTCGGGAATCTCACCGTGCACGAGGGGGCCTACGTGCAGGGCGATGCCGTCGCGGTCGGGGGAAAGGTCCGCATCCGCGGCGGGAAGGTCGGCGGGAACATCGTGACCAGCGGGCGCCACCGCGACGGTGATGACGAAGGGGAACCCGATGAAGACGGCGCCTCGCGCATCGACCGCGGCGAACCCCACAGCATCCTGGGTGCCCTCTTCGCGGTCTTCGTCGCGATGGCGATGCTCTCCGTGACTGGGGTGATCGCCGCCGCGGTGATGCCGCACCGCATCGATGAAGTCGCGCGGCGGCTCGAGGCCAGCGTGGGCCGCGCCTTCGCCGCAGGGCTCCTCGTGGAGCTCGGCTTCGTCCCGATCCTCCTCCTGGTGCTCTTCACCCTGATCATCACGATCCTGGGGATCCTGCTGATCCCCTTCGCGGTGGTCGCGCTCCCGCTCCTCTATCTCGTGCTCGGTGCCTTGGGCTGGTTCGCGACGGCGACCCTCGTGGGACGTGGGCTCACCGGGCGGGACGGCGCCGATCGCCCGGCCGTGATGCGGAGCTTGGCGATCGGGACGGTGGTGTTGCTCCTCCCCTTCGCGCTCACCGCACTCCTCCCTGGCTGGGGCGGGGGACTGATTGCCCTCGCCGGCGCGGTGGTCTGGGTGGCGACGACGGCGGGATTCGGGGCGGCGGTGCTCTCGCGCGGGGGACGGCGAGCGCGCTGAGCCCCGCCGCCGATCAGCGCGCGGGAGGGCGCAGCCCGAGCTGCTGCGCGATCGCCGTCCCCACCGCGGTGAGCTTCTGCGCCGCGTGGCTCTGCGGCTGCGAGGCGACGATCGGCGCCCCCGTGTCCGCCCCTTCGAGCACCGGCGGGTAGAGCGGGATCTGTCCGAGGAGCGGGACCTGCAGCTCCTTGGCAAGACGGTCACCCCCGCCTGAACCGAAGATCGCCATCGGCTTCCCCGTCTCCGGCGACTCGAAGTACGACATGTTCTCGACGATCCCCAAGACCGGGACCCCGACGCGGCGGAACATCATCGCGCCGCGCAGCGCGTCGCCCACCGCGACCTCCTGTGGGGTGGTGACGATCACCGCACCGGCCACGCTCGTCGCCTGGACCAGGGAGAGCTGGGCATCGCCGGTGCCAGGGGGCATATCGACGAGCAGGAGGTCGAGCTCCCCCCACGCCACATCACGAAGGAACTGCGTGATGATCTTCATCACGATGGGGCCGCGCCAGATGGCGGGTTGGTCCCGCTCGATCAGGAAGCCCAAGGAGATGACCTTCACCCCGTGCGCCTCGAGGGGCTGGATCTTCTCATCCTTCACCGGGGGCGCCTCGTCAACGCCCATCATCCGCGGGATGTTTGGGCCGTAGATGTCGGCGTCCATGATCCCGACACGATAGCCCGCCTTGGCGAGGGCGATCGCGAGATTCGTGCAGACGGTCGACTTCCCCACCCCGCCCTTCCCGGAAGACACGGCGATGACGCGACCGAGGTTGGGATAGGTGACGGGGGTCGGCGCGGCAGGGGGCTTGGGGGCGGCGGCAGGTTGCTCGGCGATCGGGAGGGCGCGGCCGGCGCGACCGCTCGGGGCGGTTCCCGCAGCGGCAGACGGGGCGCTCTTGAGGCCGACCTGGGCGGCGTCCTTCACATCGACGCGCACCTCGGTCACCCCTTCCACGCGCTCGAGTGCCTGACGCACCTGCCTAGCGAGGGTGGGGTCATCCTGCGCGTCCAGCAACAGGGTGACACGCACCTTCCCCTCACGGGTCGCGGCGATATCACGGACCTGCTGCGTCTGGTAGAGTGAGGCCCCCGTGCGGGGGTTGGCGAGGGGAGCGAGCGCCTCGGCGAGGCGCGACTGCAGGGTCTCCGGCATCCCTGAATCCTAGTAGGCGGGGAAGTTGTTGGCCCAGGTGTTCTGATATGCGCGTAAGGCGCCGAGGGAGGTCATCGAGGAGGTGACGAGGCAGGAGTTGTAGCGCAGCTTGGTGTTCCCAGCCAACTCGTCGATGCCGAGGTCACTCTCACTGACAGGAAGGCCGAGCTTCGCATTGAGCCCCGTCGCGACCGCGCCGCGCACATCCTCGGTGCCCCTCATCGTCAACTGGCTTCCGACGATGATGACCCCATCCCAGCTGAAATTCCCAGTGGTGACGAGATCGCCAAAGACGATGAGGAGTCCCTTGCCGCTGTGTCCGGGGCCGAGGCTGATCGCGGTCCCACCCGTGGGCCCATTGCGAACGAGGATGGTTGGATAGGCATCCCACGCCGACCCCGAGGGGAAATAGGTGGTAGGGTTCCCGCCATTGGGGATGGTGATCGTGGCCTGGATCGCCCCACGGTAGACGATGTCACTCCAATCGAACGGAATGCCCGTCGCCGCACTCGCAGGCGTCAGTCCGATGGTGTCAACCTTCGGGCGTCCGATCAGGGTGGAGAGTCCCCCCCCTTTTCCTCCACCGGTCGCCGTGAAACCAGGGGAGGCCGGCACCGCCACGGCCGCGATGGTGTCTCCCGTACACTCGTCGGCCCCGCTGACGAAGCCGGATCCGCCGGCCTTGCGTAACCCATTGATCGAGGTCACCGATGCCTGGATATCCATTTGCATGGCGGTGAAGGCGGCGAAGGCTCCCGCCATCGAGACGGCAGGACCGATCCCTGGAAAGGCGGCACGCGTCCGCACCCCGCGGCTCCGGACATAATAGAGGGCGGGAATCCCCGTCGCGATGACGGCTGGACGCATCAGTCGGGTCACCACATCGGCATACCCGCCAACCAAGTCGACGCGAGTCGAGTCCCCTGAGGCCGGCGGGACCGCGGGGAGGCCCAACGCCAGCCGATTGCGCAATCCCTGCTGCAACCCCGTCTCCGCGAGAGCCGCCGCGGCCTGCGCCTGAATCAAGGAATCATCGGAGGATCGCTCACTCGAAATCATCGCGAACCCTGCCGCGATCGCTCCGACGAGGACGAACATCGCGAGGATGACCATCGGAAGCGCAAAGCCGGTGGAGCGCCGCATGTATCCTTGCACTTCAGAGCACCGCGTTGCGGAAGAAGATGGTGAGCCGGACGGGGGCGGTCTCAGGTGTACCCGCACGGTTGGAAGCGGACCGCTCGCTCTCCCCAACCAAGACGATCTCGATCCCAGAGAGGGTCCGGAGATCGGCGACCAGGGGAGGGGCGGCCTGCGACGTGTCCGCTCCCACCACGTAGAAGCGGAAGCTGGCCCCGTCCTGGAAGGGGACCGCGATCTCCTCGTTCACCCCGCCCGTCACGCGCCGCCAGAGCGCGGTCCGTCCCGGGACGAGCTCGCTCGCCGCGAGCTCATAGGTGACCCGCTGAAAGAGGAGCACCGGAGCTCCCTGTGGCAGGGATGGGGAGAGACTCGAGGGCGGCAGTCCCGTGATGCTGAGCGTCCGCCCCCCGGTCACCGGGGTGATGTTCGCCGCCGTGGTGCAATTGCCCGTGGATCCCGTCGTCGGCGCCGTGGATGAGGTCACGTACGTGTACGTCGCGTTCAGTGCGGTGTCGCGAAAGGCGAAGCCCGCAAAGGTCGCCGTCGCCCAGGTGAGAGAGTCCACTGGGGCGAAGGTCGCCGTCCCCGAGGAGCAATAGACGCCCATGGCGTAAGGGACCCGAACCACCAATCGGGTAGTCGAAGCGGAGTCGATCCCCCGGGGCTCGATCATCCGCATTTCGTCTCGGACGATATTGACCGCGTTGCGGGCCACCGCGCGTGCATCGCGTTGCCCGGTGGCCCGGGAGAAGAACCGTGTCTGCGAGGTGAGGAGCCGAGTGACCCCGAGGCCGATGATCGCGGCGAGGAGCATCGTGATCAGGAGCTCGATCAGGGTGAAACCGACCCGCCTCATGAGAACAGCGAGCCCGGTTCAGGAAGGCTCCGGTCGACGAAGACGGTGTCGGGCCGCAAGGCCGTATCGACAGGGCGGATGATGATCCGCACCCGGGTGATCGCCTGACTGGGCTCGGTGATCGCGATGCAGCGGTCATGGGGAAACCGTGCCATCGCGGTCACGCGTCGACATCCGCCATCGACCGTGTCCGAGGCGATGCTCGAGAAGGGACGGGTGGCGTAGAGATCGACCGCAGCGGAGAGGGCGGCAGCACGGTCCACTCCGAGTCCTGCCGTGCGAGCCTGGATCGCGTATTTCATCGTCACGAGGGTGTGCGCGGTGACCAGGATCCCGAGCAGGGTCACCGCGACCATCACCTCGACGAGCGAAATCCCTCGTCGCCAACGGCGCCGTTCGCCGATCATTGCCGCCGGACGATCCCGGTGGCAGAGCGCCCCACGACGAACCGTGTCCCCTCGCCCTCGACGGTCACCGTGAGCACCGTGTCGGCCCGGCCGGTCGGGAAGATCGTGACCCCGCCGGAGGGGGACAGCGTCAACGTCGCATCCAAGTCGGAGCCCGCACCGAACCCACGCGATCTGACCACCGTTCCCGTCCCGCGCTCGACGATCTCGAGCACACGACCGCTGCGTCGGATCCGAATCGGCACTCGGCGCCGCACCGCGAGCTGGGTGGCCTCCACCAGCATCCCCTCCACCGCCGCGGCGGCGCGGTCCACCCGATCGCGGGTGAGCTGACGCGAGACCGAGGCCCCCGAGATCGTCACCAGGATCCCGAGGATCACCACGACCGTGAGGGCCTCGATGAGCGTGAACCCCACTCGATTGGCTCGCCATGCCCGCATCATGTTCGTCCGTCGGCAAGGGCGCCAGTCTCTAACCCCCGCCGGGCCGCTGTCAGGACCCGCTCCCGGACGTCGATCAGCGACCCCCCCACGAGCGCCCCAGAGGCGCGGGCATGCCCGCCCCCCCCGAACTGCGCCGCCAACGCATGCACGTTCACCCCGGCCATGCTCCGGAAGGAGATCTTCACCTGCCCCGTCGGAAGCTCTCGGAACAGCAGCGCTAACCGCACCCCGGCGATCGAGCGCGGGTGCTCGACGATCCCATCGAGGTCCTCGCTCGTCGCGCCGTGCGCCTCGAGGAGGCCGTCCGCGATGCTCACCCAGGCGATCCCATGCGCGAGGTCGGTCTCCAGCGTCTCGAGCGCATCGCGCAGGAGCTTCACCCGTCCGAGCGGGACGCTGCCGTAGATCCGCGCATACATCTGCTCGGGATTCACGCCAGCCTGCAGGAGCGCGGCAGCGACCATCAGGCAGCGCGGCGAGGTGTTGCCGAATCGGAACCCGCCGGTGTCGGTGACGAGCGCGGTGTACAGGGCCTGCGCGATCGGCGTAGTGATCGTGAGCCCCAGCACCTGCGCGAGATCGAAGACCAGCTCGCCGGTCGCACACGCCGACGTGTCGCTCACCAGGATCGTTCCTGGCGGCTCCTCCCCGGGGAGATGGTGATCGATCACCAGCGCTTCCTGCGGAAGCCCGCGCACCGTGCTCGCGAGGCCCCCCAACCGCTTCACATCGCTGATGTCGAGCACCACCAGCCGATCGACCGTCGCGAGCACCGCGGCACCCTCGGCCGAACGCTCCTCGACATCATCAGCGAGTAGCCAGCGGAACATCTCGGGCCACGGCGTCGGGTTCACGACGATCGCGCGGACCCCGATCTGTCCCAGCAGCCTCGCGAACGCGGCCTGCGAGCCGCAGCCATCACCATCGGCGTTCACGTGCGTCGAAAGCGCCACCGTCATCCCGGGGCGCAGCTCCGCCGCGAGCCGCGTGATCGCCTCGCGGCGGTTCGTTGGGACGGCGATGAGGTCCGTCATCGTGCGCGACGGTCCCGCGCGGGCGTGCTCACGCGCTGTAGTTCGGCGCTTCGCGCGTGATCGTCACGTCGTGCGGGTGCGACTCGCGCAGCCCCGCGGGCGTGATGCGCACGAACTCCGCCTCGGTGCGCAACGCGTCGATCGTCCCACAGCCGGCGTAGCCCATCCCACTCCGCAACCCACCGACCATCTGGTAGAGCACGTCGGCCACCGGGCCCTTGTACGGGACGCGCCCTTCGATCCCCTCGGGGACGAACTTCTTCGCGGACATCTCCCCGTCCTGGAAGTAGCGGTCAGCGCTCCCATCTTGCATCGCGGAGAGCGATCCCATCCCGCGGATCATCTTGAAGCGCCGCCCCTCGGCGAGCACCGACTCCCCTGGGCTCTCCTCGGTGCCGGCGAGCATCGACCCCATCATCACGGTCGAGGCCCCCGCGCCGATCGCCTTCACGATGTCGCCCGAATACTTGATGCCGCCGTCGGCGATGATCGGGATGTCACCGGCGCCGGCGACGGCGTCCATGATCGCGGTGAGCTGCGGGACCCCGATCCCCGTCACGACACGCGTGGTGCAGATCGATCCCGGCCCGACCCCGACCTTGATCGCGTCGACCCCGCGCGCGACGAGGGCGCGCGCGGCGGCCTCGGTGGCGACGTTCCCCACGATGAGCTGCGTCTCCGGGAGCGCCTCGCGCACCGTCGCGGTGGCGTCGAGCACCCCCTGCGAGTGGCCATGGGCGGTGTCGATGATCAGCGCGTCGACCCCGGCCTCGACCAAGGCCTTCGCGCGGGCGAGGTAGTCGCCCCCCGCCCCGATCGCCGCCGCGACCATCAACCGCCCCTGCTCATCCTTGGCGGCGTTGGGATACTGCCGCCGCTTGTGGATGTCCTTCACCGTGATGAGCCCGATCAACGTCCCCGCGGCATCGACCACCGGGAGCTTCTCGATCCGGTGCTTCCCCATGATCTGCTCGGCCTCGTCGAGCGAGGTCCCCACCGGCGCGGTGATCAATCCCTCGCGCGTCATCGCGTCGGCCAAGGGACGATCCAACTGCCGCTCGAACTGGAGATCGCGATTGGTGATGATCCCGACGAGCGTCCCAGCGCCGTCGACCACCGGGACGCCGCTGATGCGAAACCGCCCCATGAGGGCGACCGCCTCGCGGAGGGTGGCTGAGGGCTGGAGGGTGATCGGATTGCGGATCATCCCACTCTCGGAGCGCTTCACCCGATCGACCTCGGCGGCCTGCCGATCGACGGACATGTTCTTGTGGAGGACCCCGATCCCACCGGCGCGCGCCATGGCGATCGCCATCTCGGATTCGGTGACGGTGTCCATCGCCGCCGAGATGAGGGGGACCTGGAGGGTGATCCCGCGCGAGAAGCGGGTGGCGGTGGAGACGTCCTTGGGATGGACGCGGGAGTGCCGCGGGACGAGGAGGACATCGTCGAAGGTCAGCGCGGCATCCGGGCGGATGCGAGTCGAGGCGTGTGCCATCTCGAATGTTATCGCCCGAGAGGCCCGAATTCCAGCGGCGGTCAGTAGATGTAGACGGGGGTCCCGACGTCGACGATCCGGAAGAGGGTCTCGATGTCCTCGTTCCGCATCCGGATGCAGCCATGGCTGACGCTCGTCCCGATGCTGCGGGGGTTGTTGGTGCCATGGATCCCGTAGCCGTCGCCGAGGTAGAGGCGGTTATTCCCGAGGACGCCTTTGTACTGCCGCTGGTTGGTCCCGTAGGGAGGGATGATGATCCGACCGTCGACGATGATCTCGCGCCCGTCGCCCACGTCGTACGGGATCTCGCGCCCCTGTGGGGTGCGCAGGACGACGTTGGTCCCCGAGACGGTGACGACCCCATCCGCAGCGGGGATCGTCATCCCCCGCTCGAGCCTCGCGATGCGGAGCTTCTGCTGCCGAGCGATCTCGATGTAGTGCCAATCGGGTGGGACCCAGAGGGGATCGACGTCCTTGCGCTCGACCACGAGGCGTCCGCGGGGAGTGTCGAACTTCCAGCGACGCCCCCCGGCGGTCTGCTCGAGGGTCCGTCCGCTCCCGCTGGCGACGCGGCTCTCGAAGAGGACGCGGTCCCCCTCGCGGTACGAGATTCGGTTGTCGGCGAGGGCGATCACGAGGTAGCGGCGCGCGGCGAGGGAATCGCGCTGCCGGCGCCCATCGACGACGGCGACGATGGAGTCGCGCACCGCCTGCTCCCGCTCGCGCGCGGCCCGCCAGGCCGTGGAGTCGGCGATGAGTTGGGCACGTACCGCCTGCCGCGCCCGAAGCGCCTGGGTGAGGTCATGTCCCGCGACCCCGACCCCGGCGCTCGCGAGCGCGGTCGCGAGGAGAGCGGCACCCCGAAGGAGATGGGGCCACCGCGGCGGCGCCCCTTCAGTGGACATAGGCGAGGTCCCCCACGCGGAGGACGGCGCGCAGCGCCTCGAAGTCAGCGCGGAGCACGGGGATCTCCCCTTGCACCGGCGTCGCAGGGAGGGAATCGGCTCGTGCGCGGCGAAGGGTCAGCCCATCGGCGAGGACGATCGCCTCAGGCTCGATCCGCTCGATGGCGCGGATCCCCGGCGCGAGCTCCACCTCCACCGCGACCTCGCGGAGCCGCGCCTCACCACGGCCGAGCACGAGGCGTCCGTCCTCGAGGATGAGCTCCAGGTAGGGCGCCGCCTCGGTGAACGGCGCCTCGCGCGCCCGCTCGAGGGCGAGACGGATCCGTTCGGCCCAGACCGCCGCCTCGGCGGCGGTCCGCTCGAGCGCGAAATCGGCCTGGGTCTCTTCGAGGCGCTCGACCTCCGCGCGCAGGACACCAGCGTGGCGCATCGCTAGCACACCGGAGGCCGCGAGCACCACGGCAAGGAGGCCGAGCGCGAGCGGCCGCATCAGGGGCGCGTGATCGACCGCAGGTCGATGATGGGCGCCCCGGTGGGTTCGGAGCGCCCGGTGCGCACCGTGCCGGTCAGGATCACCTTGCTCATCGGACGAACCGTCTTCGCCTCCCCAAGCAGGGCCGAGGGGACGGCGAAGTAGAGGACCGCGTTCTCTCCGCTGGGACCGAGGGCCAGGAGGTAGGGCTCGTCCGGACGGAAACCCTGACGCAGGGGATCGGCATTCTGGAGCCCGACCACCTGGACCGTCCACCGCACGGTGCGCCCGACATAGCCACCGGGGTCGAGCCGGAGATCGACGGCCCGGAGCGCGGCGGAGTAGGTGGAGTCGGTCGGGGTGAGGAGGGCCTCCGGGACCCACGCATCGACGCGGACGCGCACCCAGCCCCGCGATCGAGCAGTGGGTTCGACGACGGCGTCCTTCTCGAGCGTACCGATGCGAGGTGCACCCGGCGCGAGGGCGAGATCGAGGTCGGTGCGCGCGCGCATCGCGTTCTGCGAGGGAGCAGACGCCTGCGAGCGCTCGGCGGCCGGGGCCTGAGGGGTTGGGGACGTGGCCGGTGCGGCGGGTGGCGGCACCTCACGCGCCGGCGTAGGGGCGGGCTCGGAGACGGACTCGAAGGCGGAGCGGCTCACCCAGGCCTCGCGACGGATCCGCGCCCACCCGCCTTTCCTCTCGATCACGCGGATCCCCGAGCGCGGGGCGAAGACCGCGAGGATCGGCGCATTCGTCCGGGGCTCGGACCGGAGGCGCACGGTCCCCGTCCCCCTGATCGACTGCGGGAAGGAATCCCGGCGCCCTCCGACGCGATCGGCGTCGATCCACCCCTCGAGCGTCACGCGGACGTAATTGCGCTGCGTCGGGCCCCGACGCCAGGTGGTGCGCGGTTCGAGGGTCGCGAGGGTGGCCCCAGAGGGGGTCGCCCGCGCATCGGCCGCGCGGACCAGCCGCCCCTGCGCGGTCGCAGAGCCCGCGAAGAGGAGGAGGACGAGGGAATGAAGGAGTCGCATCGCTGGTCGGAGGGACGTGGGGCACGGTAGATTGCGCTCTCGCGCGACGGGCGCCCCGCTCGTCGCAAGATAACATCACCCTCTCGACTCGGTCGGGCCCTGATGGCTTCGCAGGTGGACCGCCCCGTCGTGCTCGTCGTCCTCGATGGCTGGGGGCATCGCGCGCAGACCGATGGGAACGCGATCGCGATGGCGCAGACCCCCACCTGGGATCGCCTCTGGGCCCGTGCGCCCAAGACGCTCCTCGAGGCGAGTGGGCGCGCGGTCGGACTCCCCGAGGGGCAGATGGGGAACAGCGAGGTGGGGCACCTCAACCTCGGCGCCGGTCGCGTGGTGATGCAGGACCTCGTCCGGATCGGGGAGGGCATCCGCGACGGGGCGTTCTTCACCAACGCCGCCTTCCGCGGCGCCTGTGCCCAGGTGCGCACCACCAGCGGGACGCTCCACCTGCTCGGCTTGGTCGGGGATGGTGGGGTGCATGCGCACGACGACCATCTGCTCGCGCTGGTCGACCTCGCGACGCGCGAGCGGGTGCCCCGAATCGCGCTCCATCTCCTCCTCGACGGTCGCGACACCCTCCCCACCTCGGCACTCGGCTATGTGCGCGCGCTGCTGGCGAAGATCGGGGATCGCGCGGTGATCGGGAGCCTCGGCGGGCGCTACTACGGGATGGATCGCGATCATCGCTGGCCGCGCACCCAACGCTGCTACGACGCCGCGGTGCGTGGCACCGGGCCGACGACCGACGACCCGATCGCGTACATCGAGGCCCAGTACGCCGCGGGGACCACCGACGAGTTCCAGCTACCGGCGACGGTGGTGCGTGATGGACAGCCGGTGGCGCTCATGCGTGACGGTGATGCGGTGATCACCTGGAACTATCGCTCTGACCGAATGCGGCAGATCGTGCGCGCGCTGGCGATCGAGGGGTTCGACGGCTTCGATGTGGGCGGGCGCCCGCGACTCCACGTGGCGACGATGACGCAGTACGATCAGACCTTCGGGCTGCCGATCGGCTTCGAGCCCTTCTCGATGGTGAAGATCATCGCCGAGGTGATCGAGGAGGCGGGGATGAGCACGCTCCGCACGGCGGAGACGGAGAAGTACCCGCATGTCACCTACTTCTTCAACGGCGGGAACGAGACGCCGTATCGTGGCGAGGAGCGGGTGCTCGTCCCGAGCCAGCAGGTGGCGACCTATGACCTGATGCCGGAGATGAGCGCGCCGGGGATCACTGATGTCCTCGTCGAGCATATGCGCCGGAAATCCCATGAGTTCACGCTCTGCAACTACGCGAATGGCGACATGGTCGGCCACAGCGGGAACTTCAGCGCGACGGTGCGCGCCTGCGAGGTCGTGGACCAGCAGCTCGCCCGCATCGTGCAGGCGGCGGAGCAGACGGGGACCCGCCTGCTGATCACCGCCGACCATGGCAACTGTGAGATGATGATCGACCCCACCACGGGTGGCCCCCATACCGCCCACACCACGAATCCGGTGCCCTTCCTCCTGATCGATGACGGCGCGCCGATGGCGCTCCGCTCCGGCGGCGCGCTCTGCGACGTCGGCCCCACGGTGCTCGCGATGCTCGGGGTCGATCGCCCCGATGCGATGACGGGGCGCGACCTGCGTGTGCGAGGTGCGGCATGAGGCGCGCACCGTCGCTCGTGCGCGCGGTGCTGCTTGGCGGGCTTGGGCTCGGCCTCGCGCGGCCGGCCAGCGCGCAGGTCGGGCATGACCCGGCGTCGAGCCCCTATGAGGATCTGCGTGGGCGCCAGGCCGCGACGATCGGGATCGGGACCCTCGCGCCGGGACGGGATCCCGCCGGTGTCGCGCCCAGCGGCGGGCTCATGCTCACCGGGCGCTATGACTTGCAGCTCACCCGCCCCCTCTGGTTCTTCGCGCGGCTCGGCGTGGCGCCGAGTCTCGAGCGCCCGATCAAGGATCCCCTCTTCACCGACGCCCAACGCGATGCCGGGACGGAGCGGCATCCGATGGTGCTGACCGAGGTGGGGCTCAACATGAACCTCACCGGGAACAAGTCCTGGCGGCGGATCGTGCCGCAGCTCCATGGCGCGATCGGTTTCGTCACCGACGGCAACACGACGTTCGACCTCGGCGGGTACAAGTTCGGCAGCGCCTTCACCGTCTCGTATGGGCTTGGGGCGCGCGTCACCACGGGGCGGGCCTGGGAGCTCCACGCCGATCTGACCCGCGTCCACTGGAAGTACACGTATCCTGATGTGTATGGCGCGGGGAGCGATCCGTTGGTCTCGAGCAGACAGCTTGGCCCCTGGGTGGGGAACTCGGTGATACAGATCGGCGTGAGCCGCTTCTTCTTCCGTTGAGCTGACCGTGCCGCACGCCACCCTCACCCGCCGTCTCACCTTCTCCGCCGCGCATCGCTACCGCCGGCCGGAATGGAGTGACGCGAAGAACGCCGAGGTGTTCGGGGCGTGCGCGCACCCCCACTGGCATGGACACACCTACACCTGCGAGGTGACGGTCGGGGGCGAGATCGATCCGATCACCGGGTTCTGCGCTGACCTCGCGGGATTGGATCGGGTCCTCGCGGAGCGGGTCCATGCGCGACTCGATCACAAGAATCTCGTGCTCGATGTGCCGGAGTTCGCGGAGGGGCGTGAGATCCCGACCTCGGAGAACGTGGCGTGGTGGATCGCGCGCGAGGTGCAGGCGGGGCTCGGCGGCACCGCGCGTGTGCTGCGGGTGCGGCTCGCGGAGATGTCGGACCTCTGGGTGGAGATCGACCCGACGTGATGGCGGGGCCGGACGGCGCGACCCCGCTCGATGCGGTGGACGAGGTGCCGGTCTGGCTCGAGGTGAATGGCCAGCCCGCCGTCACCTGGATGTGCACCCCGGACCAACTCGACGCCCTCGTCGTCGGGTGGTGCTACGGCGAGGGATACCTCGAGTCGCGCGATGATCTCCTCTCGATGCGCCCCTGTGCGCGCGAGCTCGGCTTCTGGGTCACGGTGCCGGAGACGCGCTATGCGACGGTGGAGGGGGAGGAGCGGCGACGGGTCCTCGCTTCGGGGTGCGGTGCGGTGACGACGATCCTCGGCGCACTGCACAAGGTGCCGCGCCGGTCGGCGACGCCCACGATCCCCGACCTCGCGCAGACGCGCGCGCTCTTCAAGGCACTCTTCGCGCGCGGGGAGCGGTATCAGTCGACCGGTGGGATCCATGCCGCAGCGCTCACCGACGGCGTCGACCTGCTGAATCACGCCGAGGACATCGGCCGACACAACGCGGTGGACAAGGTGATGGGACAGCGGATCCTCGCACGTGAGGGGACGGCGGATCTGATCCTCCTCGTGACGGGTCGCATCTCCGGTGAGCTGGCGTACAAGGCGGCGCGCGCGCGGATCGGGGTGGTGGCGACGCCCTCGGTGCCGAGCACGGTGGCGGTGGAGATCGCGCGGGCGGCGGGGATGGTGCTGATCGGGCGCGCGGTGTCCGGCACGCCGCAGGTCTGGACGCCATGAGCTGCACCGGGGTGATCCTCGCGGGGGGTGGCGCGACGCGCTTCGGTGGGCGACCCAAGGGATTGGAGATGGTCGCGGGGGCGCGGATCATCGAGCGCGTGGCGCGAGCGCTACGGATGGTGACCGATGAGCTCCTGCTCGTGGCGAATGCGCCGGAGGCGGCAGATTGGTTGCCCGGCGTACGCACCGTCGCCGATGTGCGGCCGGGAGAGGGGGCGCTGGGTGGGTTGCATGCGGCGTTGGCCTGCGCGGAGGAGGCGTCCGACGTACTCGTCGTCGCGTGGGATATGCCCTTCGTCTCCGCTGCGCTGCTGGGCGTGATGCGCGCGCGTGGGGAGGAAGGGGATGTGGATGCCGTGCTCCCCGAGAGCGATGGCTCGCGGCGCGGGGTGGAGCCGCTCTGCGCCTGGTACGCTGCGCGGTGCCTCCCGCCGATCACCGCCGCACTTGAGGCCGGCGACCGGCGGGTGATCGCCTTCCTCGATGCGGTGCGGGTGGCGCGCGTGGGCATCGAGGAGGTCCGACGCTTCGGTGATCCCGATCGCCTCTTCGGGAATGTGAACACCGCGGATGATCTCGCGCGGTTGCAGGGGATGGTACCCGATGTCGGCTGAGCGGCGCAGCGAGCTCTCGGGGCCTGCCGGATCACATCGTCCCCCGATCCTCTGCGTGGTCGGGAAGAAGCATATCGGGAAGACGACAACGGTCGTGCGGCTCAGTGCGGCGCTCACGCGGCGCGGGCATCGCGTGATGATCCTCAAGCATGGGTCGCATACCTTCTCGCTCGATCCGGCGGGGACCGACACCTATCGGCACTATCACGAAGGGAACGCGGCGCGGGTCGCGATGGCGTCGCCCGACAAATTCGCGCTCGTCTCGCGGTGGGAGGAGGAGCTCGCACCGGAGGTGATCGTGGAGCGATACCTCGCCGATGCGGACTTGGTGCTCGCCGAAGGCTTCAAGGGATCCGCGCTCCCCAAGCTCGAGGTGGCGCGGCGCGCGGTCTTCCCCACCTCGCTGTGGGAGGATCAGGCATTGCCCCCGGATTCCTGCCTCGCGATGGTGGCCGATGCGGTGATCCCCGGGTTCACCGGTACGACCTTCTTCCTCGAGGATGCGACGTGGGCCGAGCACTGCGCGGACTGGATCGAACAGACCTTTCTCACCAAGAATCCGCAGAACGCCTGATGCGATCCTCTCTTGCGACGCTCGCCACACTCGCGCTCCTCACGCTTGCTGCCTGCCAGCCGGTGGGTGGTCCCTCGACTCACCCGACGCCGCAGCCGCGGCCGGCACCCGCTGCCACCGGGGTGGCGCAGACACCGGTGATCGCGCCGCACGCAGCCTTTCGCGCCCTCGCCGACTCGCTCCTCGAGGACCGCCGGTTCCGTTCCGCGCATTGGGGGGTGCTGGTCGTCGATCCATCGACCGGTGACACGCTCTATTCCCGGAACGCCGGTAAGCTCTTCATGCCGGCCTCCAATCAGAAGCTGATCACCGGGGCGGTGGCGCTCGCGCGTCTCGGGGCCGACTTCCGCTACGAGACACGCGTGATCTTCTCCGATTCGCTCGCCGGGGGCGATGCGATGGCCCCCTTCCGCGCCCTCGCCGATTCGCTCGCCGCGCGCGGGATCCGAGAGGTCGCCGGCCGACTGCGGCGCGCCGCCCCGGTCTTCCCTGACTCGACGCTCGGCTTCGGGTGGTCGTGGGACGATCTCGACTACGGGTATTCCGCTCCGGTCGATGCCTTGTTCTTCAACGAAGGGATCGCGCGGGTGACGGTCATCGGCGGAGCGGCAACTGGTGCACCCGTCACTGTGCGGACCGCACCGGCCCACACCGTGCCAGCGCTCGGAGTCATCGCCGTGACGACGATCGCGCGCGATGCTACGGGGGCGAATGGCCGCGTTATGGCACGAAGTCGCGTGGAGTGGACCAGCGACGTCCGCGGCGTGCGACCGCTCCTCTCGCTCAGCGGCCAGGTCATCGCCGGGGATTCGGTGACGCTGGAGGTGGCGCTCCGTCACCCGAGCGGGGCCTGGCTCGATGCGTTCGCCGAGGCGTTGGCGGCACGCGGGATCCGTGTGCGCGGCGGCGTGGAACCGAATGGCTTCGCCGATACCACGGGGATGGTCACCCTCACCGCTCGGCGGTCCCCGCCGCTCCGCGAGATCCTCCCGCGCTTCGAGAAGCCCTCGCAGAACCAGATCGGCGAGCTCCTCTTCAAGACGCTCGGGCGTGTGGAGACCGGAAGCGGCACGGCGG
Organism: Gemmatimonadota bacterium; assembly: GCA_021298395.1. Lineage (GTDB taxonomy): Bacteria > Gemmatimonadota > Gemmatimonadetes > Gemmatimonadales > Gemmatimonadaceae > Pseudogemmatithrix. The sequence continues at coordinate 17,310 of JAJTFH010000019.1, read as the reverse complement.
ACTCAGGCCGCGCCGTGGTCGAGCGCCACCTCCTCGCTTGGGGCGCGGACTCCGCCGGGTTCGCCGTGCGGGATGGCAGTGGGCTCTCCCGCCACGACTATCTCGCGCCGGAGACGATCGTACGTGTGCTCGAAACGATGCGGCGCCACCCGGAGTTCCGGATCTTCTACGACGCGCTCCCGATCGCCGGGATTGACGGCACGATCCGCACCCGGATGCGAGGGACACCCGCACAGGGGAACGTGCACGCCAAGACGGGGACCCTCGACAAGGCGCGTGCCCTCTCGGGTTACGTCACCACGGCCGATGGTCATCTCCTCCTCTTCTCGATGCTCGCCAACAACCATGTGGTGTCGAACGCCGAGGTGGAGCGGGTGCAGGATGCGCTCCTCGTCTGGCTCTCGTCGAACCGGCTCGGAGCGTCGCGCTGATGCATAGCGTCGCCGAGGCGGTCGCTCGGATCGTCGAAGGGATCGCCCCGCTCGCCGTCGAGTCGGTAGGGCTCGGCGAGGCGCTCGGTCGCGTGCTCGCGGCGGATGTCCGTTCGCCGATCACGCTACCGCACTGGGCCAACTCCGCCATGGACGGCTACGCGGTGCGCGGGGTCGACATCGCGGGGGCGCGCGCCGAGTCACCGGTCACCTTGCCAGTGCTCGAGACCATCGCCGCGGGAGCCTTCCCCACGCGGGCGCTTGGCGCAGGTGAAGCGACACGCATCATGACGGGAGGATCTCACCGAGGGGACCATCGCGCTTCCCGTGGGGATGCCGCTCGGCGCGGCCCAGATCGGCGTACTCGCTTCGATCGGGCAGGCCAGCGTCGCGGTGCACCGCCGTCCGTGCGTCGCGATCCTCGGTTCCGGTGACGAACTCGTCGACGTCGATCGCTTCGACGAGGTGCGCGCGGGCCGCAAGATCGTCAGCTCCAACGCCTACACCCTCGATGCGCTCGTGCGGCTCAACGGCGGGATCCCCATCGCGCTCGGTCACGCGGCGGATACGCGTGAGGCGATGCGCGCGCTCCTCGAACGCGCGCTCGCCAAGCGACCCGATCTGATCGTCACCTCGGCGGGAGTGTCGGTAGGTGAATTCGACCACACGCGGGCCGCGCTCGAGGAGATGGGGGCGCAGATGGCGCTCTGGCGCGTGCGGATGCGGCCCGGCGCCCCGGTGGGGTTCGGGACGATCGCGGGGATCCCCTGGCTCGGCCTCCCCGGGAATCCGGTGAGCGTGATGGTGACCTTCGAGCTCTTCGTGCGCCCGACGATCCGCCGGATGCTCGGCCACACGCGCCTGCATCGTCGGCCGGTCGCTGTGACGCTCGAGGAGCCGGTGCGGATCGGAGCCAAGCTCACGCACTTCCTGCGGGCGATCGTCACGACGCAGCCCGATGGTTCGCTCACCGCACGACTCACGGGCCCGCAGGGGTCAGGGATCCTCACCTCGATGTCGCTCGCGAATGCGTTGCTCGTGATCCCGGAGGATCGCCCCGAGGTCTCAGCGGGGGAGCGACTCTCGGCGCTCCTCCTCACCGAGGACGCGAGCACCTCGGCGACCTTCGCGCTGTGAGGGAGGCCCTCGCCGCGCTCGAGCGCCGATTCGTCCTGGGCACGGCCGAGGTCACGCTCGGTGGGAGGCGGATCACGCTGGAGAAGCCGCGCAACCCGGATGATCTGATCAGTGAGGCGGATTTCGCGTACGATGAACGGCTACCGTACTGGGCCGACCTCTGGCCGGCAGCGGTGGTGCTCGCCGATCATCTGCTTACGGAGCAGCGGTTGCTAGGCGCCGCTGATGCCCCCCACCATCCGCGCGCCCTCGAGCTTGGCTGTGGGATCGGCCTCGTGACGATCGCCGCGATGCGGGCCGGGTACGACGTGGTCGCCACCGATTATTACGAGGACGCCCTCCTCTTCGCCGCGCGGAATGCGTTGCAGGCGAATGGACGCGAACCGGAGACGCGCATGGTCGATTGGCGCGCCCTCCCCGACGACCTTGGGACCTTCGACCTGATCCTCGCGGCGGACGTGCTCTACGAGCGTCCGCATGCGACGCTGATCTCTGGGCTCATCGCCCGCGCGCTCGCACCCGATGGCCGCGCCTTGATCTCGGATCAGGGACGGGTGGCGCTCCAGGAGTTTCTGGATGCGCTCGGTCCGTTGGGGCTCACGCATCGCGAGGTGCATCAGGAGCGACGCCCCGTGCATCCCCCCGCTCCGGAGGGATCGTTCGCGCATCATGTGTTGACGGTGTACGAGATCCGAAGAGGGTAGTCAGCGCCTCGGAGGCGCCGTTCCCGTCAGCCAGCACACCTTAGAGCCAGCGCCGCACCTTGGTGCAGTACGCCTCGTACGGCGCTCCGAACTTCTTAGTGAGATACGCCTCCTCGCGACGGATGATCACCCGATCGGTGAACACCACCGCCGGGAGCACCATGATCAGGATGGCGAGCTGGTTGGCCCAGAGCGCCACGCCGATCTGCGCGAGGGCGAAGCCGAGGTAGATCGGATTCCGGCTCCTCGCATAGAGCCCATGGTCGATGATCACCTTGGTCGCCTTCCAGGGCTCGACCGCGGTCCGATGCCGGCGGAAGGTCCAGACCAACCAGGCGATCCCGAGGAGCGCGGCGAGCAAGACGCCCTGCCCGATCCACGCCATCCCCTCCGGGCGGATGGTCCGCGGGACGAGCCAGTGCCCGATCGCCCCGACGACCATCGCGATCAGAAAGACGAACGGCGGCTTGATCGGGAGATTCGGGTGATCGAGCGACCCATCCGGGAGCTGCCGTTCCTCACGTGCCATCGCTCAGCCCAGCTGTTCCGCGACGACCTCGGCGATGTCGAGCACAGGGACCTCGGCCCCCTGCGCCTTCACCCCGTCGGCCATCATCGTCATGCAGAAGGGACAGGCCACCGCGACGGCATCGGCCTGCGTCGCCAGCGCCTCCTCGGCGCGCTCGACGTTGATCCGCTTCCCGACCGTCTCCTCCATCCACATCCGGCCGCCCCCGGCGCCGCAGCAGAGCCCCTTATCGTGCGAGCGATCCATCTCGACAAGGTTCACCACCGGGAGGGCGCGCTTGAGCGTCTCACGCGGCGCGTCATAGATGTCGTTATAGCGCCCGAGGTAGCAGGAGTCGTGATAGGTGAAGGTGCGCACCGGCGCATGGAGATCCTGCCGGATCGGAACCCGCCCCTCGGCGAGGAGATGCTCGATGTAGGTGGCGTGATGGATCACCTCGTACTCCCCACCGAACTGCGGATATTCGTTCCCGAGCTGATGGAAGCAGTGCGGGCAGGCCGTCACCACCGTGCGGACGCCGTAGCGCCCGAGGGTCTCGACGTTGTCCTTGGCGAGGGTCTGATAGAGGTACTCGTTCCCCATGCGGCGGGCCGGATCGCCGTTGCACTTCTCCTCTTGACCGAGGATCGCGAAGCGCACGCCGGCGGCCTGCAGGATCTTGGCGAAGGCGACGGTCGTCTTCTTGGCGCGATCGTCGAACGATCCCATGCACCCGACCCAGTACAACACATCGGGACGCTCGCCGCGCGCCGCCATCTCGGCCATCGTCGGGATCTCCATCCCCTCCGCCCACTTCGCGCGATCCCCGGGATCGAACGACCAGGGCGACCCGCTCGTCTCCATCGCCTCGAAGGCGGGCATCAGCTCCTCAGGGAAGCGTGACTCCGAAAGGACGAGATTGCGGCGGAGCTCGGTGATCACCGAGAGCTGATCGATCGAGACCGGGCACTCATACACACAGGCACGGCACGAGGTGCAGGCCCAGAGCTCCTCCTCGGTGATGTAGCCGTCGAGGAGCGAGCGCTCGGCGATCGCCGCCGGGGCATCGGGGCTGAGCGTGAGGACGCCCCCCTCCCCCGGCACCATCCAGGGCGCCTTCTCCTCGAGTCGCTCGCGGACGTTGATCATGATCTTCCGCGGTGAGAGGAGCTTCCCGGTGGTGTTGGCCGGGCAGACCGCGGTGCAGCGCCCGCACTCGGTGCAGGCGAAGCCGTCGAGGAGGGACTTCCAGCTCAGATGCTCCACGTCCTTTGCCCCGAACTGCTCGGCGTCGGCCCCCTCGAAGTCCATGGGGCGGACGGCCCCGACGACCCCGGGCCCGCTCGTGTTCGAGAGATAGGTGTTGGGGAGCGAGGCGACCACATGCAGGTGCTTCGAGTACGGCAGATAGTTCAGGAAGCCGATCACGAGGAGCGCGTGCGCCCACCACCAGAGGTCGTGCATCAGCGCGGGGGTCGGCATCCCCGGTGCGAACCCGATCTGCGTCAGCGCGATCGCGAGCGGGTAGCTCACCGGCCGCATCCCACCGAGGGCCACCGGCTCGGCGACGATCGCGAAGGCCTCGGTGAGGAACATCGTGACCATCAGCGCGCCGATCCACGAGAGGATCAGGAGGGGATCGTTCGGGTGGGTCTCCGCCCCTTCGAGGCGCTTCACCCGCTTGGTGAGGCGGCGCCAGAGCGCCATCGCGACCATCGCGAGGACGATCGCCGCGAACCCTTCCTGGCTCAGGACGTAGCCGCGATAGAGGGGCTCGGGGAGGAGGTGCTCGTACCCGAACGAGGGGACGACCCCCGTGATGAGCATCTCGGTCGTCCCGGCGCCGAGGATGACGAACCCCCAGAAGATGAGGGCGTGCATCGGCCCCGCGATCGAGTCGCGGAAGATCTTCGACTGGAAGATCCCGATCGTGAAGAGGTTCCCCAGGCGCGTGGGGATCTCGGTCCATCGGGCGTCGTCGAGCCGACCGATCCGCAGGTAGCCGACGAGGCGTTGGACGTTCGCCGCGAAGAAGCCGACGGCGAGGAGGAGGATCGCGAGGAAGAGGGCGTTGGCGACGGTCATGCCCAAAAAGGTAGGCTACGACGCCTTCGCCCGCCTCACCGCCTCCGTCAGCACGGGGAGGATCTCGAGCACATCCCCCACCACCCCGTAGTCGGCCACCTTGAAGATCGGGGCCTCCTTGTCCTTGTTGATCGCCACGATCGTCTTGGCGGTGCGCATCCCGGCGAGATGCTGGATCGCGCCGGAGATCCCGCAGGCGATGTAGAGGTCGGGGCTCACGAGCCGCCCGGTCTGACCGATCTGATCGGCGTGCGGGCGCCACCCATCATCGGTGACGGCGCGCGTCGCCCCGACGGCGGCATTCCCGAAGGCGGCGGCGAGCGCCTCCACCAGCGAGAAGTTGGCGGCCTCCTTCAGTCCGCGTCCGCCGGAGACGATCACCGGCGCCTCGCCGAGGTCGAGCTTCGCGGTGTTGCCCGCCGCGGTCTCGGTCACGCGCACGCGACTCGCAGCGGGATCGGCCACCGGCGCCATCGCCTCGACCTCCCCCGCCTTGGCGTTCGCCACGGGGAGATAGGCCCCGGCGCGCACCGAGAGGATCGCGGGCGAGGCAGTCAGCGTGAGCGACTGCAGGATCTTCCCCGTATACCCGGGGTGGGTGACGGTGATCGCCTCCCCCTTCACCTCGAAGGCGGTGGCATCAGCGGCCATCGGGACCTGCAACGTGGCCGCGACGCGGGGGGCGACATCCTTCCCCGTGGCCGACGCGGTGGCGACGAAGGCGCCGTACCCGCTCATCTTCGCCGCGATCGTCGCGGCGACGGCCTCGGGATTGTTGTGCGCGAAGCCGGCGTGCTCCACCACGAGCACGCGATCGGCGCCATGCGCACCGAGCGCGGCGGCATGCGCCCCGATGCCAGGGGCGCCGAAGAGGATCGCGTGCACCTGCCCACCGCGCGCATCGGCGATGCGGCGGGCGGCGGTGATGGCTTCGAGGGCGGCGCGGCGGAGCTCACCACCGCGCGACTCGGCGAATGCGAGGACGTGTGCGCTCATCAGAGGACCTTCGCCTCTTCCTTGAGGAGACGGACGAGTTCGGGGACGGCAGCGGTGCCCTCCCCGATGATGCGGCCCGCGGCCCGCTCGGGCGGGAGCGCGAGGGCGTCGAGCGAGAGCCGTGCGGCCGGGAGCTGCGCGGGCTTCGACTCGAGGGGCTTCTTCTTGGCGGCCATGATCCCCTTGAGGGAGGGATAGCGCGGTCGCGCGATCCCCTCATCGATGGTGACGACGGCGGGGAGCGCGCACTCGACGAGCTCATACGCCCCCTCGAGCTCGCGCCGCATCTTCGCGGTGCGGCCGTCGAACTCGAGCTTGGAGATCGCGTTCACGCAGGGGAGGCCGAGCAGCTCGGCGACGATCGCGCCCGTCACGCCGTGCGCGGTGTCGATCGACATGCGCCCGAACATGATCAGGTCGTAGCCGCCGTCCTTGAGCTCCGCGGCGAGCGCCGAGGCGATCGCGAAGGAGTCGACGTGCGTACCGTCGGCCTTGAGCTGCACCGCGCGGTCGGCGCCCATCGACATCGCCTTCCGCAGCGTCTCCTGCACGACGTCACCGCCGAGCGAGATCACGACGACCTCACCGGCGTTGAGCTTCTCCTTGATCTGGAGCGCGGCCTCCACGGCGTACCCGTCGAAGTCGGAGATATCGAACTTGAGCCCCGTCTCGTCCACGGCGGTGCCGGAGGGGGCGATCTTGAAGCGGACGTCCATGTCGGGGACCCGCTTGATGCAGACGGCGATCTTCACTGCGAGGATCCAGGTGAGAGACGGCCGGAAGTTATCGAGCGGTCTGGGGCAACGGGAGCCTCGGCCCCCGCCTCACATGATCGGCGCGAGCTCGACCTCGGTCAGGGCCGCACGATACCGCCAGAGCACCCCCAGCGAGACCAGGGCGAAGGCCACGCCGACCCAGGGGAGGATCGCCGGCCCCTGTCCGGTCAGGGCGAGGACCGCGCAGGCGCACCCCAGCGCCACCAGCCGCGCCGTCTCGAGCGGACGGGCCCACTGCGCCCGCTCGAAGACCCCCGCGACCCCGGCCAGGGCGACCACCACGAAGAAGGCCGCGGCGGCCAAGCCGGCGTCGATCCCCTGCGTCGCGGCCCGCAGGATCACCAACGCCGCCGCGATCGCCACCAAGAACTGCGCGAAGCCATAGGCCGCCAGCGGCCCGGGGACGGGGGGATCGAACTTCTCGAAGGTCTGGGTGGACACCTCCGGCGGAAGCTCCGGCCCTCCGAGCGCTGCGGGCCGCCACCCGGGCCGGCCGAAGACGATGCGCAGACGGTCCCCCCAGGCCGGCGTCCGGCGGACGTCCCGGGCCATCTGGACGAACACGTGGAGGTTCGCCCAGAGCGGATTCCAGCTGCGGAGCGGCTTGGTGATGCCGTAGACCGGCTCCTCTTCCTCCCCTTGATAGGTGCCGAACCACCGATCGAACAGGATGAAGACGCCGGCGTAGTTCTTATCCTGATATTTCGGGTTCACCCCGTGATGCACCCGATGATGACTCGGGGTGTTGAGCACCCACTCCGTGAGGCGCCCCATCTTCCCGACGGCACGGGTGTGGATGATGAACTGATAGATGAGATTGATCCCATGGCTCACGACGAAGAGCTGCCACGGCATCCCGATGAGCGCGAGCGGCAGATAGAAGACCCAGGTCATGGCCTTGCCGATCGACGCCTGTCGGAGCGCGACGGCGAGATTGAACTCCTCGCTCTGATGGTGCACCACATGGCCGGCCCAGAGGACGTTCACCTCATGGGACATCCGGTGCGACCAGTAGTAGCAGAGGTCGACCAGGACGAAGGCGATGACCCAGGCGGCGAGCGCGGCAGCGTCGATCTCCCACGGTGCCCCATCCGCCCCACCGAGGACCACCGATCGGTTCGGCCATTCCGACACGAAGGGGAGCGCCCGCTGCATCCGGAGGTGCTCCGCCACCCAGATGAACGCCCCGATCGTGAGCGCCTTGTCGAAGATCCCCACCATCTGACTCAGGACCCCGCAACTGAGATCGGAGAGCGAGTCGTTCAGCCGGAACATCCGCCGTCCCGCCCGCTGGCTCCAGAGGAGTTCGAGGAGGATGCACAGGAAGAAGAGGGGGATCGCGGCCCGGATGACATGCATGCCCAAATACTAATGCCGATTCCGTCGTCAGGGTTAGCTTTCGCTCCATGGCCACCTCCGCCAGTGCGCCGGCCCTCGTTCCACTCGGGGCCGCGTGAGCCTCACCGGATTCATCGGCGCGGCGATATCGATCGCCGCCGGCCTCCTTGGCCTCGTCTGGCCTCGACCGGTGAGCCGTGTCATCGGACTCGCCCTCCCGAGCCCCCTCGGACTGTCTGAGGTGCGAGCGACCTACGGTGGGTTCTTCGTCGGTGCAGGCCTCGCCGTCATCCTCATCGGGCGTCGCGATGCCGCCCTCGTGCTCGGTGCCGCCTGGGGAGGGGCATGCCTCGCTCGCGCGGCGTCGTTCCTGATCGACCGTTCCCGGACCAAGGAAAACATCGCCGGCCTCGTGATCGAAGCGCTGGTCTCAGTGCTCCTGCTCGCTCCGTAAACTCAGCGACTCCCCTCCAGTCTCTATGACCCACGCCTCCGCCATCCGTCCTCTCGCCGTCGTCACCGGGGCCTCCGCCGGCCTCGGCAAGGCGTTCGCCGCCCAGCTCGCGGCCCGCGGCTTCGACCTCCTCCTCGTCGCCCGTGACGGGGCCCGCCTCGCCGAACTCGGCGCCGAGCTGTCCAAGCGCCACGGGATCGTCGCGGAGCCCTTCCCTTGCGACCTGATCAAGACCGACGAGGTCACGCGGCTCTGCGAACGGCTCGCCGCCGACGCCCGCGTCAGCGTGCTCGTGAACAACGCCGGCTTCGGGACCAAGGGGAAGCTCGCGAACCGCCCCGAGCGGGAGCAGCTCGGGATGCTCGACCTCCATGTGCAGGCGGCGATGCGCCTCACCTACGCCGCGCTCCCGGGGATGATCCAGCGGACGCAGGGGCGGATCATCGTCGTCGCCTCGGTCGCCTCCTTCACCGCGAGCCCCGGGAACGTGAACTACTGCGCAACCAAGGCGTACCAGCGGGTCTTCTGCGAGGGGCTCGCGATGGAGCTCCAAGGCACCGGTGTCTCCGTGCAGGCGCTCTGCCCCGGCTTCACCCACACCGAGTTCCACGATCGCGCGGGGATCGACAAGTCGGTGGGGATCCCCGCCTTCATGTGGCTCGACGCCGACCGTGTGGTGCGCGAGTCGCTCGACGCGATCTTCGGTGGCGGACCGGTGGTCATCGTCCCCGGGAAGCGCTACCAGCTGATCGTGCTCGCGCTGCGCTACCTGCCGCAGTGGGTGCGGCGCACCCTGCAGGGCCGCTACGGCAAAGCGCGGACCTGATCCCAGGTCCGCGCTCGCGGGTCCTCCTCACCACCGAGGCGCTTACCCCCCGAAGGCGTTCAACCCCGTCACGGCCTGGCCGAGGATGAGGGAGTGGATGTCATGCGTCCCCTCATAGGTGTAGACGCTCTCGAGGTTCGCCATATGCCGCATGCTGGCGTACTCGGCGAGGATCCCGCTCCCGCCCAGGAGCCGGCGCGCCTCGCGCGCGATATCGGTCGCGATGTTGACGTTGTTCCGCTTGGCGAAGGAGACCTGCTGCGGGGTGAAGGTCCCGATGTCCTTCATGCGGCCGAGGTGGAGGGAGACGAGCTGTCCCTTCACGATCTCGGTGAGCATGTCGGCGAGCCGCACCTGCTGGATCTGGAAGCCACCGATCGGGCGGCCGAACATCACGCGCTCCTTGGAATAGGAGAGCGCCTCCTCGTAGCAGGCCATCGCGGCGCCGAGGGCGCCCCACGAGATCCCGTAGCGCGCCTGCGTGAGGCACATCAGGGGGCTCTTGAGGCCGCCGCTCTTGGGGAGGATCGCGTCAGCGGGGAGATGGACGTTGTCGAAGACGAGCTCGCTCGTGTCCGAGGCACGGAGGGAGAGCTTCCCCTTCTGGTCCTTCGCCTTGAATCCCTTCGCGTTGGTGGGGACGAGGAAGCCGCGGATGCTCTTCCCGCTCTCGTCGCCGTCCTCCGTCTTGGCCCAGACCACCGCCACCTGCGCGGTGGAGCCGTTGGTGATCCACATCTTCGCGCCGTTCAGGATCCAGGTGCCGTCGGCCTGCTGCCGCGCGCGGGTGATCATCCCCGCCGGGTTGGAGCCGTAGTCGGGTTCGGTGAGCCCGAAGCAGCCGATCACCTCACCGGTCGCCATCTTCGGCAGATAGTGGCGCTTCTGCTCCTCGGAACCGAAGGCGTAGATGGGATACATGACGAGCGCGCCCTGCACCGAGGCGAAGGAGCGGATCCCCGAGTCGCCCCGCTCGAGCTCCTGCATGATGAGCCCGTACATCACGTTGTTGAGGCCGGCGCAGCCGTACTCCTCCGGGAGGTTCGCCCCGAAGTAGCCATTGGCTCCCATCTCGGCGATCAACTCCTTGGGGAATCGCCCCTCCACATAGCACTGGCCGATGAGCGGGAGGACCTTCTCGTCGACGAAGGCACGCACCGAATCGCGGACCGCGCGCTCCTCTTCGGTGAGCGCGGCGTCGAGGTTGAAGAGGTCGCCCTCGCGCGGGGTCAGCTGAGGGGAGGGGAGATAGGTCGGGGTCGAGAGCTCGGTGGCCATGGCGGGTGGGGACAGGGACCCTGAAAAGTACCTCGGCTAGGCCCTTCCGACCCAGTCCGAACGTTGTCTGGCTCGCCCTGATCGAGGAGTGTCGGTCAGCAGACCGCGCGCTTCGCGCTCGGGATCGCCCCCACCTCGCGACACTTCCGGCGGAACTCCGCCCCATGGTCGATGGTGAGCCCCTGCTCATGCTGCCACTGGTGCACCATCTCGTGCAGCAGGGTCTCGAGCGCGGCAGCGAACCCATCGCGCGCGACATGCCGCGCGGAGATCGCGATCTCCGCCCCGCCCCCCTCCACCGACGGGGCATAGTGGCCCAACCGACGCACCATCCGACGGGAGACGCGGATCGGCACCAGGGCGAGCTGGGCCCCGAACCGCTCCCCATTGAACCGCGTATGCCACTCGGCCAACCGCTCGGCCAGCGGCTCGTCCTCAGGATGCGTGCGCTCCGGCGCGCGGCGTGGACGGCTGTTCCGCGCGAGCGGGTAGCCGACGAGCGCCTCGCGTGCCGTCTGCCGCTCCCAGGGCTTCTTCCCCATCACGAAGCGGACGATCTGCACATGCATCTCCGTCGGCGCATCGACATACCCCTCGTGCACGCGCAGATCGAACCCCTTCACGCTCACGAGGATCGAGCGATTCCGTGTGAGCACCACCCGGCGCACATGCTGGAGTCCGAGCGAGCGCAACTTCTCGAAGAAGCGAATGGCGATGCGCGAGGTCTCCTCCGCCTCCCACGGCTCCTCATGCGACGATTCGGCGACGGTCTCCTCGACGGCTGTTTGGACCGCAGGGTCGTCGAAGCCGAAGCCGAGCTGCAGGGTCTCGGAGGGCGGGGTCATCGGGCGAAGACCCGGTCCTGCCGCGGGACGTAGTCCTGCGCGGCCGCCTCCCACACGCAGGCGCGCAGGGTGACCGCATCGGGCGCCACGTCGATCTCCTGCACCGCCGAGGAGAGCCCCCCACGGGTGCGCCCGCAGAGCGTCGTGGTGTGGGAGACGATCATCGTGCGCCCGTCGACCTGCATCGCCTCGATCCGCGTCTGATGATCATGCCCATTGAGCACGAGGTCGGCGCCGGTCGCGACGGCGTGCGCGATCCCGTCGGCGCGATCGACGAGTCCCCAGCGCCGCGAGAGATCGCCACGCAGGAGGTTGTGATGGAAGACGAGCACGCGGAGGTCGCCGGCCGGTGCGGCGGCGAACCGCTCACGCGCGTGGACCCACTGCGCCGGACGGATCGCCCCCACCACGCTGAGGTCGCGCGCCCGCCTCGTGAGCGTATAGGGGCGCACGCCGTGGCAGGAGTTGAGCCCTACGAGCGTGATCCCAGGGAGCTGGAGCGTGGGCTCGAGCTCCGCGCTGATCCACTTTCGGTAGCCGCGCAGCAGGGGCCACTCCACCCCGAGCCCGGCCGGCTTCCACCACCACGCCACATCATGATTGCCCGGGACGACGAGGACCGCGGTGTGGGCGCGCAGCTGGTCGAGCCACGCCGCCGCCGCTCGGAACTGCCACTGGAAGTTGCGCTGCGTGAGATCCCCGCAGACCACCACCGCCTCGTAGCGCCCCGCGGCCACCCGACGCGTGACGGCGTCGAGGTGCGCGGGGATCGCATGCCGCCCGAAGTGGACGTCGGAGAGCTGGAGGAGGCGCAAACCAGGGATCAGGTGTCAGGGGTCAGAGCTTGGCGATCACCGCATCGGTGTACTGCGCGGTCGTCGCGGTCCCCCCGACGTCGCGTGTGACCGTGCGCCCCTCGCGCAGCGTCGCCTCGATCGCGGTCCGGATGCGCGTGGCGCGCGCCTCCTCGCCGATATGATCGAGCAGTTGGCACCCGGCGAGCATCACCGCCGTCGGGTTCGCGATCCCCTGCCCCGCGATGTCGGGGGCCGTCCCATGCACCGCCTCGAAGATCGCCACCGACTCGCCGATGTTCGCGCCCGGCGTGAGCCCGAGCCCGCCGACCAACCCCGAGGTGAGGTCGGAGAGGATGTCGCCGAACAGATTCGTCGTGACGATCACGTCGAAGCGCTCGGGGCGCATCACGAGCTCCATCGCGCAGGCATCGACGATCTTGTCGTCGAAGGCGACGCGCCCCTCGTACTCCGCCGCCACCTTCCGCCCTGTCTCGAGGAAGAGCCCCTGCGAGTACTTGAGGATGTTCGCCTTGTGCACGAGGGTCACGCGCTCCCGACCATGACGGATCGCATGCTCGAAGGCGTAGCGCACGATCCGCTCCGCCCCAGCGCGCGTGACGACCGCGACCGACTGCGCGATGGCGTGCGGATCATCCCCGACCTTCACGTAGTTCTCGATCCCCACGTAGAGCCCTTCGGTGTTCTCGCGGACAAGGATCACATCCACATCCTGGAATCGGTTCCCCGGCAACACCGACTTGGCGGGACGCAGATTAGCGTAGAGATCGAACTCCTTGCGCAGCGCGACGTTGATCGAGCGGAACCCCTTTCCCACGGGGGTCTCGAGCGGCCCCTTGAGGGCGAGTGTGGTGCGCTTGATCGACTCGAGCGTCGCGTCCGGGAGCGGATCCCCGTGCGCCTTCACGGCCGCCATCCCGGCGACCTGACGATCCCAGGTGAGCGGGGCCCCCGCCGCCTCGAGGAGGCGCAGGGTGGCCTCGGTGATATCGGGGCCGATCCCGTCGCCGGGGATCAGGGTCACTTCGCGGGGGGAGGCGGTCACGTCAGCAGAGGGAACGAGAGGGAAGAAGGAGCCCGTCAGGGCTCGAGGAAGAGATCGGCCATCCGGGTGGCCAGGCCGGTGGCGACGCTCGCGCCCCCTGGCACGACCAGATCGCCAGCGAAGAGGACCGTGCGGGCCCGCGCGTCGACGAGGACCAAGCGCACCAACGTCACCTCGCCCTCCACGCGCAGCTCCATCGGCACGAGCACTTGCCGCATGTCGCCGAGGGCGGTGAGGAAGCGGAGGTTGTCGGCGAGGGGCGAGGGGATCGGTGACCCGATCTCCGGGAGCATCGCCCGCCACCGCCCGACGCCGAGGGCATACGCATCGCCCTGGAAGGTCGGATTGCGCCGCGCGATCCGTACGACATCCGCCGGATACGCCCAGCGCCGCCCCATCCCACGGTCCTGAAGCGCGGTGGTCACCGCGGAATCGATCGCGAGCCGGAGCTGTGACCAGACGATCGATGTGCTCCACCCGGTGGTATCGGGGCGCCAGCTCTGGATCGGCACCACGGCCACCCGCTCCTCGGCGAAGGCGCCGAGCGGTGGGCCGACCACGACCGGGGTGCCCTTGGCCGGAGCGCCCTTGCCGGCCGGCGGGGCGCCAGATGGCGACTGCGCCTGGAGCGCGCTCGCGGACGCGCCGGCTAGCACGGTGAGCGAGAGGGCTACGAGGAGGGCACGAGCGGTGAGAGGCACGGGGGAAAGCTAATCGTCCGCCCCGGCCCTCTCCATGAATCCGACCCTCCCGATGGTGGGGCGCGTGGGCTACGATAGGGGGTCGTTCCTCCTCTCCCAATCCGACCTATGCCTCGTTGGGTCTCGGCCCTGATCTGGGCCGTCGTCTCCCTCGTCGGCGCGGGGGCCTTCGCGGTCCTGGCCCTCTCGCGTGGCGAGCCGATCAACGCCGCCTGGCTCCTCACCGCCGCGGTCTGCACCTACGCCATCGGCTATCGCTTCTATTCGAAGATCCTCGCGGCGAAGGTCTTCGCGCTCGACTCGCAACGGATGACGACGGCGGAGCTCCACGCCGACGGGCGCGACTTCGTCCCGACCAACCGGTGGATCGTCTTCGGTCACCACTTCGCAGCGATCGCGGGGCCGGGGCCGCTGGTGGGGCCGACCCTCGCCGCGCAGTTCGGCTTCCTCCCTGGCGCGCTCTGGATCATCGTCGGCGTGGTGATCGGCGGCGCGGTGCAGGACATGGTGATCCTCTGCGCCTCGGTGCGCCGCAACGGCAAATCGCTGGGCCAGATGGCGAAGGACGAGATCGGCCCTGTCGCAGGGTTCACCGCGTTGGTGGCGGTGCTCGGGATCATGATCATCCTCATCTCGGTACTCGCGCTGATCGTGGTGAAGGCGCTGGCAGAGAGCCCCTGGGGGGTGGTGACGGTGGGACTCACGATCCCCATCGCGATGCTGATGGGGGTCTATCTCAAGTATTGGCGCCCGGGGCGTGTGCTCGAGGTGAGCGCGATCGGGATCCTCTTGTTGATCGTGGCGCTCTACGCGGGGCGCTGGGCCGCACTGCACCCGATCTTGGGGCCGCTCTTCACCCTGGCACCGGTCCCCCTTGCCTTCGCGGTGATGGTCTACGGCTTCGCCGCCGCGGTGATGCCGGTCTGGCTCCTCTTAGCGCCGCGCGACTATCTCTCGGCCTTCGTGAAGATCGGCGTGGTCGTCGCCCTCGCCGCAGGGATCCTGATTGTCCTTCCCCCGTTGCAGATGCCGGCGGTGACGCCATTCATCGATGGGACGGGGCCGGTCTTCGCGGGGAAGGTCTTCCCCTTCGTCTTCATCACGATCGCCTGCGGGGCGATCAGCGGCTTCCACGCCCTCATCGCCTCCGGCACCACACCGAAGCTCCTCGAGAACGAGGCCGATGCGCGGATGATCGGCTACGGCGCGATGCTCACCGAGTCGCTCGTCGCGACGATGGCGCTGATCGCGGCCTGCGTGCTGACGCCGGGGATCTACTTCGCGATTAACGCCCCCGCCGGGATCATCGGCACGACGGCCGAGAGCGCCGCGCAGGTGATCGCCACCTGGGGGTTCACGCTCAGGCCGGAGGAGCTCACCGCCCTCGCCGCGCAGGTGGAGGAGAGCTCCCTCCTCTCGCGCACCGGCGGAGCGCCCTCGTTGGCCGTGGGGATGGCGAAGATCTTCTCCGACGCGATCGGTGGGAGCGCGATGGGGCTCTGGTATCACTTCGCCCTGATGTTCGAGGCGCTGTTCATCTTGACGACGCTCGATGCCGGCACGCGCGTGGGACGCTTCATGCTCCAGGATCTCGGCAAGCACCTCTGGGCGCCGTTCGGTCGGGTCTCGTGGTATCCCGCGGTGCTCCTCTCGAGCGGGCTCTTCGTCGCCTGCTGGGGCTACTTCCTCTATCAGGGGGTGACCGATCCGCTCGGCGGGATCAACTCCCTCTGGCCCCTCTTCGGGATCGCCAACCAGCTCCTCGCCACCGTCGCGCTCTGCGTGGGGACGACGATTATCATCAAGATGGGGAAGGCGCGCTACGCCTGGATCACCCTCGTCCCGATGGCCTGGCTCGTGATCGTCACGATGACGGCCGGGTGGATGAAGCTCTTCGACCCGAGCCCGAAGATCGGGTTCCTCGCACACGCCGACTGGGTGCGGGGCTTCCTCGATGCAGGCGGACTCCCTCCAGGGGTCGCGAACGCCACCGCCGCGGCGCGCCTGATCTTCAACGATCGGCTCGACGCCGCGGTCGCGGCCTTCTTCATGCTCACCGTCCTCGTGATCCTCGCTGACTCGGCGCGCGAGTGGTGGTCGGTGTTGTCGGGGCGCACGCCAATGCGCTCCACCGAGACGCCACATATCATCCGGGGGACGCCGCTCCCCGAGCCCTCTGCCTCCCCCCTCGACTGACCGATGCGCATCCGTCTTTCACTCCTCCTCGCCTGCTCCCTCGTCGCCACGATCACCGTCGGCCGCGTGGAGGCGCAGCAGCCTTTCGACCTCTCAGTGAAGAACATCATGCGCGGCCCTGAGCTCTATGGCCGCGAGCCGCAGAACGTGCGCTTCACCGCTGATGGCCAGTGGATCTACTTCCAGTGGCTCGCGCCGGGAGCGAAATGGAATGTGGACCTCGAGCCGTATCGCGTGGCAGCGCGCGCCGAGGCCACCCCGGAACGCGTGAGCGCGGCGCACATGGATTCGGTCGTGCCGCTGCTCGCGAGCGGCCGCCGTCTTCCGGGGAGCCGGGGGAGCGCCGTGCGTGAGATCGTGACGGCGAACGGGGATCTCTGGCTCCGGAGCCGCACCGGCACCAACGTGACCCTTCGTCGCCTGACGCAGACTGCGGCGAACGAGAGCGAGGCGCGCCCCTCACTCGACGGACGCGAGGTCTTCTATGTGCGCGATCAGAATCTCTTCGCCGTCGACCTGATCACCGGCCTCACCCGGCAGCTCACCGACATCCGCTCAGGAGCGGCCCCCACGGAGCCCAAGCCGCCGACCGGGCAGCGTGGCGCCCTCGCCGCGCAGCAGCGTTTCCTCCTCGAGACGATCCGCGATGATCTCGCGGCTGACTCGCTCGAGGCGGCGCGTCGGCGCGAGGCGGAGTCGCGCCGACTCCCCATCGTCTGGATTCCGTCGGCGGAGCGGATCACGGGGATCTCTATATCTCCCGACGGGAAGAGCGCGCTGATCAACACTTTCCTCCCCGCCACCGGGGCGCGCGGCTCCGATGTCCCCGACTACATCAACCCTGACGGCTACCCGCGGATGATCCCGGGGCGCTCGAAGGTCGGCGATGTGCAGGGGACGCCGAAGGTCGGGCACCTCATCCTCGCGACGGGGAAGATCACCTGGCTCACCCTCGCCCCGGACTCCAGCGCGGTGAGCAGCGCACAGCTCGGTGACTGGAGCGACGACGGCCGCTTCGGACTGGTCTTCGTGGTCTCCGCCGACTTCAAGCACCGCTACCTCTGGTCGGTCGCCTCGGCGACCGGCGCCACGACGCTTGTTGATGCGCTCAAGGACGAGGCGTGGGTGAATGGCCCCTGCTTCGGCTGCACCGGGTGGACCCCACAGGGGAAGGC
>JAJTFH010000018.1 GCA_021298395.1 Gemmatimonadota bacterium | reverse complement strand
CGGCTTCGCGATCATGGCGCTGATGTTCAGCGGCCCGACCGCATCAGGCTACGGGCTCGGGGTCGGGGTCTTCATCCTCAGCAACGTCCTCTACGCCGCGTACACCGCGTGGCGTGATCGTCTCCCGGGGGCGATCGGGATCGTGCAGGAGGCGGGGATCCCACTCATCGCCGCGGCGATGACGGCGACGGCGGCGCAGATGACCGCCCCCGAGCCGGTGCGCGTGGCGACGGTGCTCGCGATCCTCGGGCTGTCGACGATCGTCACGGGGGTGCTGCTGCTCGTCGTCGGACGACTGCGCCTCGGGGGGCTCGTGCGCTTCGTCCCCTACCCTGTGATCGCGGGGTTCCTCGCGGGAGCGGGGTGGTTGATGCTCACCGGGGGCCTCTCGCTCGTGCTCGGGGCGAAGACCCCGCTCGCGATGCTGCAGCAACTCGGCGATCCGCAGATCCTCGCCCGCACGGTGCCGGCCCTCGCCTTCGCGACCGGACTCTCGGTGGGGACGCGCCGCCTCTCGCATCCCTTCCTGATCCCGGGCGCGCTGCTCCTGGCGGCGGGGCTCTTCTACGGCGTGACGATGCTGGGGCTCGGACTCTCCGACGCGGAGATCCGCGCGGTGGGGTGGCTCCCGGCGGCGGCACCCGCGGGGCGCGCGATCACCTTCCCCACCCCCGCTCTCCTCCCGCTCGTGGAATGGGGCGCGGTCTGGCAGGCGGCCCCCGCGATGGTCTCGGCGGCGGTGCTCGCCCTGATCGGGCTCTTGCTCAACACGAGCGGGTTGGAGTTGGCGCTCGGTGTGGATCTGGATCCCGACGAGGCACTCCGCTCGAACGGCATCGCGAACCTCCTCGCGGGGGCGTTCGGCGGGATGGCGGGGTTCGTCGCGGTGGGCGGGACGATGTTGGCCGAGCGGATCGGGGTGCGCACGCGCGCGGCCGGCTATGCGCGTGCGATCGCATTACTCGCCCTGCTCGCGGTGGCGGGCACGCTCGTGGCGGCGATGCCGGTCTTCGTCACCGGTGGGTTGGTGATGTTCTTGGGGATCGAGCTCCTCCTCACCTGGGCGGTCGCCTCGCGGCGGCGGTTACCCGCGCTCGAGTGGGCGATCGTCCCGGTGATCCTCCTCGTGATCAGCACGGTGGGGTTCCTCGCCGGCCTCGGGGTGGGCCTCCTCGTGGCGGTGGGGATGTTCGCCTTCACCTACTCGCGACTCCCGGTGGTGCGATTCAGCGCGAGCGGGCGCGACCTGCGGAGCACGGTGGATCGCTCCCCCGCGGCGACGGCGCATCTTGCCGCGACCGGCGATGCGGTGGAGGTGATCCACCTGCAGGGGTTCCTCTTCTTCGGGACGGCGGAGCGGATCCTCGACCAGGTGCGCGCGCGCCTCGCGCAGGAGGCGCTCCCGCCGTTGCGCTTCCTCCTCCTCGACTTCCGGTATGTGAGCGGGGTGGACTCCGCGGCGACGGCGGTCTTCCTCAAGCTGCGCAAGCTGACGACGGGGCGCGGCGTCTCGCTGGTCTGCACCGAGGTGCCGGCCCCGGTGGTGGCGCAGTTCGCCCGCGCGGAGCTCGTGTTCGGGGTGGACGACACGCTCCGGCGGTTCCCCGACGTGAATGCCGCGCTCGAGCATTGTGAGACGGCGTTGCTCGCCGACGGTGTGGATGAGACCACCGACCGTCCGGTGCACGAACAGTTGGCCCAGCAGCTCGGACCGAGTGAGTGGATCGCGGTGCTGCTCGACGCGATGGAGGAGCGCACCGTCCCGGCGGGACACTATCTCATCCGCGCGGGCGAGACCGCCCGCGATCTCTATCTCGTGGTGCGAGGGTCGCTTGCGGTGCAGGTGACGGGAGCCGACGGCGTGCCCATGCGGCTGCGCACGATGACGGCGGGGGCGATCGTCGGGGAGATCGCGCTCTACACGCGGCAGGCGCGCGGGGCTGACGTGCTCGCGGTGGACGAGGCGGTGGTGCTCTGCCTCTCCGAGGAGGCGCTCGCGCGATTGGAGCGGGAGGCGCGCGAGGCGGTGGGGCTCCTGCACCGGTTGATCGCGACGAACCTCTCGGGGAAGCTCAGCGTCGCGAATCGGTTGTTGCAGCGCGCGCGCTCGTGACCGCGGTCGTCACCGCGGTCGTCACCGCGCGGCCTCAGGCCGGTCGCGCCAGCGCGTAGAGGGAGGGCGTCCTCGCCCATCCCGCGGCGAGCGTGGCCCAGAAGGGGGGGGCCTCCCCACGGACGATCGCCTCGAGTCGATCGAGGGCGTCGGCGGCGGCGGGATCGGGCACCGTGTGCCCCGAGGCGATGCGGGAGGCCTGACCCGCGCGCGCGAGGGTGATCACGTCGCGCGCGAGGTCGCGGAGCGTCCCCCCGAGCGCGTCGGCGTCGAGCGCCGCGACACAGGCCGCCGCGCGCAGCGCGACGCGGTCGATGCGTCGATCGCCATCGCCGAGTCGGGCGAGGCAGGCGCGGCGCGTGGCGGGATCGTAGAAGAGCCCCTGCGCGAGCGCGGGGAGGGCGAGCGCGCCCTCCGGCGGGACGGCATCGCACTGCCGCAGCTCCAACTGCCGACGCGGGCGTAGGTCGGGATAGCAGGTGGAGAGATGGAGCATCCAGTCGGCGAGGGTCGCGCGTCGACCAGCGAGGCCGCGCCCGACGAACTGTCGGAAGGTGAGCGGCTGATCGAGCATCCGGTAGCGCGGTTCCCCATCGGCCGCGCGCTCCGCAAGGAAGTAGATCGGGAGGTCCCACGCCCAGTCGACGAGTTGCTCCACGGAGAGGGCGGGATCGAAGACGATCGGTGGGGCCCCGCACCGACCGGGATCGACCTCGGGCCAGATGCGCCCGCGCCACGAACGACACCCGGTGTCCACGCCCCCCGCGACGGGGGAGTTGGCGAAGAGGGCGATGAGCACCGGGGTGAGGGCGTGCCCGAGGCGCACCATCTCGAGGCACTCGGCGGCGTCGGTGAAGTCGAGGCTCACCTGCACGGCGCAGGTGAAGTCGAGCATCGCGCTCCCCCGCCCCGCCGCGCCGGGAAAGTTGCGTCGCATCAGGCGATACCGCTCGCGCGGCATCACGGGGGTGTCGAGGCGATGGTCGGCGGGGTTGTAGCCCGCCCAGAGGAAGCGGAGGTCGAGGTCGGCGGTGACGTCGGCGAGCTCGGCCTGATGTGCGGCCAGCGTCTGGCCGATGGCCTCGACCGTCGGGAGCGGTGGGGCGGAGTACTCGAGCTGTCCCGCGGCCTCGAGGGAGATGGTCGCACCGTCGCGCGTGAGTCCCACGAGGGCGCCCACCTCGGTGACGGGGCGCCACCCGTGGCGATCGATGAGCCGCTCGAGGAGGGTGCGGATGCTCGCACGCCCCTCGTACGGGGCGAGGCGATCGTCGGGGCCGATGACGAAGCGCTCGCATTCCAACCCGAGGAGACGCGCCTGCGGCGAGCGCGCGCCGTCCAGCATCCAGGTGACGCAGTCGGCGACCCCCGCGATCGTGGGGGAGGGTCCGACCTCGGGGAGGGTGGCCATCGTTGGCGAATATGCCCCTCGGCCCCTACACTTGCCACCATGGAGCTCTGCTTCGTCGCCGATCCCCTGGCCGCCTTCATGTACTGGAAGGACACGACGCGCGTGATGATGCACGAGGCCGCGCGGCGTGGACACACCCTGTGGGCCTGCGAACCGCGCGATCTCCGGTGGCGACACGGCGCGCTGGTGACCGCCCCGATGCGCCGCGTGCACCTCCTCACGGAGGCGCCCGACACCCCGGACTGGTTCCGCCTCGACGCCCCGGCGACGCGCGCGCTCCGCGACCTCGACGCGGTGCTGATGCGGAAGGATCCCCCGTTCGACGCCGAGTATCTCTACGCGACCCATCTGCTGGCACAGGCGGAGCGTGAGGGGGCGCTCATCTCCAACCGTCCGCGTGCGATCCGCGACCACTCGGAGAAGCTGGCGATCCTCGAGTTCCCGGAGTGGATCGCGCCGACGATCGTGACCGCCGATCCCGCGGCACTCCGCGCCTTCCACGCGGAGCACGGCGACATCGTCCTCAAGCCGCTCGACGGGATGGGGGGGATGGGGATCTTCCGCATCACCACGGACGGGCTCAACCTCGGGTCGGCGATCGAGACGTTGAACGCGCACGGGACGCGTCAGGTGATGGCGCAGCGCTATCTCCCGGCGATCGTCGACGGCGACAAGCGGTTGCTGCTGATCGCGGGGGAGCCGGCGCCGTACGTGCTGGCGCGCCAGGCGACGGGGACGGAGTTCCGCGCGAACCTCGCGGTGGGAGGTAAGGGGACGGCACGGCCGCTCACCCCGCGCGACGCTGAGATCGCGGCGGCCCTGGGGCCGATCCTCGCCGCGCGCGGGCTCGACCTCGTGGGGCTCGACATCATCGGTGACCATCTCACCGAGATCAACGTCACCAGCGCCGGCTGCTTCAAGGAGATCCTGGACCAGACCGGGGTGCATCTCGGGGCGCGGTTCCTCGACGCCATAGAGAGGATGCGTCGTCCGCGGTAGCTTTCCCTGATGTCGCTCTCCCTCACCTTCCTCGGTACCTCCGCCTCGCGTCCCACCGTGGAGCGCGGGGTCTCGTCGATCGCGCTCACGCGCGAGGGGGAGACGATGCTCTTCGATTGCGGCGAGGGGACGCAGCGACAGATGATGCGGTATGGGGTGGGGTTCACCGTCGGCGACGTCTTCTTCACCCACTTCCACACCGATCACTACCTCGGCGCGCTCGGACTCCTCAAGACGCTCGCGCTGCAGGGGCGCGAGGAGCCGCTCCGCCTCTGGGGGCCGCGTGGTGCGCAGGCGCTCTTCAAGCGCGCGGAAGGACTCGGGAACGAGAAGCTCACCTACCCGCTGATCATCACCGAGGTGGAGCCCGATACGCCGATCCTGCGCAAAGGGTATTCGATCCGCCCCTTCGCGGTGGAGCATCGCCAAGGGGCCGCGGTAGGGTACGCGCTCGTGGAGCATGAGCGGCTCGGGCGCTTCGATCCCGAGCATGCGAAGACGCTCGGGATCCCCGAGGGGCCGCTCTGGGGCAAGATCCACAAAGGGGAATCGGTGACGTTGCCCGATGGGCGCGTGATCGCGCCGTCAGCGCTCGTGGGGCCCACGCGCCCCGGACGCACGGTGGTGCTCACCGGCGATACGCGCCCCTGCGCGGCGACGATCCAGGCCTCGCACCAGGCCGACCTCCTGGTGCACGAGGCGACCTTCGGTGACGAAGAGGCGCCACGCGCGGCGGAGACGATGCACTCGACCGCGCGCGAGGCGGGGACGGTGGCGCAGATGGCGAAGGTGAGGACGCTCGTCCTCACTCACTTCTCGGCCCGCTATTCGCGCGACGCGAGCGATCTGGGGCGCGAGGCGCGCGAGGCGTTCACGGGGGAGCTCCTCCTCGCCAAGGATGGTCTCACCGTGGATGTGCCCTTCCGTGACGCGGCGGGGAATACGACCGCGGAGTAGCCTCGAGTGGCGCGCGGTGCCGCGCGCGGTGCGCGCACGACGCGCGCCTCTTCCGAATAGAGCGCGGCCTCGTTGAAGGCCGTGGTGAGCGCGGTGCGGGTGCTGTCCCCCGCGATGGCGGGATCGACCCAGAGCACCCGATGGAGTGGCGCGGGGACGGTGCCGAGGAGCCATTCGCCCTCACGATCATCCACCAGCGCGATGCTGATGCGCAGCTCGCCCACTGGTGCGGGGCGCGCACGGAGGGCGAAGCCCTCGCGGGTCCACCGCCGTTCACTGGGCGTGACGCTATCGGCGTAGTGCGGAAGGAGCGGGGTCCACCAGTCCGGCGACAGCACCTTCTCGGTGTCGAGCGAGGTGACACCGGCCGGCTCCTCGGAGTCGCGCTGGATCCCGGTGAAGTGCACCACGGGGGCGCGATCGATCACATCGAGGTGGAAGCTCGTCTCCCGGAAGCCGAGCGAGGCGAGGCGTGCGGCTTCGCTGGCACCAAAGAGGGTGAATAGGGTCGCGCGCTTCCCGGTGCGGAGATCGAGCACCCCCTGCTCGGCGCTGTGGCGCGAGCGCGCGCCGACGGCATCGACATCGGTGAGGTACTCGAACGAGACCCAGGGGCCATGCACATCGAGGATCGCGATGTCGGCGGTCCCCATGATGCGGGGATTCGCGGCGCCCTCCTCTTCGATCGTGAGGGGGCGCTCCTCTGGGTGCGCACGCCCGTACGCCTCGGCGAGCGCGAACATCACGGTGTCGCTCAGCAGGAGGGTCGAGTCCCCCGAGATGAGATCGCGCGCGTAGAGGTGTTGGCCGAGGAAGGTCGCGTCGTAGTAGGAGCGATCGTCGTCGGTGACGTAGAGCTCGTGGAAGCGGCCGTCGAGCTGCGCCAGTAGCATGGGGGCACTCCGCACGCGGATCCCCTCGGCCTCGGAGCGGACCCAGAAGACGGAATCCGAGGCGACGACGATGAATTCGGTGAGGGGGGCCGGCGCGGGGGCGTCGGTGCAGGCGAGCAGCCCGACGATCACAGCCACCAGCGCAGCGCGCATGCGCCGAGCGAGGATCCCCGCGTGCGCAGCGATCACGCGCCGCGCGCGAGTGCGGCGACGCCGTCGATCAACCGCGCGACCTCATCCTCCGTGGTGTAGCAGGCGGCGCCGGCGCGCACCAATCCCTCCTGCGACTTGCCGAGGAGGTCGACGATGGTCGCCGCGTAGAAGTCCCCGTGGCTCGTGAAGACGCCCCGATGCACCAGCGCGCGCGTCACCGACTCGGCGTCGTGCCCCTTGAGGGTGAAGGCGATGGTCGGGGTGCGGGGCTGATCGGGGCCGGGGCCATAGCGCGTGACACCGGGGATCGCGCCGAGGCCCTCCCAGAGCTGACGGAAGAGCGCCATCCCGTGTGTATGGAGGCCGTGGAATGCATCGACCAACTGCGCGCGCCGCGTGGCGCCTTTCCCGAGCGAGGCGAGAAAGTCGACCGCGGCACCGGCGCCGACGATCCCCTCATGATTCTGCGTCCCGGTCTCGAGACGCTCGCCGCCTTCATTCGGCGCGGGATCGAGCTTGGGGACATCCAAGAGATCGACGAGCGCATCGCGCACATAGATCACGCCGACATGCGGGCCGTAGAACTTGTAGGCGGAGCAGCCGAGGAAGTCGCAATCGATGGCGCGGACATCGACCAAGGCGTGCGGGGCGTAGTGCACCGCATCGACGAAGACGAGGGAGCCGTTGGCGTGCGCGAGCTGCGTGGCGGCGGCGACATCGGTGATGGTGCCGAGGGCGTTGGAGCCGGCGCCGATGGCGAGGAGTCGCACCGCGGGGGTGAGGGCCGCTTGGAGCGCGGCCCAATCGAGTTGGCCGGTGGCGAGGTTCACGCCGACGCGCGTGATCTTCACCCCGCGCTCACGCTCCAGCGCGCGCCAGGGGGCGACGTTCGCGTGGTGATCGAGATCGGTGATGACGATCTCATCGCCGGGGCCCCAACGGCGCCCGAGGGCGCGCGCCAGATGGAAGACGCCCGTCGTCATGTTGTTCGCGAAGGCGATCTCGCGCGGGGTGGCATTGAGGAAGTCGGCGACCGCAGTGCGCGCGGCCAAGAGCATCGCATCGGTCTCATTGGAGGTGGGGTACGCCCAATGGGTGTTCGCGTTGTGATGCAGCAGATAGTCGCTCATCGCATCGACGACCGACTGCGGGACCTGCGTGCCCCCCGGCCCATCGAAGTAGGCGACGGGGTGGCCGTCGTGCTGGCGCTGCAGCGCGGGGAAGCGCGCGCGAATCTGTGCAGTGGGCGCGCTCATTGGATCACCGTCCCGGTGAGCTGTTCGACCCACTTCACGACCTCCACATGATCGACCTCCTCCCCCATCGCGAGATGCGCGGCGCGATAGAGCTCGGCGGTCATCTGGAGTATCGGCGTGGGGAGCTTGTGCTCGCGCGCGACGGCGGCGGCGATCCCGACATCCTTGTCGAGCAGCGCCAGACGGAAGGTGCGCGGGAAGGCGCGGGTGAGGACGCGCTCGGGGAAGAGGTTCATCGAGCTGTTGGAGCGGCCGCTCGAGGTGTTGATCACCTCGAGGGCGACGGCGGGATCGACGCCCGCGCGCTTGAGCGTGGCGAGCCCCTCGGCGGCGGACCAGATGTGGAGCGCGAGGAGCGCATTGTTCACCGCCTTCACCGCGTCCCCTGCCCCGATGGCGCCGCAGTGGACGATCAGCTTGCCGAAGACCGCGAGGACGGGGCGGACGCGCTCGAGCACGGCGGCATCGCCCCCGACCATGATCGTGAGGGCGGCGTTCTCCGCCCCGACCACGCCCCCAGAGACGGGGGCGTCGATGAAGTCGATCCCGTGCTCGGCCAAGCGCGCGGCGATCCGGCGCGAGGTCGCGGGGTCCCCCGAGGTGCAGTCAACGAGGACGCTCCCCTTGGCGAGACCGGCCAAGAGCCCATCGGGGCCATCGAGGAGCCCTTCGACGTCAGCAGAGACGGGGAGGCAGGTGATGACGATGTCGGCGCCGCGCGCGGCCTCGGCGGGGGTGCCCGCGCGGAGGGCGCCGTGCGAGGCGGCGAAGGCGGCGGCCTTGGTGGCGGTCCGGTTCCAGACGCGGAGACCGAGGTCCTGTGCGGCGAGGTGCCGCGCCATGGGGGCGCCGATGGCGCCGAGTCCGAGGAAGGCGACGGTGGGCATGGGGTGGAAGATAGATTGCCCGGCATGCGGATGGCGTGTGCGATCTCGGGGATGGTGGCGGTGCACGCGAAGCAGGCGGTCTTCACCGCGCTCGCGGGGGTGCCGGGGATCGTGCGGGCCGAGGTCGAACTCGGGCGGGCGGAGGTCTGGTTCACCCCGGGGACGACGTTCGATGTGGCCGAGGCCGACCTGATCGCGGCGGTCGAGGCCACCGGATATCGGGTCACCGAGACATGGGCCCTGAAGTCCGACCTGCCCACATTCCACGATCCGGATTAGCTTCGAGACATATCCTCACGGCGCCCCCGTGCGCCGGCATTCACCACCCGGGGAGGGCCCCCCGTGACCCCAGATCAGCGCGAGACAGAGCAGACCGTCGCGGCGCTGGTGGCCCCCGACATCATCGAGCTGCTCGAGACGGATCCGCGCGCGGTCGCGACGGAGACGGAGGAGCTGCACCCGGCGGACCTCGCCGATGTGGCGGAGCTCCTCCCGCGCGCGTTGATCCCGGTGCTCCTCACGCATCTCCCCGCGGGGCGTGCGGCGACGGTGCTCGAGTACCTCGACGAGGAGGTGCGTGCCGAGGTGCTGGAGGCGATGGACGCCGAGGTGGCGGCCGCGCTCCTGGAGCGGATGACCCCCGACGAGCGCGCCGATGCGCTCGAGGAGATGGACGAGGAGACGGCGGACGAGCTCCTCGAGGAGTTGCCGGAGGCGGCGCGTCTCGAGACGGAGCGACTGCTCGAGTACGAGGCCGATACGGCGGGTGGCCTGATGACGACGGAGTTCGTCTCGGTCGCGGAATCCGCGACGGTGGAGGAGGCGCTCGCGGCGGTTCGAGGGATCGCGCGCGCCGGCCGTCGAGAGGCGATGGGGACGCTCTATACCGTGGACGAGCGCGGGACGCTCACCGGGGTGCTCTCGCTCCGCGAGCTCCTCGCGGCGCCCGAGGGAGCGCGGGTGAGCGAGGTCATCTGGAGCGAGGTGGTGACGGTCGAGGCGTCGGCGGACCGGGAGGAGGTGGCGCAGCTGACGTCCAACTACGACCTCGTCGCGGTCCCGGTGGTCGATGCGGAGCGGCGCCTGCTCGGCGTGGTGACGGTCGACGACGTGATCGATGCGATCCAGGAGGAGCAGACCGAGGACGTGCAGAAGTTCGGCGGTCTGACCGCGTTGGAGGAACCCTACCTCCAGAGCTCGGTGGGCGATCTCCTGAAGAAGCGGTTGCCCTGGCTCCTCGTGCTCTTCGTGGGGCAGATGTTCACCGCGGCGGCGATGGGGTTCTTCGAGGGGGCGCTCGATGCGGCGGTGGTGCTCGCGTTGTTCATCCCGCTCGTGATCAGCTCCGGCGGGAACTCGGGGTCGCAGGCGACCTCGCTGATCATCCGCGCGTTGGCGCTGCAGGAGATCGGGACGCGCGACTGGCTCCGCGTGCTGCGGCGCGAACTCGTGTTGGGGCTCGCGTTGGGGCTCGTGCTCGGGCTCGTGGGGTTGTTGCGGGTGATGATCTGGGAGTGGACGGGACTCTACGAGTTCGGCGCGCACTATGAGCTCCTCGCCCTCACCGTCGGCGCGACGGTGGTGGGGGTGGTGCTCTTCGGGACGCTCACCGGCGCGATGTTGCCCTTCCTCCTCAAGCGAATCGGGTTCGACCCCGCGAGCGCGTCGGCGCCGCTCGTCGCGACCTTGGTGGATGTGACGGGGGTGGTGCTCTACTTCACCGTCGCCCTGTTGTTGCTGCGCGGCACCGTCCTCTGAGCGCGGACCGATCGTGACGGAGCGGCGGGCGACGGGGTTGATCCTCCTCGCGGCGTGCGCCTTCGGCTCGCTCTCGACGGCGGTGGTGCTCGCCGATCGCGCGGGGGTCGCACTGCTCGCGCTGATGGCGTGGCGCTATGCGCTCGCGGCCCCGCTGCTGGTGCTGGCCGCGGGTGGGTTCCGTGCGCTGCGCATCCCGGTGCGTGATGCGCTCTCCCTCCTCCTCTTAGGAGGCACGGGGCAGATGGTGATCACGACGATGAGCTTCTCGTCGCTCCAGTGGCTCACCTCGGCGCAACTCGGCTTCCTCTTCTACACATATCCCGCCTGGGTCGCCTTGCTGATGGCGATCGGCGGGGTGGAACGGTTGACGCGTGGGCGGGTGGCGGCGCTCGCGTTGGCGCTCGCGGGGATCGCGATGATGGTGGGGCGTCCCTGGGCGACCGCGATCCCGGCACCAGGACTCTGGCTCGCCTTGGGGAGCGCGGCGATCTACGCGGGGTACATCCCCCTGCTCCACCGGATGCGCGGTCCGCACCCGGCGGCGGTGGCCTCGACCTACGTGATCACCGGTGCGGCGATCTCGTTGAGCGCGTGGAGCGCGATGCAGGGGACGTTGTTCACGAACATGACGCTCCCGATGTGGGGGCTCGCGCTCGGGTGTGCGGTGATCGGGACGGTGGTGGCGTTCATCGCCTTCCTCCGCGGGCTCGAGGTGTTGGGCGCGGTGCGCACGGCGATCCTCTCCACGCTCGAGCCCTTCTGGAATGCGATGCTCGCCGCGGTGGTGCTCAAGCAGGGGATCACCCCGATGACGATCGCGGGGGGCTCGGTGATCATGGGGGCGATCGTCTTGCTGCAGCGGTCGGCGCATCCCGCGCTGCAGACTGACGCCCCGGCCCCGGAGTGATCGGCGTATGACACGAGAAGCGAGTGGCGATGCGAAGACGCTGACGCAGGGGACGGTGTTCACCCTGCTCGCGGCGGCGGGGTTCGCCTCGGTGAGCGTGTTGACCTCGCTGCTCATCGCGCGCGGGATCGCGCTGCCGACGGTCCTGCTCTGGCGCTATCTGATCGCGGCGGTGGTGCTCACCCTCTGGGTGGGCACGCATCGGTACAAGCGGATCCCCTCGAACGAGATGCTGCGCTTCGTGGTGCTGGGGGGCGGCGGTCAGGCGCTGGTCGTGTTCCTCGCGCTCTCGTCGTTGGCGTACATCCCCGCGGCGACGCTCGCCTTCCTCTTCTATACGTATCCGGCCTGGGTCGCGATCGCTCAGCTGGTACGCGGGGTGGAGCGGCTCGACGGACGACGCGCGGGGGCGTTGGCGCTCTCGTTCGGCGGGATCGCGGTGATGGTCGGGGTACCGGCGCTCGCGTCGAACATCTCGCTTGACTGGCGTGGCGTGGCGTTCGCGATCGGCGCGGCGATCCTCTATGGCGCCTACATCCCGATGATGCGCGCGTTGCAGCGGGATCATCCCGTCGCACCGACCTCGGCGTATTCCAAGATCGGTGCCGCGCTGGTGTTCCTGGTGCTGAGCGTGGCGCAGCGCGAGTTCACCTGGCGGTTGGGCGCCGACGCCTGGGGGATCCTCGCGGTGCTCGCGATCGTGAGCACGGTGTTGCCGAGTGTCTTCTTCCTGATGGGGTTGGTGCGCCTCGGCCCCGTGCGCACCGCGATCATCTCGACGATCGAGCCCTTCCTCACCGCGGTGTTGGCTGCGGTGGCGTTGGGTCAGGGGATGACGCCGCCTACGTTGGTGGGCGGGGCGTTGATCGTGAGCGCGGTGGCGTTGCTGCAGTTCAGGCGCGACCGCGTCGCGTAGGGCCAGCTCGACGCGCGATCAGCTCGCGCGCGCCGCCGCCGCATCGGCGGCGCGATTGCGACGGAAGAGGAGCACCCCCCCGGCGACGGCGATCGCCGCGAAGCTGAACCACTGCGCCGCGTAGGAGCGGTGCGGGCCGGCATCGATGATGGGAAGGGGGAGACGCTTCGGCACCCCGGTGGCACGCGGGGCGGAATCCGAGGTCATCACGAGTTGGAACGGGAGCACCGGCACGCCGATGCGTGACGCGAGTGCGGCACGATGCACCGACCGGAGGGGACGCGCGGGATCGCCGGGGGGCGTGGCCCCCGAGTCGGCCAGCGGGATCAGATAGCCGGAGAGGGTGAGGGTGGTGTCCCCCTCCTGCCACTGGGTGCGATCGACGCTGCTCGCGTCGGCGGAGTAGACCCACCCGCGGATCACCGCGACGGCGGTGTCGGTCCCTTGGCGCACGAACGGGGTGAGGAGATGCACGCCCGGGGAGCCCTCGCTGGCGCGGCTCGCGAGGACCTGCTCGCGGTCGTAGCGGAAGCGACCGGTGACGGTGACGCGGCGCCAGCGGAGGGCGGCGGAGTCGCGCGGGACCTCGTCTAGCGAGACGGGGGGAGCGATGAGGCGGTCGGCGAGGCCGGCGTTGAAGGCGGCGCGCTCCTGGTGGCGGGCGAGCTGCCAGACCCCGAGCCGCACGAAGAGGGCGGCGCAGGCGAGGGGGATGAGGAGGCCGAGGAGGGTGCGGAGGCGCACGGGGGGCGCGGAGGGGGTCGGGAGAGGGGCGTCGCTCTTGCACGAAGGGTAACCGAGGCGCATCGTCTCGCCCATGGCCTCCCTCCGCGCGAAGCTCCTCGACCATCTCGGTCTCCACCGCCCCGACCTCCGCGCCTGGGCCATGTACGACTTCGGGATCTCCGGGCAGACCGTCGTCGTGATGACGGCGATCTTCCCCGTCTTCTTCCTGAGCTATGCGGCAGCGGGGCGCTCCGAGGCGAGCGCGCTGCAGTGGTATGGGATCGCCAAGACCGCCGCGGCGATCGCCGTCGCCGTGATCGCGCCGTTGTTGGGGGCGGTCGCCGATTATCGAGCCGCCAAGAAGCGCTTCCTCGGCGCCTTCATGTTGTTGGGTGTGGCCTCCACCTCGGCGATGTTCCTGATCGGGCAGGGGCAGGTGCTCTTGGCCTCGGCGCTGCTCGTGCTCTCGATCGCGGGGGCGACGGCGAGCACCACCTTCTATGAGGCGCTGCTCCCACACATCGCGTCGGAGGAAGAGATCGATCGCGTCTCCACCGCGGGATATGCGCTCGGGTATGTGGGGGGCGGGCTCCTGTTGCTCGCGAACATCATGATCATCCAGAACCCGGGGATGATCGGGCTCCCCGTGGGGGAGGGGCTGACGCCTGAGCAGAAGAGTCTCCCGGCGCGATTGGCCTTCCTGAGCGCGGGGCTCTGGTGGCTCCTCTTCTCGATCCCGGTGTTGCGGAAGGTGCCGGAGCCGCCGCGCAGCTTGGAGCCGGACGAGCTGCAGGGGATGCCCGCGACGCGGGTCGCCTTCACGCGCTTGGGCGAGACGCTGCGCGAGCTGCGCGGCTACAAGCAGGCCTTCCTGATGATGGTCGCCTTCACGATCTACAACGATGGGATCCAGACGATCATCGGGATGGCAGCGGCGTATGGGAAGACGGTGGGGATCGCGGACAAGGATCTGATCGCGGCGATCCTCTTGGTGCAGTTCGTCGGGATCCCCTTCGCCTTCGCCTTCGGGTTCGTGGCGAAGTGGTTGGGGGCGAAGCGCTCGGTCCTCTTCGGGATCGCCTCGTACGCGGGGATCTGCCTCTACGCGTACGGGATGGACACGACGCGCGAGTTCTACACCCTGGCGATCCTCGTGAGCATGGTTCAGGGGGGGACGCAGGCGCTCAGTCGCTCGCTCTTCGCTTCGATGATCCCCAAGCATAAGAGCGGGGAGTTCTTCGGCTTCTTCAGCGTGTTCGAGAAGTTCGGCGGGATCATGGGCCCGGTACTCTTCACGCTGGCGATCGGCGCGGGGGAGAGTTCGCGCACGGCGATCCTGAGCGTGATCGTCTTCTTCATCGTGGGTGGGCTGGTGCTGACGCGCGTGGATGTCGCGGAGGGGGAGCGCGCGGCGCGGGCGGGGGATCAGGGGGTCCGGGCGGTCTGACGAGATGCCGTTCGGGAGCGGTGGTGGTATGTTCTGCGGCACCTCCCGCCAGAGATCGGATCCCCTATGGACCTGCGTACGCGCCTGTCGGCCCTCCTCGCCGACGACCTGACCATCGAACGTGAGCTCGGGGGCGGGGGGATGTCCCTCGTCTTCCTCGCACGCGACCGACGGCTCGGACGACCAATCGTGATCAAGGTGGTCGCCCCGGAGCTGGCGGCGGTCATGAGTGGCGGCCGGTTCGAGCGCGAGATCCAGCTCGCCGCCTCGCTCCAACAGGCGAACATCGTCCCCTTGCTCACGGCCGGCGAAGCGGAGGACATCCGCTACTACACGATGCCGTTCGTGGAAGGGGAGTCGCTCCGGGCGCGGCTCGCCCGCGGGCCGCTCTCCGAGGCGGAGACCATCAGCGTCCTCCGGGACGTGGCGCGCGCCCTGCTCTACGCGCACGAGCGTGGCGTGGTGCATCGCGACATCAAACCCGACAACGTCCTCCTCTCCGGGGAATCGGCGGTCGTGACCGACTTCGGGATCGCGAAGGCGATCACCGCGGCGCGCACGATGGTGGGCGATGGATCGAGCACGTTGACCCAGATGGGGACGGCGATCGGGACCCCCGCCTACATGGCGCCCGAGCAGGCGACGGGGGATCCGTCCACCGACCACCGCGCCGACCTCTACGCCTTCGGCTGCATGGCCTTCGAGCTCTTGACAGGGACCCCGCCCTTCCATGGACGCTCGGTGCATCAGCTGATGGCCGCGCACCTCAGCGAACCCGCCCCGACCATCGCCTCGCGCCGCCCAGGGATCGACCCGGGACTCGAGACACTCGTCGCCGCTTGCCTCGCGAAGGAACCGGCGGAGCGTCCTGCGACCGCCCGTGAGGTCCTGCGCCAATTGGAGATGATCGGGAGCGGGGCCGCGCGCGACGCGGTGCCTGCGGTGCTCGCGCAGCGGCCGCGGTCGCTCGGTCAGGCCCTCGGGATCTGGGCCGCCGTCTTCGGGGTGACCTGGCTCCTAGCCAAGGCTGCGGTGGTCGGGATCGGTCTCCCATCGTGGACCGTCCCCCTGGCACTCGGGCTCGCGGGCCTCGGGCTCCCGGCGGTGCTCATCACCTGGTTCGTGCAACGCACGGCGCGTGCCGCCCTCCTCAAGACGCCGACCTTCACCAAGAGCGGGAGTATGGTGGTGCGCGGGACCATGGCGACGCTCGCGATCAAGGCGAGTCCCCATGTCTCATGGCGTCGGACGCGACGCGCCGGGATCGCCGCCGGGGCGCTCCTGGTGCTGAGCCTCGCGACCGTGCTCGTCCTGCGGCAGTTCGGCCTCGGGCCCGCCGCCTCACTCCTCGCCTCCGGCGCGATCAGCGGAGAGTCGCGCGTCCTCGTGGCACAGTTCTCGACCACGGCGAGTGACACCTCGCTCGCGACGGTCGTGGCGCAGGCGATGCGCACCGCGCTCGGGCAGTCGGAGGCGATCCGACTGGTGTCGCCGAGCGAGATCGCGGCGGGGCTCGCGCGCATGACCCTCCCGCCGACCACGCCCCTCACGGAGTCGACCGCACAGGAGCTCGCGACGCGCGAGGGGATCCCCCTCCTGGTCACCGGCCAGGTGGCCTCGCTCGGGAGCGGCTTCGTCGTGAGCGTGAACCTGGTGCGTGCCGATTCGGGGACGGTGCTCACCTCCGTGCAGCGCGGGGCCGATGGGCCTGGGACGCTCCTCGAGGCGATCGATGCCCTCGCCCGAGAGCTCCGCTCGCGCATCGGGGAGTCGCTGCGCGCCGTCGCGCGTGCCCCACGCCTGCAGGAGGCGACGACCGCCTCGCTCGACGCGCTCCGCGAATACACGCGAGGCGTCGAGATCGGGGATCTCCGTGGCGACTTCCTGACCGCGATCCCGCTGCTCGAACGCGCCGTCAGCATCGACACGACCTTCGCGTCCGCCTGGCGCAAACTCGCGGTCTATCGCTTCAACACGGGGGCGCCCGAGTCGCAGATCCTCGCGGCGACGGCCGCCGCATACCGCCATCGGGATCGCAGTGCAGGGCTCGAGCGCTCACAGATCGAGGCGTATTACCTTGAGCGACTCAGCACGGCGGCCGCGATGGAGCTCTATGCACGGACCCCGGGATTATCACAGAACAATCACGCCCTGATGCTCCTCGGGCGCGGTCGCTATGCGACGGCGGAATCGGTGGTGACGGCCGAGATCGCGGGGGCCCCCGCGGGTCGGCCACCGATCATCCAACTCTATGTGCAGCTCGTGCGGTCGCAGATGCAGCAACGCCAGTTCGACGCCGCGCGCACCAGCTATGTGGCGATGCAGCGCGCCTTCCCGGGGGTGTGGTATACCGAATTGGTCGGGACCTGGCTCGGATGGAGCACGGGCGGGATCGACTCCGTCCCCCGCCTCTCAAGCGAGGCCATGGGTTCGCGGAACCTCCCCCAGCGGGCCAGCGGCGCCGAGATGGCGGCGATGCTCGCCCTCGCGCGCGGTCAGCTCCGCCGGCATGCGCCCCTCGCGGCGGCGGTGCTCCTCTACGCCGATAGTGCCGGATCGGGGATCGATGCGATCGAGGTCCGCATCCGTGACCTCGTGCATGTCGCGCTCCTACGGCGCGACCTCGCGACGGGCATCCGAGCGCTCGGGGCGCTCCAAGGGTCGCTCGACGAGGCCGCGCTTCCGGCGTTGGACCGGCATGATCTCGCCTTCGCCTTGGCCTTCGCCCAACTCGGGGCCGTCTCGGAAGCCGCGGCGGCGCTCGACCGCTTCGAGCGTGGGACCCAAGGAGATGAACGGCTCTTTCAGTGGGGGACCTGGCAAGGGACGCGCGCCGAGCTCGCGCTCGCTCGCGGTGATGCCACGGGCGCGCTGGCTGCGCTTCGCCTCGCCATCGACGCCGACTCCGGCAATCTGGCCCAGGTAGGATCCCTCCCCCTCGATGATCGCTTGGCCCGAGCCTTCGAGTCCGTCGGACTGCGCGACAGCGCCGTGTTCGTCCTGGAGCGTCTCCTCCAGCCGACCGACGTGAATGGGGCGAGGCGCCTCGGCGCGACCTGGCCACAGGCGCTCCGCCGCCTCGCGATCCTCCACGAGGAGCTCGGGCGCCCTGCCGAGGCGCGTCGTCGGTACGAGGAGCTCCTGCAGTTGTGGCGGGATGCCGATCCCGAGCTGCAGCCGCAGGTGGCGGAGATCCGCGCGCGCTTGGCGGCGTTGCCGGTGCGCTGAGTCACAAAAGAGGGGGGATGGCGCGACCGCGGGGGAAATGATATCATAGTGATATCACTTTTCCGCCCCCTTGGAGCGCCCCATGTATCGCGAACGTCCCTTCCCCGCCCTGCACGGGCTCATCACCCTCGTCGTCCACATCGTCGCGGCGATCGCCACGGGGTGGTTCACCGCCGAGGCGTTCATGCACGATGCGTTCGTGGTGGGCGGCATCCATGCCCTCCTCTTCATCGCCGTCCTCATCGGGTTCGGCGGCTTCTTCATCGTGCATCCCAACGAGGCCAAGGCCCTGGTGCTCTTCGGCACCTACAAGGGGACGGTGAAGAAGGATGGCTTCTGGTGGGCCAACCCCTTCATGACCAAGCAGGCGATCTCGCTCCGCGTCCGCAACTTCGAGACGGCCAAGCTCAAGGTGAACGACAACCATGCGAAC
>JAJTFH010000017.1 GCA_021298395.1 Gemmatimonadota bacterium | reverse complement strand
AGGAAGACCACCAGGGCGACGGCCAAGACCGTCGCGATCACCCATCCGAGCATCGTCCCCCTGTCCCGCCCGATTGACCCCTGCGATCCGCTCCCGTAGCGTCCCCGCCATGACCTCGCCCACCCGCCTCCTCGATCTCCTCGCCCAGCGCAGCGCCACGCGCGGGTCGTTCACCCTCGCCTCAGGCCGGCAATCCGACCTCTACATCGACGCGCGCCTCACGACGATGTCCCCGGAGGGGCTCGCCCTGATCGGTCCGCTCGGCCTCGCGACGCTCCGCGAGCGTGGATGGACCGCCGACAGCGTCGGTGGCCTCACCCTCGGTGCCGACCCCGTGAGCTACGCGATCGCCTACGCCAGCCAACTCGCCGGCACGCCGATCCGCGCCTTCACCGTGCGGAAGGAAGCGAAAACGCACGGCACGGGCAAGTTGGTGGAGGGGGCGTTCCTCCCGAGCGATCGCGTGGTGGTGATCGAGGATGTGATCACGACGGGGGGATCGGCGCTGAAGGCGGTCGACGCGCTCCGCGCGGCGGGGGCCACGATCGTGGGTGTGCTCGCGGTGGTCGACCGAGAGGAGGGGGGACGCGAGGCCCTCGAGCAGGCTGGGCTCCAGGTGGCCGCGCTCGCCCGCGCCTCGGAGATCGTCGCACGGATGTGACGCCTGGCAGGCTCATCGGGCGCGTGCCTGCCAGGCCGCCCGACGATCACGCACCGATGGGGGAAGGGTGGTGGCCCGGCGTGCGGTGGGCGTCCGTGTCGGCATCCCGGCCTTGAGCGCGAGTGGTCGCAGGGTGCGCAGCGTGGCCAGGTGCGGTCGCACCAACTCCGCCATCCACCGCTCGAGCATCTTCTCCCCGGTGATCTCGCGACGGAACTGACCTGCCGTCACCCCGAAGAACAGACGCACGTGGCGGCTGAAGCTCTGTGGGGAGGAATACCGTAACGTGATCGCGACATCGGCGATCGAATGCCCGGGATCCTCGAAGAGCCGCGCGGCGCGCAGCAGCCGCGCATAGGAGAGGTAGCGCTTCGGCGCCGGGAGCCCGGCGCGGAAGAATCGACTCATCAGCGTGCTCGGGACCACCCCGAGCCGACCGCTGAGCTCGCGCACGGTATGCGCGGGATCGTGCCGATCCAACACCGCCTCGAAGAAGCACCAGACATCGGGCGGCGCCTCCCCCACCTCGGCCCGCACCGCCGCGAGGGTCTGACGCTCCACCTCCTGCGCCGCCGCCTCCGTCAGTAGATGCCGGAGTCGCATCCACCCCGATGGCGCACGCACATCCACCAGACGCGTCACTCCCGCCTGGCCCAGCTGCATCAGTGCCTGTGGGGTGGGAAGCGTGGTGCCCAGCAGCGCGACGGTCGGGACCATCGGGAACTCGCGCACCACACTCGCCACCCGACGCTCCGCTTCGTGCGCACACCGAGCGACCGAGACCAACACCGCGCTCACCGGACGCCGCTTCAGTTCGGCGTGCGCCTCGGCGACGGTCTCCCGATGGATGGCATAGAAGAGCCCCGTGCCCGCCGCGTCGACGCGCGTGCGTTCGTCGGGATCGACCACGGTGATCACGGGGGCGTTGAGGGTGCGGGCCGGTGGCGTCATCTCTTTCTCCTCACTTGGGTTGGGTGGGTCGCGCACCCTGACCCTCGGCCCCCCTGGTCACCCCGTCGTCACACCGACCACACCCCGCCCACCCGGCTGTCACCCCTCGATTTGACGGGCGTCAAATCGGTCGGACGGGAGGGAGTGGGGTTATATTCAGAGTACGGTTCCGCCGGGCGATCGCGTCGTGGGCTTCGGTCCATGCCGAGGAAAGTCCGGGCTCCTTGGACATGCTGCCAGGTAACGCCTGGGCACGTCGCGAGACGTGACGGAGAGTGCCACAGAGAACAGACCGCCTTCGCGCAAGCGGAGGTAAGGGTGAAACGGTGGGGTAAGAGCCCACCGCGCCACTGGCAACAGGGGCGGCACGGCAAACCCCAGCAGGAGCAAGGCCGAATAGGCGGCGAGCAGCAGTCCTCTGCGATCAAGACGCCGCGGGTTGGCCGCTAGAGCGTTCGGGCGACCGGACGCCGAGAGAAATGATCGTCCGAGGTCCTCGTGGCCTCGACAGAACCCGGCTTATAGGCGGAACCAGCGATGACGCGACGGGCGGTGAGGACTCCAGGAGACATGGGTGCCTTGCCGCCCGTTCGTCGTCTGCGCACCGGGTGGCGTCCTCGCGCTCTGGCACGTGTGCTCGCAGCCGCGCTCGCGCTGACGACTGGCGGGGCCGTGGTGACCGCCTGCGCCCCCGCCCGCCCGACACCCACCCCGGTCCCTGTGAGCGCGCCGATCCCTGTTCCCGAGAAGCCGGTGCCCGTCGATCCGTTGGCGGAGCCGTGGCTCGTCGGCGTGCCGACCTCCCCGGTCACCCATGAGATCGTGGTGACCACCGCGGTTCGTGCGGCCGCGACCTCGGACGCGCTCGCGAATACCTCGGCCGATTCGCTCCGCACGACGCTTTCGGTGCGCTGGGACAGCACGAGTCGCACGACGACTCGCACCGGGTCGCTGACATCGTATCGCATCGCTGCCGTGGTTCCGGCCAGCACACCGGTCGGTGCGCCCCCCACCGCCACCCCACCGTGGCTCACGACACCGCTCGCCATCGTGGCCGCGCTCGACGCCGACCGGCAGATGGTCCGCGTGACCACGCCCCGAGAGTCGAGCTGCGGCGTCGAGGCCGCCGCGGCCCAGGTGGCGCGCGAGGTCTTGTTGGCCCCGCCGTCGCGCCTCGCCCGCGGGGTCTCGTGGGTGGATTCGCTGCGCACGACGGTCTGTCGTGATTCGATCCCGCTCACCCTCACGTCGGCGCGCCGCTACGTGGTGGAGGATGCGCGGGTGCAAGACGGCCGCGTCGTCGTCGTGCTCCGGCGGCGCTCGACGACGACGCTCTCGGGCACCGGCTCACAGTTCGGCGAACCGGTGACGATCACCGGTGAGGGGCAGGGCGAGCTGCTGTTCGGCCTGCGGCTCGACGATGGCCAGATGACCGACGGAAACGGGGTCTCGACCCTCACGCTCTCACTCACCGGTCGTCGCAAATCCCAGGTGGTGACGCAGAACGCCCGGCTCGAGATCCGCCGGGCGTTCTGAGGCGTCCTTGGGCTCCGGGTGCCGAACCACCGGCACCTCCCGCCATCGATCAATCGGCCAAGCGCAACGGCATCAAGAGGCAGAGATACTTCGCCGGATCCGACCACCCTTCCGGCTCGAGCGTCGTCGCCCGCTCCGGCGCGCGGAAGGTCATGCGCACCTCCTCGGTCGGCATGAAGCGGAGCATCTCGAGGAGATAGTTCGCGTTGAAGCCGATGTCGAGCGGGTCCCCCTCGTAGCGGATCGGGAGCTCATCCTGCGCTTCGCCGAGGTCGGGGGTGCTGACCGCGAACTTGAGCATCCCCGAGTTGAAGGAGAGGCGGATGCGATGCGTCTGATCGCTCGCCACCACGCTCATCCGGCGGAGCGCGCTGGTGAAGGCGGCGCGGTCGAGGATCGCGTGCTTGTCGTTGTCCTTCGGGATGACTTGGTCGTAGCCGGGATACGGCCCTTCGATCAGGCGTGTGAAGACCGAGGTGAAGGGGGAGCGGAACCCGAGATGGTTCTCCCCGACCCCGACCTCGAGCTGCTCCTCGGCGGGGAAGAGCCGCTTGATCTGCTCGAGCGCCTTGGGGGGGATGATGTGCTCGGCCTTCTGCCCGCCGGAAACCGGGATCTCCATCTTCGCGAGGCGGTGCCCGTTCGTGGCGACCATGCGCATCAGGTCGTTTCGGATCTCCCAGAGCACGCCGTTCAGGATCGGACGGCTCTCCTCCGTGCTCGCGGCGAAGGCGGTGTGGCTGATCAGCCGCTGCAGGTCCCCGGAGCCGATCTTGAGCGCCTTCTCAAACCGTACGGCGGGGAAGCTCGGGAACTCCGTCTTCGGGAGTCCCAGGAGCTTGAACTTGGCGCGGCCGCACTCGAGGGTGATCCGCTGATCACCCGTCGCGGAAATCCGAACCGGTGCGGCGGGAAGCTCGCGCGCGATCTCACTCAGCTTCCGCGCGGGGATCGTGATCCCGCCGGCCGCCTCGACGTCGGCGGTGATCTCGGTGCTCACGGCGATGTCGAGATCGGTGCCGGAGATGCGGATCCCCTTCTCGGTGGTTTGGACCAAGAGGTTCGCCAGGACGGGAAGGGTCGTCTTGTTGGGCACGACCGGCGTGACGGCGGCCAACCCTTCCTGAAGTTTCTCGCGTGTGATCGTGAACCGCATGCTGGGATCGGGTGACGTGTGGGGAATCGGACCGCGCTACGTAGTGCTGTTTCTATCTATCTCTAAACAGTCGTCGTAGTAGAAAGGTGTGTATTGTGGACGAACACCGGAACCCCATGTGGTGAAAGGGCTCCCGACCTTCAGCTCACGTGGCCTCACATGTGGACCGCCGGGGGAGGGTGCGGAGAACCGCACCCAGACCGGCGGCCGGTGTTGCAAACATGTGCATCATGTGGAGAGCCGCAGGGTTTCCCGGAGGCGTTCCACACGCCCGCGGAACTCGCCGTCGACCCCCATCGTCTCGGTCACCCGATCCAAGGAATGGATGACGGTGGAGTGGTCGCGCCCGCCGAAGGCGAGCCCGATCTCCACCAGCTGCATCCCGAGGATCTCGCGGGCGAGGAACATCGCTACCTGACGGGGGACGGTG
Organism: Gemmatimonadota bacterium; assembly: GCA_021298395.1. Classification (GTDB taxonomy): domain Bacteria; phylum Gemmatimonadota; class Gemmatimonadetes; order Gemmatimonadales; family Gemmatimonadaceae; genus Pseudogemmatithrix. Next base: position 21,933 of record JAJTFH010000017.1, on the reverse strand, counting down.
AGGGTCTTGGTCCGGGTCTTGGACTGAAGCCCCTCGACGGTCACCCCCCATTCGCCGGCGACGGTCCGTTGGATGCGTGCCATCCCATCCTGGCGAACCGGCCGATCCACGGCGTCATCATTGGATCGCAGCTTGTCCCGCAGCGCCTCGCGGGCGAGCTCCACCGAGATCGGACGATGCTTGAGTGAGGCGTAGGCGAGGAGCTTGATGATGGAACCCTCGAGCTCGCGGACGTTGGAGCGCACATGGTCCGCGATGAAATGGAGCACGTCATCGGGGATCGTCTGCTCGAGGTGGTCCTGTTCCGCCTTGCGGCGGAGGATCGCGATCCGGTGCTCGAGGTCGGGCTGGCCGACATCGGCGACCATTCCCCACGCGAATCGACTCGCGAGGCGCGCCTCGAGCTTCGGGATCTCCGAGGGAGGACGATCCGAGGTGAGGACGATCTGGCGCCCCGCTTCATAGAGGGCGTTGAACGTATGGAAGAACTCCTCCTGCGTGGAGTTCTTCCCACCGATGAAGTGCACGTCATCGACGAGGAAGAGATCGGTCTCGCGATAGCGCTGGCGGAAGTCGTGCATCGCCCCCTTACCGATGGAGGTGATGACGTCGTTGGTGAACTGTTCGGTGGTGATGTAGGTGACACGGGTCTGCGGGGCGCGCAGGAGAATCTCGTGCGCGATCGCCTGCATGAGATGCGTCTTACCGAGCCCGGTGGGGCCGTAGAAGAAAAGCGGGTTGTAGGTCTTCCCAGGGGCCTGGGCGACGGCCATCGCGGCGGCAGCGGCGAGGTCGTTGGACTTCCCGACGACGAAGGTCTGGAAGGTGTAGCGCTCGTTGAGGGCGCTAAACACGACCGCACCCGAGTTCCGCTGTGGCGTAAAACTGGCTTGTTGCTGACCCGGAGATGGCACAAAAAGGTCCATCTGGGACCGCTGTAGTCGTTCGGTCTGGACTCGGAGGCGGATCTTGATCGGGTGCCCAACCGCCACGGCGGCCACCGACTCCAGCACCGCGGTGTGCCGCTGCTCGTTCCACTCGACCGAGAACTGGTCGGGGGCGTTGAGGGTCAGGGTCTCGTCCGCGTACTCGGCCGCCGTCAACGGGGCGAGCCAGGTATCGACCGTGTGGTCTGGGAGTCGGGTGCGCGCCTGATCGAGGAGGCGAGTCCAGACATCCGAGGGGGAGAGCGTCATTACGCGGCGAGCACCAGCGAACGTGGAGATCCGAGCGGGAGGCGGAACGTACCACCGCATGTGGACAAGTCAACATTCGTGACTGCAAGCCAGTCGATGACGCGTCCCGTTGGGTTGACCTAACCATCGGCGGCGGATAGGTTTAGCGGTCTGTCTGGAATCGCAATTCACGCCTGAGGGTTTGACCGATGGGGAAGCCGACGTACCGCCCGCGCAACAAGCGTCGCATCAAGACGCACGGGTTCCGCGCGCGCATGGAGACCAAGTGGGGGCGTGAGGTGCTCAGCCGCCGTCGCAAGAAGGGGCGCAAGCGGCTGACCGTGAAGCTCCCGTCCAAGTACGCTGGCGTCTGAGACGCCGGAGCGGTCCCCGGCGGATGGCGTGACCATCGGCTGGGTGACCCGTGCCGCGGACCTCGATCGGGTCCGTCGACAAGGGAAGCGGTTCCGTACCTCACACCTCGAGGTCCGGCAACTCGCTTCCCTTCTGCGTCACTCCCGGGTCGGTCTCATCGTGCCCAAGCATCGCCACGGGTCGGTGGAACGGAATCTCGTCAAGCGTCGGCTGCGCGATGCGGTCCGCCGTGCGCTCTGGCCAGTGCTCCTCACCGCCGACGTGCAGGGCGAGCCCACCGACCTCGTGGTCTGGGCCACACCCTCGAGCTACACGGCGACCTTCGAGGCGCTGTTGGGCGATGTGCAGCGGATCGCGCGGCGCCTGGCGCCATCGAGCACGCCGCCAGCGAGCGTGGTCGAGGACCCGTCGTGAGACTACTCTTCATCCTGATCGTGCGTGGGTATCAGGTGGCGCTCTCGCCCCTGTTGCCGCCGTCGTGCCGCTACCACCCCACCTGTTCGCACTACGCCATCGAGGCGCTCGAGCGACACGGGGCCTGGCGCGGTGGGTGGCTCGCGATCAGGCGCATCGCACGTTGTCATCCTTTCCGGGCGGGGGGATTCGACCCCGTCCCCGACACTCTCCCGAGCAAGCTCCGTGATGGATAAGCGTTTCTTCCTCGCGCTGGTGTTGACCGGCGCCGTCGTCCTCCTCACGCCGGTCATCTTCCCGCGGCCGAAGGGGCCGGCGCCGGTCGTCGCAGTGGATTCGACGCGCGCGGCCGCCGCGCCGGCCAGCGGCTCGGTGGCCGCTCCGGGCGCCAGTGCCGCGCCCGCCGCCGGTCTGCCCGCCAGCCTCGCTCCTCTCGCGATCGCCGCCGGTGATTCGGCGCCGGCCCCGGTGACGATCACCGAGGTGACGCTCGCGAACGCGCTCGCCAGCTACACCTACAGCTCGCGCGGCGCGGCCTTCGTCTCCGCGACCCTCCCCAAGTACACCCGCCTCGGCGCGATGACCGGGACCGTCGCACTCGAGGCGCCCGCCGAGCCACTGCTCCGCTACCGCTTGCTCGCGGGTGGCGACACGGTGCGGTTCGACCAGTTGGCCTTCACGACGACGAGCGATCCGGCGACCAGCCGCGTGACCTTCACCGCGCCGGTGGGCCAGGGCGGGGAGATCACCGTCACGTACGCACTCGCGGACACGAACTACCTCGCCGACGTGCGGATCGCCGCACGCGGCCTCCCCTCGCCGGCCTTCCTCCTCACCGACCTCCCGACGGGATTCCTCTCGCAGGAGCGCGACTCCACCGACGATCACCGCCATCTCGCCTACGCGAGCCGCGCGCCGATCGGCGGCGCCGAGCGAATCGATTTCCGGAAGCCTGACCCCGGGGAGCGGATCCTCCGGCAGGGGCCGCTCACCTGGGCGGTGGCCAAGAGCAAGTACTTCCTGGTGGGGCTGATCGCGATCGACACGACCACGTCGCCGTTCGCGGAGTTGCAGGTGACGGGGGCCCCGCGGGTGAACCGTGAGGCGACGCGCGCGATGGCGACGGTGGTCTCGCCGCTCGGGCCTGACGGGGTGCACTTCGAGCTCTACGCCGGCCCCCAGGAGTGGGAGCGCCTCGTGGCGATGGGGCGCGAGTTCGAGCACACGAATCCGTACGGCGGCTGGATCAGCGGGCTCGTCCAGCCCTTCGCGACGATCGTGATGAAGATCCTCCTCTGGATGAAGCGCACCGTGCGGATCGAGTACGGGTGGATCCTCGTGATCTTTGGTGTGGCGATCCGCCTGGCGATGTGGCCGCTCAACTCGAAGATGATGCGCTCGAGCATCCAGATGCAGCGCATCGCGCCACAGGTGCAGGCGGCGCAAGAGAAGCACAAGGGTGACCCGGAGAAGCAGCGGGCCGCGGTCATGAAGGTCTACCAGGACGCCGGGATCAGCCCCTTCGCCCCGCTCGCGGGGTGCTTGCCGATGCTCCTCCCGATGCCGATCCTCTTCGCGCTCTTCTTCGTCTTCCAGAACACGATCGAGTTCCGCGGCGTCCCCTTCCTCTGGCTCCCGGACATCTCGGTGGCCGATCCGTACTACATCGTCCCCCTCGTGATGGGGGGCTCGATGTATCTCCTCTCGTGGATCGGGATGCGCAACACCCCGCCCAACCCACAGACGAAGATGATGAGCATCATCATGCCGGTGATGATGACGGTCTTCCTCTTCAACTTCGCGTCGGGACTCAACCTGTACTACGCCGTGCAGAACATCGCGGCACTCCCGCAGCAGTGGTTGATCGCCAATGAACGCGGGAAGACCCCTGTGGCGAGTGCGCCGGTCCAAGGTGGAGGCGCGAAGCGAAAGAGCTGACCTCCGCGGCGACACGATCGCCGCGGTCGCGACGGCCCCGGGGATCGGGGCTCTCGCGGTGGTTCGGGTCAGTGGCCCTCAGGCGTTCCCCATCGCGCGGCGGGCGGTGCGGGCCCACGGGGCAGGGGACGGAGGGCAGGGATCAGAAACGACCTGGCCACCGGTCGCGCGGCGGGCGACGAGCGTCACGCTCATCGATGCGGAAGGGGCACCGCTCGACAGCGCGCTCGTCACGGTCTTTCCTGGGCCGTACTCGGCCACCGGCGAGGATGTGGTCGAGTTCTCAGTCCATGGCGGTGCCTATATCGCGACGACGCTCCTCACCACGCTCGTGCGTGCGGGGGCGCGGCCCGCGCTCCCAGGTGAGTTCACCGAGCGCGCGGTGCGGAACGGCAAGCTCGATCTCCTGCAGGCGGAGGGGATCGCGGATCTGATCGAGGCGCGCTCGGCGGCGACACATCGCGCGGCGCTCCGGCAGCTCGGTGGGGCGCTCTCGCGTCAGCTCGAGACCCTGCGGTCGGCGTTGCTCGACCTCGAGGCACTCCTCGCGTATGACATCGACTTCCCGATGGAGGATGACGGGCCGATCGACCGGTCGCGCATCCTCGCGTCGGCAACACAGCTCGAGACGACGATCGCCCAGCTGATCGGGACCTTCCCACAGGCGGCGTTAGGTCGCGACGGGGCGATGGTCGTGCTCGCGGGGCCGCCCAATGCGGGGAAGTCGTCGTTGCTCAACGCACTCGTGGGGGAAGCGCGGGCGATCGTGAGTGAGATCCCCGGGACGACGCGCGATGCGATCGAGGTGCTGGTCGATGCGCAGCCCTGGCCGATCCGCTACGTCGATACCGCCGGGCTCCGCGTGAGCGAGGAGCCGTTGGAGCGGCTCGGGATCGAGGTGAGTCATCGTCGGCTCGCGGAGGCGCATCTGGTGTTGGCGTGCGCCGAGGACGAGGCATCGCTCGGGCGCACGGTGGCGGAGCTCGCCACGCGGACCACCGCCCCGATCGTCGCGGTGTGGACCAAGCGCGATCAGGATGACGGCCCGATCGATGCGCCGGGTGTGGTCCGCGTGAGTGCGCAGACCGGTGTGGGTCTCGATGCCCTGCAGACCGTGATCCGCGCGGCGCTCGCGATGGTGACGCCGGAGCCGACGGAATCACTCCCGACGGTCACGCGGGCGCGGCACGTGGCGAGTCTCGCCGTGGCGCGCGGCGAGATCGGTGCATTCCGTGAGGCGTGGGAGGCCGCGGCGCTCCCGGCGCCGGTGGCGGCGACCCATCTGCGCGCCGCCGTGCACGCCCTCGACGAGCTGCTGGGCGGGATCGACGTCGAGGAGATCCTCACCCGCGTCTTCCGCACCTTCTGTGTGGGGAAGTGACCCCCTGAAATGACGACGCGCGGCCGGCCCCGGAGCCGGTCGCGCGCGTCCACCGCACGGCGGGTCGTCGGCCTAGGCCGTCCGCACCGCCGCGTCGGTGAATCCCAACAGTTCCTGCGCGCCGGCCCGAAGGGCCCACGCGATCCCGCGTTCCGCCACCACACTCTCCACCATCCGCGCGCCGAGATAGTAGCCGGCCCGCTCGGGGAGGAGATAGCGCTGCACGGTGCGGGCATCGTCGCTCATCCCCCCCGAGAGCCAGCGGAGGCGAAGTCCCAGGCCGGCACGATCGAGATCATCGACCACCGCGTGTGAGAGGACCGACTCGAGCTCGCGCACCCGCGCATACTGCTTGCGATCGTAGCCGAAGTACTCCCACGGCGCGTGGCCGGGGCTGATCTCCCGCGCGGCGGCGACGGCGAGGCCCTCGTTCACGAGATGTTCGCGGAGACTCACGCTCCGGCCGGTCTGCCAATAGGAGTACGACCCATTGGCCTCATCGACGGCGCGGCGCAGCTCGGCGCGGCTCCCCGGCGCCGTGTAGCGCACACCGTGGGCGATCTCATGCGCGAGCCACATCGGGATCAGCTCGGGGTCCAGTCCGAGGCCACGGGTCGCCGGGTTCGCGACGCTGGTGAAGTGCTCCAAGCAGACGAAGGCGACGGCGCGGCCGTCGACCACGAGCTCCCCCGCGTTGGCGGCGCCGACCCCGACCATCAAGACGACGTCGATGCGGCTGTCGATCTCGAAGGCCTCGACGCAGGCGGCTTCGGTGCGGGCCGCGAGGGCCGCGACATCAGTCCGTTCGAGGAGGGTGTGGAGGTCGCTCCGGTCGGCGCGGACGGTGTCGCGCACGATCTCGAGGAAGTGTGGCCCCGAGGGTTCGATGACGTAGTTGTGCCAATACGCGCTCAGAAGGGCGCGATGGGTGTCGAGATAGCGATGGTAGGCGGCGACCGGATCCGCGCTCTGCAGCGCGGCGAGGCATTCGGGGACGAGGTTGATCAGCATCGCGTGATGGCGGCGATCAACGTTTCGAGGTCACGGTCACGGGGCGAACGATACCGCGACACGTGAAAGGAGACAAGAGGACGTGGGTGCGAGCCAGCCGCTGCGCCGCACACACGCGCGGCGCACCGATCATCGCGATGTCCGTGCGTCGCTACTTGGTGCCGAAGAGGCGATCGCCCGCGTCGCCGAGTCCGGGGAGGATGTAGCCGTGCGCGTTGAGCTCGCGATCGAGCGCTGCGGCGAGGATCGGCACATCGGGATGCGCGTCGTGGAAGCGGCGCACCCCCTCGGGGGCGGCGACGAGACAGAGGAACTTGAGTCGCGTGATCCCACGCTGCTTGAGCGCGGTCGCCGCGTTCACCGCGCTCCCGCCGGTCGCGAGCATCGGATCCAAGAGGAAGACCTGCCCACGCTCCGCGCCGGTCGGGATCTTGCAGTAGTACTCGACCGGCTCGAGCGAGTCGTGATCGCGGAAGAGGCCGATATGGCCGACGCGGGCGGTGGGGACGAGTCGGAGGACGCCGGGGACCATCCCGAGTCCGGCGCGCAGGATCGGGACCAGGGTCACCGCCTCCTGCGGGAGGCGCTCGGCTGGCGCGGATTCGAGCGGCGTCTCGACGGTGCCGCGCTCGAGCGGGAGATCGGACGTCGCCTCGTAGGCCAATAACATCGCCAGCTCCTCGGCGAGCTCGGCGAAGAGCTTCTTCGGCGTGGCGGTGTCACGCAGGAGGGCGACCTTGTGGCGCACGAGTGGGTGAGCCACGACGGTGAGACCGGGGAGCGAGGCGTGGGGCGTCATGCGCGAGAAGGTACTATCTTCCCGGGTAAGTATGAAAGAATACCAAGCGGTCATCGTGCGGCAGACGCGCCACCAGCGCGAGGATGAGGAGGCGCTCACCGACCTCCTGAACGAACGGAGCCGCGGCGGGTGGACCCCCACCCTGATGACCCAGGACGGGATGCGCCTCACGATCGTCTTCTCGCGCGACGCCACCCTCGAGGGCTGAGTGCAGCTCCAGTTCATCGGGGCCGCCCGTGAGGTGACCGGGTCGGCGCATCTCCTTCGCGTGCACGGCCGTACGATCCTGCTCGATTGTGGGCTCTTCCAGGGACGTCGCTCGGAGACCGCGGCCAAGAACCGTGAGTTCCCGGTGGCACCGCATCTGCTCGACGCCGTCGTCCTCTCGCATGCGCACATCGATCACTCGGGGCGCCTCCCCTGGTTGGTGAAGGAGGGGTTCCGCGGCGACATCCATGCGACCCCCGCCACGCGCGACCTCTGCGAGGTGATGCTCGCCGACTCGGCGCACATCCAGCAGAAGGACGCCGACTTCCTCGCGCGGCACCGCCGATCGGCGGCGGAGCCCCTGTATGCGCTCCGCGATGTCTCGACGATGATGCAGCAGATGCGCCCGCACGATTATCAGCAGCGGTTCGAGGTGGTCCCGGGGGTCTGGGGGTGCTTCACCGATGCCGGGCACATCCTCGGGTCGGCGTCGATCGAGCTCGAGTGGGAGGAGGAGGGGCAGACGCGGCGGCTTGGCTTCAGTGGCGACATCGGCCGATCGGGGCTCGCCATCATCCGGGACCCCGAGCCGGTGCGCGATGTGGATTGGTTGCTCCTCGAGTCCACCTATGGGAATCGCGATCACACGAGCGTGGACGGCGCCCGGGCGGAGCTCGGGCGGATCGTTCGGGAGACCGTCGCGCGTGGGGGGCGGGTCTTGATCCCCTCCTTCGCGGTGGGCCGGACGCAGGAGCTCGTGTACGACCTCCACGCGCTCTCGCATGCGGGGGCGATCCCGCGCGTACCGGTCATCATCGACAGTCCCCTCGCCTCAGAGGCGACCGAGGTCTTCCGTGAGCACATCGGGGTGTACGATGCCACGGAGCCGATGGTGCGGGAGCATGCGGCGAACCGCACAGAGCTCTTCACCTTCCCCCTTGTGCAGTTCACGCCGGATGTCGAGGACTCCAAGGCGATGATGCGGCAGCCAGGCCCGAAGGTGATCATCGCCGCCTCGGGGATGGTGGAGTCGGGGCGGATCCTGCACCACCTCGCGCATTCGGCGGGCGACCCACGGAACACCGTGTTGATCGTCGGCTTCCAGGCGGAGCATACGCTGGGGCGGCGGATCGTCGAGCGGCGGCCGATGATCAAGGTCTTCGGTGAGGAGATCCCGTTGCGCGCGCAGGTGGAGGTGCTCACCGGGTATAGCGCGCATGCCGACCGGACCGAACTCGTGGCCTGGCTCGATGCGGTGCGGGCGACCTCGCCGCGATTGGCGGAGGTCTTTCTGGTGCACGGGGAAGCGGAGGCACAGGACGCCTTCGCGGCGCAGCTCGCTCGCCATGGGGTGACGGCGCAGGCACCGCGTCCCGGCACGCAGGTCACCCGGTGATCCTGCGTCGCCTCTCCGGCGCGCTGGGGGTCGTCGCGACGCTCTGGTGCAGTTCGCTCGTCGCCGTGCTCTGGGTCGGCGCCCGGGATCGTGCCGCGCCGGCCGATGCGATCGTGGTCCTCGGCGCCGCGCAGTACAGCGGACGCCCCTCGCCGGTGTTGCAGGCGCGGCTCGATCACGCCTTGGCGCTCTACCGTCGTGGGCTCGCCCCGCGGGTGATCCTCACCGGCGGGACGGCACCCGGGGACCGGACGAGCGAAGCGGCGGTGGGGCGGAGTTACCTGCGCCGCGCGGGGGTCCCCGCCACCGCGATGTTGATGGAGGCCGAGGGGCGGACCACGCGCGCCTCACTCACGGCGGTCGCGGCCGTCGCGGGACCGCTCGCGATCCGCCGCGTGATCCTCGTCTCCGATCCCTTCCATCTCCTCCGCGCCCGCACGATCGCGCGGCGACTTGGCCTCGAGGCGCTGACCTCCCCTGCGCAGCGGCTCCCGCTCCGCACCTGGATCCTCAGTCAACCGCGGTATCTGGTGGAGGAGTCGATCAAGGCGCCGTTGACCCTGGTCCTCGACCGCTAATCCCTGATCCCTGGTCCCTGACGTGATGCACACGTGATGCACATCCCCATCGAGCACTACGCCCTGCCCAACGGATTGCGCGTCATCCTCTCGGAGGATCACGCGACGCCGATCGTCGCGGTGAACCTCTGGTACCATGTCGGGTCCGCGAACGAGCGAGAGGGACGCACCGGCTTCGCGCATCTCTTCGAGCACATGCTCTTTCAGGGGAGCGCGCAGGTCGGCGCCAACGAACACTTCGAGTTGATCCAGCGCGCCGGCGGCACCCTCAACGGGTCCACCTGGCTCGATCGCACCAACTACTACGAGACGTTGCCGTCACATCAGCTGGAGCTCGCGCTCTGGCTCGAGGCCGACCGCATGGCGCGCCTCCTCCCGGCGATGACGCAGGAGAAGCTCGACACCCAGCGCGATGTGGTGAAGAACGAGCGGCGCTGGTCGGTCGACAATCAGCCCTATGGCACCTGGTGGGAACGCCTTCCCGCGCTCTGCTTCCCGTCGGAGCATCCCTTCCATCACTCATTGATCGGATCGATGGAGGATCTGAGCGAGGCCTCACTCGAGGATGTCGCGGCCTTCTTCCGCACCTACTACACGCCGGACAATGCGGTGCTGACGATCGCGGGGGACGTCGATCCCGCCGAGGCGCGTCAGCTCGTCGAGCGCCACTTCGGGGAGATCCCACGTGGGACCAGACGTCCCGCCCTTCCTGATATGTCACTCCCGCCGACCTTCGGTGGGCGACGGCGCGCGGTGGTCGAGGATGCGGTGGTCGCCCCGCGTCTCTTCCTCGCCTTCCGGATCCCTCCGGCGGGCGACGAGGTCTGGTACGCCGCCTATCTCCTCTCCGCGGTGCTCGGTTCCGGCGAAGCATGCCGTCTGGAGACGGCGCTCGTGCGCGACCAGGCGATCGCGACCTCAGCGAACGCCTATACCTATGATCTCACCAAGGGGAGCGACCTCCTCGTGGTCGATGTCACGGCGCGCCCCGGCACCGACCCTGCCGCGCTCGAGGCGGCGGTGGAGCGAGAGATCGATCGGATGATCGTCGAGGGGGTGGGGGAGACGGAGCGCCGTCGCGCGCTGGCGTTGCTCGAGACCGCGTGGGTGACCGAGCTGCAGTCGGCAGGCTCGCGCGCCGACGCGCTCTCCAAGTTCGCGACCTATCACGATGACCCGACACTGCTCAACGCGGAGCTCGCGCGCTATGCGGCGGTATCGGCCGACGAGGCGACGGCGTTCGCGCGACGGTATCTGGTCGCCGAGAACCGCGCGACCTTGCTGTACGTACCGCAGGTGGCGGAGGGGGTGGCATGAGCCCGTCGCTCGCCGGTGTTCCGCCGCGGCCGCAGCCCGGCACGCCGCGGTCCTATCACTTCCCGGCGGTGCATCGCCACACGTTGCCGAACGGGGTGAAGGTGGTGGTCGTCCCGATGCCGCGGCTCCCGATCGTGACGGCGATGGTCTATGTGGATGCCGGGGCCAACGCCGATCCGGCGGGGGAGGAGGGGCTCGCGCTACTCACCGCCTCCTCGCTCACGGAGGGGATCGTCGGATGTGAGGGGACGCCGCTCGTCGAGCGCTTCGAACAGCTCGGAACGGTCGCGAGTGTCTGGGCCGACTGGGAGGGGAGCTATGCGCGGCTCACGGTACTCAAGGAAAAGGTCGCGCCGGCGCTCGCGCTGTTGGCCGAGGTGTTGCGCGCCCCGACCTTCCCGGTGCGCGAGGTGGAGCGGTTGCGTGATCAGCGACTCTCGGGGTTGACGCAGCAGCTGGCGGAGCCGCGCGGGTTGGCGGACGAGCGCTTCGATGCCTTCCTCTATGCGCCGTCGATGCGCTATGCCCGTCCGGTGGGGGGGACGCCGCAGACGGTGCCGCGGCTCACGCGCGAGGGGGTCGTAGCCTTCCACACGCGGCACTATGGTCCTGCGACGACGACGCTTGTCTTGGTGGGTGATCTCACCCCCGAGGCGGGGGTGCAGCTCGCGACCACCGCGCTCGGGGGGTGGGCACACGCGGCGGCGCGTGGGCCGGCGGTGTACGACACCGCGGCGGAATCCGCGCGACGGATCGTCTTGGTGGAGAAGCCTGACGCGCCGCAGTCGGAGCTGCGCGTCGGGCATGTCGGGGTCCCTCGGCTCCATCCCGACTATCTCGCCATCGTCGTGATGAATGGGTTGCTCGGCGGATTCTTCTCCTCGCGCATCAATCTCAACCTGCGTGAGAAGCACGCCTTCACCTACGGGGCCTCGTCGTCGTTCGATTGGCGTCGGGCGGCGGGGCCATTCACCGTGGGGACCGCGGTGAAGACCGAAGTGACCGCGCGCGCGCTCGAGGAGATCCTGAAGGAGATCGACGCGATGCGCGCCGCACCGCCGACGGCGAGCGAGCTGGCGCTCGCGGCCGATTATCTCGCCGGGGTCTTCCCACTCCGCTTCGAGAGCACGGCAGCGGTGGCGGGGACGGTCGCGATGGCGGAGAGCTTGGGCGTGCCTGAGGATTTCTATTCCACCTATCGGGAGCGGGTGCGCGCCCTGACGGCGGACGAGGTGCATGTGGCGGCACGGACGCATCTGCATCCTGATCGATTGCTCGTGCTCGCGGTGGGGGATACTGCGGCCGTCGCGCCGATGCTCGACGGGATGGGACTTGGCCCGGTCACGCGCGTGGCAGCGGAATTCGATCCGACGGAGGGGCGATGACGGACTCGGTGGGGAGGGTCGGCGGGGCGCGTGTCTGGCAGCATCGCTTCCTCGATGCACATCTCGATCAGGTGCGCTTCCCTGATGGGAGTGTGGGGGAACAGGTGCTGATCCATCACCCGGGAGCGGCGGCGGTGGTGCCCTTCCTGAGTGACCCGGCAGGAGAGGACCCGCAGCTCCTCCTGATCCATCAGTACCGGTATGCGGTGGAGGGGCTGTTGTGGGAGATCCCGGCGGGGCGGTTGGAGCCGGGGGAGCCGACGCTCACCTGCGCGCACCGCGAGCTATTGGAGGAGACGGGGTGCACTGCATCGTCGATGACCTCCCTCACCTCGATCTGGACCGCGCCGGGGTTCACGAACGAGCGGATCGAGATCTTCCTGGCCACCGGGCTCACGCGCGGGGAATCCAAACGCGAGGCTGATGAGTTCATCGAGGTGGTGACCCTCCCGATGTCGCAGGTCCTGCGGATGATCGAATCGGGGGAGATCACCGACGCCAAGACGGTGGTCGGCGTCCTGTTCGCGGCGGGGTTCCGCGGGAGGCGGTAGGTCGTGATGGTCGTTCGGGTCGTTCCTCTTCTGCCGAGAGCGTGATCGCATGTTGCCCTACGGGTTCTATAAGGTCCTCCACGTCCTTGGGATCGCCCTCACGCTCGTCGCGCTGGGGGGGATGACGGTCCATGCGCTGAATGGGGGACGCAAAGCGGAGAACGTCGCGCGGCGCCTGCTGATCGGGATGCATGGCACCGGGGTGCTCTTCATCCTGGTCGGGGGGTTCGGGTTGTTGGCGCGGATCGGATTCGCGCACGGGAGCGGATTCCCTTTCTGGCTCTGGGTGAAGATCGGGTTGTGGACCCTCTTCGCGGTGATCGCGGCGATCCCGTACCGGAAACCCGAGTCGGGGCGGGCGCTACTGCTCGCCCTCCCGGTCCTCGCGATGGCGGCGGCGGCGATGGCGGTCTACAAACCGTCCTGATAAACGGACATATCGTCCGAGAAAACAGACACCCAAGCAGTCGAAAGAATAGTCAAGGTCGTTGTCGCACAACGACTTGAACATAGGTCCCTGTCTGGCACGGTCCCTGCTTGATGTACAGCAGAGGACCACGACCACCCTCCTTTGTGAGGCGACCAGATCATGGGAACCGCAGCGCTCCGCTATTCGAACCACCAGACCCGATTCATCTCGACCAAAGAGCTTGAAAGTCAAGATGATGTCTCGTTGGTGTCGCAATACATCGCCGGTGAGAGCCGCGCCTTCGATGTGCTCTTCCACCGGTATCAGAGCCGGCTCCTGAACTTCATCAACCGGACCATCGGGGATCGGGAGCGTGCCGAGGACCTGGTGCAGGAGGCCTTCATCCGGGTCCATCGCCATATCGCGCGATTCGACCGGGCCAAGAAGTTCTCGACCTGGATCTATACGATCGCTGGGAATCTCGCGAAGAACGAGCTCCGCAACCGTGGTCGGAACCCGATCGTGCTCTTCCAGGCGATGGGGGGTCTTCGTGATGCGCGAGCTCGAGGGGCGCTCGTACGAGGAGATCGCCGAGTTGACCGACTGCAACCTCGGGACGGTGAAGTCGCGCCTCAACCGGGCCCGGAGTGCGTTCGCCGAGGTGATCGCGCCCGCGGTTCGGTGACCACGCGGCGGTAGGGTGTCAGGGGGCCGCTATATTGCCCCCTGATGCCAGCGGTCACGATGTCCGCCTTCAAGGCGGCGGTCACCAAGGGCCCCTTGGCCCCGGTCTATCTCTTTCATGGGTCGGATGACTTCCTGAAGGAGGATTGGGTGCGGCGTCTCACCGAGGCGGCGACCGATCCCGGGACACGCGATTTCAATCTCGAGCTCCTGCGCGGCGCCGACTGCGATGCCGCGCAGCTGGGGCGCGCGCTCGACGCGCTCCCGATGCTCGCCGACCGACGGCTCGTGATCCTGCGCGATCCCTCGGCCCTCAAGAAGCCGGCGCGTGAGCGCCTGACCAAGGCGCTGTCCAAGCCGGCCGGAGATACCGTGCTGCTCCTCGTCGCCCCCGCGAGTGCCAAGCTCGAGAAGGAGTGGATGGAGCTCGCGGCGAGCGTGGAGTTCGCGGCGCTCGAAGGGAAGGATCTCCTCAAGTGGATCACGGTGACGGCAGAGAAACAGGTGGGAGCGACGATCACCCCTGGCGCGGCGACGCTCCTGGCGAGCTATGGCGGGAACGATCTCGCGCTGCTCTCTGGTGAGCTGCGCAAGCTCGCCGCCTTCACCAACGGCGAGCCGATCGACGAATCGGCGATCGAGGCAGTGACGGGGGTGCGCCCCGGACGCACGGCGTCCGAGCTGCTCGATCATGTGGCGGCGCGCCGGACGACCGAGGCGATCGCGCTGGTGGACGAGGTGCTCGCGCAACCGAAGATGGGGGGCGTCCCCCTCGTGATGGCGCTCAGCACGCAGACCCTCGGCATCGGCTGGGCGGTCGCGGCGCGCGCACGCGGTGTCGCGGCGTCGCGGCTCGAGGGCGAGCTCTTCTCGCTCCTCAAGCAATCGGGAGGCGCCTACACCGGATGTGCATGGGGAGAAGCGGTCTCGCGCTGGGCGCGGAGCACCGCATCATGGGACGCGGGTGACATCGATCGCGCACTCGCGGCGTTGCTCGCGGCGGACCGTGCGCTCAAGGACACCAAGGTCTCAAGCGAAGAGCAGATCGTGACCTCGCTGCTCCTTGCGATGGCACCGACCGCGAGCGGACGGAAGGCGGCATGATGCGCATGCCAGCGTCGCTCGGCCGGTGCGGCCTCCCGATCGTCGCGCTTCTCGTCTCCTCGCTCTTCGCCTTCCCCGTGATGGCCCAGGTGCGTCTCCCGGCCGCCACACCCGACACCAACCCCGCGCTCACCGCCTTCCGTCGCGCGCAGCGACTGGTGAACGATGGTCATGGTGGGCCAGGTCGCTTCGTGGTCGACTCGCTGGTGGAGGTGGCAGCGACTGGCTCGGCCGCCGAGGCGCAGGCACTCTTCTGGCGGGCGACGCTCGCACCGACCTGGGCCGAGGCACAACGCGACTATCTTCGCGTGATGCTCGAACACGAGCGCTCGCCGCTGGCGGCGGAGTCGATGTTTCGGTTGGCACAGGGTGAGTTAGCGGGGGGCGATCGCGCCGCCGCCCTGCGCTACTTCGAGCGGATCGCACGCGAGGCGCCAGAGGCGCCGATCCGGAGCGAGGCGAGTCTCTGGCATGGGCGGATGCTGATCGAGCGCGGGGGGCGGGCGACCGGGTGTCCTGTGCTCCGTGAGGGACGCCGTCGCGTGCGCGAGATGCAGGTCGAACTCGTGAACCAGTACGACTATCTGCTGCAAGGGTGCCCCGCGGAGTCGGGTGCGCCCACGGGAGCCGTGACCGTCGCCCCATCGACCACACCGCAGTGGTCGGTGCAGCTCGCGGCCTTCCAGACGCGCGGTGAAGCCGAGGAGATGATCACGCGCCTTGGCGCGCGCGGCTACGGTGCGCTCCGCATCGATGGTGAGGCGCCCCCGTTCCGGGTAAGGATGGGACGCTTCGCGACCCGTGAGGAGGCGCAACGCGCCCTCGTGGCGTATCGCACCAAGGAGAAGAGCGGGGGCTTCGTCACCACGGTCACGCCGCCATGAGCGGGGGCGGGAGCGGGACGCCGTTGATGGCGCAGTACCGGGAGATCAAGGCGCGGCACACGAACGCGATCCTCTTCTTTCGGATGGGCGACTTCTACGAGATGTTCTACGAGGATGCGGAGGTCGCGGCGCGTGCGCTCGATCTCACACTGACCTCGCGGAACAATGGCGCGGCGGCCGAGGTGCCACTCGCCGGGATCCCGGTGAAGGCGGCGGCGGACTATATCCGGCGCCTCGTGCAGCAGGGGTATCGCGTCGCGATCTGCGAACAGATCGAGGATCCCAAGGTCGCGAAGGGGATCGTGAAGCGCGCGGTGGTGGAGACGATCACCCCAGGGGCGGCGTTCAGCGACGATCTCTTGGATGCCTCACGCAACACCTTTGTCGCGGCCATCGTGCTCGGGAGTGACGCGGTCGGCTTCGCGGCCGCCGATCTCTCCACGGGGGAGTTCCGTCTCGTGCGCTGCACGCGCGAGGATCTCGACGCGGTGCTCGCGCGACTTGCGCCACGCGAGCTCCTCGTGGCGACCGGAGCCACACTCGATGGGGTGACGCGCGCCGACGACCTGCTCATGACGCCGCGCGAGGGATGGGAGTTTGATCCCGCGCTCGCGAGCGATGCGCTGGTGCAGCACTTCGGGGTGGCCTCACTCGAAGGGTTCGGACTCGATGGGACGCACGATGCGCCGGCGATCGGCGCGGCGGGGGCCCTCCTCCGCTATCTCAAGGAGTTGCAGCCCGGTGGCGTCCCGCATCTCATGCGGCCGACGATCGAGCGTCCGGGTGGCGTGATGCCGTTGGACGAGATGACGCGCCGCAACCTCGAGCTCGTCGATTCGCTGCGCGCCACCGACGATACGAGCGGGACACTCCTCGGGGTGCTCGATCGCACGCAGACCCCGATGGGGGCGCGTCTGTTGCGTCAGTGGATCTTGGCGCCGCTCACCGAGGTCGCGGCGATCACCGCGCGGCTCGATGCGGTGCAGTCGCTGGTCGATGATGCGCTCGCACGCGAGGCGCTCCGGATCGCGCTCGATGGGGTACGCGACATCGAGCGACTCGCCGGTCGCACCGCAGCGCTCCGGGCCACCCCGCGCGATCTCCGCGCCCTCGGCGACTCGCTCGCGCGACTCCCCGAGGTCCATCATGCCCTCTCGCGCCTCGCGGCGCGCGGCACACTAGCCGCGATGGTCGAGTCGTGGGACGATGCGGCGTCGATCGCCGCAGAGATCCAGCGCACCCTCATCGAGCGGCCACCGCTCAGCTACGGTGATGGGGAGACGGTGGCAATCGGCATCGATGCCACGCTCGATGCATTGCGCGCGATCGCGGCGGGTGGGAAGGATGCGATCGCCGCGCTGCAGGCGGCGGAGCGTGAGCGCACGGGGATCGCCTCGCTCAAGGTCGGCTACAATCGGGTCTTCGGGTATTTCATCGAGGTCACCAACGCGCACAAGGCGGCGATCCCCGAAGACTATCAGCGGCGGCAGACGCTGACCGGGGCGGAGCGCTACATCACCCCGGCGCTCAAGGAGTTCGAAGAGAAGGTCCTGCACGCGACCGAGCGGATGGAGGTGTTGGAGCGCGAGATCGTCGAGTCGCTCCGGGCGCGCGTCGGGAGTGAGATCGCGCGACTCCAGTTGGTCGCTCGGCGGTGCGCGGAACTCGATGTCCTCACTTCCCTCGCCGAGGTCGCCGCGCGCGAGGGGTATGTGCGGCCGGTGGTGGATGACGGTGCCGCGCTCGAGATCGTGCGTGGGCGGCACCCGGTGGTCGAGCGGATGATGCCGCGCGATCGCTTCGTGCCGAATGACGTGACACTCACCCCCGAGGCACGCCTCATCATCCTCACCGGCCCCAACATGGCGGGGAAGAGCACGATCCTCCGGCAGATCGGGTTGATCGTGTTGATGGCGCAGATGGGGAGCTATGTGCCGGCGGCGTCGGCGCGGATCGGGGTGGCGGACCGCGTCTTCACGCGCGTGGGGGCGAGCGACAACCTCGTGCGTGGGCAGTCGACCTTCATGGTGGAGATGGCGGAGACGAGTGCGATTCTCCACACCGCGACGGCGCGCAGTCTCGTCCTGCTCGACGAGATCGGACGCGGGACCGCGACCTGGGATGGGCTCTCGATCGCCTGGGCGGTGAGCGAGCATCTGCACGAGCGCGTGGGGTGCAAGACCGTCTTCGCGACGCACTATCACGAGTTGACGCAGTTGGCCGACGAGTTCGACTCGGTACGCAACTACAACGTGGCGGTGCAGGAGGCGGGGGACCGGATCGTCTTCCTCCATCGATTGATGGAGGGGGGGGCGGACCGGTCGTATGGGATCGAGGTGGGGCGGTTGGCGGGGCTCCCCGATCCGGTGATCGCGCGGGCTCGGGCGCTGCTCCGGGTGCTGGAGGGTGAGCAGATCGTGCCGGCGCTGGGTTCGGTCAGCAACTCAGATTCAAAAACAGAAAAATCAGAACAGCATAAAATCATAACAAAAACAGCATCAAGCCAATCACAACTCGGGTTGTTCGGATCGGTGCCTCAGTTGGCGCCCAACCCCGTCGTCGAGCGCCTCGCCGCCATCGATATCAACGCCCTGACCCCACTCCAGGCCCTCGCCCTCATCGCCGAACTCGCCTCTGCCGCTCGGGGCGATGACGCTGGCGAGGTCGGTCCCAGCACTCAGCCAAAGTAGATTCGCAGGACCCCCCACACGGGCTCTCGTCATGACCGATCACCCCCGCCACCAACGTCCCTACGCCAACGTCCTCGAGACGATCGCGTGGACCCCGCTCATCCGCCTGACGCGCGTCACGCAGGGGATCCGCACCCCGGTCTATGGGAAGGCGGAGTTCTTCAATCCCGGCGGGAGCGTGAAGGATCGGATCGGGCTCCCGATGATCGAGGCGTTCGAGCGCTCCGGTGAGTTGAAGCCCGGCGGCACCATCGTCGAGGGAACGAGCGGGAACACCGGGGTGGGCTTGGCGCTGGCCGCGGCGCTCAAGGGGTACCGCTGCATCTTCACCATGCCCGACAAGATGTCGCAGGAGAAGGTGCGCCTCCTCAAGGCATTCGGCGCCGAGGTGATCATCACCCCGACGGCGGTGCCCCCGGAGCACCCCGACAGCTACACCTCGCAGGCGAAGCGGATCGCGAAGGAGACGCCGAACGCGGTGCTCGCCAATCAGTTCTATAACCAGACGAATCCGCAGGCGCATTACGAGAGCACGGGCCCCGAGCTCTGGGCGCAGACCGAGGGGAAGATCACGCATTTCGTCGCGGGGGCCGGCACCGGTGGGACGATCACCGGCACCGGGCGCTACCTCAAGGAGCAGAACCCCAAGGTGCAGATCGTCGGCGCCGATCCGGTGGGATCGATCCTGGCCGAGGTCTGGCGCTCCAACGGGGCGAACACCCCCGCGAGTGCGCCGTACAAGGTGGAGGGGATCGGCCAAGACAAAATCCCGGGCGCGCTCGATCTCAGTGTGATCGATGACTACATCACCGTCTCCGATCGCGATGCCTTCACCATGGCGCGTCGCCTGACGCGTGAGGAAGGCCTCTTCGTCGGCGGCTCGGCCGGACTGATCGCGCACGCTGCGCTCTCGGTGGCGCGCCGCATCAACGATCCCGACGCCTGCGTCGTGACCGTGCTCTGCGATACCGGTGAGCGCTACCTCTCCAAGGTCTTCAACGACGAGTGGCTCCGCGAGAACCAGCTCCTCGATCCCGAGAAGGTGACGCTCGGCCAGCTGCTGAGTGCGAAGACGGGATCGCACCCGACGCTCGTCAGCACCGCGCCGGGTGCCTCGGTGCGTCAGGCCTTAGGCCTCATGAGTCTGCACGACATCTCGCAGCTCCCGGTGATGGACGGCGCCAACTGCGTGGGCTCGGTGAGCGAGAGCGTCTTGAGTGTGCGCGGGCTCGAGGACACCAAGGTGCTCGAGCGAAGCGTCGCCGATGTGATGGATGCCCCCTTCCCGATCGTCGATGCCGGGATGCCCGCCGACGCGGCGGTGAAGCTCCTGGGTCGCAATAACTCGGCGGTGCTCGTGCGCGAGGGGTCGACCATCCAAGGGATCCTCACCCGCTCCGATCTCCTCCAGTTCCTGATGGCGCGCTGAGCGGTATGAAGATCCTCGTCTTGCTCGGCGGCAGCTCATCGGAGCGGGAGGTCTCGCTTGCGAGCGGGGCTCGCGTCGCCGAGGCATTGCGGTCGCGCGGGCACGAGGTGACGACGGCCGATCCTGGTGCCGATCCGCTCGCGATCCTCGCCGAGGCACGTGCCGCCGAGGTGGTCTGGATGGCGTTGCATGGTGGGGCGGGGGAGGATGGGACCATCCAGGCGCTCTTCGATCTCGCCGGTGTCTGCTATACCGGGAGCGGTCATCTCGCGAGCGCCCTCGCGATGGACAAGGATCTCTCCAAGCGGATCTTCCTCGGCGCTGGCGTGCCGACGGCGGCGTGGCGGATGTTGCGTCGTGGCGATGGGATCGACTTCGCGACGCCGGCGTATGTGGAGGCGACGGTCGCCGCGCTCGGGCTCCCCGTGGTGGTCAAGCCCTCGAAGCAGGGCTCGACTGTGGGGCTCACGGTGGTGAAGGTGGCGGCCGATCTCCCGGCGGCGATCCGCCTGGCGTTCGCACACGATGACGAGGTGATGCTCGAGACCTTCGTCCCGGGGCGCGAGCTCACGGTCGGGATCTTGGGCGATCTGGTGATGCCGGTGGGGGAGATCATCCCCAAGCACGAGCTCTACGATTACGAGTGCAAGTACACACCCGGGATGGCAGAGGAGCTCTTCCCCGCGCCGATCCCTGATGCGGTGCGTGATGAGGTGCAGCGGTATACGCGGCTCGCGTACGCTGCGCTCAAGCTCGCCGGGTGTGCGCGGATTGATTTCCGGTGGCATCCCACGGAGGGGTTGTTCTGCCTCGAGGCGAATACGCTGCCGGGGATGACGGGGACGAGTCTGGTCCCGGCCGCGGTCGCGTCTCCGGGTGCTCCCCTGGCTCGTCGGGGTGCTCGCCCTCGTGCAGTATCTGCAGTGGATGGTGGTCCAGCCGTCCGATGTGCAGGCGGCCCTCGGCTTCACCCGCGGCGATCTCGACGCGGGGCGGTGGTGGACGCCGGTCACGGCGCTCGTCGTCCACGATTCGGTCTCGTTGTTATTGATGAACCTCTACGTGCTCGCGCTCTATGGCTGGCGTCTCGAGCGACTCTGGGGGAGCTCGCGGCATCTCGGGGTGGTGATCGTCTCCACCGTCGCTGCCTGGGCCGCCCATCTCTTCGTCGGGGGTGCCACCCCATTCTTCGGCGCCTCGGCCGTGGCGTTCGCGATGCTCGTCGCCACCGCGGTGCGGTGGGGAGAGGAGCCGCAGCTCCTGATCGGTGGGATCGTCGTCCGGGCGCAGTGGCTCGCTGTGGTGGTGGGGACGTTGCTGTTGCTCACCGGGCTCGAGTCGGGTCCGAGCTTCCTGGCGCATCTGATCGGTGGGTGGCTCGTCGGGATGACCGCGGTGCGGATCCTCCCGCTCCCGGTCGCGCGCGCCGCTCGCGCCTCGGCTCCCGCCGCTCCCGCGTCAGCGCCCTCGGCACCGCCACGTGTCCGTGCGATGGCCACGAACGTGGCGCCGGCCCCGACGATCGACCAGATCCTCGATAAGATCTCCGCGCAGGGGATCGATCATCTCACGGACGAGGAGCGTCAGCTCCTCGACGAGCACTCGCGCCGCCTGCGCGATCGCTGACCTTCTTCGCGTCTCACCGACCCCCGACCATGCCTCAGCCCGAACTCCTCGAGACCTTCCCCAATCCGTACGCCGATCGGGACTACGAGATCTTCATGACGACGCCGGAGTTCACGTCGCTCTGTCCGCTCGGGGGGATCGAGACCGACGCGGCCGAGCTCGCGCTGCTCAAGGGCGGTGCCCCCGACTTCGCGACGATCAACATGACCTATGTGCCCGACGCGGTCTGTCTCGAGCTCAAGAGTCTCAAGCTCTATCTCTGGAGCTTCCGCAACGACGGGATCTTCTACGAGCGTGTCGTGAACCGCATTCTCGATGACCTCGTCGCCGTGGCGAAGCCGCGGATGATGAAGATCGTCGGGGACTTCAATGTGCGCGGTGGCCTCAAGTCGATCATCACCGCGGAGTACCGGAAGCCCTAATCCCCGTGCCCCAGCAGGGGGGGAGGGGACACCACCAAGGACTTGGCTCGGCCCCTGGGAGTGGCTATCTTCCAACGGTTGCGGCTGGGTAGCTCAGTTGGTAGAGCAGCGGACTGAAAATCCGCGTGTCGCCAGTTCGATTCTGGCCCCAGCCATTG
>JAJTFH010000066.1:4399-5557 GCA_021298395.1 Gemmatimonadota bacterium | reverse complement strand
ACGAGATCCCCCAGCTGCGAGGCGAAGGTCTGCATCGACCCGCGATACGTGGGCCAGGCATCCCGTTCACCGTAGCGGGCGATGTCGCGCCAGATCCCGAAGCCGAAGACGAGCTCCTCGGCCGGCGTGTAGCGCAACTGGCTGAATGGAATCGCGTACTCGGCGGTCCAGCCGAGCGAGTCGGTCTGCACCGCCACATCCCAGACGCTGTCCCACGAGCCATCCTCCTGCACATCGTTGGAGATGTTGGCATCGCGCTTCACCCCGGCGGGATTCACCATGAACTGCATCCCGCTCCGACGGTCGTGGAAGCCGTCGATCACGACCTTGATCCACTCCGAGGGGGTGCGCACGTCGCGGCGGCTTAGGAGGGAGACGAGCGAATCGGGGCGCGGGTCGTACATCCGGAGGAAGACGTAGACCGCCCGGTCGTCATAGGCCACCTGGAAGGCAGTCCGGAAGCGTGCGGGGCCCGCCTCGACCGGGACGAACTGCGTGAAATCGTCAGTGACGGGGGCGGAGCGCCAGACCGCTTCGCGGTCGTGCCCATCGAGGGTGATCGGGGTGGTGGTGCGGACGGCACGGGCGGTCGGCGTCGCGCTGGCCAGGTCCTGCGCCTGGATGGCCTGGGGCACCACGGTCAGGATGGCCCCGAGGGCCACCGCGCGGATGGTCGAGAGGATCGTCACAGCGATGCATACGAGGGACGGAGGCGAAGCGTTCACCTGGGTGCGCTCACCAGCCGCGATGGTTCACCCACCGGTCGACGATCCGCGTCCCGTCACAGACCTCGTAGTGCGCGTGCTGGGCGGCCGTGAGACACGAATGATTGGCGAGGATCCGCACCCGCGCACCGACCGGCAGTCGATCGAGGAGCGCGTGGTCATGGACCGTCACCCACCCATGTTCCTGCGAGAGCGCCGTCACCCGAAGTCCGAGGTCTTCGCCCTCGAGCGTCATCAGACGCCCGAAGTGTGTCACCCCATCGGGATCGGCGATCCCGGCATCCTTGCTCATCGCGATCGAGCCCGCGTCGAGGATGATCGTGCCGCGTGCCGGGTCGCGATGGACCACCGCCGCGAGGACCGAGAGCGCCACATCGTCCGCGGTGCAGGAGCCGATCGCCACCTGCATCAGATCGTAGAACGCATAGTTCCC
>JAJTFH010000066.1:0-4353 GCA_021298395.1 Gemmatimonadota bacterium | reverse complement strand
ATCCCCGCGAAGCGGAGATGGGACTGGTCACCGATCCGCCGCGCGACCTCGATCAGGGCCGGCCCCTCCGGATCGACCCCCGCACGACCATAGCCGCAGTCGACCTTCAGATAGACATCGATGGTCGTCCCGGCAGCACGTGCCGCCGTCGCAAGCGAGGCGGGGACATCGCCATCATCGGTGAGGACCGCGAGCCGCGTCCCGGCGGCGTTCATCGCCGTGACCGCCGCGTACTTCCCCGGCTCGACCGGCACCCCATAGGTGATGTCGTCGAACCCATGCGCCGCGAAGGCACGTGCCTCGGCGAGGGTGGAGACGGTGATCCCCCGCATCCCCGCCTTCACCTGCATCCGGCCGACCTCGATCGCCTTGTGCGTCTTCACATGCGGCCGGAGTCGCGCCCCGAGCGCGGCGATGCGTGTCGCCATCCGCGTCACGTTCCGCTCGACGCGCGCCCCATCGATGAGCAGGCTCGGGGTCGGGAGGGTCGTCAGCTCACGCATCGCGGACCGCCGCGATGCAATCGATCTCGCAGAGCACGCCAGGCTTCAACTCCCGCGTGGGGATCACGGCACGGGCCGGCGTCGCGGACCCGAGGATCCGCGCGTAGGTCGTATTGACCTGCCCCCAGAGCGTGATGTCGGGGACGTACACCGTGAGCCGCAGCGCATGGGCCCAATCGGAGCCGGCTGCGTGCAGCACCGCCTCGATGTTGCGCAGCGTACGCTCGAGCTGGGCCTCGATCCCACCCGGCACCAGCGCCCGGGTGACGGGATCGAGCGGCAGCATGCCCGAGACATAGACGACCCCCTGATGCACCGTGGCCTGGGCATAATGGCCGGCCGGTGCCGGCGCATCGGACGTGGAGATGTACCGCACGTTCATGCGAGTGGACCCAGCCGCCCTAGTCGTCGAGATACGGCGACGGACCCTCGTCCGCACCGAAGAGCTCGCGCGCGGTCTTGCGACGCTTCCCACCCCGCGCCGATCGCGATGGCAAGGCGGGCCGCTCATGCTCCGGCAGGAGATCCTTGATCATCTCCACCAACTGATGGCTCAGATGCTGGCCGTACTTGTACATGGCGATGACGCGGGCCCGGCTCGCGAGGAGGAAGACCAGGATCGGCTTGTCGGCCTTCTGCGCATTGCAGGTCTTGCAGCTCAGGACGAGGTTGTCACGCCGATCGTAGGCGGTGAGCCCCTTCCGTGGGGTCACATGGTCGAGCGTGATCGATCGCTCGGCGACGGCCCGATCGCAGTAGGCGCAGACGGGCCCATGCTCATCGAGGAGCCACCGGCGGGTCTCCACGTAGGCGGCCCGTCCGGTGGGGAGCGAGGTCAGGGTCGGCTGCCGCTTGGCACCGCCCCCACCACCGCCACCCCCCCGCCCCCGGCGGCGCTTCTTGGCGCCCCCAGCGGCCGGCCCGTCTCCGCCTTCCCCGCGGCCCCCAGACCGCCCTCCAGACTTTCGCATCCATAAATATATCACCGAGATAGCCTCTTGAACCCAGCGCAAATCCTGTCCTGGACAGGTGGTTCCGCAGAGGGGGCACTTCCTTGATACTTCCCATGTTCTGGGGTAGCGTTGCCCCGTCGCCAACCCCGGAGGGGACAACGTGCGTGTGTTGGTGGTCGGAGGAGGACCCGGAGGGCTCTATGCGGCGCTCCTCCTGAAGCGGCGGCACCCGAAAGCCGAGGTGGTGGTCGAGGAGCGGAATCGCCCCGACGACACCTTCGGCTGGGGCGTCGTCCTCTCCGACCAGACCGTCGCCAACCTCCGCGCCGCCGACCCCGAGAGCGGGACGGCGATCGGCGCCGCCCTCCACCGATGGGACGACATCGCGGTCCACATCGGCGGCCGCACCCACCGCTCCGGTGGCCATGGCTTCAGCGGGGTCGGACGCAAGCGACTCCTCCAGATCCTGCAGCAGCGGTGCACCGCCCTCGGGGTGACCCTCCGCTTCGAGACCCCCGTGCCTGACGCGCTCGAGGAGCGCGTGCGGCGCGATCACTACGATTTCGTGATCGCCGCCGATGGCGTGAATGGCAAGCTTCGCGATCGCTACGCGGCGACCTTCCGTCCTGAGACCGATCTCCGTCACTGCCGCTACACCTGGCTCGGCACCCCGCGCACCTTTGACGCCTTCACCTTCGACTTCGTCGAGACGCCGCACGGCTGGTTCCAGGCACACGCGTATCAGTTCGACGAGGGGATGAGCACCTTCATCGTCGAGACCCAAGAAGAGACCTGGGAGCGCGCGGGCCTCGGTCAGATGTCCGACGCCGAGAGTCGCGCCTTCTGCGAGCGCCTCTTCGCGCATCGACTCGAGGGGGCGCCCTTGATGTCCAACGCCGCACATCTCCAGGGCTCAGCGCAGTGGATCCGCTTCCCGCGCCTGACCTGCGCCTCGTGGGTGCACTGGATCGCCGATGGCGCGCGTCAGGTCCCCGTCATCCTCTTGGGTGACGCGGCCCACACCGCGCATTTCTCGATCGGATCGGGGACCAAGCTCGCGCTGGAGGATGCGATCGCGCTCGACGCGATGATCGCTGCCGCCCCCGACGATCTCGCTGGTGCCCTCACGCGCTACCAGCAGGAGCGGTCGGTCGAGGTGCTCAAGTTGCAGAATGCGGCGCGCAACTCGACCGAGTGGTTCGAGCATGTGGATCGCTACGCGACCCTCGCTCCCGAGCAGTTCGCCTACTCCCTCCTCACCCGCTCGCAGCGCATCTCGCACGAGAATCTCCGCGAGCGCGACGCCGCGTATGTCGCTGATTTCGAGCGCTGGTTCGCGGCACGCACGGGGCTCACCCTCGCCCCCGAGGCGCGCCCCGTCCCCCCGGTGCTCACCCCCTTCACGGCGCGCGGGGTGACCCTCGCGAATCGCGTCGTCGTCTCGCCGATGGCGCAGTACTCCGCGCACGAGGATGGGACGCCGAGCGATTGGCATCTCGTGCACATCGGCGCGCGCGCGACCGGTGGGGCCGGGCTCGTGATGACGGAGATGACCTGCGTCGCCCCCGAGGCACGCATCACGCCCTGGTGCCCTGGCCTCTGGAATGAGCAGCACCGGACCACATGGGCGCGGATCGTCGACTTCGTGCACCAGCACAGCGCGGCGAAGATCGGGCTCCAACTCGGCCACGCCGGCGCCAAGGGCGCGACCAAGAAGATGTGGGAGGGAATCGACCAGCCTCTCCCCGAGGGCGGATGGCCGCTGATCGCGCCATCGGAGGCGCAGTACCTCAGGGGCATCTCGCAGACCGCGCGGGCGATGACGCGCGCGGAGATGGAGGAGGTGCGCGACGCCTTCGTGGCGAGCACACGGCTCGGGGCTGCCGCCGGCTTCGATTGGCTCGAGCTCCACGCGGCCCACGGCTATCTCCTCTCCGCCTTTCTCTCGCCCCTGACGAATCACCGCACGGATGACTTCGGCGGCTCACTCGAGAACCGCCTGCGCTTCCCGCTCGAGGTCTTCACCGCGATGCGCGCCGCCTGGCCCGTTGACCGACCGATGTCGGTGCGCATCTCGGCGCATGATTGGATGGACGGCGGCAACACCCCCGATGACGCCGTCGCCATCGCGCGCGCCTTCAAGGCGGCCGGCGCCGATCTCATCGATGTCTCCGCCGGGCAGGTCGTGAAGGGAGAGCGTCCCGTCTTCGGACGGATGTGGCAGACCCCGTTCGCCGATCGGGTCCGTCAGGAGGCGGGGATCGCGACGATCGCCGTCGGCGCGATCACCGATGCCGATCAGGCCAACGGGATCATCGCCGCGGGGCGTGCCGATCTCGTGGCGATCGGGCGACCGCACCTCGCGAATCCGGCCTGGACCCTGCTCGAGGCGGCGCGCCTCGAATATCCCGGGACCGAGGCACTCTGGCCGAAGCCCTATCTCGCCGGTCAGGCCCAGCTCGATCGACTCCTCGCCCGCGAACGGGCCGCGCGCGCCGCCGCTGAAGGCGCCCCACCCACCGGAGAGCTCACATGACCCCCCTGCGTGGACGCCACGCCTTCATCACCGGCGCGAACCGTGGGATCGGAGCGGCGATCGCCCGCCATCTCGTGCAGGCGGGCGCCGATCTCACCCTCTGCGTCCGCACGCCAGCGAGCGCCGAGGCGCTCGTGCACGAGCTCTCCGCGCTGGGACCGCGCATCCGGGTGGTGCAGGCCGACATCCTCGATGCGACCGCGCTCCGACGCGCCTGCGCAGAGGCTGCGGCGATCGCCCCCGTCGACATCCTCATCAACAACGCGGGGACGGCGGAGACCGCCCCCTTCCTCCGCACCGATGCCGCGCTCTTCCAGCGGATGATCGACACGCATCTCATGGCCCCGGTGCACGCCGCGCA
>JAJTFH010000065.1 GCA_021298395.1 Gemmatimonadota bacterium | reverse complement strand
GAGTTCGAGTCCCATCGTGGCGAAGAAGATGAACATGCTCGCTACGACCGCGCCGTAGTGGTAGTCGTTCACCAACCCGAAGGGCACCATGATCGCGTACAGGATGACGAACTGCTTGATGTACGACGAGTAGCTGAAGGGGATCGGGGTGTTGCGAATCCGTTCGCACGCCCCGACCACGTCATCGACCTGTTGGAGGAGCGGGCCCAAGACGACCCGATGTTCCGCCGGGAACCGCCCGGCGACGAGGTCTTCCTGGATCTCTCGATGGAGGGCCGTGAGCGCTTCGTTGGGGCGATGCGACCCCTCGGCGCCCACCGGCCGCCGGAGATGGGCCGCCAAGAGGCTGGGAAACTCGCCGAGCAGGTCGGCGTAGCGCCGTCGCCGGTCCTCGTGCGCGGCAAGTGGGACGCCTAGCTGACGGGCGATCCCCCGCGAGACGTTCACGAGCTGCCCCCAGAGCTTCCGACCCTCCCACCAGCGATCGTACGCCGTATTGGTGCGGAAGACGAGGAGGAGGCCCAGGATGATCCCGAGGATGCTCAGGAAGGCGGGGCCCAGCTCCACCTGGAACCATTGCTGATCCGCCTCGGCGTAGACCACGAAGGCCGCCCATGCCCCGGCGAGGAGGACGTCGAGGAAGAGGGTGCGGAAGATCGGGCTCCGCGGGAAGGCGAAGAGGACCCGGAACCATTGCTTCGGATCGTAGGAGATCATGCCATAATTGTATGCATGCGACCCTTCCTCATCCCACTCGGTGCGCTCTCCCTCGTGGCGCTCCCCCTCCTCGCGCAGGCCCCCGCCGCGCCCCGCCGTCCGGTCCCGATGGACTCGGCCCGCGCCGTTCAGCTCTACGTGAGCAATCGGTTGGAGGACCATCCCGTCTCCGATTACGCACGGGCGATCCGCGAGAAGGCGGAGACCGATAGCATCTTCGCGGCGCGGAGCCGCGGGGTGATGCGATACGAGAAGACGACGTACCGGAGTCGCCACGGCGACCTCGACATCCCGGTCTATGTGTTCGCCCCGCTGGTCTCGCGTGGTGCACGCGCCCATGCGGCGATGGTCTGGGTGCATGGCGGCGTGCATGGCAACTGGGACCAGAACTATCTCCCCTTCATCATCGAGGCCACCCAGCGCGGCTACGTGGTGGTCGCGCCGGAGTATCGTGGGTCGACGGGATATGGGGCGGCCTTCCACAACGCCATCGATTACGGTGGTCGCGAGCTCGATGACGTGGAAGATGCGATCGACTTCCTCCAGGGTCGCGCCGAGGTGGATCCCGCGCGGATCGGGATCATGGGATGGAGTCATGGGGGCTACATCACGGCGCTCTTGCTCATGCGAGGCGAGCAGGCGCGCTTCGTCGCGGGAGCGGCGATCGTCCCGGTGACGAATCTCGTCTTCCGGCTCTCGTACAAGGGGCCGAGCTATCAGCGGAGCTTCGCGACGCAGGCCACGTTGGGCGGTCTCCCATTCGAGCAGCGCGAGGCGTACATCCGGCGCTCGCCGTACTATCACGTCGATGCGCTCGCGCGGCCGCTCCTCGTGCACGCCGCCACGAACGACACCGATGTCGACTTCGTCGAAGGACGGATGCTGATCGACGCGCTCCGTGCGCGGAAGCCGGAGCTCGCGGAGACCAAGGTCTATGTGGATCCAGCGCCCGGACCCGCGAGCCAGGGGCACACCTTCAGTCGCCGGGTGAATCGCGAGACGCTGCTCCGAGAGGATTCACCGGCGCAGATCGATTCGTGGAACCTCACCTGGGCGTTCTTCGCACGGCACCTGCGCCCCGACGTCGGTGTGAGCACGGCAACTAGGGCGGCCACCAATGTCGCCAGCTTCTCCGGTCCCAACCCCTGGCCCGCCATCCGTCAGGCGCGGATTCGCACCCTCCTCCCGGCCGCGATGCGTGAGACGGGGATCGATGCCTGGGTGAGCCTCTTCCGCGAGAACGCGAACGACCCGCTCGCGCTCCACCTCGGCGGCGAGAACGCCGGGGCGCCCTCGGCGGTCATCGTCACGCGTCAGGGCGACGCGGTGCGCACGGTGATGCTCTCGGGGTTCGGGGAGGCGATCGCGCTCCGGGAGCTCGGCGTGCACGACTCCGTCGTGGTGTACGATGGGAGCGCCGCCGCGCTCAATCAGGCGATCGCCACCCGGCTGCGTGCCGCCGGTGCCAAGCGGATCGCGATCAACTCCGGTGAGGCGAGTGGGATCGCCGACGGGATGTCCGCCACGCAGCGGCGCGGGCTCGAGCGCGCCCTCGGCCCTGAGTGGTCCAAGCGGCTCGTCGCCTCCCACGACCTCGTGCAGGCCTGGCTCGCGATCAAGCTCCCTGCGGAGGTCGAGATCATGTCGCGGGCGGCGCAGCTCACGGCGCAGCTCGAAGAGGAGGCGTACGCACAGGTCGTGCCAGGGGTCACGCGCGACTCGGACATCGCGCGCTATCTCAAGGCGCGGATGCGCGACCTCGGGGTGGAGGATGGATGGAGCCCGTCGCAGAATCCGAGCGTGAACTCGGGGCCCGATCGCGGGCATTCGCATGCGAGTGATCGCGTGATCGAGCCGGGCGATGTGATCCAGACCGATTTCGGGATCCGCGTGCATGGCGTCTGGGTGACCGACATCCAGCGCTTCGCGTATGTGCTGCGGCCTGGCGAGACGGCGCCCCCCGCCGATGTCCAACGGACGTGGGCGATCGCGAAGGCGGGGTCGCGCGCGGCGTTCGCCGCGATGCGACCCGGGGCCACCGGAGCGCAGGTGGATTCGGCGCAGCGCCTCATCATGCATCGTGAGGGGTCCACCACGGTGCCGTGGAGCACGGGGCACCCAGTCGGCTATTGGGCGCACGATGCGGGGCCGCGGCTCAATCGCGCCGAGCGTCGTCCGCTCCGCGAGGGGATGACCTTCGCCTATGACGGCTTCATGGCATGGGCACTTCCGGGGAGCGATGGGACGAAGTGGGGCGAGGGGACCAAGACGATCTCCGTCGAGGAGATGACGGTGATCACCCGTGACGGGGCGCGATTCCTTACGCCACCGCAGGAGGAGTTGATCCTCATCCCGGCGCGTGGGCCGGCGCGCCCGTGAGCGACCGGACGACGACCGGTCTCCCCGGCGAGGATACGCCGCCGCTGCATCGTCCTGGTGATGATGCGCTCGATGCGCGGATCCGCTTCCTGACGGAGCTCGCGCGCCGGCTGCACATCGCCGGCGTCTCATCGCAGCGGCTCGAAGGAGCGGTGCGCGCCACGGCGCGGTCGCTGCATGTGAGCGCTGAGCTCTGGTCGACGCCCACCGGACTCCTGCTCTCCTTAGGGGACGCCGATGTCGTGCATGGCTCGCAGCAGACGCGGGTGCTCCGACTCGAGCCCGGCCATGTGAACCTGCGTGCGCTCGCGGCGCTCGATCGGATCACGGAAGAGGTGATCGATGGACGTCGGTCACTCGAGTCGGCGTGGGAGGCGATGCGGGCACTCGACCGACCGGAGACCCTCGCGACCCAGCTCCGCACCGTCCTCGCCTTCGGGGTCGGCTCGGCGGCGGTCGCCGGATTGCTCGGCACCTCGTGGCTCGACCTCGGAGTGGCGTTCGTGCTCGGGGTGTTGATCGGGTGGATCGCGATCCTCAGTGCGACGCGCCCGAATCTCGCGGCGGCGAACGAGGCAGTGAGCGCGCTCGTCGCCACCACGTTGGCGACGGCGTTCGCGCATTTCGTCGCGCCGATCTCGTTGCAGACGGTGATCGTCGCCTCGCTGATCGTATTGATGCCGGGATTGATGCTCACGACGGCGATGACCGAACTCGCGACGCAGCAGCTCTCGTCGGGGACGGCGCGGCTCGGCGGCGCACTCACGGTGTTGCTCAAGCTCACCTTCGGGAGCGTCGCGGCGTCGCAGGTGATGCTGGCCGTCGGGTGGGTCGCACCGGTCCCGCCGCCCTCGCATCTCCCGGCAGCGATCGAGAGCCTCGCGGCGATCTGTGCCGCCGCGAGTTTCGCCGTGCTCTTTCGCACCGCGACGCGGGATGTGCCCTTGGTGATGGCGAGTGCGCTCCTCGGCTATGTCATCACGCGCGTCGTGGGGAGTTCCTCCGGACTCGGTTCGGGGGCGTTCGCCGCTGGCGTCTTCTTCGCGAGCCTCTCCATGGCCGCGCTCGCGAACCTCTATGGCCGGATCTACGGCCGGCCGGGCGCCCTCGTGCGCGTCCCCGGCATCATGCTCCTCGTGCCGGGGAGTGTGGGGTTCCGGGCGCTCCGCTCGGTGATGGAGCGAGACTACGCCTTAGGGTTCGATACGCTCGTCGCGGTGTTGAGTGCGTTGCTGGCTTTGACCGCTGGCTTGCTCTTCGGGGCGCTCCTGATCCCCCCGAGGCGTTACCTCTGAGGC
>JAJTFH010000003.1 GCA_021298395.1 Gemmatimonadota bacterium | reverse complement strand
ACGCGGGTGATGCCGACCCGTGCGCCATCGGCCAGCGTCAGATGCCCGCCGGTCGCGAGGGGGAACTCCGCCTGCGAGATCTGATATCCCTTAGGGAGGTCGGGATAGAAGTAGTTCTTGCGCGCGAAGATGCTCCGCTCGTGCACGGTGCAAGCAAGCGCGAGCGCAGCGCGGGTCGCCAGCGTCACGGCCTCGGCATTGAGCACCGGGAGTGCGCCAGGGAGCGCGAGACAGACGGGACAGGTGTTGCGATTCGGCGCATCGCCGAAGTTCGTCGAGCAGCCGCAGTAGGCCTTGGTGCGCGTCTTGAGCTGCACGTGCACCTCGAGCCCGACGACCATCTCCCAGGTGGTGGCGCTCATCGGTGCGCCTCCGCGCCGAGCGCCTCTTCCAGCGCGTACGCCGCGCGGAACATCGTCGGCTCATCGAAGGCAGGAGCGAGCAACTGCCCGCCGACGGGAAGACCGTTCACTCGCCCGATGGGGAGGGAGATCCCCGGGATCCCCGCGAGGTTCGCCGTCACCGTATAGATGTCGCTGAGATACATCTCGTACGGATCGGAGATCGCACCAAGCGCGAAGGCGGGGGTCGGCGTGGTCGGGGTGAAGAGCACGTGCACCCCCGAGGCGAAGACGTCGGTGAAGTCACGGGCGATGAGCGCGCGGACCTCCTGCGCCTTGCGGTAGTAGGCGTCGTAGTAGCCCGCGCTCAGCACGTAGGTGCCAAGGAGGATGCGGCGCGTGACCTCGGCCCCGAAGCCGGCGGCGCGGGTCGCGCCGTACATCGCCTGCACGCCGTCGGCCTCGAGCCGCATGCCGTATCGCACGCCATCGAATCGCGCGAGGTTCGCCGAGGCCTCGGCGGGGGCGATGATGTAGTAGACCGGGATCGCGTAGGGCGTGTGCGGGAGGGAGACCTCCCGGATCGTCGCGCCCTGGGCACGGAGGGCCTCGAGGGCGCGATCACAGGTGGCCCGCACCTCGGGCATCAGCGAGTCGGGGAAGTATTCCTTGGGCACGCCGACGACGAGGCCGGCGAGCGGCCCCGGTCCGACGCGCATCGCGGGCACCGCGTGCGCGGCCGAGGTGGCGTCGAGGGGATCGTGCCCCGAGATGATCTCGGTGGCGAGCGCCGCATCATCGACGGTGCGACCGAAGGGGGCGACGCAGTCGAGCGAGGAGGCGAAGGCGACGAGCCCGTAGCGCGAGACGCGGCCGTAGGTGGGCTTCACCCCGACGATCCCGCAGAAGGCGGCGGGCTGCCGCACCGACCCACCGGTCTCCGAGCCCAAGGCGATCGGAGCGATGCCGGCGGCGACCGCGGCAGCAGAACCACCAGACGATCCCCCTGGGGCACGGCGGCGGTCATGCGGGTTGCGCGATGGCCCGAAGGCGCTGTGCTCGGTGGAGGAGCCCATCGCGAACTCATCCATGTTCGCCTTCCCGATCACGACGGCCCCGGCCTCGCGCAGCTTCCGCACGGCGGTCGCCTCGTAGGGACTCACCCAGCCCTCGAGGATCTTGGAGCCGCAGGTCGTGGGGAGCGTGCGGGTGGCGAAATTGTCCTTGATCGCGACGGGGACGCCCGCGAGTGGGCCCATCGCGAGGGGCTGCACGGCCGCGTCGTCGGTTCCGACTCGGTGCACGATGGCGTTGAGCCCGTCGGCTCCCGCATGCGTCTCGGCGAGGCGGTCCAGCGAGGCCGTGAGCAGCTCACTCGCCGGCGTCCGCCCCTCCCGCACGGCAGCGCCGAGCTGGGCGGCGGTCAGATCGAGGAGGGAACGGCTCATGCGCCCTCCCCCGCGTCTTCGTGCGTGGCGAGCCGCGGGACGAGGAAGAACCCCTCGCGCATCGCCGGCGCGAACTCGGTAGGAAGGCGCGTCAGCGGCACCGCCCCCACCACATCGGCCCTCAGTGCCATCCCAGGGCGCGCCGCATCGGCGGCCGCGGCCGCGCCGGACGATGGCACCTGTTGGAGGGCCTCCATGTGGCCGAGGATCGCATTGAGCTGTTCGACGTACGGGGCCAGTTCCCCCTCGGGGATGCTCAGCCGCGCCAGCGTCGCCACATGCCGCACATCATCAGGCGTCACACGCATCACTCGAATCCTCGCTCAAGGCCGGCGAAGGCGATCACCAGTCGCTTCCGCCCGATGCTCTCATCATCGAAATCGACCGTCACCTTCGCGTCCCGGCCACTCCCACTGAGCTCCGCGATGGTGCCGGACCCAAAGCGCGTATGCCGCACCCGCTCCCCGGGGACGAAGCGCGGGAGGTCCTGCGACGGCGCCTCCTCCGGCTCGAACTCCACACGTGTCCCCCCGCGCGGAGACCACTCTGGCGTACGCGCCCCACCGAATGGGCGTTCCCGCCCCTCGCTCCGACCGGAGCGCGATCCACCGCCAGCGCTCCCCCCGAGAAAGGGCGAGGCGATCCGTGCCGACCCTTTCGCCCGTGCGGTGGGCTGTTTGGTGTAGTACTCCGCCACCCCGCCGCGGAGGAAGCTCGACATCACGCTCGGCAGCAACTCCCCGTTGCGTCGTCGCTGGTGCGCCCAGGAGAGCTGCAGCCGATCCTCGGCGCGGGTGGTCGCCACGTAGAGCAATCGCCGCTCCTCCTCGAGCGCCTCGGGATCGTCGATGGTGCGGAAGAGGGGGAAGAGCCCCTCCTCGAGACCGGACACACAGACCATGGGGAACTCGAGCCCCTTCGCCGTGTGCACCGTCATCATCGTCACCGCGTCGGCGTCGGGGCCGAGCTGATCGAGCCCGGTCACGAGGGTCGCGCGCTGGAGGAAGTGATCGAGGGGTCGGAGTCCGACCTCCCCCCCATCCTCGATGAGGGTCTCGGCCGCGGAGGTCACGAGTTCGCGGACGTTATCGAGACGCTCGAGCCCCTCGGGCCCCTCCGCCCGTAGCACCTCATCGAAGCCCGTGGCTTGGATCACCTCGAGCAGGAGTCGATCGACCCCGCTGTCGGCGGCGAGCGCACGAACCCGATCGACGATCGCGACCATCTGCGTGAGCGCGTTCCGCGTGGCGGGGCGCACCCCCGGCATCGACTCGATCCGGCGCGACTGTTCGAGCAGCGACACGCCGTTCGTCCGCGCCTCGGCGGCGAGGAGCTCCAGCGTCGTCTCCCCCACCCCGCGCTTCGGTGCGGTGATGGCCCGACGGAAGGCTTCATCGTCTGACGGATTCGCGACGAGTCGGAGCCAGGCGACGAGGTCCTTGATCTCGCGACGATCGTAGAAACGCACCGCGCCGATGACGCGATAGGGGATCGCGTGCGTGCGGAGCGCCTCTTCCATCGCGCGGCTCTGCGCATTGGTGCGATAGAGGATCGCGCAGTCGCGCCACGCGCCACGGGTCCCCTGCCACTGCCGACAGGACTCGACCACGGCATCAGCCTCGTCCCGATCGTCAGCGGCCTCCACCAGCGTGACGGGGTCGCCACCGAGGCGGGTGGTGCGCAGCGTCTTCCCGCGGCGCCCCTCGTTCACGCTGATCACCGCATTGGCGAGGTCGAGGATCGGCGCCGTCGAGCGATAGTTCTCCTCGAGGCGAACGACGCGAGCCGAAGGGAAATCGCGCTCGAAATCGAGGATGTTGCGGATGTCGGCACCGCGCCAGCCATAGATGGCCTGGTCGTCATCACCGACGACGGCGAGGTGGCCATGTCCAGCGGCGATCGCCCGCACGAATTCGTACTGCGCGCGATTGGTGTCCTGATATTCATCGACGAGCACCTGCTGGAAGCGGGTCGCGAACTGCTCACGGATGCGCTCCGACTCGCGGAGGATGCGCACCGGGAGGGTGAGCAGGTCGTCGAAGCTCACCGCGTTCGCGCTCCGCAGCGCCCCCTCGAGTTCCCGATAGACCTTGGCGGCGGCCTCGGCGATCGGGGTCCGACCGAGGCGCTCGTACTCCACCGGATCGACGAGGGCGTTCTTGGCCGAGGAGATCTCGGCGAGGATCGCCTTCGGGGTGAAGACCTTGTGGCTGATGCGGAGGCGCTCCATCTCGCGCTTCACGACGGCGAGGGTGTCGTCCTCATCGTAGATCGTGTACTCGGGGGTGCGCCCCACCACATCGGCATGGCGCCGGAGCATCCGGGCCCCGATCCCGTGGAAGGTCCCGATCCACATCCCGGCTGGGTCGTGCCCGAGGAGACGCCCGATGCGCTCACGCATCTCCCCCGCCGCCTTGTTGGTGAAGGTGACGGCAAGGATCGCGGAGGGGGGGACACGATGGTGCTCGATGAGCCGCGCGATGCGCGTCGTGAGGACGCGGGTCTTCCCGGAGCCGGCCCCGGCGACCACGAGCAACGGCCCTCCGGTGTGCTCGACCGCCTCCTGCTGCGCGGGATTGAGTGCGGCGCTCACCCGAGGCGATCGGCGCCCACCCAGGGGCGCAGGGCCTCAGGCACCGTCACGCTCCCGTCAGGCTGCTGATAGTGCTCGAGGATCGCGGCGAAGATGCGCGGGAAGGCGAGCCCGGAGCCATTGAGGGTGTGGACGAAGCGCGGCTTCTCACCCGGCGCGGGACGGAAGCGGATGTTGGCGCGACGCGCCTGGAAGTCGGTAAAGAGCGAGCACGAGGACACCTCGAGCCACTTCCCGACCCCAGGGGCGAAGACCTCGAGATCGTAGGTCTTGGCGCTGCTGAACCCCGTGTCCCCCGCGGCGAGGAGCACGACGCGATACGGGAGCCCCAGGCGCTGCAATACCGCCTCGGCGTGCCCCAGCAGGAGCTGCAACTGTGCCTCCCCATCCTCCGGCGCGCAGTAGCGGACGAGCTCGACCTTGTCGAACTCATGGACGCGCAACACGCCGCGCGTGTCCTTCCCCGCGGAGCCCGCCTCGCGGCGGAAACAGGGGCTGTAGGCACAGAACGCCTTGGGGAGCTCCTCCGCCGCGAGGATCTCGTCACGATAGAGATTGGTGACGGGGACCTCCGCCGTCGGGATGAGGAAGAGTTCCTCGTCCTTCAGGGCGTACATGTCATCCTCGAACTTCGGGAGCTGCCCCGTCCCGACCATCGACTGGCGATTCACCACGACGGGGACCCAACACTCCTCGTAGCCGAACTCGCCCGAGTGGAGGTCGAGCATCGCGTTCATGAACGACCGGATCATCCGGGCGCCGGCGCCCCGATACACGACGAACCCCGAGCCGGAGATCTTGGCGCCGCGCTCGAGATCGAGGAGCCCCAACGCCGCACCGACCTCCCAATGCGGCGTGATCCCCGTCGCCTCCCGCGGGGTGCCCCAGCTGCGCACCACGACGTTCGCGGTCTCATCGCCCTCGGGTACGTCGGGCAGCGGGATGTTCGGGACGCCGAGGAGGAGCGCCTCGAGCCGCGCCTCGGTCGGCGCGAGCGTCGCCTCGAGGGCGGCGATCGCCTCACCGAGCTCCCGAGCCTCGGTCATCTCCGCCGAGGCGTCCTCCCCCGCCTTCTTCTTCTTCCCGACGACCTGGGTGATCGCGTTCCGCTTGGCCTTCTGCTCCTCGACAGCCTGGATCGTCTGCCGACGGGTGCGATCGAGCGCCTCGGCCTCCTCGATCACCGGCCCGTAGACCTCGAGCTTGCCACGCCGCCGCATCCCGTCGCGCAGCGCCTCGGCCTGCTCCCGGATCATCCGGAGCTCATGCATCGCTCAGTACTCCGGGAGCCCGGCGACGAACGAACGGAAGCCGCAGTTGGGATTCACCCGCGCGCTGAGGATCGCCCGACGCCCGATCGGATCGATCGAATCGACGACGAACTTGGCGTAGATCTCCGCCGATTGACTGTACTGACACGCTAGCGAGTTGATCTTCACCAGGAAGACGCCACCGGGGTTGACCAGGAGGGTCGAATCGGGAAGCCAACCGGTCCGCGGGGCCTCGAGGAGCTGGGTGTATGGCGTGGTCGAGCGCTGCATCGCGACGACCCGCGACCCGATGAGGGGCTGGACGACCTTGCTCACCGGCAGGATGACCAATCGTCCATCGGCGTTGATGTCGACGGCGAAGTCGAAGGAGCCCGCGGCGTCGAGCTGCGACGCGGAGGCCGTGGTCACGATCACAGCCGACGGATAGGTGGCCGAGGTCCCGGTGACCGCCCAGAGCTCGAAGCTCCGATCGATGTTGGGGAACTGCGCCTGGAGCTGGAAGGGATCGTCGCACGCGGTCAGGCCGCCCCCGAGGAGGGCGGCGACGAGCAGCGGAATCAGGGCGCGGCGGCGGCGCGCGACAGGAGGCGTTTGCACCCAGAGGAAGCTAGCGGGAGCGCCGCAGGGATGCCACGCGAAACTGCTTGACTTCGGAGGGGGCCCGGGTATGCTTGAGCGCATCCCATCCACCCACGGCCGATGCCTCCCATTCACGTCCTCGTCGCCGACGACGAGCCGCACATCGGCCGGATCATCAAGACCAAGCTCGAACAGGGGCCGTTCACCGTCACCCTCGCCTACGATGGGGTGGATGCCGTCGAGACCCTCGAGCGGGACACGACCGTCCAACTGGTGATCCTCGACCTCATGATGCCGCGCATGACCGGGCTCGCCGTCCTCGACCGGATGCGGGCCGACGCGCGATGGTCTGCCCTCCCCTGCCTGATCCTCACGGCGGCCGGCCAGGACCATCAGGAGGTCGAGGCTCGGCAGCACGGCGCCGACGACTTCATGACCAAACCCTTCAGTCCGAAGCGGCTCCTGGCCCGCGTCGCCGCGCTGGCCGGGGTCGCGGAGTCGCATGACTAGCCCGCTCTACGCCGTCGTCCTCGCTGGCGGGGTCGGTTCGCGGTTCTGGCCGCTGAGCACCCCGGATCGTCCCAAACAGCTCCTCCCGTTGATCGGCGCCGAGCCGATGCTGACCGAGACGGTGGCGCGGCTCGTCCCGCTGGTGGGGATCGAGCGGATCCTGATCCTCACCAGCGCACGCCTCAAGGCCCCGATCCTTGCCGCGGTGGCGGGGCTGACCGCGGAGCAGATCCTCGTGGAGCCCCGCCCCGCCGGGACCTGCGCCGCCCTCACCTGGGCGGCCGTGCAGGTCGCCGCGCGTGGCGGTGCCGATGCCCGGATGGTCTGCGTGCACGCCGACTGGGCGATCGGGGACCCGGAACGCTTCCGTTCGACGCTCGCCGCCGCCGCCGAGGCCGCCGCCACGCACGACGGCCTCGCGACCGTCGGGATCGTGCCGTCGCGCCCCGACCCCGGGTTCGGGTACATCGAACCCGGTCAGACCATCACCGAGCAGGTCCGGCGGGTCGCGCGCTTCATCGAGAAGCCCGACATCCCGCGCGCGACCCAGATGGTCGCCGCGGGCTACCTCTGGAATTCGGGGATCTTCGCCTGGCGCGCCACCGACCTGCTCGCCGAGGTCCGTGCGGTGACGCCGGAGCTCGGCCCGGCGCTCGCGGTGATGGATGCCGCCGGCGGCACGCCGACCGCCGAGGCGTTCTTTGGCGCGGTGACCGGTGGGATCAGCATCGATGTCGGCGTCCTCGAGCGCAGCACGCGTGTGCTCGTCCTCGCCGGGGCGTTCGGCTGGGACGATGTGGGGACCTGGGCGGCGCTCCAGCGGGTTCGCCAGCACGACGCCGACGGCAACGCGACCTTCGGGCGCGTCGTCACCAAGGCCGCCGCGCACAACGTGGTCCACACGGAACAGGGGGCGGTGGTGCTCTATGGCGTGCATGATCTCGTGGTCGTCGTCCGTGATGGGGTCACCCTCGTGACGACGGTCGACCTGGCGCACGACCTCAAGACGTTGGTCGACACCCTGCCGGCCGATCTGAAGGAGCTGAGGTGAGCGGGTTCGTCCTCTACGACGACGCCATCGCGCGCACCCTCGAGCCGTTCGCGCTCACGCGACCGGCAGGGGAGCTCCGTGCCGGGAGCCGCCTCATCCGCGAGCGGTGGGCGCAGGTGCTCGGCCTCGAGGCGATCGGCTTCGTCGGCGCGGCGCACCTCGCTCGGTTCGAGGAGCCGGGAGCACCGAACGCCATCACCGGCGTGCTCCCCGCCGGCACCGTCGTGGTGCACGCCCGCTGTGCGCCGGCGCTCACGGTGCGCGTCGCGAGTGGGACGACGATGGTGATGATCGGGAACCGGATCGCCGCGGTGCGACTCGCCGCCGACACCCCGGTGACCGCGCTCGCCGATGGCACCGCCTCGCTCGAGTCCCTCGGGACGCGCACCGGCGTCATGGCGCGCGCCGAGGGGTGGTGGCTCGACGCCGCGTGGGATCTGATCCGTCATCTCCCTGAGATGCTCGCCGCCGACACGGTGGCCGAGATCCCATCAGCGCCCCACCGCCCAGTGGGGCTCACGGTGCTTGGCACGCATCCCGTGCACGTCGACCCGAGCGCGACCATCGAGCCGATGGTGCTGATCGACGCCACCGCGGGCGCCGTGGTCGTGCAGCGCGGGGCGCTGGTGCAGGCCTTCACGCGGCTCGTCGGCCCCTGCGTGATCGGCGAGGATGCCATCGTCGCCGGGGGACGCGTCGCCTGTTGCAGCATCGGCGAGCGGAGCAAGGTGCATGGCGAGCTGAGCGTCGCGATCGTGATCGGCCATGCCAATAAGGGGCATGACGGCTTCGTGGGGCACTCGGTGATCGGCCGCTGGGCGAACCTCGGTGCCGGCACGATCACGAGCAACCTCAAGAACTCCTATGGCACGGTGAGCTGCTGGTCCCCCAGCGGGATGCGGGACACCGGGATGCAGTTCCTGGGCAGCCTGATCGGCGACCATGTGAAGACGGGGATCGGGACGCGCCTCACCACGGGCGGGGTCATCGGTGCGGGTGCGAACTGCTTCGGCACGCCGATGCCGGCGAAGGTCGTCGCCCCCTTCGCCTGGGGCGAGGCCTCACATTGGGAGCTCTTCGCGCTCGACAAGTTCCTCCTCGTCGCCGAGCGGATGATGCAACGCCGGGGTCGCACGCTGAGCGCCGAGATGCGGGACTGTCTCGCGGCCGCGCACGCGGCACGCTGGTCGGTCTGACCGCCGTACCCCACGCACACGCGATGCGTGGCTGGACCCTTGGGAGCGGCAGCTCCGGGAATGCCATCGTCCTCGAGTGTGGGGCCTCTCGGATCCTGATCGACTGCGGGTTCGGCCCGCGAGCGATCGCGGTGCGCCTCCGCACCCTCGGGATCGCGCCCGAATCGATCAGTGCCCTGCTCATGACGCACGAGCACATCGATCACGCGCAGGGGGCGGAGCGCGCCCAGAAGAAGTACCGGTGGCCCGTCTACGCTTCCGCCGGCACCCTGCTCGCCCTGCCGGACATCGAGGCGCGCTGGCGGCGACCGATCGCGCCGGGGGTCCCGGTAGCGATCGATGGGTTCACCATCGAGGCGATCGCGGTCCCGCACGATGCGGCGAGTTGCTTCGCCTTTACCGTGACCGCAGCAGGGTCTGGCGCTCGCGTGGGGGTCGCGCATGATCTGGGCGCGGTACCAGATGAACTCTATGGGAGCTTCGCGCGCTGCGATGCGCTGCTGCTCGAGGCGAACCACGATGCGGAGATGCTGCGCACCGGGCCCTACACCCCGGCGTTGCAGGAGCGCGTGCGCGGGGGACGCGGGCATCTGAGCAATGCGCAGGGCGCCGCCCTCGCGGCCTCCGTCACGCATCCCGGGCTGCGGGCGATCTCGCTCCTGCATCTCAGCGCGGTGAACAACACCCCCGAGCTCGCGGAGCAGGCGGTGACGGCGGCGGTGCGGCGCGCGGGATTCGCGAGGCCGGTGCTGGCGGCCCCGCGACGGGAACCGCGACTCGCCTTTGCGCTCTGACCGTGGAACCCCGGTCGCCCGCTGAGGGTAAATGGGAGCGGTTTACATCCCATGTACCGGTGACTAGCATGGGGTGTCGCTCCACTCCCGGACTCCCCCATGACCACCCACTCGCAACAGATCGACTGGAAGGCGGACGCTCCGGCCTCGATCGTCGTCTTCCTCGTCGCTCTCCCTCTCTGCCTCGGGATTGCCCTCGCCTCGGGCGCCCCCCTCTTCGCCGGGGTCATCGCGGGGGTCGTCGGGGGGCTCATCGTCGCTCCGATCAGTGGCTCCGCCCTGATGGTCAGTGGGCCGGCGGCCGGCCTGACGGCGATCGTGCTCGCCGCGATCACCGACCTCGGTGACTACCGCGCCTTCCTACTCGCCGTCGTGCTCGGCGGCCTCATCCAGCTCCTGCTCGCGGCGGTGCGGGCCGGCATCATC
Source organism: Gemmatimonadota bacterium (assembly GCA_021298395.1). GTDB lineage: Bacteria > Gemmatimonadota > Gemmatimonadetes > Gemmatimonadales > Gemmatimonadaceae > Pseudogemmatithrix. Next base: position 105,221 of record JAJTFH010000003.1, on the reverse strand, counting down.
GGCTACTACTTCCCCTCGTCGGTGATCAAGGGGATGCTCTCGGCGATCGGGATCGTGCTGATCCTCAAGCAGTTCCCGCATGCCGTGGGATACGATACCGATGCGATGGGGAACGAATCGTTCCAACAAGGGGGCGACGCGACGACCTTCTCGGCGGTGGCCGACGCGTTCGGCGCGATCCAACCTGGGGCGGCGCTCATCGCCGCCCTCTCGCTCATCATCCTCTTCGGGTGGCCGGCGACCCCGATGGCCAAAGCGAAGCTCCTCCCCGCCCCGCTCGCCGTGGTGCTCCTGGGGGTGGGACTCAACGCGCTCTTCCCGAGCCTGATGCCCGAGTGGACGATCGACCCCACGCACCTGGTGGCCCTCCCGATTCCCACGAGTGGCGCCGAGTGGGCGCAACAGTTCGCGATGCCGGCGTGGGGCGCGATCACGAATCCCGTGGTCTGGCGCGTCGCCGTCACCTTGGGGATCGTGGCGTCGCTGGAGACCCTGCTCTCCCTCGAAGCGACGGACAAGATGGATCCGTACAAGCGGGAGGCGCCGCCGAACCGCGAGCTCCTCGCGCAGGGCGTGGGGAACACCCTCTCGGGATTGATCGGGGGTCTGCCACTGACGGGGGTCATCGTGCGCTCCGCGGCTCTGGGTCCAGGGCCGTTCGCAGTTCATCCCCTACGCCACGACGATCGTCGTCGTACTCGTGACCGATCTCCTCGTCGGCATCGGCGTCGGGATGGCGGTCGGGATCTTCTTCCTCCTGCGCGACATGCTCAAGGCCCCGCCCTTCACCGAGGTGAGCCCCACGGGGGCGGTGCGCCGGCGCTTCGAGTTGCACCCCTACGTGAACTTCCTCAACAAGGGGGCGCTCCTGAGCGTCCTCGAGGAGCTGCCGGAGGGGGCGCGCATCGAGATCGACGGGCGGCAGGTCCAGCGGATCGACCCGGACGTCCTCGAGATCCTGTACAACTTCCGCGACACGGCGATGCTTCGCGGCATCGACTACACCCTGGTGGAGGTCCCCTCCCTCCCCGGCCGCGCCGGCGCGCACTGACCCTCTCCCATCCTCACAGGAGCTCGGACGTGAAGCACTACCAGAAGCTGATCGAGAACAACAAGGCGTGGGCCGACCAGATGGTCGCGCAGGATCCGGAGTTCTTCGTCAAGCGGGAGGCGAAGCAGACCCCGCACTACCTCGTGATCGGGTGCTCGGACAGCCGCGTGCCGCTGGAACTGATGAGCGGGGCGCTCCCCGGCGAGATGTTCGTGCATCGCAACATCGGCAACCAGGTCTGGGAGACCGACATCAACCTCATCTCGGTGGTGCAGTTCGCGGTCGGCGTGCTCGACGTGGAGCATGTGATCGTCTGCGGCCACTCCAACTGCGGGGCGCTCAAGGCGGCGCAGGGGCCGACGACGAACGGGCTGATCGACAACTGGCTCTCCGACATCCGGAACGTGATCCGGTGGAACGCCTCCGAGCTCCATGCTTGCCCGACCGATGAGACCCGCCTGCACCTCCTCTCGCGGCTCAACGTGATGCAGCAGGTCGGCGTGCTGAGCCGGATGCCGATCATCCGCGATTTCTGGACGCGCGGCAAGCGTCCGATGCTGCACGGCTGGGTCTACGACATCGGTGCCGCGCAACTGAGCGACGCGGGACACACGAACGACGGGCCCCGGCCGCTTGCGCGACCGGGGCCCGTCTCACCTCTGCTGGGACGCTTTAGTACATCCCGCCCATGCCACCGCCCGGCGCGGCCGGCGCGGGGGCATCCTTCTCCTTCTTCTCCACGATGAGCGCTTCCGTGGTGAGGAGGAGCGAGGCGATCGACGCCGCGTTCTGCAGCGCGGTGCGGGTCACCTTGGTCGGGTCGATGACACCCGCCGCGACCAGGTCCTCGTACTCGTCCGAGAAGGCGTTGTAGCCGAAGCTCTTGTCCTTCGACGCGCGGACCTTCTCCACCACGATCGAGCCCTCGCCCCCGGCGTTGGCGACGATCATGCGGATCGGCTCCTCGATGGCGCGACGGATGATGTCGACGCCGATCTGCTCGTCGGCCTCGAGCTTGAGGCCGCGGGCCTTCTTCTCCTTCATCTCGCTCTCGGTCGCGGCGCCGACGTTGATCACCGCCACGCCACCGGCGAGCTTCGCCTTCCGCTCCTGGAGCTTCTCCTTGTCGTAGTCGCTGGTCGACTTCTCGATCGCGACCTCGATCTCCTTGATGCGGCCCTTGATCTTGTCCTCCTCACCGAACCCGTCGATGACGGTGGTGTTGTCCTTGTCGACGACGAGGCGCTTGGCGCGGCCGAGGTCGGAGAGGACGGCGTTCTCGAGCTTGAAGCCGACCTCCTCCGAGATCACCTGGCCCTTGGTGAGGACCGCGATGTCCTCAAGCATCGCCTTGCGGCGATCGCCGAAGCCCGGCGCCTTCACGGCGCAGACGCGGAGGGTGCCGCGGAGCTTGTTCACGACGAGCGTGGCGAGCGCCTCGCCCTCGATGTCCTCGGCGATGATCAGGAGAGGCTTGCCCGTCTGGGCGACCTTCTCGAGGACCGGGAGGAGGTCCTTCATCGACGAGATCTTCTTGTCATGGATGAGGATGTGCGCGTCCTCGAGGACCGCCTCCATCTTCTCCGAATCGGTGATGAAGTAGGGCGAGAGATAGCCGCGGTCGAACTGCATGCCGTCGACCGTCTCGAGGGTCGTCTCGAGGCCCTTGGCCTCCTCGACGGTGATGACGCCGTCCTTGCCGACCTTCTCCATCGCCTCGGCGATCAGGTTGCCGATCTCCGGATCGTTGTTGGCCGAGATGGTGCCGACCTGGGCGATCTCCTTCTTCCCCTTGGTGGGGACGGAGAGCGCCTTCAGCTCCTCGACGATCGCGGCGACGGCCTTATCGATGCCGCGCTTGATCGCCATCGGGTTGGCGCCCGCGGTGACGTTCTTGAGCCCCTCGCGGAAGATCGCCTGGGCGAGCACGGTCGCGGTGGTGGTGCCGTCACCGGCGAGATCGGAGGTCTTGGTCGCGACCTCCTTCACCATCTGCGCGCCCATGTTCTCGATCGGATCGGCGAGCTCGATCTCCTTCGCGACGGTCACGCCGTCCTTGGTGACGGTCGGGGCGCCGAACTTCTTGTCGATGACGACGTTCCGGCCCTTGGGGCCGAGGGTGACCTTGACGGCCTCGGCGAGCTGGTCGACGCCGCGCTTGAGGCCGGCCCGGGCCTCGGTGTTGAAATGGAGTTCCTTCGCTGCCATGTCAGTATGCTCTCAGAGATTGGGGAGGGATCAGGAGACCACCGCGAGGATGTCGCTCTCGCGGAGGATGAGAAGCTGGACACCGTCGATGGTGACCTCGGTGCCGGAGTACTTGCCGTAGAGGACCTTGTCACCGGCCTTCACTTCCATCGGGACGCGCTTGCCGTCCTCGGTGCGGCCGGGGCCGACGGCGATGACCTCGCCCTGCTGCGGCTTTTCCTTGGCGGTGTCGGGGATGTAGAGGCCGCCGCGCATCTGCTCGGCCTCCTCCATCGCCTTGACGACCACGCGGTCGGCCAGCGGCGCGACCTTCTGGGCGGCGTTCTTGGCTGCCATGGGTATTCGATCTCCTGCTGAAAAAGGTGGATTGAATTGGTGTTGTAGCACTCATGATAGTTGAGTGCTAACACGATGAATTCTAGTCGCAATCCACGTACCAGTCAACTCCGCCACTTTGTCAGTTTATTCGCCTAACCCTATGTAGATAAAGGCGTTAATGGCAGACTCACCCTGCCAGGATGCCGTGCGCCATGCACAGGCCAATCAGCGTGAGATCGGGCTCGGCGAGCTCGATCTCCGCGGAGTGCGACCGGATCAACGCCGCCAGCCCACCCGTCGCCACCACCTTCGGCACCCCAGGCCGCGGCCATTCCCGCTTGATGCGCCGGACGATCCCATCCACCGACTCGGCGGCGCCGTAGATCACCCCCGATCGGATGCACTCGTCGGTGCGGGTCCCGATCACCTTCGCCGGCGGCACGAGCTCGGTGGCCGCCAACTTCGCCGTGCGCCGGAACAGGGTCTCCGCCGAGGTGCGTATCCCCGGCTGGATCACCCCGCCGAGGAAGACCCCATCCGCGGTCACGCAGTCGTAGGTCGTCGCCGTCCCCAGATCGACCACGATGCAATCGACCCCGTAGAGCCGGCTGGCCGCCAGGGTGTTGATGACCCGATCCGCGCCGACCGTCATCGGCTCGTCGACCGCGAGGGTGATGCCCAGCGGCGAACGCGCGTCGACGATCACCGGACCCTTCCCAATGAGCCGCCCCATCGACTCGGCCAGCGTCCCTGTCACTGAAGGTACGACCGAGCCGATCGCACCCCCGGTCAGCTGTCGCGCATCGATACCAGCGGCGGCCAACAGCCCGTGCAGGAGGAGGTGCACCTCGTCCGGCGTCCGCGCCGCCTCGGTGGTCACGCGCCAATGGTGCCGGACCGCGCCATCGACGCAGAGCCCCAGCGTGGTCTCGGTGTTCCCCACATCAGCGACGAGTAGCATCTCGAACTCCGTCAGACGGTGGCAAAGGTGAGGGAGCCGGCGCGGACCGCGGTGATCCCCTCCGACGTGGCGACGAGCAACTCCCCGAGCGGCGAGAGCCCACGCGCGACCCCCGCGATCGGCTCGGCAAGGGTGCGACCCTTGGCGACATCACGCGCCGCAAAGTCGGCGAGCTCGTCGTCACGGAGCGCCCCGCCGGCGTTGGCGGCGGCCCGGAGCGCGGGGATCACCTCGCCCAGCACCTCGACCGGGTCGGCCCCCTCGAGGGCCGTCGCCTGCGGATGATCCGCCGGCCCCTCGAGATTGATCCCGACCCCGATCGCGACCCAATCGGGGTGCATCCCGCGCCACCGCGTCTCGACGAGCACGCCGGCGAGCTTGCGTTCCCCGACCCAGAGATCGTTCGGCCACTTGAGCCGTACCGGCGCACTGGTCCACCGATCGAGGACGGGCGCGAGCCGGAGCCCGACGCGCACCGAGAGCAGATCGAGCGCAGTGGCATCACCGCGCGGCCGCTCGACGAGGGTCATCCAGATCCCCGCACGCATCGCGGAGGACCAGACCTTGCCGTTCCGACCGCGTCCCCCCTCCTGCGCCTCGGCGATCACCAACGTACCCCCCGGTGCGCCGGCCGCGGCGTGCGCATGCGCGAGGTCCATGGTGCTCCGGCAGACGACGTGCGCCTCCACCTGCGGGAGGCCCAGCGAGGCGGCGAGCGCCTCTCCCGTCCACCCGAACCAGGTCACCAGGCCCCTCGGGTCCCGAGGAGGACGAGGATGAGCGCCCCGAGCGCGACGCGATAGACGGCGAAGATCCCGTACCCGCGGTGCGAGACGAACTTGAGGAGGACCGCGATCGCGATCCAGCTCGAGATCGCAGCCGAGGCGATCCCGACGACGATCGGGAGCGAGAGTCCCGTCTCACGAAGCGCCTCGGGGACCTTGAGGAGTGCCGCCGCGAGGATGATCGGCATCGACATCACGAAGGAGAAGATGGCAGCGGCACTGCGATCGAATCCGAGGGCGCGCCCCGCGGTGATCGTCGACCCCGAGCGCGAGACCCCAGGCACCAAGGCGAGGACCTGTGCGCACCCGATCAGGAGCGCATCACGCCAGGTCATGGTGTCGCGGGCGCGGCGCGTCGGGACCCTGGCATCGACGAGCCAGAGCACCCCGCCCATCACGATGAGGGCGATGGCGGTGATGAACGGGGCGCGAAAGACGGTCTCCGCGAGATCCTCGAGCACGAGCCCACCGATCCCAGCAGGGATCGTCGCGATGCCGATGAACCAAGCGCGCCGCGAGGCATCATCGACGGGGCGTCGGTGCCGCAGCAGCGTGACCCCACCGATCGCGACGGCGCGCCACTCCGCCCGGAAGTACCAGGCGAGGGTGATCAGCGTGCCGATGTGAAGGGCCAGATCGAAGCCCAGTCCCGCCGGGGCCCACCCGAAGACCCAGGGGGTGAGGGAGAGGTGCGCCGAGCTCGAGACCGGAAGGAACTCAGTGAGCCCCTGCAGGCATCCGAGGACGAAGGCTTGGAAGACGGTCGGTTCCTGCATCGCGAGAAAGCTACCGCCCGTCCATCGCGTCGGCGTAGAGCCGCTCATACTGCGCGACCACATCGCCGGTGGCGAAGCGCGCCCGGGCGTCGGCCGCCGCGGCGGCACTCGCCTCGCGCCAGCGGCTGGGGTCGAGGAAGCCACGCACCGCCTCCGCCATCCCCTCGACGTCGCCGAGCGGGAGGAGCGCCCCGGTCACCCCATCGCGGACGACCTCAGGCACACCACCCACACGGGCCGCGACCACCGGGACCCCGCTCGCGAGCGCCTCAAGCGCGCTCAGGCCGAAGCTCTCGCTCTCCGACGGGAAGACGTACACATCGGCGGCGGCGAAGAGTGGGGCGACCGTATCGATCTTCCCGAGGAATCGCACCTCCGCGGCGACGCCGAGCCGGCGCGCCTCCTCCTCGGCGGCGTGCCGATCGGGACCGTCACCGACCATGACGAGGACGCAGGGCTGCTGCGCGCGGACGCGAGCGAAGACCCGGATCACATCGACGACGCGCTTGACCGGCCGGAAGTTCGAGATGTGCATCAGCACGGGGCGCCCGCCCCCGAGCTCCTGCCGGAGCGCATCGCCATAGCGCGCCCGGTCGAAGACGGTGGGATCGACGAAGTTCGGGATCACCTCGATCGGACAATCGGAGCATCCGAAGGCGCGGGTGGTCTCGTCCTTCAACCACTGGGAGACGGCGGTGATCCGGTCAGAACGCTCGATCGAGAACTTGGTGATCGCTTGGTACGAATGATCCTGGCCGACGATCGTGATGTCGGTGCCGTGGAGCGTGGTGACGACGGGGAGGGCGCGACCCTGTTCGCGTAACATCTCCTTGGCGATCCAGGCGCTCGTCGCATGCGGGATGGCGTAGTGCACGTGCAGGAGATCGAGTTCGTGGGCCAGCGCCACGTCGTGCATCCGCACCGCGAGGGCGAGATCGTAGGGCGGGTATTCGAAGAGCGGGTAGTTCCCGATGCTGACTTCGTGGAAGTAGACGCGCGGGAGGAAGTGCGGGAGCCGGAAGGGGTGCTCGTAGGAGATGAAGTGCACCTCGTGACCACGCGCGGCCAAGGCGATTCCGAGCTCGGTCGCGACGGCGCCCGAGCCTCCATAGGTCGGATAACAGGTGATCCCGATCTTCACGACGACGCTCCTTGCCTGAACCAACGTTCCGCCTGCACGCCTGCATCTGCCGCCGTCGGGTCGAGCCGAGTGACCTCGTCGGCAGAGGTGAGTTGATGCCGGAACCAGGTGCGCTGCCGCTTGGCGTACTGCCGCGTGGCGATCAACACCGCCTCGCGGGCCGAGGCGTGCGAGCGCTCCCCCTGCACCAGCTCCCGTACCTCACGATAACCACAGGCGTTCCACGCCGGGGCATCGACGGGCACCGAGGCGACCAGGGCACGGACCTCCGCCGCCCATCCGGCGGCGAACATCGCGTCGATCCGCGCGGCAAGCCGGTCGTGCAGCGCGGGCCCGGGATCGACGATCAGCCAGTGCGCGCGATAGGCGGGCGCCGCCGATTGTTCAACGAAGGCGTCGCTCAGGCGAGTGCCCGTGAGAAGCGCGACCTCGACGGCACGGAGGAGTTGTACGCGCCCGAGGGTCGCCCGGGGCGGATCGAGGACGGCCACCCAGCGACGCAGGACCTCGGTGTCGAGCGCGGCGAGCGCGGCATCGAGCGCGGCGCGCCGCGCGGGATCGAGTGGCGCCTGTGAGGCGAGCGGATGGAGGAGCACCGTGAGCCAGAGCCCCGTCCCACCGCAGACGATGACCGGCTGGCCACGCGCCTGTGCCGCCGCGATCCATCCCTGCGCCGCCTCCGCCCATCGCGGCGCGGACCACCGATCCGTCGGCTCGGCGATGTCGACACCCTCATGCGGGACGCGACGCCGCTCCTCGCGGGTGGGCTTCGCCGTCCCGATGTCAAAGCCACGGTAGATCTGCCGTGAATCGGCGGAGAGGATCACCGCCCCATGCCGCTCGGCGAGGGCCAGCGCGATCGCCGACTTCCCCGCCCCGGTCGGTCCCGCGATGATGTGCAACATCGAGCGAGGCATCGCGCGCGGACTCAGGTGCGCCCGAAGCGCCGATCGAGCTCGTCCCAGGTGAGCTGCAGGATCGTCGCGCGGCCATGCACATCGTGCGCGGGGAGCGTCGTCCGCGCGAGGGCGAGGAAGAGGGCCCGCATCTCCTCCGGCGCGAGAAGATCGCCCGCCTTCACCGCCGCCTTGCACGCCACCGTCGCCGCGAGACGCTCGTGCCGCGCGATGGTCGACGGGAGGCGATCCCCCGTGAGCGCGGCCAAGGTCTCGCGCAGGCAGCGCTCGGCGTCGAAGCGCGGATGCGGGTTGGGGACCGCATGCACGAGCACACTGTTCCCGCCGAAGGCCTCGGCGTCGAAGCCGAGCCCCGCGAAGAGCGCGCGATGCCCCTCGAAGGCCTCGGCCTCAGCCGGCGAGAGATGCAGCGTCAGCGGAAAGAGCAGGCGCTGCGCGGGAGCATCCCCGCGCTCCAGCGCCCCCATGAAGCGCTCGTACAGCACGCGCTCATGCGCCGAGTGCTGATCGATGAGCACCAGGGCATCGCCCCGCTCGAAGGCGATGTAGGTGCGATGGACCTGGATCAGCGGGGGGACGATCAGGTCGGGATCGGCAGCGGGCGCAGCCGTCGGCGCCGGCGGCCTGCCTCCATCCTCCGCCGCATCGGGAGACGACGCCTCCGGCTCGAAGAGCGGGGCTGGCGCGCTCGGTACCGCCTGCCGCAACACCTCCACCGGGAGCGGGGTGCCGAAGAGCGCCTGCGGCATCTCGGGGCGCGGCATCGCGCCGACCGAGGCGATGGCCTCCTCCGTGCCGAGGGCGCGACGGACCGCGCGTTCCACCGCGCGCTCGACGGTCCAGCGATCGACGAAACGCACCTCGGCCTTGGCCGGATGCACGTTCACATCGACCTCGCGGCCAGGGAGCGTCACCTCGAGGACGAGACTCGGACGCGTCCCCGCGGGGATCGTCGACTTGTACGCCGCCTCCGCCGCGCGAACGATTCCCACATCGCGTACCGCACGGCCGTTCACGAGGACGAGCACCTGCCGGCTCGTCGATCCGACATCGGTGGGGCGCTCGATGAGCCCCGCCACATGGATCACCCCCTGCACGTCATCGACCGCGACGAGGCGCTCCGCCACCTCCCCGCCCCAGAGCGGACCGAGCCGCGCCCGCAGCGAGGCGGCCGCAGGGAGCTGCCACTGCTCCTTCCCATCATGGACCAGACGAAAGCGCACGTCGCGGCGAACGAGCGCCAGCGTCCCCATCAGCTCGACGATCGCGCGCCACTCGCTGCGCGCGCCGCGCAAGAACTTCTGACGCGCCGGCGTGTTGTAGAAGAGCGCCTCGACCGAGACGGTGGTGCCCCGTCGCCGCGCGATGGGTGTGACGCCGACGAGGGTGCCGCCGGAGACCGCCACGGCGACGCCGGCCCCATCCTCGGTCGCGGTCTCGATCCGCAGATGGGACACCGATCCGATCGCGGGGAGCGCCTCGCCGCGAAAGCCGAAGCTCCCGACGCCGACGAGATCCTCGGCGTCGCGGATCTTGCTCGTGGCATGTCGGGCGATCGCGAGGCGGGCGTCCTCCTCCGGCATCCCCAGCCCGTCATCACTCACGCGGATCAGGGCGCGTCCGCCATCGCGGATCTCCACGTCGATCGCCATCGCCCCGGCATCGAGGGCGTTCTCGACGAGCTCCTTGACCACCGAGGCGGGGCGCTCGACCACCTCACCGGCCGCGATGCGGTCGGCGACATCGGCGGGGAGGATCGCGACGCGCGCCCGCGCGGTGCTTCCCACCGGGCTCACCGCCGCGCTCCCGTGGCCCCCGTCGGCCCGATCGCGTCGAGCACCGCCAGTTCCTTCGCCGTCAGCGTGCGCACCGCGCCCGAGGCGAGCCCGCCGAGCTTCACCGGACCGAAGGCGGTACGGACGAGGCGCAGCACCTCGAGCCCCACCGCCTCGCAGAGCCGCCGCACCTCGCGATGCCGCCCTTCGCGGATGGTGAGCGTGAGCTCCCAGGTGCGACTCTGCTCCCCTTCGGCGACCTCGACCTGCTCCGGATGGACGGGACCATCCTCGAGCGCGACCCCGGCGCGGAGCTCGGCCGCCGCGGCCTTCACCGGCCCGCGCACCGTCGCCACATAGGTGCGCTCCACGCCGGCACTCGGATGCGTCAGGCGATGCGCCGCCTCGCCATCGGTGGTGAGGAGGAGGACGCCCTCCGTCATGTAATCGAGACGTCCGACATAGGTGAGGCCCGGTTGCGGCGGGATGAGATCGAAGACGGTGCGACGCCCCTCGGGGTCGTGCGCGGTGGTCAGCACCCCCGCCGGCTTATGCAGGACGATCCACGTGGTCGCCTTGGGCATCACGATGCGGCGCCCGTCGACGGTGATCGCATCGCGCGCGGGATCGACCGACTGCCCCGTCTTCGCGACCACGTCATTGATCTTCACGCGCCCTGCCGCGACCAACTCCTCCGCCTTCCGACGCGATGCGACCCCCGCCCGCGCGAGGGCGCGGTGGATGCGCATCGCCTCGTCGGTCATGGGGTCGGCGCGGGCTCCGCCGCTGCTGGTTCGACGACGTCCGGCGCCTCGCCCGAGGGCGCCTCAGTCGTCGGTACCTCGACCGCCGTGTGGCCAGCGGGCAGCCCCGAACGACGGAGCGCGATCTCCAGCTCGTCAACGCGCGGGAGCTCCTCGAGATGCCGGAGGCCGAACTGCTCGAGGAACATCGCCGTGGTTCCGTACAGCAACGGACGCCCCAGCCCCTCGGCGCGCCCGACCACATCGATCAATCCACGCTCATGGAGCGACTTGATGATCGCGCCGGCATCGACGCCACGGATCTCCGCGATCTCGGCGCGCCCGATCGGCTGCCGATACGCGATGATCGCCAGGGTCTCGAGCGCCGCGGCGGAGAGCCGCTGCGGCCGCACCGCCATCTGCGCGCGCTCGATCGCCTCGGTGTATTCGGGACGCGTCAGGATCTGCCACCCATCGCCCACGGCGACGAGGGCGACACCATGGCCGTCCACATCGTAGTGCTCGCGCAGCTCCTCGAGCGCCGCCTGCACCGCGGCGGGAGACGATTCCGGGTCGAGCGCCGCGAGCTCCTCCCCCGGGATGGGGCGAGGGCTCGCGAAGAGGGCGGCCTCAAGCAGCTTGGCCAGCGAGTTCACGGCGGATCTCCACGTCGGCGAATGGCCGGAGTTGGGTCAGGGAGAGCTCGCTCCGTTTCGCGAGCTCAAGGAGGGCGAGGAGGCCCGAGAGGACCTCCCACGGTTCGGCGTCGGCGCGCACCACATCGCGCCAGCGCGCCTGTTCACGCAGCGCGAGCACCGCACGCACCACCCCGATCGCGCCATCCACATCGATCGCGCGCGGCACCACCTCGTGCACCATCGGGCGGTTAGCCGTCCGGAGCACCCGATCGACCGCGATGAGGAGGTCAGCGAGGGAGAGGGCGAGGGGGGCCGGTGGCGGCGCCGCGGCCTGTTGCAGGAAGGTCCGCCCGAAACGGTTGCGTCGATCGTCGCCGAGTCGCTCGAGCACATCGACCACCTCGCGCATCTGCTGATACTCGAGGAGACGCCGTACGAGCTCCGCGCGCGGATCCTCCCACCCGTCATCGCCCTCCTTCCGCGGGAGGAGCATCTGCGCCTTGATGCGGATGAGCCGCGCCGCCATCTCCAGATACTCGGCGGCCTCGTTCAACTTGAGCGCGTGCATGCGGTCGACGAACTGCTGACAGACGCGGGCGACCGGGATATCGTAGACGTCGAGCTGCTCGTCGCGGATCAGCGAGAGGAGGAGGTCGAGCGGGCCGTTGAACCCCTCGATGTCGACGACGAACGCGCCCTCGAGGGGCGCCAGCGCAGGTGCGGTCACCGCGGGAAGGTAGACCCCTCCCGCAGCAGAGTCAAAGCGCTCCGCGGCCTTGACGTAACCCCTTGCCGAGCATAGGCTTCAGGGCTACGGCGCCGAAGGTCGGTGCCGCGAACTTCCCTTTGGAGAGAACGTCCGTGCCGAGAATCGCGTCCGCGAAGAAGAACATGCGCAAGACCAAGGCGGCGACCGCACGCAACCGGTCGCAGCGGGCCGCGCTGCGGACCGCCCTGAAGCTGGCGAAGGACCCAGCCGCGACCCCGGCGGCGAAGCGCAAGGCGACGCAGCTCCTCGACCGCGCCGCGCGGAAGGGGCTCGTCCACCGCAACAACGCCGCGCGCCAGAAGTCGTCGATCGCGAAAGCCAAGTAAGTCGGCTCCCCCGTGCCTGAGGCGCCGCTGCCCTACCGGGTGGCGGCGCCTTCGTCGTTCCGGTCCTCGCGGCGCACCACGACGGTGAGCTCGCTCGCCTGCCCCTCGAGCTGCGGCCGCACGATCGCCGGCACCAGCTCTACCCGGAAGCGCCCCGACACGAGGAACTCCTCGAGCAACACCGTGATCCGCACCTGCCGTGTGGAGCGGAAGCGGGCGAAGAACCGCCCCCGGCTATCGGAGAAGACCAGCTCCCCCCCGATCAGGAGCGCGGCACCGGAGAGGGGGGCCCCGCGGTCATCGCGCACGATCCCCTGCACCACATAGCGCGTGAGCGGGGCGGCGATCGGGGTCGCGAACAGCCCATTCTCCCCCCCCAGATAGAGGAAGGTCGCCGCCGAGGCGTCGTACACCACGGCGCCGGAGGGCGTGAGCGTCGTCGCGACCGCCGCGCGGTAGTTCCCGAGCTGGAGCCGGATGGAGAGGTTCAGGGTCCGCTGGAAGGGCTGCGCGGGATCGAGGGGGGCATGCACGAACCCATAGCCCACCCCGAGGTCCATGGTCTCCCCGCGATAGGTGCCGCCGAGGGAGGTGCTGAGCCGGCCGGCGCTCCAGGAGAAGAGTTGGGTCAAGGCATAGCGCTCCGAGAGTCGCTCCTGCAGCACCAACGCGGGCGTGGTGGTCGCCGGGAGATCGACGGGTCTCGCATGCAGCACATAGAGATTCGCGGCGAAGGCGTCACCGATGGCATGGCCAGCGGCGAGGAAGGCGCTCTGGGTGCGCTGATCCCCGAAGTCGGAGCGGTTCGCCCCCGCCGAGAGTTGGGACCGTCCGCGCACGAGCGCCGCACTGGCGGAGGTCCCGATGGCGCGGGAGCGCCACCGTCCGATGATCGAATCCTGTGCGAAGCCCTGTCGTGCGAGGGTGAGCGTCAGCGATTCGATCGGCCGGAGGGTGAGCTGCACGTTGAGCCCATCGGGTCGCGATTGGGGCGGGACGGGGAGATCCGCCGGCCGAAATCCCGTTGCCGCCCCCACATACTGGGCGCGGAGGGTCCAGCGATCGCGATCCATGAGGAGACTCGCGCTCGCGAATGGGCGATTCGCCCCGGTGCCGAGCATCCCCGCGGCTTCGATCCCCGCCGAGTCGGTCCAGGCCAACCCCGCACGGAAGCTCTGCCGCCGGGCGAGGATCGCCTGCACGGAGCCGCGCAGCTGCGGCGTGAGGGTGCGATCGACGAAGAGGGCCCCGAGGGGGCGCTCGGCGCGCTGCGCCTGCGCGAAGGAGCCGCCGATCCCGGTCGCGCTCGCGCCGGCGAAGAGGAGGGCGCGCGTGGGGCCTCGATGGCGGATGACCGACGCGCCCTGGACCAGGACGTTGGTACCGCCACCGAAGAGATCGGTGGGTGCCCGCAAGGTGAGCGCATCGTTGCCGGCACGGATCGTGTCGCCGCGGATGGCGCGTCGGAGGCGCCCACCGACACGCCATCCATCCTGGTACCCGATCCCGACCCATCCGTCATAGCTCCGACCCCAGACGTTGGCCGAGACGCCGTAGGCATCGAAGAGCGAGGAGCCCCCGCCCTGCAGCTCGACCACCTGGGCAGACGAGGCGACCGCAAGGAGCGCGAGGAGAGCGCCGACGCGACGCGTCGCGACCCACGCGCCGCGCATCAGGGGGACGAGTGGAGCGAATCGCGACGGACGATGCCTGCGTCCTGCCCCGCGGGTCGGATCCGGACGGGCCGTTCGATCATGAAGCCTGGGAAGTGCAACCGGACCGTCCGGGGTGGCGCCGCCTCCGACCACGGAAAGTCGAACTCCCGAGCATGCCTCGGGAGGAGGGGACAGGCCTCCACGGCGGTCTCCTCGTCGGCCACGTTCACGAGTCCCACCGAGTGCAGACGGGTCAACTTGTCACTCTGGTTGGTCACGCCGATGGAGACGCGACGGCGCACCGGATCGTAGAGGGCCTCGGTGGCGTCGATCTCATGCGGGAGGACGGGCGCCTCCTGCATGAGATAGACGAAGTGCGTGAGCTCGAGGCGCATCGAGATCCCCGCGTCACGACGCGCTGGACCGAAGGCGATCTTGAGCGCGAACCAGGCCGGGAGGGAGTCGGCTCGCGCATCATAGAAGATCCGACGCGTCTGCTTGGCGGGGATCCGCCCGCTCATGGACGAGAGGGAGAGTCGGATGCGGGCGGTGTCGAGTGGGGCGAGCCCGAGGTCCCCGCAGCTCGCGATGTCGAAGGAGACCGGCTCGATGACGAAGGCGAGGGCCTGGAGCGACGGGTTCGAGAGCAGGAGGCTCGAGCGTGCGCGGCCCAGATGGACCGCGAATGGGGGATCGACCGATTGGGCGAGACTCGCCGTCGACGCGAGCGCGAGGCACAGCAGGGCCCTCCGCATCGCTCGACCGATCATCGCGCCTTCAATTGGCGATCGCCATCAGGTAGAAGGTCCCGGCGTAGATCCCCGCGAGTGTGGCGGGGCCCGCCGTGAGGTTCAGACGCACCTTGAAGGTGACCGCGGCCGATCCCGTCTTGTTCGCTCCATCGGTCGGGGCCGACGTATAGAGGACCACACTCCCGCCGGCACTCCCGATCCCCCCCACGGCATTGGAGGTCACCGGAGTCCATGTGAGTCCGTTGTCGACCGAGGCCTCGATGGAAGAGGACGGGATATACGACGTGCCGAAGGTGAGCGCCTGCGATGGTGTCGGGAAATAGCCGACGAGCTTCACCGTCGTGGTCGGCGAGTTCGTGACGTCCCAGGCCACCGTCAGGGTGAACGGGGCCGCCCACTCGGTGATGGCCCCGTCGACCAAATTGAGCCCCTGGGAGGTCGGACTCGGCGCCCCGAGGGTGACCGTCTGCCCCTTGATGGCCCCCAGGGCGACCTGCTGCAAGCTCGAACTGACCTGCGCAGACGCGGGAGCCGCCACGAGCGACACCGCACAACAGGAGGTCAGGGCGAGCGCGCGGATGGAGAGCGACATGAGATGTTCCTACTCACGAGAGAGGCGTTCCATGAGGCAAACGCACGAGGGGCTAGTGAGGCAACCTACCCGTTATAACTGACCGGGCCAGCTGGTGTTCCGACTCAGTTCGCCGCCAGCTCGCCCCCGCACCGCTCGCAATACCATTCCGTCGGAAAGTTCATCGTCCCACACTCGTGGCACTTGAGCGACTTCGGGTCGCTCGCGCCGTCATCAGGCGACGCCACACGATCCGGAGCGGACGCCGAGACCGTCGCCCGAGGTAGATCCAGATCATCGAACAGGCCACCGACCGCCATCGTCGGGGCGACCGCTGGCGGCACCGGCGGCACGACCGGGCGCGCCACCGCAGGCGCCACCGCAGGCGCCACCACCGATACGACCGCAGCCGCGGGCGCGAGCGCTGCCTCCACCGCGCCACCGAACGCCGGCGAGGCGAACGAGACCCGCGGCGGGCGATCCGACGGCACTCCGGGGCCCAGCCGGCGTTGCCCCTGCACCTCCTCCAACAAGGTCCGTCGATGCGCGAGGGCCGCGACCAAGGCGTCGCGCTCCGCACCGATCGATGCGACCTGCGCATTCAGCCCATGCAATCGCTTCGCCCAGACGCGCGGGTCGAGCTCCCCCACCGCCGCGCGCAACTCTCCCTCCGCGCGCTCCTCCTCCACCTCGGCGAGTCGGGCCTCGGCGTCCTGCACCGCCGCCTCATCCTCCTCCAACCCGCCCGCGAGCGCATCAGCCTCGATCTCGGCCCGCAGACGCAGATCGGCGAGTCGCGTCTCATACTCCGCATGGAGTCGCGCGTAGAGATGCGGGGGCGTCCCCTCACGCCGCTCCTGCAGCTTCTCGAGGTACCCGGCGTAGCGACGGGTCTCGGCGAGCAGCTCGTCCAACGTCTCGGTGGGGGGTGTAGGCGTCTGGGTCATGACGGGTCTGAGCGAGGCGGCGGCGCGATCACCGGTCCAACTGATGGACGACGCGCCCCCCGACGATGGTACAGACCGCCTGCCCCGTGAGGGTCTGGCCGCCATACGGGGTGTTGCGCCCCTTCGACTTGAATTGCGCCGCATCCACCGTCCACCGCCGCGCGGGATCGAAGAGCGTCACATCGGCGAGACGCCCCTTCGCGAGCGATCCGCCCGGGAGATGGAAGACCTTGGCCGGACGGGTGCTCATCCGGTCGACGAGCTGCGGGATCGTGAGGACGCCCCGCTCCACCAACCAGGTCATATTCACGCCGAGGGCGGTCTCGAGCCCGACGATCCCATTGGGGGCATCGGGGAACTCGCGCTCCTTCTCGTCATAGTGGTGCGGCGCATGATCGGTCACGAGGAGATCGATCGTCCCGTCCTTCACCCCCTGCTGCAACGCCGCCACATCCTCGGCGGTGCGCAGCGGGGGATTCATCTTCGCGTTGGTGTTGTACCCCTCGACCGCCTCATGGGTGAGCGAGATGTGATGACTGCAGACCTCGGCGGTGACGTTCACCCCCTGGTCCTTCCCCCATCGCACGAGATCGACCGACCCCTTGGTGCTCAGATGGCAGAGATGGATGTGCCCCTTGGTGAGCTTGGCGAGGAGGATGCAGCGGATCACATCGATCTCCTCCGCTTCGCCGGGGATCCCTTTGAGGCCGAGGCGCGCGGAGACGGTCCCCTCATGCATCGCACCACCATGCGCGAGCGCCATCACCTCGCAGTGCTCGACGACGGGGATCCCGAAGGTCTGCGCGTACTCGAGCGCGGTGCGCATGATATGCGAGTTCTCGACGGGCTTCCCGTCGTCGCTCACCGCGACGGCCCCAGCGGCGACCATCTCCCCGAACTCGGCGAGGGTCTCCCCCATCTGGCCGACGGTGATCGCGCCATAGGGATAGACGCGTGCGAAGCCGGCGGCCTCGCCCTGGCGCTTCACGAAGCCGACCGTCGCCTGATTGTCGGTGACGGGCTTGGTGTTGGGCATCGCACAGACGGCGGTGAACCCACCCGCGACGGCGGCGTGCGCGCCGGTCGCGACCGTCTCGACCTCCTCCCGTCCGGGCTCACGAAGGTGCACATGCACGTCGATGAATCCCGGCGCGACGACGAGGCCTTTGGCATCGACGCGCTGGGCGCCATCGGGACCGGCGATCTGCCCCCCGATCGCGGCGACCTTCCCGTCGACGAGGAGGAGGTCACCGACGGCATCGAGTCCCTGCGAGGGATCGACGAGCCGTCCTCCGGTGATGAGGAGTGGCGCGGTCATACGGTGGCTCCCTTGGCGGCGTCGGCGAGGGCCGGCGCGTTGCCGGCCAGGAGGTAGAGCACCGCCATGCGAACGGCGACGCCGTTGGTCACCTGCTCGAGGATCACGCTGTGCGGGCCATCGGCCACATCGGAATCGATCTCAACGCCGCGGTTCATGGGACCGGGATGGAGGATGATGAGGTCGCGCGGCGCGCGCTCGAGTCGAGCCCGGGTCACGCCGAAGACACGGTTGTATTCGCGAAGCGAGGGGATGTAGCCGAGCTGCATCCGTTCAAGTTGGAGCCGGAGGATGTTGAGCGCGTCGGCCCATTCGATGGCGGCCTCGATCCGATCGAAGACCTCGACGCCGAGTTCGCGGATCGCACCGGGGAGCAGCGAACGCGGGCCACAGACGGCGACCTGCGCCCCCATCGCCTTCAGCCCCCAGATGTTGGAGCGTGCGACACGCGAGTGCAGCACATCGCCGACGATGCAGATGCGCTTCCCTTCGAGCCCACCGAGCTTCTCGCGGAGGGTGAGGAGGTCGAGGAGTCCCTGCGTGGGGTGCTCATGCGTCCCGTCGCCGGCGTTGATCACGTTCGATTCGATCCGCTCGGCGAGGAAGCGCGCGGCACCGGAGTGCGGATGGCGGATGACGACCATATCGATCCGCATCGCCTCGAGGTTCCGCGCGGTATCGACGAGCGTCTCCCCCTTGGAGACGCTCGAGGCGGCGGTCGCGACGTTCACGGTGTCGGCCGACATCCGCTTCTCCGCGAATTCGAACGAGATGCGGGTCCGGGTGGAGGGCTCGAAGAAGAGGTTCACCACCGTCATCCCGCGCAGCGTCGGGACCTTCTTGATCGCGCGTTCCGAGATGGCGCGGAGGGGTTCGGCGACGTCGAGAATGGTGGTCACCTGCTCACGGGAGAGACCCGCGAGCCCCAGCAGGTCCTTCCCGAGAATCGTCACGCAAGGCCTCCGGAGACGACGACCTCATCACGGCCGTCGAGGGTGGGGACGAAGACATCGACACGCCCGCCGGACCCGACCTCGATCCGCTTCCCGACGACGTCGGCGTGGATGGGGAGTTCGCGCCCCCCCCGATCGACGAGGACGGCGAGCATGATGCGTGCGGGGCGACCGAAGTCGGCGAGTTCGTCCAGCGCGGCGCGGATGGTGCGCCCGGTGAAGAGGACGTCGTCGACGATCACGACCACCTGGTCGTCGATGTCGACGGGGATCTGCGTGCGACCGACGACGGGGCGCGGCCCCACCGTCTGCAGGTCGTCGCGGTAGAGCGTGATGTCGAGGGCGCCCCGTGGGACGTCGGCCCCTTCCCGATCGCGGAGCACATCGGCGAGGCGGTCGGCGATCTGCACCCCGCGGCGCTGGATCCCGACGATCACCAAACGGTCCAACCCGGCGTTCAGCTCGAGGATCTCATCCGCCATGCGGGAGATCGTCCGGGCGACGGCCTTGCTGTTCAGGGCGACCTGGGCGGCGTCGGGCATTCCGGGGACGAAAGATACACCAGCACCGATCGGCGCGGGCCCATGGGCACCGCTCATCGGCAGGGACGGACAGGGCGGGATTCGAACCCGCGATTGGCTATTAACCAATACACGCTTTCCAGGCGTGCGCCTTCAACCGCTCGGCCACCTGTCCCACGTCGCACCCCCCCGAACCAGCTGAGGGCCCGACACACGACGGCGCGCTGGAGGAGACCCTTCAGCGCGCCAGCTCGTGCGAGCGGACAGAGTGAGATTCGAACTCACGATACCGTTGCCGGTATGCCGGTTTTCGAGACCGGTGCCTTCAACCACTCGGCCATCTGTCCAGACCTGCAAAATACCCTGTTCGAGGAGGGGGGGTCAACGGTCGGGAACCGCCGCGTGAGAGGCCGGGTTCCAGTGGCATGCCCACGCCACGCACCGCCCTGCGCGCCCTCGTCTGCCTGCTGATCGTCCTGCCCGTCGCACCAGCGGCTGGTCAGGGGACACGCGTCGACTCCTTCCCCCTCCCCAACCGCCCCGTCTCGCGGATCGTGGCGCCTCGCTGGATCGCCGAGGAGGACCGGGACTCGTACGGAGAGGCGGAGACGGTGCTCCGGCTCCTCCAGATCGGCCCGGGATCGCGGGTCGCCGACATCGGGGCCGGTGACGGGTACTACGTGGCCGCGCTCGCGGCACGCGTCGGAGCAACCGGGATGGTCTACGGCGAGGACATCGAGCCCCGCTACCTCCGCCTGCTGAGGGATCGGGTGGCCGATGAGGGATGGAAGAATGTCCAGGTGATCGAGGGGACGGCGGGGGATCCGAAGCTGCCCCCCACGAGCATCGATGTGGCGCTGATGATCCACATGTACCACGAGATCAGTTCCCCCTTCGAGCTCCTCCATCGGCTGGCGCCGGCCTTCCGCGCCGGGGGGCGACTCGCGATCCTCGATGTGGATGGCCCCACCGATCGGCATGGGACCCCGCCCCGGCTCCTCGTCTGCGAGCTCCAGGCGATGGGGTACCTGCGCGTGCGTCGCGAGGAGATGGCCGACGGCGCCTACCTGATGATCTTCAGCGCACCAGATGCCGTGCGGCGGACGACGAGCGCGACCGACGTCCGGGAGCGGGTCGCGAAGGCGAACTGCCGGCCCTGACCGCGGCGACTACCCGCGCCGTTCGGCGAAGAAGCGCTGGAGGAGTGCCCCGCACTCCTCCGCCCGGACCCCGCCCTGTACCTCCGGGCGATGATTGAGCTTGGGATGCCGCAAGAGGTCGCTGACCGACCCTGCCATCCCCGCCTTGTCGTCCCACGCACCGAAGACGACTCGCCCCACCCGTGCGAGGACGATCGCCCCCGCACACATCGCACAGGGCTCCAAGGTCACGTAAAGGGTCGCGCCGGGGAGTCGCGACTCACGCAACGCATAGGCCGCCGCGCGGAGCACCCGGAGTTCGGCGTGCTGCGTGGCATCGCGACCGGTGACCATCGCGTTGGCGCCGCGCGCGACGATCGTCCCGCTCTGTACCACGACCGCCCCCACGGGAACCTCCCTCGCCGCGGCCGCGCGTTCGGCTTCCTTCAGGGCCTGGCCCATCCACCAGGCGTCCTCCTCGGCACGATTCGCGAAGATCACCGGGGCGGTCATGCGGGGACCCACCCATAGTGATCGCGCAAGAAGGCCAAGATCGCGGTCACGAAGACCTCAGCGAAGCCCGCCCGGTTCGACGCGGTATCCCGAAGACCGGTGTAATGGCTCTCGAGCTGGATCGCGTCTGAGGGACCGGTGATCGATGAGCCGTGCCGCACGGTATTGAAGCCACCGTTGAAGTAGTCCTGCCCCGCGAGGGGGGCGGGATCGACGTCTGACGGGACGGCGGGGATCCCGAGCGCCGCGAAGCGGGCGCCGAGGCTGCGTACGCCGCGGATGAGCACCGCACCGGAGTCCCGAGAGATGGCCACACGTCCCAACTGTGCCACCGAGCTCGTCGCCACGAGCGGCGTGAGCGACGCATCCGTCAGACGCAACTCGCTCGCCGAGAGCTGGTAGCCCAGCTCCAATCGCTGGATGGTGTGCCCATGCCCGTGCAGATCGATCACGAGGATCCGCGGATGGAGGCGACGTGCGCGCACCTTCGCGGAATCGATGGCGCCCTGGAACTGTGTCCACATGGGGGCGAGGGGTGCGTATCCAGCGGTCGCCTCCTGGAGATCGCGATTCGCATCGAACTTCCGGCGGTGGAGCCGGTTGATCACGACATATGGGCGCTTCCCGATGCGACCCGAGAAGGCATCGGTGATCGTGCGTGCGAGCGCCTGCGTGTTCAGATCGTTTCCGGTGACGCACCCCGAGCAGACGCGGTCGGGGAGCTCTGCGGGAGCCAGATCGCCCCCGTGCGGCGCGATGATGACCAAGGGAATCTCGCCATCGATGGCATCGACCCAATCGGCCACGGGGAGCGGAGCCGTCGGGGTGGTCGGACTCGTCGGGTTGGTCGGCGACGTAGGCGCCTCCCCCTCGGATGCCCCCCCACAGCCGACGGCGCCGAGGATCGCGAGGATCCCCAGCGCCGTCCTGACCACCGATCGTGGATCGCGACGGATCATGCGAGCTCGAAGACGAGGTGACTTCCGGCGGCGCGCGCCACGATGGCGTCGCCGTCCTTGAACTTGCCCTCCAAGAGCGCCATCGCCAATGGGTTCTGGACCATTCGCTGGATGGTCCGCTTCAGCGGCCGCGCCCCGAAGGCCGGGTCATACCCCTCGGTGGCGAGGAGCTGCTTGGCCTCGTCGGTCACCGTGAGCGTGATCTTCTTCTCGGCGAGGAGCGTCGCCATCCGGACCAACTGGAGATCGACGATCGTCGCGATCTGCGCCTCCCCGAGGGGCCGGAAGATGACGATATCATCGACGCGATTGAGGAACTCGGGCCGGAAATGCTGCCGAAGCGCCCCCGTCACCTGCGTCTCGACCAGCGCCCAATCGCTCGTCCCCGTCTCGAGGATCCACTGCGAGCCGATGTTCGAGGTCATGATGATGACGGTGTTCCGGAAGTCGACGGTGCGTCCCTGCGAATCGGTGAGACGGCCGTCGTCGAGGATCTGCAGGAGGATGTTGAAGACATCTGGATGCGCCTTCTCGATCTCGTCGAAGAGGATCACACTGTAGGGACGGCGACGGATCGCCTCCGTGAGCTGCCCCCCTTCCTCGAAGCCGACATATCCCGGCGGCGCGCCGATCAGCCGCGCGACAGCGTGCTTCTCCATGTACTCCGACATGTCGATGCGCACCATCGCCTGCTCGTCATCGAAGAGGAACTCGGCGAGCGCGCGCGCGGTCTCCGTCTTCCCGACGCCGGTGGGGCCGAGGAAGATGAAGGAACCGACGGGACGATTCGGATCCTGCAGCCCAGCGCGCGAGCGCCGCACCGCGTTCGCGACCGCCTGCACCGCCTCGGCCTGCCCGACGACGCGCTTGGCGAGCTCCTGATCGAGGGCCGCGAGCCGCTCCCGCTCGGACTCGAGCATCCGCGTGACCGGGATCCCGGTCCACTGCGCGACGATCTCTGCGATGTCATCCGCGCCGACCTCCTCCTTGAGGAACTGCATCCCACCGGCCTTCTGGACGGTGAGGCGCTCCTCGATCTTCTTGAGCTCGGCCTCGAGCTGCGGGACGCGGCCGTACTGGATCTCCGCGGCCTTCCCGAGATCACCGGCGCGCGTCGCACGCTCGGCCTCGGTACGGGCCTCGTCGATCTGCTGTTTGACGCGCCCGACCTCGCCGAGGGCGTCCTTCTCGAGCTGCCACTGCGCTTTCATCGCGCCCGAGCGCTCCTTGAGCTGGGCCAACTCCTGCTCGAGCGCGGTCCGGCGCTCGACGGTGGCGGCATCCTTCTCCTTGGCGAGGGCCTGCCGCTCGATCTCGAGCTGCACCACGCGCCGCTCGACCTCGTCGATCTCCTGCGGGAGGGAGTCGATCTCGATGCGGAGCCGCGACGCGGCCTCGTCCATGAGGTCGATCGCCTTGTCGGGCAGGAAACGGTCGCCGATGTAGCGATTGGAGAGGGTCGCAGCGGCGACGACGGCGCCGTCGGTGATCCGCACCCCGTGGTGCGACTCGTACCGCTCCTTCAGGCCACGGAGGATCGCGATCGTGTTCTCCACCGTGGGCTCGCCGACGAAGACGGGCTGGAAGCGCCGCTCGAGGGCAGGATCCTTCTCCACATGCTGGCGGTACTCGTCGAGGGTCGTCGCGCCCACCACGCGCAGTTCGCCGCGCGCGAGCATCGGCTTAAGCATGTTGCCCGCGTCCATCGACCCCTCGGCCTTCCCCGCCCCGACAAGGGTGTGCAACTCGTCGATGAAGACCACATAGCGACCCTCGCTCGCGGTGATCTCCTTGAGCACTGCCTTCAGGCGCTCCTCGAATTCCCCACGGAACTTGGCCCCGGCGATGAGCGCCCCCAGGTCGAGCGAGACGAGCTGCTTGTCGCGCAACGACTCCGGGACGTCGCCATTCACGATGCGCTGCGCGAGCCCTTCGGCGATCGCCGTCTTGCCGACACCGGGCTCCCCAATGAGGACGGGGTTGTTCTTGGTTCGGCGCGAGAGCACCTGGATGACGCGCCGGATCTCCTCGTCGCGGCCGATCACCGGATCGAGCTTTCCCTTCCGCGCGTCGGCGGTGAGGTCACGCGTGTACTTCTCGAGCGCCTGATACTGGGTCTCAGGCGATTGATCGGTGACGCGATGCGCGCCGCGCACGGCGGTGAGGGCCTCGCGGAGTGCAGCCTTTGTGGCGCGCTGTTCCTTGAGCAACGCGGCCGACTCGGCCCCCTTGGTCTCCGCGAGCGCGATCAGCAGGTGCTCGGTGGAGACGTAGGCATCGCCGAGCTCCTGAGCCTCACGCTCCGCGGCCTCGAGGACGGCGGAGAGTTCGCGCGAGGCGGTGGGCTGCGCATCGGACTGCTTGGGATAGCGCGCGAGCTCGCGATCGAGTGCGCCCTGCAGCGCGGGGATCGCGACCCCGAGCTTCTGCAGGATGGGGACGACGATCCCCTCGCCCTGCGCGAGGAGCGCAGCGAGGAGATGCGTGTCGTGGACCTGGGGGTTCCCCGCCTGGCGCGCGCGGGTGGCCGCGTCGGCGAGCGCCTCCTGGGACTTCATGGTCAGACGGTCGGGAGAGAGCATGGGGAGGTCGGGTCAGGCGTGAGGGTCGAGCGGACTCGGATGAGATGTGCGCACGCTGGTTTCTACCCCATGGCCGCGCATATCGCAGGCCAGCCCATCTCTGCCGAAACGGCTGGCCCGCTGAGCGGGTGGCAGGGCCACCCGACGAAACGGCGGATTACGGTGTAGCGGGCACCGAGGGGAAGCGCCGGCCGGCCTCTGACCGGCGGGAGATCCCGCGCGCATCGCACCACTCCAGGAAGGGGATCAGCCACTTTCGCGTGATCCCCAGTGCCTCGCGGAGCTCCGAGGGGGTGTAGGTCACCTCCGGGCGCACATGGGCCGCGAGCCGCGCGAGCAGGGTCACCACCGCCTCGTGCGCGAACCACCACTCGAGGCCGACCTGCACCACCTGCCCCTCCTTTTGAAGGAGCTTCAGCAGGGCGACGACCGCGTTCCCCCATTGGGCCTTGAGCTCGGTCAACGAGGGCGGCTCGACGCCCGCACTCCGAAGGCGCTCCATGACGTCGTCCTTCGCGGATCGTGCTCCCGCCTCTGCTCCTGCGCTGAACCCAGGGAGGCGCAGCGTCGCCCCTTCGATCACGATCACCTGCGCGCGCTCGGCGCGGCGGATCACCTCGTCGGCGATCGCCGGCTGCACGCTCAGGAGCTGCCGCGCCTCCTGCCGATCGAGCCCGGGGGCGAGGGGATTCTCCTGATGAGCCCGCTCGAGGCGCGTGATCAACCGTTGCCTCAGCTGCTCGAGGCGTTCGTTGCGGATAAGCCGATCTCCGACCCGCGTGACCTTCGCGAGTTCCTTCACGAGCCGTTCGACCTGGACGGGGCGAACACCAAGCCGCAGCGGGACGATCGTGAGATCGAGCCCCGCGGCGCCTGATTCATCGAGCATCCACCCGAGTCGCATCGCGGGCGTCGCGTCCGGTGCTGGCCAAGGGCGGGCACGGCGCGAGAGCGGGATGGCATCGGTCACCGCCCCACCGCCGATCGTCCCGAACGGTGAGCCCCCACGTAGCACGAAGCGATCACCTCCGCGCGCGAGCACGGGCGCATCGAGCACGAGGCGCACGGCGCGTGTGGAGCCAGCGATCACCTCTCCCCCAGCGGCGATCACCCGCGCGCCGCATTCCTGGGTGCCAAGATGGAATCGCACCCGCGTGCGTGGACCGAGTCGCTGTGCATCGGACAGGAGGATAAGATCGGCGCGCAGCACCTGCGTGGTCTCCCAGGGCTCATCCGCGCGAACGAGCGTCGCCCCCACTGGGACCTCCTCGCGATCGATCCCAGCGAGCGCGACCGCGACGCGATGCCCCGCCTGGATCTCGTCGACCCTGGCGCCGTGGGACTCGAGTCCGCGCACGCGCGCCGCGCGATCGCCGGGAAGGATGCGCACGGCGACCTCACGACGCAGCACCCCACTCCACCCCGTGCCCGTCACCACGGTCCCCGCTCCCGCCACCGAGAAGACGCGGTCGATCGGCAGCCGCCAGGGATCCTCGCCCCCACGTGCGGGCACCGCCGTACAGGCCGCTGCCAGCGCCGCGCGTAGCACATCGAGCCCCTCGCCAGTGAGCGCAGAGACCGGGAGTACGGGAGCGCCCTCGAGTACCGACCCCGCGAGCGCCCCTCGCACCTCGTCGATCGCGATGGCCCGAAGGTCCTCGTCGACCAGATCGGCCTTCGTCAAAGCGACGACACCGCCGCGGATCCCGAGGAGCGAGAGGATCGCGAGATGCTCACGCGTCTGCGGGCGCACCCCCTCGGCGGCATCGATCACCAAGAGCGCGAGGTCGATCCCGCTCGCCCCGGCGAGCATCGTGCGGACGAATCCCTCATGGCCCGGGACATCGACCATGCCGACGGTCCCCACCCCTTCGAGCACCAAGGGCGCGAAGCCCAACGCGATCGTGATACCGCGCCGCTGCTCCTCCGGGAGCCGGTCGGTCTCGACCCCGGTGAGCGCACGCACGAGCGCCGTCTTCCCATGATCGATGTGCCCCGCCGTCCCGATGATCATCGGGACTCGGCGTGACCGCCGTTCATCTCCCAGTCACGCCAGGCGCGGAGCGGCTTGCCATCGGCGAGATGCTCCTCGAGGAACTCGCGCACGAGGCGCTGATGCGCGCGGGCGACCTTGGCATCCGCGGGGATCCCCTCCTCCCCCGCCGCCCATGCCAGCAACATCGCACGCGCATCGGCAGGGAGGGCGCGCGCGCCGGGCGCCAACGCCGCGCAGCGCGCACAGAGCGCGCCGCCCGCGCGCGGCGCGAAGCGGACCGATTCCTCTGTGTCGAGCGCCTCATGACAGGCCGCACAGTGCTCGAGGGTCGGAGCGAAGCCGAGCGCCTCGGCGAGATGCCAGGCGGCGGTCACGGTGCGCGGGATCACCTCATGGGCCTCCGCGACACTCACCGCATCGAACCCCGCGACGAGCACGTCGTGGATCGCCCCGCCCCCATCCTCCGGTGCGCAGCGCATCCCCAGCTCACTGAGCGCCGCCGCCGCACCGAAGCGCGCCAGCGAGGCCGCGAGTCCGGGGCGCGCCCGCGTCGCGTCGAAGCTGCCGAGCGTATGCAGGTCGCGGGTGGGATGCAGGACGATCTGTGCCGCCCCGCTCGTGAAGAGGTCCATCCCCTGCCCGAACTTGCCACCGGTCCGCTTCGCCCCGCGCGCGATGACGCTCACCACCCCCGCCTCCCGCGTCGCCAGGCGGACGATGCGGGAGGTCTCGCGATAATCGAAGGCGTGGAGGACGATGGCGTCGGTGCGGATCACCGCTCCAACTTAAGCCCCAGATACCAGATGCGACCGGGCGAGGCGAACCCCTGGATCTGGGTGTAGCGCACATCGGTGGCGTTGTCGACGCGCACCTGGAGGCGCGAGGCGGCCCCCGCGAGCGAGGGGAGCGGGAGCTCGGTGCTCAGGTCGAGGGTCGTGAAGGGGGGGAGCTCCACCGGCGTCGCGGGCCACCCCGAGAAGTCACGATCCTCACGCATCCCGGTGTGCGTCACCACGGCGGAGACCGAGCCCCGCTCCATGAGGCGATGCACGAGCGTCAGCGTCGCGAGATGCTCGGGGCGCCGGATCAACCGGCCCCCGGTGACGAAGTTCGCCCCCGTCCCCACATCGAAGCCGGCGTCGGTCACGCGCGTATCGGTCCAGGTGTAGGCCGCCGACACCCGGGTGCGCGCGACCTCGGGGAGCGCCCCTTCGAGTTCCACACCGCCGGCGTTCGCGGCGGCGATGTTGTAGTAATTCGGCCCACCCTCGCGCGGGGGACGCCCGGTGTACTGGATCAGATCCTGGAAGTGCTGCGTGAAGCCGGTGGCCCGCGCGAAGGAGCCCGTCGTGCCCGCCCACTCCACCCCGAACTCCGCCGACTCGGTCCGCTCCGGCCGCAACGCCGCGTTCCCCACCGTGAACCCCTCCGCGAAGTTCTCGAAGAAGCTCGGCGCCTTGAAGGCGGAGCCGGCCGAGGCGCGGAGCCGCACGCGCTCGGTCAGGCGCCATGAGGTACCGGCACGGACCGTCCGGAAGGTGCCGAAGGCACTGTTGTCATCGAGGCGCGCGCCGAGGCTATAGGCGAAGCGTCCCTGCTCTCCCAGACCCTGCGCATACATGGCGCGCGTCTCCCGCGCCGCACGGAACGCACCCGGATAGTCGCCGTACTCGCTCAGGCTCACCGACTGACTGCGCTCCGTCTCGCGCGAGAACTCGCCGCCCACGGTCAGGGTGTGATTCGGGCGCAGCCGGTAGATCCCGCGGAGATCGGCGAGCCGGCGCACGACCGTCCCCCGCGTGAAGTAGCCGAAGAATCCCAGGGTGTCGTCGGCAGCATCAGGGCCGTCGTTCGTGCGCGGATGCCCCTCCGCGCTCGAGAGCTGGAGCCGCGTCTCGAACCGATCGCTCCACCGACGGCCGCCATCGAGCCCCACCAGCAGCCGGTGGTCCACGCGCTCGGCGTTGCGATCCTCGATCGCGCCGGAGGAACCGGTGGGATACTGGTAGAGCGAGCTGTTGTAGCGACCGGTGATCCGGAGATCGCTGCGCGCCCCCGTGTAGGTGAGCCCGGACACGACACCGGTGTTGCGATAGGCGTTGTTGAAGGGGAGGATGCCGGTGCTGCCATGATGATCGCCCTGCACCGTGGCGCGAAGGCCGGCGATCGTCCCCTCGCCGCCGAGCGAGAGGCGTTGCGTCCCGATGTTCCCCCCGCCGACCTCAGCACGGGTCTTGGTCGTCGTGCCCCCGCGGCGGGTGAAGAGCTGGATCACACCGGAGACCGCTTCCGATCCATACAGGACGCTCGCCGGACCACGGACGACCTCGATTCGCTCGATGTCATCGAGGGTGATGCGCCCAAGGTCGAGCACGCCCCCAGGCTCATTGAGTGGGACCCCGTCGACGAGGACACGCACATAGTTCGACTGTCCGCCGCGTACGAAGAGCGCGACCTGGGATCCCACCGACGAGGACCTTGCGATCGCCACGCCAGGGACCCGACGCAACGCATCGGCGAGATGCGTGATCCCCTCCGCACGGAGCGCCGCCGCATCGAGCGTCGTCGCCGTCGCGGTCGGGGCGTAGCTCACCCCGGGGACACGGGTGGCGGTCACGACCTCGGGCGGAAGGGTAGCCGGGGCGCGCCGGGACTGCGCGAGGACCAGCTGAGGAAGCACGCCAACGGTGACGATAGCGAATCGGAGCAGTGACGACATCTACCTCGAACCTCGGTGACGAAGGGGGAGAAGGACGGGCGCCCCGACCGCTGGATCACGGGAGACGATGAGGGGCCACTCGTAGACGCGTTCGAGCACATCGCCGCGCATCACCTCATTGGGTGAGCCCTCCGCGGCGACACGCCCCTGATGCAACAGCACGATCTGGTCCGCGAAGCGCGCGACCAGGTTCAACTGATGACTGACGAGGATCACGCAGAGCCCCTGCCGCGCGAGCGCATCACAGCGCTCGAAGACCGCCATCTCATGCGCGATGTCGAGATAGGTGGTCGGTTCGTCGAGCACGATCGCGCGCCCTCCCTGGGCGAGCGCCCGCGCGATGCGCACCCGCTGCCACTCGCCACCGGACAGCGTATCGGTGCTCCGATCGACCAGGGGGGCGATGTCCGCCCGCACGATCGCCTGAGCCACCGCCTCGCGATCCTCCGCCGTCGGGGCCGAGAAGGCGCCGCCATGTGGGTAGCGACCCAAGGCGACGAGATCCCGGACCCGCATCGGGAAGACCGGCTCCTCCCGCTGCGGGACGACACTCACCAATCGCGCCATCTCGCGGGGGCTCATCGCCTCCACTGACGTACCATCGACGACGATCCGTCCACTCGTCGGGGTGACGCGGCGCACGAGCGCACGGACGAAGGTGCTCTTCCCTGAGCCGTTGGGACCCACCACCGCGGTGATCCGTCCCGGCAGCGCATCGAAGGAGATCCCATCGAGCGCGGCCGCTCGCATCCCCGGATACCGCACGACGAGCGACTCGACGCGGATCATCGTGCCACCGTCCGGCGGAGTCGCCAGAGGAAGAATGGCACGCCGATCAGCGCGGTGACCGCGCCCAGCGGGAGCTCGGCGGGTCGCATCACCGTGCGCGCGACGAGATCGGCGAGGACCACCAGCACCCCGCCGGCTACCACCGCCACGACGATCGTCCCGCGGGTCTTCCGCGCGCCGAGCGCTCGAGCGATCGCGGGGACCATCAGCCCGACGAAGCCGACCAAGCCGACCGCCGCGACGGTCGCCGCCGCGAGGAAGGAGGCGGTGATGAAGACGAAGCGCGTCGTCCGATCGAGATCGAGCCCCAGCGCCGCCGCCGGCTCCTCCCCCAGCGCGAGCACATCGAGGTCACGGCCACGCCAGAGCAGGGCCGCGAGTCCCCCACCGACGCTCACCGCGGTGGTCAGCACCACCGACCACTGGGCATCGCCGAGCGAACCCATCATCCACCAGAGGGCCCCGCGCACCGCCCCTTCGGGGGTGCGGACCAGGGCGACCATGATCGCCGCGGTGCAGAAGGCCCCGACCACGACCCCCGACATGAGGAGGATGCGCGGGTCGGTGCGGCCGCCGGCGGCGCGCGCGACCATGAGCACGAGTTGCACCGCCAGCAACGCGCCGACGAAGGCCGCGATCGGGATCATCGCGCCCTCACCGCCGAACGCGACGGCGAGCACCGCACCGAGGGCCGCGCCGCCAGAGACACCGAGGAGATAGGGCTCCGCTAACGGATTCCGGAGCGCGGCCTGCAGCGCCGTGCCGCTCCCGGCGAGCCCCGCGCCCACCAAGAGACCGAGGAGGATCCGCGGCAAGCGGATGGTCCGCACGATCGTCTCCGTGGTCGGATCACCGCGACCGATCACCGCCTGCCAGACCTCCGTCGGCGAGAGCGCGACCGCGCCAAACGCGAGGGCGAGGGTCCCGACCGCGAGGATCGTGAGGAGGAGGGCGATCCAGCGCGCGACCGACATCAGGGCGCCACGGGGGCGATGGGGCGTAGCAGCTCGCGGAGATGGCGCGCCGCCTCACCCATGCGCACCCCCGGGCGTCCGACGATCCCGGTGTCGGGGAGGATCAGGCGCCGCTCGCGGACCGCGCGGAGCTGCCCCCACCGCGCGTCGGTCGCGAATCGCTCCGCCATGCGCGTGCCGACGATCAGGACATCGGGATCGCGGCGCACGAGCTCCTCGATCGAGAGCTGCGGCGACGGCGCCGACAGGTCAGCAAAGGCGTTCACCGCCCCGGCGACCGCGAGGAGTTCGGAGCGATAGCTCCCCCCGCCGATCACGATGAGCGGATCGTCCCAGACGATCCAGGCCACGGAGGGACGGCGATCGCCCGCGGCAGCGAGGGCGCGCACCGAATCGACCGCGCGCAGGGTGGAGTCGACGGTGGCCGAGGCCGCGAGCGAATCACCGAGCAGCGCACCGAGGGCGGTCGCGATCCGTCGGAGATCGCGCACGGCATCGGTGCGCACGGCCAGCGTGCGCACGCCAGCCTCCTGCAACCGCGTCGCCGCCGTGCGATTGGACGGACTCGCATAGAGCACCACCAGGTCAGGCCGCCGTGCGAGGATCGCCTCGACGTTCGGCGGCATCGCATCACCGACCTCTGGGACCTCGAGCGCCGCGAGGGGCCACCCATCCCATCTGCTCCGTCCGACGAGGCGCGGCCCCGCCCCCATCGCGAACAGCAGCTCGGTGGTGACGGGATTGAGCGAGACGACCCGCTGGGCCGCTGGGCGTACCGAGACGCTGTCACCGAAATCGTCGACCACGACCGATCCCCCCGCCTCGCGCACACTTCGCGGCGGGCCCTCACACGCGGCGAGACCGCTGACGACGATCGCCACACAGACGATCGACCGCGGGGACCGGATCAGGGACGCACGAAGATCAGGCACGAGAAAGGCTCCACCGGATACCGGAGGAGCCTCGATGCACGTGGACACCCACGTCGCCCATCTTCGGACGACGCCGCGTCGACGCCACCGACCCTCCCCCGAGGGTCAGACTGTGGCACGAACGCGAGTCGTCTCCTGGCTCCGGGTCGTCCCCCACACCTTCCCGCGCAATCGTTCGCGCAGTGGTCTGCCGTGGGGAACTCGTCCTCCTACCCGTCACAGTGGCGGGGCCGCGCCGGATTCACACCGGCTTCCGTGTCCCGCGTTCGTCTTCAGTTGTCCTGCGAACCTACGGTCGGGTGCTCCGGTTGGCAAGGACGTCGTCCAAGCGGTCCTTCAGCTGACGGCGCGCAAGCTCGTACTCGGTCCGCTCCCCCTCGGTCGGGGTCGAGCGCCGCTCAAAGGCCGCGTCGAGCGTGGCGATCTCCAAGGCGATGGCCTCGGCATCATCCCCGCTGCGCCGCGTGCGTGGCGCCGTGAGCGAGCGCCGGAGGGCGAGCAGGAGCGCGAGCGCGAGCGCGCCACCGACGAGCGCGACGATGAGCATCACGCGATTCGTCCCGCCCGCGCCGCCAGCGGGGAGCGTCACCGTGATCGTCTGGGCCGCCGCCACCTCCTTCGCCTCGAAGCGCTTGAAGGGGCGCCCTTCGATCTGCACCGGTGCGTCCGCCACGAGGCGCCCCCCGCTCGCGATCGCCTCCGGCGACTCCACCAAGACCTCGAGGAGCGCGACCGGCGATTCGACGAGGAACTCGAGGGGATCGCGGTTCGCCGGGACCTCATACGAGAAGGCGATCTGCCGCACCCCAGGGGAGATCGGCGCGTTCACGCGCACCCGCCCGTCGACCACACGGATCGCCTCGGGTGAGACATCGCCCGGCCCGGGGGTCACCTCGGTCACGCCGGTGGGGAGCACCGCGTCGAAGGTGAAGCCACTCGCCCCCGCGGCCACGCGCGTTCGCGACGAATCGTTCGACAGCTCGTAGATCTCGACCACCGTGCGCGTGGTGCGTGTCGCGGAATCCGGCGCGGTGATGATCAGGTGACGTCCCACGGTCCGAATCGCGAGGGGTGCACTGGTGGTATCGTGCACCTGGATCTCAGCGATCCCATCGCGCACGGCGCGCTCGCGAACGGGGGGGGTGAAGTAGGCGACCCCACCCCGGCTCGTGGAGACGAAGTAGATCGCGCTCGTGTCGCCGGTGGCCTTGTATCGGAAGTCGTACCGCCCATCGCGCGACGTGCGCATCGAGTCGATCGGACCGGCGGCATCGGGGCCGACGCGATGCAGCGTCACCCAGGCGCCGGCGACGGGGAGACCCGCCCTCGTCGCACCCGGCAGGAGGACGCGACCGGCGATGGAACGCGCCTCACCCTGCGCCTGCAGAGGGGAGCTGCCGGCCAAGAGGAGCAGAAACGCCAGCCGGGCGAGGGGCCAGAGGCCCCCCGCCCGACTGAATGACCCCTGCGCGTTCGCGCCGACGAAGGGCGTGCTCACCCGGCGCGGACGGCGCGCTTGAGCTCCGCGACCTTGTTCGTCTTCTCCCAGGTGAAGAGCTCGACCTTCTTCCCGAGGCGCGTCGCCTTCTCCGGGGTCCGCCCGAAATGCCCGTAGGCCGCGGTCGGCCCATAGATCGGCTTCTTGAGCTCGAGCGCCTCGATGATACCGCGCGGGGTGAGGTCAAAGGTCTTCTCGACCGCGCGCATGATCGCGCGCTCATCGACGGTGCTCGTCCCAAAGGTGTCGACCATCACCGAGACCGGCTTGGCCACCCCGATCGCATAGGCGAGCTGGACCTCGCACTTCGAGGCGAGCTTGGCGGCGACGATGTTCTTGGCGACCCAGCGCGCGGCGTACGCCGCCGAGCGATCGACCTTCGACGGATCCTTCCCCGAGAAGGCGCCGCCCCCATGACGGCCATAGCCGCCGTAGGTGTCGACGATGATCTTGCGCCCGGTGAGACCGGCATCGCCATGCGGGCCGCCGACGACGAAGCGCCCTGTCGGGTTGATGTGCAGCTTCATCTTCTTGGCGCGCAGCTCGCGCGGGATCACCGCCTCGATGATATCGCGCGTGACCGCCTGGTGGAGCGCGCGGTTCCCCACCGATTCGGCGTGCTGCGTGGAGATGACGACGGTGTCGACCTCGACCGGGCGCCCATCCTCGTAGACGACCGAGACCTGCGACTTCCCATCGGGGCGGAGCCACGGGAGGGTGCCGTCCTTGCGACGGGCGGCGAGCGCCTCGGTGAGGCGGTGCGCGAGGACGATCGGGAGGGGCATCAGCTCCTCGGTCTCGTCGCAGGCGAAGCCGAACATCATCCCCTGGTCGCCGGCGCCACCGGTGTCGACCCCCTGGCCGATATCACGCGACTGCTGGCCGAGCGCGTTGAGCACCGCGCACGAATGCGCGTCGAAGCCGATCCCCGCCTCGGTGTAGCCGATCCCCTCGATCGTCTGCCGCACGAGTGCGCGCAGGTCGACCCACGCCGCGGTCGTGACCTCACCGAAGATCGTCGCGAGCCCGGTGGTGACCATCGTCTCGCAGGCGACGCGCGAGTGCGGATCCTGCGCGAGGAGGGCGTCGAGCACGGCATCGGAGATCTGGTCGGCGACCTTGTCCGGATGCCCTTCGGTGACCGACTCGGAGGTGAAGAGATGGCGATGCAGCACGAGTGAGAGAGGTGGGGGTGAAATGAAAGGGCCGTCGCGACGCGGCGGCCCGCATCTCTGAACGTTAGGCCGCTAGGAGAGACCCAGCAACCCGTCCGTCACCCCGGCCCCGAGCTCATCGGCGAGCGCGTCCCGCAGGAGTCGCTCCGCCTCCTGGGCCGTGGCCGCCTGGAGCGCGGCACGCGCCGCCGCCCCCGCGGCCCCGAGGCTCACCCCGCGGATCAACCGCTTCACCACCGGGATCGCCGCCGCCGAGACGCTCAGCGTCCGGACCCCGAGCCCGAGGAGGGCGTACGCCATCAGCGGCTGCGAGGCCATCTCCCCACAGACGCTGCAGTCGCGGCTCACCGCCGCGGCGTCGCGCACCGTGCCCTCGATCAGGCGGAGCACCGCGGGATGCAATGGGGTGAAGCGGGTGACGAGCGCGGCGTTGCCCCGATCGACCGCGAGGGTGTACTGCACCAGGTCGTTGGTCCCGATGCTGAAGAAGTCGACCTCGTCAGCGAAGCTCGCCGCGGTGAGCGCCGCCGCCGGGGTCTCCACCATGATCCCCAGCGGGACATCGGCCCGATGGGCGACCCCACACCGCATGAGCTCGGCCGCCGCCTCCCGGAGGAGGGAGCGCGTCTGCCGCACCTCATCGACCCCGACGACGAGGGGGAGCATGATGCGCACATCGCCATGGACCGCAGCCCGCAAGAGCGCGCGCAGCTGGACGGAGAACAGGTCCGGCTCGTCGAGACACATGCGGATCGCCCGCCATCCCAGGAAGGGATTCGGCTCGTGCGGGAACCCACCCACCGGGAGCTTGTCCCCGCCCACATCGTAGGTGCGGATCACCACCGGCTGCCCCGGGAAGGCCTCCAACACCGCGCGATACGCCGCGACCTGCTCGTCCTCGGTGGGCATCGCGGTCCGGCCCACCACGAGGAACTCGGTGCGCATCAAGCCGACCCCCTCCGCCCCTGTCGTCGTGAGTCGCTCCACCTCATCGGGGAGATCGACGTTCGCCCGAAGGGTGATGCGCACCCCGTCGGTCGTCACGGCCTCGGCCGTGGTCATGGCGGCGAGCTCCGAACGGACGGCCGCCTCCTGCCGCGCTCGGTCCGCGAACCGCGCCACGGTCTCTGCCGTCGGCCGCAGGACCAGCTCGCCATTGGTCGCATCGAGGATGACGCGGTCCCCGGTCTGCACCCGCGAGGTCGCGTCGATCAGGCCGACCACGGCGGGGATCCCGAGCGAGCGCGCGAGGATCGCCACATGCGAGGTGCGCGTCCCCGCATCGGTCGCGATCCCGCGGATCGACGATCGATCGAGCTGCACCGTCAGACTCGGCGTGAGATCGTGCGTGATGAGGATCGTGTCGCCATCGGGCCCCGCGGCCACGGGATCCCCATCGGGGAGCCCGAGCAGGATCGAGAGGAGCCGGATCTCGATATCGACCAGATCACCGGCGCGCTCGCGCATCAGCGGATTCGTGGAGCGCGTGAAGCGCTCGCGCCATTCGAGGAAGACGAGCTCCACCGCCTTCTCCGCCCCGAGGTTCTGTCGGATCAGCGCTTCGATCCCCCCGGTCAGGGCCTCATCGCCGAGCACCGCGACCTGCACGTCGAAGATCGCCGCCTCGGCGGGGCCGGCGTTCTGCTCCGCGCGCGCCTTGCACAGCTGGAGCCGCTCGACGGCAGCCGCGATCGCCGCATGGAGCCGCGCCAGTTCCGATGGGACCTCCTCGTCGGCGATCACCCGCACCGGAACCTCCGGGACCTCCCAGCGCAGGAGCTGCGCGGTCCCGATCACGATCCCTGGCGAGGCGGAGACCCCGTGGAGTGGCGTGCCCATCGGGTCTCAGCTCTCGCCGAAGCGGCTGGCGATCAGCGCCGCGATCGCGTCGATCGCGGCCTCCGCGTCGGGGCCATCGGCGCGGATCGTCACCTGCGCCCCACATTCGGCGGCGAGCATCATGACCCCCATGATGCTCTTGGCATTCACCTCGAGCCCCTCGCGGCCGATCGTGACCTGACTGATGAAGCGCGCGGCGCACTTGACGATCTCCGCTGCCGGTCGCGCATGGATGCCATGCGCGTTCTGGACCCGCACCGTCCGTTCGGCCATCAGCGCGCGACTCCGTAGATGGTGAATCCCAACAACACGACGATGGCGAGCTGCCACCCTTCCGCCTTCCCGCGCAGCGCCGTCACGATGGCGGCACTGACGGCGACACTCGCGAGCACGGTGCCCAACAGGGCGCGCCCCGGTCCGATGATCCCATGGGCCGCGACCGGGAGCGCCACCCCCGCGACGAAGGCGGTGGCGCGCCCCATGTGCGCCGGCCCACGCCGCAGGATCCACGCATCGAGCGCCCGCGCCACCCGCAGTCCATGGGTCCACCCCACCGAGAGTCCCCAGACGCGCAACCCGACGTGCAACACATTGTAGGCGCCGAGGAAGAGGAGCAACACCATTAACGGAGTCGCGCCCAGACCGAACGCGAGGAGAGCGATCGCCGAGCAGAGGGGGAGCCATCCCGCCCAGACGAGCCGATCCCCCACCGACCCGAGCGGGCCCGCCGCTGCGACGCGGAACCGGTCGATCTGCGCGGCGGGCACCCCGTCGAGCTCCGCGCGCATGAGCGCCCCGACGGCGACCGCCGCGAGGTAGGGATGCGCATTGAAGTACCCGCTGTGGCGCCCGAGCGCCGCCGCATAGGCCGGCCCACGAGGTCCGCCCGGCAGCCGTCGCAACGCCGGTTCCATCGCGAAGGCGATCCCGTTGCCGATCATCGTCTCGTAGTTGAACGCCCCCTGCATCGCGAAGAGGCGACTGAAGACGGCGAGCCAGGTGCGCACCGGGAGGCGAGGCGACGTGTCCATCCTGCGACCCGTCATGCGACCCCCCACGCGACGCCGAAGCCGAGCAGCAGCCCAGAGAGGAGATACCACCGTGCGCCGGCGGTGGACTGCGTCACCTTCCAGATCGCCGCTAGACCGACCGCCGAGGCGGTGCCGACGACCACGGCGCGGGAGATCACCGGGGTGAGGACGAAGGTCGCGAGGAGGCGATCGTAGAGCGGGACGGCGAGGGCGAGGATGAGCGCGGTGACCGCTCCCGCACGCACGAGATCGATCGTGAGGCCGGTCAGTTGCACGACGGTGACGGCGCTCCCCGATCCCCGAGCGATCCGCGCCTGCTGCCTCCGTGCCACGGCGGCATTGAGACGCCGCAGCAGATGCATCGAGGTCCCGCCGATCCCCGCCGCGACGAGCGCGATGAGGACTGCGACGGTCAGCGCCCCGGCCGTCCCGTCCTCGACCCGTCCGAAGAGCACACCACCGATCACGGCGGCAGAGCCCCACTCCGGATACCGCGACGACCCGAAGGGCATCGCCTCCAAGGCGAAGAATTCCAGCGCGACCCCGATGGTGAGCCCGCCGAGCGGGTTCCCGGCGAGCGCCCCCGCCGCGGTGGCGGCGACGATCGGGCGCGAGATCATCGCCTGTGGGAAGGCCACCACATCGAGCCCCAGGAGCGCGCCGAGCACGATGAACGGCGCGAGCGGGAGCAGCTCGGCCAGGATCATGCCGTCCCGTCCCCTCGCAGCACCGCGTCCAGCGGAGTGACCGGCGCGCTCGGCACATCCTGCGCGACGACCGTGAGGCCGCGTGCCGCCATCGCCTGCAACCGGGCCTCCTCCTCCGGCGAGAGGAAGACGAACCGCATCCGCTGTACGCGCCCCGGCTTCATGTGGAGCCCGCCGATGGTGACGTGGCGCAGGCTCGGTGCCGCGCTGGTGAGCCGGTCCATCGTCTCGATGTCGCCGGTGAGCAACATCCCGACGCGCGGGTCAGCCTGATAGTCGGCGAGCCGCTGCACCGCCTGGTCCACGGTGACGAACGCGATCGCCTTCTCCGGTGGCGTCCCCATCCGATAGAGCTCCTGCTCCCACTCGGCCTCGGCGATCGCATCGTCCACGAGTACGAAGAACCCGATCTCGCAGGGCTGTCCCCACCCGACGACCACCTGGCCATGGATGAGGCGGTCATCGATGCGGAGGAGCTCGAGGGTCATCGCCCGTCCCCGATCACCCGGATCCCGGCCTGCGCCTGCTCGACGACCTTCTCGAGCGAGCCCCCCGAGACGAAGCTCAGCAGCATCGGGAGCGAGGTGCCGGTGACGACGCGGAGCTGCGGGACCGCGCGCGCGAGACGCGCCCCGACGAAGGTGCAGCTTCCCGCGGGGAGATCGGTGAAGAGCACCGTCGCTCCCGTGCGGTCGAGCGCCTCGCGGATCGCCTGCTCGATCCCCTCCGGCGTGCGATCGGCGTTGGTCACCGCCACGAGGCCATGCCCCTCCCCCATCACCTGCGCGACGGCGGAGATGATCCCCTCGGCGAAGCGCCCATGCCCCGCGACGACGGCAGCGCGCCGCTCACTCATCATCGTCGAGGAGATAGCGCTGCACCTCGGCCTTGCCCAACAGATGTCCCTTGAGTCGCTCGTTGAAGGCCTGCGCCGGATCCTCGCCCGCATAGCGCATCAGGTGATTCATCGCGATGACCTCCGCGATCACCGTGAGATTCTTCCCGGGGTTGAGCGGGACCGTGATCTTGGGGATCGAGACGCCGAGGATCTCCGTGGTCTCCATGTCCAAGCCGGTGCGTTCGGCGACCATCCCCTCGTGCCAGGCCTGTAGCACGACGACGACCTCGATCCGCTTCTGCTGACGGACCGCGCGGATCCCGAAGATCGAGCGCACATCGATGAGCCCGACGCCGCGGATCTCCATGAAGTGGCGCTGGAGCGGATGCCCGGTGCCGAGGAGGATGTCCGCGCCCTTGCGCCGCACCATCACGAGATCGTCGGCGACGAGGCGATGGCCCCGCTCGACGAGATCGAGGACGCACTCCGACTTGCCGATCCCACTCGCGCCCGTGAAGAGGAGCCCCACACCATAGACATCCGCCAGCGACCCGTGGAGCGAGGTGGTCGGCGCGAAGGCCTGCTCGAGGAACGGGGTGATGCGGCGA
Organism: Gemmatimonadota bacterium; assembly: GCA_021298395.1. Classification (GTDB taxonomy): domain Bacteria; phylum Gemmatimonadota; class Gemmatimonadetes; order Gemmatimonadales; family Gemmatimonadaceae; genus Pseudogemmatithrix. The sequence goes on along the minus strand of JAJTFH010000003.1, from coordinate 65,797 downwards.
TAGAACTCGAATGTCTTGAGCCGGGACCGGAGGATCGTGACCCCGGCGGCGGTCGCCGCCGACTCCACCCCCTCGGGGAGCGTCAGCCCCTTGGTCACCATCACGCACGGGATGGGATAGTGGAACAGGAGCGTCAGGATCCGCGTCCGCTCGGCAGGCGCGAGCGAACGGAGGTAGGTCACCTCGGTCTCACCGAGCACCTGGATGCGCTGGTGGACGAAGCGCTCGGTGAAACCGGCAAGGACCATCCCGGGTCCCGAGGCGTCGGAGGACGGGATCTCGCGCGTCAACCCATCGGCACTGCCGAGCTGTTCGAGTTCGAGGAGGTCACGCGTCTGCTCGAGGAGCGCGCCGACGGTGAGGGTCATCGTGGGGTCCTCGCAGGCGTGGTGTCGATGACCAGCTGCAGATGCGCCTCGGTCTCGCGCGCGCAGCGGTCCCAGGTGAATGAGGCGGCGAAGCGCCGCGCGTTGGCCCCCATCGAGGCGACGAGGGCGGGATCGGCCGCGAGGCGGTTCATGGCCTCGACCATCGCGGCGACATCGCCATGCGGGACGAGGAACCCCGTCTCGCCATGCCGCACCGACTCGCGGATCCCCGGGGAGTTCGACGCGACCACTGGCGTGCCGCAGGCCTCGGCCTCGACGTTGGTGAGGCCCCATCCCTCCTTGGGTGAGGCGAGGGCCACGGCCCAGGCGCGACGCAGCAAGGCGAGCTTCTCCTCCTCGGTGATGAAGCCAAGGAAACGCACGCGGTCGGCGAGGTCAAGCGAGGCGATGAGCCGCTCGAGCGCGGGACGATAGTCCCCCGCTCCGGCGATCTCGAGCACCGCACCCGGGGCCGTGACGCGGGCAAAGGCGCGGATGACCTGATCGACCCCTTTGTACTTCTTGAGACGACCGAGATAGGCAAAGGTCGGGACGGCCGCCCGCTGCGTCGCATCCGGGGTGTAGTAGTCGCTCGAGACGCCGGGCGGGATCACCACCACGCGCTCACGGGGGATCCCGCGATCGACGAGATCGTCGGCGGTGCTCTCGCTGATCGCCTGGAACGGCACGCCCCGATACATCATCGCGAGCGGCCGCTCACTCAGCCAGACCGCGGTCGCGAGCACCGGATTCAGTTCCTGGAAGGCCGCGCCCCCGAAGAGATGCGGGATCACGGCGACGACGCGCCGCGCCCCCCAGCGGGGGGTATAGAGCGGGATCTTGTTGATGTCCTCGTAGAGGAGGTCGAATCCGCGCCCCTTGAGGTGGTGCTCCCAATACCGACGCGCATGGAAGGGGAAGCTCTGCCGCGTCCCCACGCGATGGATCTCGACGCCATTCCGGGTCGCACGAGGCGGGCACCCGGGCCAGCCGCCGCAGAGGAGGACGACCTCATGCCCCCAGCCCGCGAGCCGCTCGAGGATCTCCTGCAGGTGGATCTCCGCCCCCCCGCCAAGCGGATTCTCCAGATCCTGCCAATTGACGGCGAGCAGTCTCACGCGAGACTGCCGATCCGTCGAGCGAGCGCGTCGAGCACCCCGTTCACGAAGCGCGCCGCGGGTTCGGTGCCGTAGCGCTCGGCGAGCCGCACCGCCTCCTGGATCACGACCCGCGGCGGGGTCCCGCCCTGCCGAAGCTCCGCCGCCGCGACGCGCAGCACCGAGCGCTCGATATGCCCGAGCCGTTCCAAGCGCCAGTTCGTCGTCACCTCACCGAGCTCCGAGTCGATCTCCGCCCGCTCGGCGACGATCCGCCTCACGAGGGCCTCGGCGAAGGCGCGCTCGTCCGGTGCGATCGCGAGATCGTCCCAGACATTCATCGCCACACGCGAGAGATCGGCGTCCCCACCGCGCACGTCCCACGCGTAGACCGCTTGCAGGGCACGCGTGCGCCCGCGGGTCTCACGCCGTGCCGGCATCGCCATCCTCCGCGTCGGTGAGGTCGAGTCGCCCGAAGAGATCGGCCATCTCGAGCACCGCCAGCGTGGCGTCCCACCCCTTGTTGCCATGCGCGCCCCCAGCACGCGCCTCGGCCTGCGCCATCGTATCGCAGGTGAGGAGCCCGAACCCGATCGGGACCCCGAACTCCCCTTGCAACAGCGCGAGCCCACGCGAGGCCTCTCCGGCGACGAAATCGAAGTGCGGCGTATCACCGCGCACGACGGCGCCGAGTGCGACGCAGGCATCGTAGCGCTCGGTCTGCAGCGCGCGCGCCACCGCGGGGGGGAGCTCCCAGGCGCCAGGGACCCGCACCACATCGACGTCCTCGAGCCGCATCCCATGCTTGAGGCAGGCCTCGAGCGCGCCATCGACGAGCCTGTCGGTGATCGATTCATTGAAGCGCGCCGCGACGATCACGAGACGCTTGCCAGCGCCGTCCGGCATCCCGATGAACTCCGCCATCAGATCGCCCTCAGGTGGCCGAGCTTGGTGCGCTTGGTCTCGAGATACTCGGCGTTCTCCGCCGTCGCCGGCGAGATGATCGGCACGCGCTCGCCGAGGGAGATGCCGTAGCCCTCGAGCCCCACGAGCTTGCGCGGGTTGTTGGTGATCGGTCGGATGGCGGTGACGCCGAGATCGAGGAGGATCTGCGCGCCGATCCCGTAGTTCCGAAGATCGGGGGCGAAGCCGAGCTTCTCGTTCGCCTCGACGGTGTCGGCACCGGCGTCCTGCAGCGCGTAGGCCTTGAGCTTGTTGAGCAGCCCGATCCCCCGCCCTTCCTGATCGAGATAGACGATCACGCCGGCGCCGGCCTCGACGACGAGCCGCATCGCCTCGTGCAGCTGCCAATGACAGTCGCAGCGCATCGAGTGGAAGGTGTCGCCGGTGAGGCACTTGGAGTGCATGCGGACGAGGACGTCCTTCGCGCCGGCGACGTCCCCGTAGACGAGGGCGACATGCTCCCGCGCGTCGACGTCGTTGCGGTAGCCGACGAGGCGGAAGGTGCCGAACTCGGTGGGGAGGCGCACATCGGCCTCGCGATGGACGAGCCGCTCGTGCTGCAGACGATACGCGACGAGCTGCGCGACGGTGATGAAGGTGAGCCCGTGCTGCTGCGCGAAGCGCTCGAGGTCAGGACGCCGCGCCGATGCGCCCTCGCCGGTGAGGATCTCACAGATCACGCCTGCGGGACGGAGCCCCGCGAGGCGCATGAGATCGACCGCGGCCTCGGTGTGCCCGACGCGCTGGAGCACCCCGCCCTCACGGGCGCGGAGCGGATGCACATGCCCTGGGCGGCGCAGATCGCTCGGCCGGGTGGACGCCGCGGCGAGGAGGCGGATCGTCGTCGCCTGATCCGAGGCACTGATCCCGGTCGTCACCCCATGCGCGGGGCCCGCATCGACCGTCACGGTGTAGGCGGTACGGAGGGCATCGGTGTTCTCCGAGCCCATCGGGGGGAGATCGAGTTCCGCGACGCGCTCCGGGGAGAGCGCGACGCAGATCATCCCCTTGGCCTCCATGAGGAAGTTCACCATCGGCGGCGTGATGCACTCCGCCGCGCCGATGAGGTCCCCCTCGTTCTCGCGATCCTCGTCATCCGCGACGACGATGAATTTGCCGTGGCGCAGGTCCTCGAGGGCCTGCTCGATCGTCCCGAACATGGTCAATGCGTGAGGTAGGGCGCCGAGAGGCGCTTGAGATGTTTGGCGAGGAGGTCGCCCTCCAGCTGCACGCGATCCCCCACCGCGAGGGCGCTGAAGGTCGTGTGCCGCCAGGTGTGGTCGATGATGGAGAGCTGGAGGATCCCGGGCGCCGGGAGCGCGTTCACCGTGAGGCTCACCCCGTCCACCGCGATGCTCCCGAGGGGGACGAGCCATTCGTCGATCGCTGGCGGGACCGCGACATCGATCAGCCAGGCATCGCCGCGCCTGACCACCTGTCGCACCTCGCCGACCCCGTCGACATGCCCCTGCACGATGTGGCCCCCGAGTCGGTCCCCGACGGCGAGCGCGCGCTCGAGATTGATCCGAGAGCCGACGGTCCACTGCCCGATGGTCGTCCGCTCCAGCGTGGTGACGACGGCCGCGACCGTGAACCACCCCGCGCCGTGCCGGATGACCGTGAGACAGGCCCCGTTGCAGGCGATGCTCTCCCCGTCCGTCAGTCCCTCATAGGGAGCGGCGATCACGAGCTCGCGCCCGGCATCCGTCGTGGACACCTCGCGCACCGTGCCGACTGCCGTGATGAGCCCTGTGAACATGGAGAGACGCGGGTGGAATCAGCGAGCCAGCGACGCCGCGGGGGCGTAGACGGTCATCCGGTCGTCCCCGAAGGCACGGTCCGAGACCACCTGCCACCGCCCCGGGAGCTCCCCAGGGGCCGTGGCCGCCAGCTCGACCCCGCCGAAGGCGGCGAGGGCCCCGGCCCCGAGCAGGACCGGCGCCTGAAAGATAACGAGGCGGTCGACCATTTCAGCGGTCAGGAGCCCCCCTGCGAGCCCAGCCCCTCCCTCGACGAGGAGGTGGTGGATCCCTGCCTGCCGAAGGAGCGCCAGCTGGTCGCGCAGAGTCGGGGCGGCGAGGCACCGGACGCCGTTGGCCTCGAGGGAGCCCGTGGCGGCCGCATCCCCCCCGGCGGAGGGCTCCCCAGTCGGTCGGCTCACCCCACGCGAGATCACCCAGGTCGGGACCTTCCGCGCCGTCTTCACCAACGCGCTGGCGGCCGGCACCCGACTTGCCTCCCCAAAGAGGATACGCGTCGGCGCCACCCGCGGCCGACGCCCGGCGCGCACCGTCAGCTTCGGATCGTCGGCGAGCAGCGTGCCCAAGCCCACCGCGATCGCATCGGCATTCGCCCGCATCCGGTGCACCTCGCGCATCGCCTCGGAGCCCGTGAGCTGCACCCGACTCCGGTCCCGCGGCGCGAGCATCGCGTCCATCGACACCGCGAGCTTGAGTGTGACAAACGGGCGATTCGCGACGCGCTGCGCGAAAAGGAAAGGCGCGTTGAGCTCAGCGGCCGCCTCGGCCTCCACCCCTTCCGTCACCGCGATCCCCGCCCCGCGGAGCCGGTCGATCCCGCCCTGGGCGACGGGATTCGGATCCCGGAGCGGGATGATCACGCGCCTCACGCCAGCCGCGATCACCGCCTCCGTGCACGGCGGGGTCCGCCCATGGTGAGCGCAGGGCTCCAACGTCACGTAGAGGTCGGCGCCTCGCGCCCGATCCCCTGCGGCCGCGAGCGCCATCACCTCGGCATGCGGCCCACCGAGTTCGGCGTGCCACCCCTCGCCGACGACCTCACCCCCCTGAACGACGACGGCGCCGACCATGGGGTTCGGCGCCGTCCACCCCCACCCGCGCCGCGCCAACCGCAGGGCGCGACGCATCCCGGCCGCGTCGCGCGGGCCCGGTGGGGGAGCGAGCTCGTGCGGCGTCAGAGGCTGAAGCGCGCGCCCAGCGTGGCGAAATAGCGCTTCTTGGTGAGGTTGCTGTCGAACGGGTTGAGGAGGTTGAGGTCCCCACCCGACACCTGCCCGACCTCGGCGATGACCTTCACGAGGAGCAGGTTGAGCCCGAGCGACCCGTAGAGCGTGTTCTGCTTCTCGGTCATCTTGGAGTTCGCATTGATCGACCCGAGGGTACCGACCGACCCGCCGAGCTTCGCGCTCGCGTCATAGGTATCCTGACCGAACCCGACCGCCGCCTGGAGCATCAGGAGATTCTTCTGCGCCGCGACGCGCCACGAGGTGGTGCCGACCTTGTAGTTCGTCAGGGAGAGGGTGGCATCCTTCGCCTTCACCGCGACATCCATCGAGGGGAGGTCCCGCTTGAGGATCGAGACGGCGACCCCGGGGACGAGGAGCGACTGCTCCAGGAGCCCGATGCGGACGCCGTAGCCGAGTTGATACTGCGCGCTGGGGGACACCCGAAGGGAGGAGATGTCGAGCTCCGGCACATAGGTCGCGCTGGCGAGGACGTCGACGCCACCGACCTTCGTCACGCCGAGCTTGATCCCTTCGAAGACGCCGACGGCGGCGTCGAGGGTCGGCAGCGCGATGAGCTCCCCGTTCGCCGCGAGCTTGGCGGCGGTCGAGGTGGCGCCCGCCACGGTGGCGTTCCGCGGGTCCGGGAGCTTGCTGAAGACGGCGTTGACGCGCGCCGCGACGGCAAAGTGCGGGAAGCCTCCGAGCGTGGTGCCAAGGCCAAGGGTATGGCTCCCACCAGCGATCGCCCCACCGAGCTGGGACGAGAGGGAGGAGAAGACGTCAGAGAGACTGTTGCAGGCGACCGAGGTCGCCGTGGCGCACCCGGTGGTGGTGGTCTGCGCCGCCACCGGAGCGGTGAGCGCGGCGAGAGCGAAAGACGCGACGACGAGGCGACGCATGACGGACTCCTTGATCAGACGAGGTGAACCCGCCCGGTACCCGGACGGAGGTGGCCCAACATCCAGCTATCGACGCCGGCCGCCGCCGCAACGTCACGAATCGCCGCGGCCGCTGCCGTGTCACAGATCACAATCATCCCGATCCCCTGGTTGAAGGCGCGGAACATCTCCGCCGACTCCACGTTACCGGCCGCTTGCAGGACACGGAAGAGCGCCGGGGGTTCCCAGGTGGAGGTCTCCACCACCGCATCGAGGTGGGCGGGGAGGGCGCGGTCGAGGTTCCCGGGGATCCCACCCCCCGTGATGTGCGCCATCGCGTGCACGCGCGAGAGCACCGGGCTCAGGACGGAGAGATACGACCGATGGACCGCGAGCAGGACGTCGGCGACCGAGCGCCCCCCATGCTCCGGGAAGGGATCATGTGGCCCGAGCTTGAGGCGCTCGCTCACGATGCGGCGCGCCAAGGAATACCCGTTGGTGTGTAGCCCGGTCGAGGCGAGCCCGACGAGGACATCGCCCTCCGTCACCCGCGCCGGCGTGATCACCTGATCCTCTTCCACCCACCCGACGATGAACCCCGCAAGGTCATAATCCGGCGGCGTGTACACGCCGGGCATCTCGGCCGTCTCGCCCCCCATCAGGGCGGCGCCATTCTCTCGGCACCCGGCCGCGACCCCGGCGACGATCCCCTCGACCACCGAGGGGACCAGCTTGCCGAAGGCCACGTAGTCGAGGAAGAAGAGGGGGCGCGCCCCCTGCACCAGGATGTCGTTGACGCAGTGATTGACGAGGCAGTGCCCGATCGTATCGTGCCGATCGGCCTCGATCGCGACCTTGATCTTGGTGCCGACACCGTCGGCGCTCGAGACGAGGAGCGGGGCCCGCGCCCCCTCCGGCATGCGGAACATCCCGCCGAACCCACCGAATGCGCCCCGCGTCCCCGCGGTGAAGGTGCTCTCCACGAGCCGCTTGATGCGCCCCTTGGAGTCCTCCGCCGCGTCGATGTCGACACCGGCGCTCGCGTAGGTGAGACGGGCCTCCGTCACGCGTCCATCTTCCGGTCGAAGGAGACGAGCTGATGGAAATCCGCCACGCGCCGGATGATGTCGTCCCGCGTGATCTCGAGGAGGCGGGTGATGGAGAACCCCTCCACGACGAACGAGCCCATCGCCGAGCCGATGACGACGGCGCGCCTGAGGTTCTCGTCGGTGAGGTCGCGCGTGCGGGCGAGCCACCCCATGAACCCCCCGGCGAAGGAATCCCCCGCCCCCGTCGGATCGAAGACCGACTCGAGGGGATAGGCCGGCGCGAAGAAGATCGAGTCCTTGGTGAACATGAAGGCCCCGTGTTCCCCCTTCTTGATGAGCACGGTGCGGGGCCCGCGCGCGAGGATCCAGCGCGCCGCCTGCACGAGATTCGCCTGCTCCGTGAGCTGCCGGGCCTCGCCGTCGTTCAGCGTGAGGATATCGACGTGCTTGATGAGCTCGAGGAGATCCCCGCGCCGCGACTCGATCCAGAAGTTCATCGTGTCACAGGCGACGAGCTTCGGCTTCTTGATCTGCCGGAGGACGTCAAGCTGGAGGCGCGGGTCGATGTTCGCGAGGAAGACATACTCGCTGTCGGTGAAGGCCTCGGGGAGCTTGGGGCGGAAGTTCGAGAAGACGCCGAGGCGGGTCTCGATCGTCTCCGCCGAGTTGAGGTCGTGGCGATAGCGGCCGCGCCAGCGGAAGCTCTCCCCCGTCGTGCGCTCGAGCCCGGCGAAGTCGACGCCCCGCGCCTTGAGCGGCTCGAGCTTCTCCACCGGATAGTCGTCACCGACGACGCCAACGAGCTTCACCGGCCCCTGATGCGACGCCGAGGCGGAGAAGTAGTTGGCTGAGCCCCCGAGGACCTCTTCGGCCTTGCCGAAGGGGGTCTCGACCGAATCCAGCGCGACGGAACCGACGACGAGGAGCGACATGACCTGTTCTGGTGAGGGAGTGGAGAGAAGAAGGAGACCGCTGACTTACATCCGCTCAGGCGCCGCGATCCCGAGCAGCCCGAGGCCATTCGCGATGGTGATGCGTGCCGCTTTCGCGAGCGCGAGACGCGCCCGCATGACCGGCGGCGCCTCCCCGAGCACATGATGCTTGTGATACCAGGTATGGACGAGGCGCGCCGTCTCGAGGAGCCAGTTGGCCACCCGATGCGGCTCGACCGCCTCGGCGGCCCCCGCGACGAGCGCGGGCCAATCCAGGATCGCCTTCACGAGTTCGCGCTCGGCGGGCTCGACGAGCACCGCCCAGTCGATCCCCTCCGGCGTGATATCGGCGGGGGCCACATCCCCCACACGGAAGATCCCGCTCAGGCGGGCATGCGCCATCTGGATGTAGTAGACGGGGTTCTCCTCGGACTGCGAGCGCGCGAGATCGACGTCGAAGACGAGCTGCGAATCCCCCTTCCGCATCAGGAAGAAGTAGCGGACGGCATCGCGCCCCACCTCGTCGATGAGGTCGCGGACCGTCACATAGCTCCCGGCGCGCTTGGAGATCTTGACCTCCTCCCCACCGCGCACGACGGTCACCATCTGATGGAGCACATAGTCGGGATAGCCCGCCGGGACCCCGATGCCGAGTGCCTGCAACCCGGCGCGGACCCGCGCCGTCGTGCCGTGGTGGTCGGCGCCCTGGACATTGATCGCGCGCGTGAAGCCGCGCTCGAACTTGGTCACATGGTACGCGACATCAGGGACGAAGTAGGTGAAGGTCCCGTCGCGCTTCCGCATGACGCGATCCTTGTCATCGCCAAAGGCCGTGGTGCGGAGATAGAGTGCGCCATCGTCCTCGAAGGTCTGCCCGGCTGCGACGAGCGCCTCCACCGTGCGCTCCACCCGCCCCTCGGTGTAGAGCGCCGACTCGAGCGAATAGACGTCGAAGCGGACCCCGAACGCCTTGAGGTCGAGATCCTGCTCCTTGCGGAGTTCGCGCACGGCGACCGCGCGCACCGCCTCGAGGTCATCGCCCCGAGGATCGCGCGGGCACTCCGCCGCGTAGGTCGCTGCGATCTCGCGGATGTACTCGCCATGATAGCCCCCTTCGGGGATGACCAGCGCATCACCTGCCCGCTCGCGCAACCGCGCCTGTACCGACAACGCCAGGTTCGCGATCTGCACCCCGCCGTCGTTGTAATAGAACTCACGGGTGACGGTCCACCCCTGCGAGCCGAGGAGCGCGGAGATCGCATCACCGAGCGCCGCCTGGCGCCCGTGGCCTACATGGAGCGGCCCCGTAGGGTTCGCGGAGACGAACTCGACGACGACCGTCTTCCCAGCGTTGGCCGTGGTGGTACCCCACGCACTCCCAGCGGTCAGCACCTGCCCGAGCCCCGAGGCGAGGTCCGCCGTTGAGAGTCGGAAGTTGATGAACCCCGGCCCCGCGACCGCGGCCTCGGCGACCCCGGCAGCCTTCAGGTCGAGTCCGGCGATCAACGCGTCGGCGACCTCACGCGGCTTCTTCCCCAGCGGCTTGGCCAGGGTCATCGCGAGGTTGGTCGCCCAATCCCCGTGCGAGGGATCGCGCGGGCGCTCGAGCACCGGCGCGACCATCTCCGGTGCCCCGATCGCGACCGCCGCTTGCACGAGGGCGCCGCGGAGCGCCTCGACGGCGCTCACTCGGCGCTTCCGGACTTCGGTGGGGCGGGAGCGGCTGGGGCCGGCGCCGGCGGCGTGCTCGCGGCGGGTGTCGCACTCGGCGAGGCCGCAGGGGAACCACCGGTGCTCGTGCCACTTGCCGGCGCAGCGCGCTGATCCTTCTTCCCGTCCTTCCCGTAGTCGGTGATGTAGAAACCCGACCCCTTGAAGAGGAGACCACCGCCGGCGGAGAGGCGTCGCTCGCCCGGCGCGCCGCAGCTCGGGCACGGCAGCGTGCCCTGCGCTTCACTCATCTTGAGGAATTTCTCGAAGTCGTGCCCGGCGGGGCAGCGATACTCGTAGGTCGGCATGGTCGGGAATGGCTAACGTGTGGAACCAGATAAAGTTAGCGGATTCTATCCGGGCCTGTACTCCCCCCAGACCTGTCGGAGGGCGTCCGAGACCTCCCCCAGCGACGCCCGGGCGCGGACCGCATCGATGATCAGCGGCATCAGGGGGATGGTCGACGCCTGCCCGGCCCCGAGATACGAGGGCGCAGCCCCGCGGATGGCGTCGAGGGTCACGCTGACCTTGACGCTGTCGCGCGTGGCACGGACCTCAGCCAACCGCTGCCGCTGCTCGGCCTCCAGCGCCCCGTAGTTCGGCGCGGGGATGATCGGCGGGTCCTCGCCATCGCGGAAACGGTTCACCCCGACGATCGTCGTCGTCCCCTGCTCCACCGCGAGCTGGTACTCGTAGGCCGAGCGCGCGATCTCGTCCTGGAAGAAGCCGGCTTCGATCGCAGGGGCGGAGCCGCCCACGCCCTCGACCTGCGCCAGGAGCTCCATCGCGCGGCGTTCGAGCTCGTCGGTGAGCGCCTCCACGTAGTAGCTCCCCGCGAGCGGGTCGACGGTCTGCGCGACCCCACTCTCATGCGCGACGATCTGCTGCGTGCGGAGCGCGAGGGTCGCCGCCTCGGCGGTCGGGAGGGCGAGCGCCTCATCGTAGCCGTTGGCATGGAGCGACTGGGTGCCACCCAAGGTGGCCGCGAGCGACTGCACCGTCACGCGGACGACGTTGTTGAGGGGCTGCTGCGCGGTGAGGGTCACCCCCCCGGTCTGCGTGTGAAAGCGGAGCTTGCACGAGGCATCGTTGGCACCGAACCGTTCCCGCATCAGGGTCGCCCAGAGCCGGCGTGCCGCGCGGAACTTCGCGACCTCCTCGAAGAGGTCGTTGTGGCAGGCGAAGAAGAAGGAGAGCCGCGGGGCGAAGGCGTCGACCGCGAGCCCCGCCGCCTGCGCCCGCTGCACATAGGACAGCGCGTTCGCGAAGGTGAAGGCGAGCTCCTGCACCGCCGTGGCCCCCGCCTCACGCATGTGATAGCCGGAGATCGAGATCGGATTGAACTGCGGGACCTCGGCCGCACAGAAGCGGAAGGTCTCGGCGATCAATCCGAGGGAGGGCTCGGGCGGGAAGACGTAGGTCCCGCGCGCGATGTACTCCTTCAAGATGTCGTTCTGGATCGTCCCACTGAGCGAGGCGCGCGGGATCCCGCGCTCCTCGGCCACGACCACGTACATCGCGAGGAGGATCGACGCGGTGGCGTTGATCGTCATCGAGGTGGAGACGGCGTCGAGCGGGATCCCCTCGAAGAGGCGATGCAGGTCCTCCACGGTGTCGATCGCGACGCCGACACGGCCGACCTCACCGAGCGCGCGCGGCGCATCGGAGTCGAGTCCCATCTGCGTGGGGAGATCGAAGGCGGTGGAGAGTCCGGTCTGCCCCGCCTCGAGGAGGAGCTTGAACCGCGCGTTGGTCTCCTGCGCGGTGCCGAAGCCGGCGTATTGCCGCATCGTCCAGACGCGCCCACGGTACATCGTGGGCTGCACCCCGCGTGTGAAGGGGAAGGCGCCAGGTTCGCCGAGCGTCTCGGGCACGGGGCCCGCGGACGGGCGATAGACCGGCGCGATCGGGATCCCCGACGGGGAGAGACGCTCGTCAGTGGGCTTCGGGTCCATGGACATCAGACGTGGATCACCGGAGGGTCACGCCTTCGCGAGATAGTCAGCCGCGGCCTCGACGTCGGCCTTGGAGCCGACGAAGTAGGGCGAGCGCTGATGTAGCTCGGTCGGCTGCACCTCGAGGATCCGCTGCCGGCCATCGATCGCCGCACCCCCCGCCTGCTCGCAGATGAAGGCGAGCGGGTTGCACTCGTAGAGGAGACGGAGCTTCCCCGACGGGCTCTTGGTGTTGGCAGGATAGGCGAAGAGCCCACCGCCGAGCAGGTTCCGATGGAAGTCGGCGACGAGGGAGCCGACATAGCGGACATTCATCGCGTCGCGCCGACCATTCATCCCGCGATAGTGCCGCATCAATTCCTTCACCGGCTCGGTCCAGTACTTCTCGTACGAATCGTTCACCGAAAGGTAGCGCCCATGCTCGGGGATGCGGATGTTCGGATGCGAGAGGAGGAACTCCCCGATCGCGGGATCCAGGGTGAAGCCATGCGCGCCGTGGCCCGTGGTGTAGACGAGCATCGTGCTCGAGCCGTAGATCACATAGCCCGCCGCGACCTGCTTGAGCCCTGGCTGGAGCATGTCCTCGACGGTTCCCGGACCGCCTCCCGGTGTGACGCGCCGCAGCACGGAGAAGATCGTCCCGACCGGGATGTTCACATCGATGTTCGACGAGCCATCGAGCGGATCGAAGAGCATCACGTAGTTGCCACGCTGGAACTTGTCGGGGACGGTGATGATCCCTTCCTCCTCCTCGGAGGCCATCGCACAGAGACGTCCGCCATGATCGAGCGCCTTCACGAGGATGTCATTGGAGATCACGTCGAGCTTCTGCTGGATCTCCCCCTGCACATTCGCCGTCCCCTGCGCGCCGAGCACGTCGGCAAGGCCGGCGAGTCGCACCTTGTTGGCGATCATCTTCGCGGCGACCACGAGATCGTAGAGGATCCCGGAGAGCGCGCCGGTGGCCTCGGGATAGCGCTGTTCCTGCTCGATGATGAACCGGTCGATCGTGACGACCGAGATCGGCGTGTTCTGGACCACGAGGGCACGCTCCGAAGGAGGGCGACGGACGACGCACCGGCGGTGCGCCATATCTTCGAAAGCTCGCTGACTCAGGGGGAGGGAGGCAATGGTCGCACCACCCGCCAGCGATGCCCCGCGGCCTCCACCTCGAGCTGCTCCCCATCGGTGCGGAGGATCACGGTCCCCAGCTGATCGGTGCGGAGGACGGTGGCCCCCTGCGCGGCGAGCCGTTGCATCACCTCAGGGTTCGGATGCCCGTAGCTGTTATTCGCCCCAACCGAGACGAGGGCGAGGCGGGGACGCACCGCCTCGAGGAATGCCTCCGACGTGCTGGTGCGTGAGCCATGGTGCCCGACCTTGAGCACCGTGGCCTGCAGGGCGTCAGGTCCGAGTCGCTCGAGGAGCCACCGTTCCTCCCCCGATTCGGCGTCCCCCATGAAGAGGAACCGGTGCACACCCACGCGCAGACGGACGACGGTGCTCGCGTCGTTGGGATCGTCGCGTGCCGCCGCCCACGCCGAATCGGGGGCGAGGAAATCAAAGGCGATCCCATCGATTGTGTGCGTCGTGCCGGGACGCACACGCTGCCACGCGATGCCGCGCGTCTGAAAGGTGGCGAGCAGCTCGCGATAGCCCGTTTGCCCGAGGACGAACCCGGCGTCGTAGACGATCTCCGGGCGCAGGGCCCGGGCGATGCTCGCCGCTCCGCCGATGTGATCGGCGTGCGGATGCGTGAGGATGAGGAGCGCGAGGGGCCCGCCACGTCGACGGAGATGCGGCACCACGGTGGAGCGCCCCGCGTCGCCGCCCGACCAGGATCGACCGGCATCGATCAGCACCCACCGCCCGAGCGGAGAGCGGATCGCGATCGCATCCCCCTGCCCCACATCGAGGAGATGGATCTCGGTGCGGGCGGTTCCACGTTCGAGGAGCGGCCCATGTGGCAGCCAGATCATCACCGTGCTCGCGCCGAGCGCGAGGAGGACCCATCGGGTCGGGCGTCGCGCCCACCCGGCGATCATCACGGCGACGGTGACCACCCCGATGAGCCAGGCCGAGGTCGCCGAGGGGGCCACGTCGATCACGGCACCGGGGACACCAGCGGCGAGCTGTGCGACGGCATCCATCGCGCGCAGGAGCGGGCGCGCGGCGTCGACGACGAAGGCCGCCCCCAGGGCATCGGGGAGGACCATCACGAGGAAGAGCGTCGGCTGGAGCAACGAGATCACCGGGCCGACGACGAGGTTGCTGAGCGGGGCGATCAGACTGAGCCGCCCGAAGTGCCAGGTGACGAGTGCGGCGGTGGCGAGCGCGGCGAGGGTCCCCGTCATCAGCTCCTTCAGGGCGGTGCGCCGCCACCCCGCCCAGCGCCGCGGGATCCGCCGCCCCAATCGCCCCGCGACGAGGATCGCGGCATAACCACTCACCGAGAGTTGCCACCCGAGATCGAGCACGGTGCGGAGGTCGATGAGCGGCACCACTGCCGCGAGGGCAAAGGTCCCCCAGGGGGAGACGGGTCGTTGGCGCAGGTGCGCGAGCGTCGTCGCGGCGAAGAGGGTGACGCTGCGGGCGGCAGGTGGCGGCGCGCCGATCGCGAGCACGTAGAGCACCGCCGTGGCCACGGCCGCCAGACGGGCCGTGACCAGTGGGAGCCGCACCGCCTGGAAGAGCAGGAGCAACGCCCCGCCGACGATCGCCACGTGAAGACCCGAGATCGAGAGGATGTGGACGAGCCCCGCATCGGCATAGCGATCGCGCAGCTCGGGACTCAGCCCGCGCGTATCGGCGATGAGGAGCGCGCGTGCCGCCGGCCCATCAGGACCGAAGCGGCGGTCCAGCGACGCCCCCACCTGATTGCGCCAGCGGTCGAGCGGCCCCGGCCCTCGCACGAGCGTGAGCTGCGCCTCGCGCAGCAGGAGTCCGCGATCGCTCCCCGTGGGCTCCGCGCGGCGCACCCGCACCACGCTCCCGGCGGCGGCCGTGCCGGAGCGGACCGCGAGGGCGAGCTCCACGGTGCATGGCGGACCTCCAGCGGACCGCTCGCGGCCGAGCTCGCGCGCGACGGCCCGCGCGAAGCCCCCTGGCGCCGCCGCCTGCCGGAGCTCCACCTCCCAGCGCGTCGCCTGCAGCGCCGCCGAGAGACATCGGGCATCAGCCGCTCGGATCCTCGTACCCTGATCCTGCGCGGCGAGGAGGAGGCTCCCCAGCGCCACGACCACGATGCCGCGCCGTCTCGCGGCAGCCGCCACCGCACCCACCGAGACGGCGACCGCGACGGGGAGGATCGGCGCGCCCTGCAGCCCGAGCAGCGCGCCGATCACGAGCGCGCAGGCCGCGGAGAGGAGGTGGGGCATTCCGCACGGGAGCCCCACCCACGCCGCATCACGTCATCTGATCATCGCGCGCGCGATCGATCGCACGCGACGGGGCCTCACCCCGCCATCGGCAATGGGTGCCGGTCCGGCACGAGGGTCCCCGTGAAGGTCGCCCCCGTGGTCCCCGTCAGCTCCACCGTGAGGTAGCGACCGATCCACTCCGTGGGCCCCTGCACGAGCACCGTCTTGAAGTCGCGCGAGCGGCACTGCAGCAGCTCTCCCTTCCGCGCCTCCTTCTCGACGAGCACCTCCATCCGCTCCCCGAGCCGCCCGAGATTCCGCTCGCGTGAGATCCCACGCACCGTGCCGAGGAGCGCATCGTAGCGCGCGTCGATCACGGCATCGGGGATCGTCCACTCCGGCGGCATCCGCGTGGCGGGCGTCCCCTCGCGCAGGGAGAACTTGAAGGTGAAGGCGTCGTCGAACCGCACCTCGCGCACGAGCGAGAGCGTGTCAGCGAACTCCTCCTCCGTCTCCCCGGGGAATCCGACGATGATATCGGTGGTGAGCCCGAGCCCCGGCATCGCCGCGCGCAGACGCGCCACGCAGTCGAGGTACTCCTCGCGCGTGTAGCGGCGCAGCATCCGCTTCAGCATGCTCGTCGATCCACTCTGCATCGGGAGATGCACATGCGCGCAGACGGTCGGCGTCTCCGCCATCGCCGCGATCACGCGATCCGAGAAGTCGTTGGGATGCGGGCTGGTGTAGCGCACGCGACGGATCCCATCGACGGCGCCCACCGCTCGCAGGAGATCGGCGAAGTCGTGCGTCCCGTCGTGATACGAATTCACCGTCTGCCCCAAGAGGATCACCTCGGTGAGCCCCTGTGCGACGACCTCCTGGGTCTCGCGCACCACCTCGGCGAGCTTCCGGCTCCGCTCGGGGCCGCGCGTGGTGGGGACGATGCAATACGTGCACCGGTAGTCACAGCCGCGCTGCACTGGGATCCACGCCTTCACCCCCTCGAAGCGCCGCGCGACCACATCCTCGTAGTGCTCCTCGAGATCGAAGTCAGTCGCCGTGACGCGATCCCCCCCGCGGGCGCCCTCGATCAGTTGCGGGAGCATCCGATAGGCATCAGGACCCACGACGAGCTGTACGCGCGTGTCGGTCGCGAGGAGACGCGGGCCCAGGCGCTGCGCCATGCACCCGGTGACACCGAGCACCGCCCCTGGCTTGAGGTCACGCCGGAGCTCGCCGAGCCGCCCGATCACCCGCTGCTCCGCGTTCTCACGGATCGCGCAGGTGTTCACGAGCACCACATCAGCCCCCTCGGGGCCCTCGACCGGCGTGTAGCCCGAGGCCTGCAGCGTGCCATACATCAGCTCAGAATCGCTGACGTTCATCTGGCACCCATAGGTCTCGATGTAGACGGTGCGGGTCATGGCGCGGCGGGGCGAGACGGGAGGGCGGAGCTCGGAGGCGTGAGCGGGAGAATCAGGTGAAAGGTACTCCCCTCCCCCAAGGTGCTCTCCACCCAGATGCGCCCCCCATGGGACTCCACCGCCACCCGACAGAACGCGAGCCCGAGCCCCGAGCTCCGCACCTTGGGCGCCCCGGCGTCTCGCAGCTGCGCGAACTTCTGGAAGATCCGCTCGCGATTCGCCTCCGGGATCCCCGGCCCATCGTCCTGCACGCTGAGCTGGATCCCCTCCCCCTCGCGCCGCGCCTGGAAGGTGAGCGTCACCGGCACCGCCGCATGGGTGATCGCATTCTGCACCAGGTTCGAGAGCACCCGCTTGAGCAACGTCTTATCGGCCGCGAAGACGGGGGCGTCCTCCGTGACATCGATTCGCGTCGTCGTCTGCGCCTGCTGGAATCGCGCCGCCCAATCGAAGCAGAGCTCGGCGAAGAGCGCGGCCGGCGCGATCGGCTCGGGCTGCAACAGGAGCGACTGCTCCTCCACCTTCGAGACGTCCAAGAGGTCCTGGATCAGGCCGAGGAGATCCTCTGCCTGCCCCTCCACGTCGGAGAGGGCGCGCCGCGGACCCTCGTCGATCGCGCCGAAGTCCCCGTCGCGGAGCATCTCGAGGGTCGCGAGGATCGCGGTGAGCGGGGACTTGAGGTCGTGCACCACCATCCGCACGAGGTCCTCCCGCGTCCGCTGCTCTCCCTGCAACCGCTCCAGGCTCTCGGCGAGGGCATCGGTCGCCCGCTTGAGCTGGAGGAGGCTCCGCACCCGCGCGCCGAGCACATGACGGTCGTGCGGCTTGAGGAGGAAGTCGTCGCCGCCGGCCTCGATGGCCTTCACCCGGGCCGAGGGGTCGTTCTGCGCGGTGACGAAGATGACGGGGATGCGCGTGGTGCGCGGATCCTGTTTGAGTCGCCGACAGACCTCGTATCCCGTATCGCGGGGATCGACCCCGAGATCCCCCGCCGGCATCGCCACATCGAGCAGGCAGAGGTCCGGTGACTCGGCGGCGGCGCGCGCGAGGGTCGACGGACCATCGCCGGCATCGATGACGCGATAGCCGAGGGCGGTCAGTTGATCGCGCAGGAGTTCGACGTTCGCCTCGACATCATCGGCGACCAACACGAGCGCACCGGCCGCAGCCCCCGCGATGGTCATCCGACGGGCCTACGGGCGGATGCCGAACCCGAGGGAGAGGAGCCAGGCCTTCTCGGTCGCCACCGACGAGGTGCGGGTGGCGCGCTGGAGCCCGAGATCGATCTGGCCGCGGCTCCGTCCGAGCGGGACGCTGAGTCCACCGGAGGTGGTCCGCTCCCCCACCGCCTTCCCGTCGACGCCGAAGGGCAACCCGCGATCGCGGATCCCCACGCGCAGCGCGGTCGCCCCGCCCGCGATGCGCGGACCGACCACCTCGAGTCCCGCCCCGATATCGATCGCATCGAAGGTCGACATCCGGGTCGACCCGAGCGCGGCCATGCGCGTCCACCGCGTCTTGTCGACACGCGCGGAGAGCGTGGTGTTCGGGATCCCGATCCATGAGGCACCGATCCCCATGCGGCTCGGCAGGTCGGCCGAGGCGAGGGGCTGACCGTCCTGCCGGACCGAGAGCGGGCCACTGGTCCGCAGCGAGGCGCCGATCACGAGGTCCTGGATCGGCATCCCGATCACCCCGAGCGAGAGCCCGCGCCCGCCGAAGTTGAGCGTGGACGACTGCTCGGCCGACCCCAGCCCCGAGCTGTCACTGAAGGTGCGACCGAAGTCGATCCGATTCTGTCCCGATACCGCATGGATGGCGAGCCCGACCTGCAGACGGGGACGCACCGCATAGGCGACCGCGAAGCGCGCATCGGTGATCCCGCCGTCGCTACTCGCGATCACCGTTGACGGGGTGGCGATCCCACCGACCGACTGCGTGTCCGCGTACTGATTCAACCAGGTGCGATCGAGGAGGGTCGTGAAGGAGACGCCGGCAGCGAACTTGCCCCAGCCCCCCGAGAGAGCGAATCCTGGGAATCGCATCACACGCACCGGCTCCTCGGCGCCACCCAACCGCGTGGACCGGTACTCCGGCTCGAACTGCAGGTAGACGCTGTACCGGGCGCCGGCCGCGAGGGCGGCCGGGTTCACGGCGCTCGCGGCATCGATCTCCGCCGCCGCACCACCGCCCCCGTTGGCCGCCGCGCTCAGCTGTCCGGTCGGATAGCCGTAGCCTTGGGTCGCCACGCTCCCCTGGGCCTGCGCGGCGAGGGCGAGGACGACGAGGAGGACGATCGATCGCACGAGCGGGTGGATCATGGCTGACCGTACCGGATGGCAGGGACATAGCTAACGCGGAGGCGCGGCCGGAGCGCCGGCGCGGCGTCGGTCCCGTAGAAGCGCGCGGCCAACCCCGAGACGCCCTCGATCTCGGGACGAAGGATGAGCACGCTGGGCACCGCGCGACGCCCATTGACCGTCCGCCACTGCCGAATGACCCCGTTCATCTCGAGCCGCTTGATGCCGGAATCCCCCGGGGCGAGGACGAGGGAGTCGGTGATGAAGGTGCCGAGGGGGGCGAGGAGTCGCGCGGCCCGATTGAGATCGGTCAGCTCCCAGGCACCGAGCCCGACGTGCGCCCGCACGACGAACGTGCGCCCGGGATCGATCCCACGGATCGGCTCCTGGGTGAGCTCCAGTTTGGCGGTCAGCACGGCCACCGAGTCCGTCAACCAGCTCGGGAGATCGAAGCGGAGATAGCTGCGATGTCCTGGGATCCCGCCGACGACGAACCGCTGCGCCGCCGTCGCGTCGGGGGCGCGGACGACGATGAGGTAATCCTGGAACTCCCCGGCGAGCCCGATGGGCGTGACCGGCGTCTTGGAGAAGGGGCGCGCGGTGAGGGCCCGCACCGCGGTATCGGCCGAGGCGCGATACCGGAGCGTCGGTGCCGCCGATCCCCCGGTGCTTCCGGTGACGGTGACCTCCGCCGAGCCGACGGCGCGGAGCTGCAACCCGATGCGCAGGAGCCGCAGGGTATCCGTCACGATCGACCGCAGCAGCGCGGTGTCGAGCGGGATCTTCACCGCGAGCGAGTCTCGGAACCCGGTGCTGTCGATCTGCACCGACCCCAGACGTCGCGCCGGGGTGAAGTACGGCAGCAGCGCGAGCGGGGCCGAATCCGCCGCCACCGTGTCGGTCACATCGTAGGCGTCGAGGAAGATCGTCGCCGGGAGCGAGGCACCGGTCCGCTTGAGTTGCACGGCCAGCGTCGCGGAGTCCACGAGGGCGATGGCCGTGAGGGTGTCGTTGATCGGCGAGTACTTGCGCGGGAGGGTGTCGAAGCGGACGACGGCCCGCACGTCCAAGGTGTCGCCGCGCGCCGCGAGGAGGAGCGAGGACTCCCCCCCGAGCACCGGGAAGGGCTGCACCGTGGTGTCGAGCACCACCGCGGGATCGATGACCGTATCGAGGATCGGCACCTGCTGGCCCGGGCAGAGCCCCGGACAGGTCGCGGAGGTCCGGAGCTCCTCGGTGCAGGCACCGAGGGCGGAGACCGCGACCAGCGCGGCGACGAGGGTCGCGCGTCGGAGGGAACGCATCACTGGCGGAAGGAAGCGGGGGTGAAGGGGTCAGGCAGGAGGTCGGCGAGCACCCACCGCGCCTCGCCCCCGTTCGTGGTGCGGGCGATGACGGCGAGGTCGGTCCCGAACTCGGCGAGCACCTGACGGCAGACCCCACAGGGAGGGGTCGGGGTGTCGGCCTCGGTGCTGATGAGCACGGCGCGGAAGCGCAGATGCCCAGCGGCGACGGCGGCGCCGATCGCGGCCCGCTCGGCACAGATCCCTGCGGGATACGACGCGTTCTCGACGTTGCACCCGGCGATCACCGACCCGTCCTCGGTGAGCAACGCCGCCCCGACATGGAACTTCGAATACGGCGCATACGCATTGCGCATCGCCTCCAGGGCGGCCGCATGGAGCGCCCCAAGGAAGGGCGCGACGGGGTCGAGGCTCATCGCACCACCGGCGCGAGGAACGAGGTCCCGCGCCCACGGAACGAAATCCCCAGCCACTCCGCCACGGTCGCGCCGAGGTCGGAGAAGGTGGACCGCCGCCCGAGGTCGACCGGGGTCACCCGAGGACCGACGACCAAGACCGGCACGCACTCGCGGGCGTGATCGGTGGACGGCGTCGTCGGGTCGTTACCATGGTCGGCCGTGATGAAGAGCAGGTCGTCCTCGCGGAGGGCGGCGATGAGTTCAGGGAGCGCGGCGTCGAACGCCCGCACCGCCTGATCGAACCCCGGAACGTCGTTCCGGTGCCCGTATAACTGGTCGAAATCTACAAGGTTGGCGAAGCAGAGCCCATCGGGACCGGTGCGGAGCCAGTCGAGGAGCCGCGCGATCCCCTCGGCGTTGTCCTTCGTGTGGCCCCCCTCCAGCCCTCGCCGCGCGAAGAGGTCGTCCACCTTCCCCACCCCGACCCGCGGGATCCCGGCGGCCGCGAGCGCATCCAGGAGCGTCTCCGACGGGGCGGCGATCGCGAAGTCGCGCCGGTTCGCCGTTCGGGTGTAGGCCCCCGGACGTCCCACGAACGGCCGCGCGATCACGCGGGAGATGTCGTGCGGGGGGATGAGCATGGCGCGCGCCGTCTCGCAGGCGGCGTAGAGCTCGGCCAAGGGGACCGTCTCCTCGTGCGCCGCGATCTGGAAGACCGAATCGGCCGAGGTGTAGAGGATCCACGCCCCCGTCTGCTGGTGCCGCTCGCCGTATTCCGTGAGGATCACCGTCCCGCTCCCGACCACGTTGCCGATCACCCCACGGCCGGTACGCGCCGCGAACTCGGCCACCAGCTCCGCGGGAAAACCGTGTGGGTAGGTCGGGAAGGGTGTGGCGAGATGGACCCCGGCGAGCTCCCAGTGGCCGGTGGTGCTGTCCTTCCCCGAGGAGCGGGGCTCCATCAGGCCGAAGGCCGCCGCGGGGTGCGCCACCGGCGCGACGCCATCGAGCGGGGCGATGCGGCCGAGCCCGAGCCGCTCGAGATTGGGGACCTGTAGCCCCCCGACGGCGCGCGCGAGGTTCCCCAGCGTGTTGGAGCCGACATCGCCGTAGGCCGCGGCGTCCGGCGCCTCGCCGATCCCGGCGCCATCGAGGACGAGGATGAGCGCCCGACTCATAGATGCCCGCCGCGATAGTGATGCGGGAGCCGCGAGCGAAGACCGTTGAGCAGTTCGTAGGGCGAGAGCCCCGCGCGCGTCGCGACCCCATCGAGGGTCAGCGTCTCGGTGCCGTCGGTCCCGAGCACGGTGACGACGTCGCCGACGGTCGCCTCGACCTCCGTCACATCGGCCATCGTCATATCCATGGTGACGTTGCCGATCATCGGCACGCGGCGCCCATGGAGGAGTCCATCCGACCAGTTGGAGAGGGCGCGACGCCACCCATCGGCGTGCCCGATCGCGACGGTCGCCACGCGGGTGCGGCGCGGGGCACGCCAGGTGGCGCCGTAGCTCACCGTCTCCCCCGCCTCGATCCACCGCAGCTCGAGGATCCGTGCGCGCACGTGCACCACCGGATCGGGATGGATCACGGCGTGGGGGCCGCCGGAGAGGCCGTAGAGGAAGGCCCCGGGGCGCGTCGCGCCGAAGGGCGAGGTGGCACGGCGCGCCATCGCCGGGCTGTTGTCGGCGTACATCAGGGCGGGTCGCGACGGGAGCGCGGCCACCGCCTGCGCGAATCGCGACTCCTGCTGCGCGATCGATTCCGCGTCGGCGTCCGCCGAATGGAAGTGCGTGTAGACACCAGCCGGGGGGTGAGCCGCGAGCACGGGACGGAGCGTATCGACCGCATCCCACGCGATCCCCTCGCGATGCATCCCCGTGTCGATCACCAGATGCCACGCGCCACCACCCATCACGGCCCACGCGGCGATCTGCTCGGCGCTCGAGAGCGAGGGGGTGAGCCCAGCCGCGTGCGCCCGCAGGAGATCGTGCGGCAGGCAGGGCGTGTAGAGGATGATCTTCCGCGAGATCCCCGCCGCGCGCAGCTCCTCCCCCTCTGCCGGGACCGAGACGCCATACGCGTGCGGCGCGAGCGGCTCCAAGACGCGGACCACCGGGAGGACACCCAGGGCGTAGGCGTCCCCCTTCACCATCGGGATCATCGGGAGCCCCGAGTGCGCCGTGACGCGCTCGGCGTTGCGACGGACCGCATCGAGGTCGACCTCGATCCAGGCGCGCAGCGGGGCCACCGCCTCCGCTGTGAGCGGCGGTGCCTCACTGGATGGGGGGCTAGATTCCCGCGACATGAGAATCTGCAAGACTACCGGTCCCCTCTGAGCCATGCAAGACGACCGCCGCCCCCGCGCCTCCCTCGACGATGCCCTCGCGATCATGCGCGACCTCCGCGCCCGCGATGCCTGGGATCGCGCCCAGACCCACGCCTCCCTCCGCCCCTACCTCAACGAGGAGATGCACGAGCTCGACGACGCCCTTCGTGACGGGGACGACGCGGCGATGTGCGGCGAGCTGGGCGATGTGCTCCTGCAGGTGCTCTTCCATGCGGTGATCGCCGAGGAACGCGACGCCTTCGGCCCCGAACAGGTGGCGGGCTCGCTCGTGCACAAGATGCGGACGCGGCACCCCTGGCTCTACGGGACCGAGACCGAGCGCACGCCGTGGGAGCAGATGAAGGCCAAGCATCGTCGGTCGCTGGCGGAGGGGCTCCCGAGCGGACTCCCCGCCCTGCACCGCGCGCACCGCCTGCAGGAGCGCGCGGCCGGCGTGGGCTTCGACTGGCCCGATGTGGAGGGGCCGCTGCAGAAGGTCGCGGAGGAGTTGGATGAGGTGAAGGCGCAGATCGCGCAGGATGGCGCGACCTTCGACACGCATGGCGTGCCGAGCGCCGATCCGCGCCACGCCGCGCTCGAGGAGGAGCTCGGGGACCTGCTCTTCGCGGTGGTGAACCTCTGCCGGAAGGCGGGGACGCATCCCGCGCTCGCGCTCGATCGGGCGAATGCGAAGTTCCAACGGCGATTCGAGGCGGTGGAGACGATCGCGACGGCGCGCGGGCTCGACGTGCGCACCGCGGGGCTCGAAGCGCTCGATCTGATCTGGGACGAGGTGAAGGCGACGGAACGCGCGACGTGATCGCGGCGCGCCACCAGACGGGTGGCGTGCGAACCACCTTGGAGGATCAGGCCCCGTAGGGGACCCAGATGTTCTTGACCTGTGTCGCCTCGCGCAGCAGCGCCCGCATGTCATCGGGCACCGACCCATCGCGCGGGGTGATCCGACAGAAGGTCCGCTTCATGTTCCCCGCCGAGGCAAGCTCCATCGTGCGCCGCCCGGCCTCCGTGCCCATGAACCAGAACGCCTCCACATCGTCGTGCTCGGCGAGCACCTGCCCCAACACCTCGCTCGCCCCCGTCACGATGTTGACCACCCCCCCGGGGAGATCGGAGCTCTCGAAGACGGTATAGAGGTCGGTCGCCGCGAGGGGATGCGCCTCGCTCGGGATCGCGACGACGGTGTTCCCGGTGGCGATGAGCGGGGCGATCATCGAGACGAAGCCGAGCAATGGGGGCTCGCTCGGCGCGACGACGCCGACCACCCCGATCGGCTCCTGCATCGCGATCGCGACCCCGCGGAATGGGACCTGATGCACCGCGCCATCCCACTTGTCGGCCCACGCGGCGTAGGCGAAGCAACACTCGATACTCTGCTCCACCTCGCGCGTCGCCTCGCGTCCGCTGGCACCGGTCATCGTGCGCAGACGCGCCGCGAACTCATCGGCGCGCGCACTCAGGTTCTCCCCGATGTAGTAGAGGATCTGCGCGCGCAGATGCCCGGTGGAGGTCGCCCATCCCTTGGCGGCCGCGTGCGCCGCCTCGACGGCGTTGCGGAGGTCCTTGCGGTTGCCCTCGCCCGCCTCGCCGACGATGCGCCCCTTCAGGTCGAGGATCGCGCGCGAGTACCCGGAGTCCGGACGCGCCTGCTTCCCGCCAATGAAGAGTTTCGCGGTGCGATCGACCTGCTCGATCGGGCTCAACACAGGCTCACGTGGCGTCTCGGGGGCCCGTGCGGTGGCCCTCTTCTCCTCGCGCGCGCGCCGGACCGTGGCCTCGGAGGCGCGAGTGGCGCCCTCGGGGAGGAGGTACTCCCACATCCCCTCCTTCCCTCCCTCGCGACCGAACCCGCTCTCTCGATAGCCACCGAAGCCGGCGGCCGCATCGAAGAGATTCGTCGCGTTCACCCACACCACGCCGGCCTTGAGCTTTGGCGCGATGTCGAGCGCGAGGTTGATGTTCTCCGTCCAAAGACTCGCCGCGAGCCCGTACACCGTGTTGTTGGCGAGTGCGACCGACTCCTCCGGCGTGCGGAAGGTCATCGCGACCATCACCGGGCCGAAGATCTCGACCTGTGCGATGGTGCTCGCGGGGGAAACGTTCGTGAAGAGCGTCGGTGGGAAGAAGCACCCGGTGCTCGGCACCGCGCTGGTCGCCTGGTAGCGCGTGGCCCCTTCGACCTCACCCTGCGCACAGAGCGCCCGGATCCGCTCCAACTGCTCGGGCGCGACGATCGCCCCCATGTCGATCCCCTTATCGAGGGGAGGCCCGACGCGCAGCGTCTCCATCCGCGCGCGCAGCTTCTCGATCAGGCGATCGTGGATCCCCTCCTGCACGAGAAGTCGCGACCCCGCGCAGCAGACCTGCCCCTGATTGAACCAGATCGCATCGACGACGCCCTCGACCACGGCGTCGAGGTCGGCATCCTCGTACACGATGAAGGGCGACTTCCCGCCAAGCTCGAGCGAGAGCTTCTTCCCCGATCCCGCCGTCGCCTTGCGAATGATCTTGCCCACCTCGGTCGAACCGGTGAAAGCGATCTTGTCGACACCAGGGTGCGAGACGAGCGCCGCCCCGGTCGCGCCATCACCGGTCACGATGTTGAGTACCCCCGCCGGGAGTCCCGCCTGCGCCGCGAGCTCGGCGAAGAGGAGCGCCGAGAGCGGGGTGAACTCCGCCGGTTTCAAGACCACGGTGTTCCCCGCCGCGAGCGCCGGCGCGACCTTCCACGCGAGCATCAGGAGCGGGAAGTTCCACGGGATGATCTGCCCCACCACGCCCACGGGGCCGTAGCCGGGGAACTCGGTCGGGAGGAGCTGCGCCCACCCCGCGTGATGGTAGAAGTGACGGGCCACGAGGGGGATGTCGAGATCGCGCGTCTCGCGGATCGGCTTCCCGTTGTCCATCGACTCGAGGACGGCAAAGAGCCGCGCATGCTTCTGCACCATGCGGGCGAGCGCATAGAGGTGCCGCGCCCGCTGATGGGGGGTGAGCTTCGCCCACTTCCCGCAGGCGCCACGCGCCGAGCGGGCCCGTAATCCATCGACTGGAAGAGTTCGGCGACGCGAGTCATGGCATCGGCTGGCGATGGGCCGCTGCGTAGCGCCCGGTGACGTGATGTTCGAGCTGACGCTCGATGTCGGTGAGGAGCCCAGAGGCCCCGAAGCGGAAGAGATCGGGCTGCAACCAGCGCACGCCGAGCTCCTCCTTCATGAGGAGGAGATAATCGAGCGCGGGCTTGGCGGCGCGGATCCCACCGGCGGGCTTGTACCCCACCTGGCAGCCGGTGGCCTCGGCGTACTCGCGGATCTGACGCGCCATCACGAGGGAGACGGGGAGGGTCGCGTTCACCCCTTCCTTCCCCGTGCTCGTCTTGATGAAGTCGGCCCCCGCCTGCATCGCGACCCAGCTCGCGCGCGCGACGTTGGTCAGGGTCGCGAGCTCGCCGGTGGCGAGGATCGCCTTGAGGTGCGCGTCACCGCAGGCCTCGCGGAAGGCACACACCTCGTCGTAGAGCGCGGTCCAATCCCCCGTGAGCACATGCGCGCGGGTGATGACGATATCGATCTCGCGTGCCCCCGCCGCGACCGAGGCGTGGATCTCCGCGAGTCGCGTCTCGAAGGGCGAGAGCCCCGCCGGGAAGCCGGTGGAGACCGCTGCGACGGGGATCCCGCTCCCCTCGAGGGCGCGCACCGCGGTCTCCACCCACCGGTGGTAGACGCAGACCGCCCCGACGGTGATCCCGAGCGACTCCGCGCCGAGGGCGGCGAGGATCTCCACGCGCACGGGGCGACGCGCCTTCGCACAGAGCCGCGTCACGTTCCCGGCGGTGTCGTCGCCGGAGAGGGTGGTGAGGTCCATCAGGGTGATCGCCTTGAGCAACCAGGCGGCCTGCCACTCCTTTTTCACGGTGCGTCGCGTGGGGATCGTCGCGGCGCGACGCTCAGCCGCACTGCGGTTCACGCGGATCGCGCGGACCCGCTCGAGGTCGAGGGGCTGGCCGGCGTTCCGTGGGAGCGTGTGCTCGCTCACGCGAGCGGCTCGGCGTCCCAGAGGCGATGCCCGATCACGGGCGCAGGCGGTGCATCATCCGCGGAAAGGGGATGCACTCGCGGATGTGCGGCGTGCCGCAGATCCAGGCGACGGTGCGCTCCAAGCCGAGGCCGAAGCCCGAGTGCACGAAGGTCCCGTACTTGCGGAGATCGAGATACCAGCCGTACGCGTCGAGGGGGAGTCCTTCCTCCTGGATGCGATGGAGGAGCTTGTCGTAGTCGTCTTCGCGCTGCGAGCCACCGATGATCTCCCCGTATCCCTCCGGCGCGAGCATGTCGTCGCAGAGGACGGTGCGCGGATCGGCGGGGTTCTCCTTCATGTAGAAGGCCTTCGCCTCCTTGGGGTAGTTGCAGATGAAGATGGGGGTCTCGTAGTCCTCCACGAGGAGCGCCTCGTCCTCGGCGCCAAGGTCCTCGCCCCACTGCACCGCGCTCCCCTTCTTCTGCAGGGTGGCGACGGCGTCGGTGTAGTCGATGCGCGGGAAGGGGCCGCGGATCTTCTCGAGCTTGGTCACGTCGCGCTCCAGCTCGGCGAGCTCGACCCGACGCCGCTCGAGCACGCGCTGCACGAGGAAGGAGACGAAGTCCTCCTGCAGCTGCATATTCGCATGCGTGTCGTTGAAGGCGACCTCGGGCTCGATCATCCAGAACTCAGTCAGATGGCGCCGCGTCTTGGACTTCTCCGCCCGGAAGGTCGGACCGAAGGTGTAGATCTTCCCGAAGGCGGCAGCCGCCGCCTCCCCGTAGAGCTGGCCGGTCTGCGCGAGGTAGGCGTTCCCCTCGTCGAAGTACTCGGTGCTGAAGAGTCCGCTCCGCTCGCCGATCGCGGCGGTGAGGATCGGGGTGTCGACGCGGAGGAAGCCGCGCTCGTAGAAGAAGTCGTGGATCCCCTGCTCGATCTCGTGGCGGATGCGCATGATCGCGACCTGCCGCGGGGTGCGCAGCCAGAAGTGGCGATGATCGAGGAGGAAGTCGACGCCGTGCTCCTTGGGTTGGATCGGATAGTCGAGGGGGCTCGCGCCGATCACCGACAGGGTCGTGACCCCCAGCTCGACCCCACCGACCTGGCGCGCGTCGGCGCGCACCTCACCGGTGACGGTGACCGAGGTCTCGAGCGTGAGCGTGCCGAAGGTTGCCCACGACGCCTCATCGACCTCCTTCTTCACGACGACGCACTGCAGGAGCCCCGTGCCATCGCGCAGCACGACGAAGGCGATCTTCCCGGAAGAGCGAAGGTGGCTGACCCACCCCCGGAGGGTGACGGTCTGCCCGACGCGGTCGGGGAGGTCGGCGATGCGGATCACGGGCTCGGTGCTGGACATCCTTGAAAGCTAGGGGGGATCACCCGACGCGGAAGAGCTCCAACGCGCGACCGTAGCCGCGCCGGAGCACCTGCTTGATGCGCCGATGCTCGGGGCGGGCCAGATCGGGGTCCTCATCCACGAGGCGGTCGGCGGCGGCCCGGGCCGCATCGCTCAGGGCCTCGTCCTTGAGGGGGTCGGCGATCCGGAAGGTGGGGACCCCGCTCTGCCGCTCCCCGAAGAGGTCCCCCATCCCACGGATGGCGAGGTCGGCGCGGGCGATCTCGAAGCCGTCCTCGCTCCCGACGATCACCTGAAGGCGCTCTCCCGCCTCGACCCCCACATCCCCCAGCAGGATGCAGAACGACTCGGCGGCCCCGCGCCCCACCCGCCCCCGCAGCTGATGGAGCTGCGAAAGCCCGAAGCGTTCCGGATGCTCCACGACCATCACCGTCGCATTGGGGACATCGATCCCGACCTCGATCACCGTCGTCGCGACCAAGACATCGATCGCCCCATCACGGAAACGGCGCATCACCTCGTCCTTCTCGTCAGCGGCCATCCGGCCGTGTAGGAGGGCGAGCCGGAGGCCGGCGAGGGGACCGGTGGTCAGCGCCTCGAAGGCCGTGGTCGCGGCAGAGAGGGCGATCTTCTCCGACTCCTCCACGAGCGGGTAGACGATGTAGGCCTGCCGCCCCCCCTCGACCTGCGCGCGGATGAAGGCCATCACCTTCGCCCGCGCCGATTCCGGGCGCATCGCGGTGGTGACGGGTTTCCGGCCCGGTGGGCGCTCGTCCAAGAGGCTCACGTCGAGATCGCCGTACATCGTGAGGGCGAGGGAGCGCGGGATCGGGGTCGCCGACATCAGGAGGACATCGGGCTTCTGCGGCCCCATCCCCCGCTCCGCCAGCGCGCGGCGCTGATCCACGCCGAAGCGGTGCTGCTCGTCGATGATGGCGAGCCCCAGCGAGCGAAACGCCGTCTTCTCCTGGACCAGCGCGTGCGTGCCGACCACGAGGCAGGGCTCCCCTCCCTCCATTCGGGTGGCGGCGAGCCGGCGTTCCGCCGCACGCCGGCTCCCGGTCAACAGCACCGGGACGATCCCGAGTTCTCCATCGCGAGCAACGCGGCGAAGAGCGCGACGACGGTCTTCCCCGCTCCCACATCGCCCTGCAGGAGTCGATGCATCCGCGTCGCGTCGCACATATCGGCGACGATCTCGCGGATGCTCCGGACCTGCGCCTTGGTCAGGGTGAAGGGGAGGACCTCACGGAACCGGGCGGTGAGATTCTTCTTGTTTAGGAAGCGGATCCCATCGCGCGCGCTCCGGGTGAGTTGCCGCGCCTTGCGATGCAACAGATGGACGAAGAGCAGTTCCTCGAACGCCAACCGCGCCCGCCCCTCAAGCGCCGCGGCGACTGAGGCGGGCCGATGCACCGCCGCCAACGCCTCGCGCAGCGCAGGCACCCCCGCCGCCGCGAGCATCGACGCCGGGAGATACTCCTCCACCAACGGGAGCAGCGCATCGAGATGCGACTCGATCAGCCCGCGGATCACCTTGACCGAGAGTCCCTCGGTGGCGCCGTAGACCGAGAGCACGCGCCCCCCCGTCGTGCCATCAGCGCCCGCGCCCAGGTTCACGAACTCACGCGGGGCCAACTGTCGGCCGTGGAAGAAGCGCACCGGCCCACTCAGGAGGAGCACATCCTCCTTCGTGATCTGCCGATCGAGCCAGGGTTGCCCCGGCCACGCCACCTCGATCAGCCCCGACGCATCCTGCACCACCGCCTGGAAGACGCGCAGTCCCTTCTTCGTCGGAAGGATCCCGGTGCTGATCACCGTGCCGATCACCGTCGCATCCTCACCGACGCGGAGCGAGTTGATCGACCGGACCGTGGTAGCATCCTCGTAGCGATGTGGGATATGCCAGAGCAGATCCCCCGCGGTGAAGATGTTGAGTCGTTTGAGGAGCTCGGCGCGCCGCGGGCCGACCCCGGTCAGATAGGTCACCGGGGTCTCGAGCGTCAGGCGCACCGGCGGTCGGGGGCTCACGCCTCGAGGAGCTCGCGTGCGAAGGTCGCGGCGTCGAAGGGCTGCAGGTCGGCGGCCTGCTCCCCCGTCCCCAGGAACTTCACCGGGACATCGATCGCCTCATGCACCGCGACCACCACCCCACCGCGCGCCGTGCCATCGAGCTTGGTCACCACGAGTCCGGTGACGGGGACCGCGGCGGAGAAGATCTTGGCCTGCTGCACCGCGTTCTGCCCCACGGTGCCATCAAGGACGAGGAGCGCCTCGTGCGGGGCACCAGGGAGCCGCTTCTCGACCACCCGCTGCACCTTCTTGAGCTCGTCCATAAGCGCACCGCTCGTATGCAGCCGCCCCGCGGTGTCGATGATCACGACATCCACCCCGCGCGCGACGCCGGCATCGATCGACTGGAACGCCACCGCCGCGGGATCCCCACCGGGCGCCCCCCCGACGAACTCGGCCCCGGTCCGGTCGGCCCAGACCTTGAGCTGATCGATCGCGCCGGCGCGGAAGGTGTCGCCCGCGCCGAGCAGGACGCGCTTCCCCTCGGCGCGGAGGCGCGAGGCGAGCTTCCCGATGAAGGTCGTCTTCCCCGCCCCATTCACGCCGAGGACGAGGATCACGGCGGGGCGTTCGATCGGCAGCTGCAGGGCGGGATCGTGGCGGCCGGCACGGAGCGCCCCCTCGATCTCCACGCGGAGCGCGGCGAGGAACTCGTCCGCGCTCCTGATCTTCCCGCGGCCCGCCTGCTCTCGGATCGCCTCCACCAGGCGAAGCGTCACCGGGACACCGAAGTCGGCCTCGAGGAGCATCTGCTCCACCCGCTCGAGGGAGCCCTCGTCGACGCCCCCTCGGGCGAGTACCACCACGTCGGTGAGCGCGATCGCCTTGAGGCGCTGCCAGAGGGACTTCTGCGGGAGGTCGCCGGCCTGCTTCGAAAGGAACGCCATAGGTGAAACGTAGCGTCAGCGGAGCCCGCGTCGACGCCGGAGCATCCACTCGAGCGAGAGCGCCGCGAGGGCGAGCGCGACGAGCCACCAGCGTCCGCGAGCCCCGAGCGATCGGCCCATCACCTCGCCCGTGCCCACCGGGCCACTCGCCACGGTCGGCGCCCGAGGGCGCTGCTCCGCTCGACGCGCCACCTCACGCGCCCACACCGCCGCGTCGGTCGTGCCGATCGAATCGGCTGCCTCCCCTGGTGTCGCACCGGCCCAATCGACGAGCGCCCCGACGAGCGCGTCGTACGAGGCCGCACTGCGCCCACCGCGGGACCTCCACCGCCAGAACCCGGCCGCCGGGATACGCACCACCCGTTGTCCGATCGCGTCGCGCTCCTGTGCGCGAATCGCTACACGCGATTCGAACCGCCGCCCACGCCGGGTCTCCACCACCGTCACCTCATCGGCGCTGGCCCGCGTCAAGGCCACATCGAGTGGGGGGAGCGAGTCCCACGGAAGCCCGCTCAGCGCGTCCGAGAGCGGGGAGGGCGACGATGGCGCCACCGGATAGAACTCGTCCCCCGGCGGCGGCGGGCTCATCAGGATGAGGCCGGCGGTACGCAGCGCGCCGGGCGCACCGAGGAAGGCGGTGTCGCCGTGGAGCAGGAGGAGCGAGGCCTCCCCTGCCTCGCGTCGAACCACGCCCTCCTCCACCGGCGCGAGGGTGCCATCGACCCGCCAGACCCCTTTCGCCACCTGCCAGTAGGCGCGCACCGGCCCTCGGCGCACCGCACGCAGGGCCGCGACCGCGTAGCGCGCATCCTGATCAGGCGCGGTCGAGATCACGACCGCGGCGGCGCCCCCCGTGATGCGCATCGGGACCGTGATCGAATCGGTGACGTTCGTCCCGTCGAGGAGGCGCGCGGTGAGTCGCACCGCTCCCTCCACGGCACCGAGGGGGACCGGCACCGAGACCACCCGCGTCTCGTATGGCCCCAATGCCTCGAGGTCGCGACGCGCGATCACCTGCGCATCACGCCCCAGGGTGAGCTGTCGCGGGGGCGCACCCGCCGCATCGGCGGTGACCGTCACCTCGGCGAGGATCGTGTCGCCGGCCGGCGCCGCCGTCGGTGCATCGAGCGCGGTGAGGACCGCCGCGGCGCGCGCGGGACGATCGATGCGATGCACCGTGGAGCCCACGGGGAGTCGCGCCACCCACTCCGGATCGTCGAGTCGGCCATCGGTCACGACCTGGACCGGACGCCCCGTGGCCAGCGCCCACTCCACCACCGGTCGGATCCGCGACCCCACATCGGTCGGCCGATCGGGGATCGGCGCGGTGCGCAGCGAATCCCCGAAGAGGCGCAGCGCATCGGCGTGGCCATCGAGGAGGGAATCGACGACAGCGCGCGCAGCGCGCCAGGCGGCGTCATCATCGTCGGCGAGCCAACTGACCGAGACGTCGAGCGCGACCACCGGTCGGGGCGCTACCGCGCGACGAAGTGGCGCGTCGAGCAGTGCGGCCACCACGACGGTGACGGCGACCCAGCGCAGAAGCGGGAGCACGATCGCGCCTCGGGGCACCTCACCCCGATAGAGCAGTACCGTCAGCCCCACGCCCAGGAGCGCCGCGAGCCCCCACGTCATCATCGGTACGATGCCTCAGCCGTAGGGAATGGGCCTAGTTGGTCACGGCGGCGCGCACGAGCCCGGTGGGCCCCTCGAGCGCCTGCTGTGCCAGGCGGCGGACCGACCCGAAGCGGTCGCGGTCGGCGCCACTCAGCGTGGGCCCCGCCGCCGACTGCAGCGCCGTGCGCGGATCGCGATGCGCCCCGCGCACCAGGACCTCGAAATGCAGATGCGGCCCCGTCGAGAGCCCCGTCGATCCCACATAGCCGATGGTCTGCCCGATCGAGACGCGGGCGCCCGACCGGATCGCCGGCCCGAACCCGCGCAGATGGGCATAGCGCGTCACGAAGCCATTGATGTGGCGCACCTCGACGACGTTGCCATAGCCCCCGCGGCGGCCGGCGAAGGTGACGGTGCCATCACCGATCGTGCGGACGGGGGTGCCAGAGGCGGCGGAATAATCGAGGCCCTTATGCGCGCGCCAGGTGCCGAGGACCGGGTGTCGACGGCCCCCGAATCCACTCGACATGCGACGAAAGGAGAGCGGCGCACGGAGGAAGGTCGCCGCGAGCGATCGCCCGTCCTGATCGTAGTAGCGGCTCCGGCCCGACGCGCCCTCGAGGCGGATCGCCTGGACCTCCGTGCCGCCCCGCTCGAGCCCCGCCGCCAACACCCGGCCGATGCGGGAGGCTCCCGTCTGCAACGACTCGCGCTCCACCACGACCCGGAGGCGATCGCCCTGCTGCAGGTCGCGCGACATATCGACGCGATACTCGTAGATGTCGGCGACGGTCCAGGCGAGCTCTTGGCGCGCGCTCCCCGAGAGCCAGTCGGCGGCCCCCGCATCGATCGCGGCGTAGAGGGTGCTCTGTACCGTCCCGCGGATCAGCACGGTGTCAGTCGTCCACGGGAGGCGCTCGTCGGTGGCGCGCCACTCACCACCCTCGTCGCGTCGCGCCACGATGATCCGGTCGACGCCGAGGAAGAAGCGAACCTCGTTCCCCGGGGAGCCGGCCGAATCGCCACGCACCTCGATCGTCATCCCCGCGCGGAGGCGCCGCGAATCGAGGGGCGTGGCCTCGAGGATGTTCGCCGCCTCGAGCGGGTCGAACCCGCGGCGCTGGAGGAGGGCGGTCAGGGTCTCGCCTCGGCCGAGGGTGTCGGCGCGGGACCAGCGACGGACGACGGTGGGGTCGAGGAGCTCCCCCGGCCGACCGACGCGAGGGGCTGGCAAACGAAGTGCGGCGATCGCGAGCGCCGCGACCACCGCACCGATGAGGAGACGCCCCGCCCGGGGCGTCAATCCATCTGCCTCCGAATGAACGTCGGGATCTCCATGTCCCCGAGGTCCTCGATCGGGAGGGCGGTCGGTCGAGGGCGCGCGGCGGGCATGGCGTTGCCGGTCGCGAGCGGCGCGGCGGCGGGCGCCGGCGCCTGACGCGCGGCCCGGATCGCCGGATCGATCGGGATGACCGGGGTCGACGCGGCGCGGCCGATGAGGGCCGCCCCCGTCACCTTCCGCTCGAACCCGGTGGCGATCACCGTCACGCGCACCTCGCCCTGCATCGCCGGCTCGTAGACGGCGCCGAAGATGATCTCGGTCTCCTCGCCCACCGCCTCCTTCACGATGTCCGAGATCGTGGTGACCTCACCCAACGTGAGCTCCATCCCGCCGGTGATGTTGATCAGCACGCCGCGGGCCCCGATGATCGAGACGTTGTCGAGGAGCGGCGAATCGATCGCCATGCGCGCGGCATCGACCGCGCGGTTCTCCCCGCGCCCGATTCCCGTGCCCATGATCGCCGAGCCACCATCCTTCATGACCGTGCGCACGTCGGCGAAGTCGACGTTCACCACCCCCGCCTTGGTGATGATGCTCGAGATGCCGCCGGTCGCCTGCAAGAGCACCTCATCAGCCTTCTTGAGCGCATCCTGGAACGGGATCCCCTTCCCCACGACGGCCAGGAGCCGCTCGTTCGGGACGACGATCAGCGTGTCGACATGCTTCGCCATCTCGGCGATCCCCTCGTCCGCCTGGCGCATCCGCTTGCGCCCTTCGAAGAGGAAGGGCTTGGTCACGATACCGACGGTGAGGGCGCCCGCCTCCTTGGCGATCTCGCAGATGATCGGCGCGGCCCCGGTGCCGGTCCCACCGCCCATCCCGCAGGTCACGAAGACGAGGTCCGACCCCGCGAGGGCGCGTACAACCTCGTCCCGATTCTCCTCGATCGCCTGCCGACCGATCTCCGGCCGCGCGCCGGCCCCGAGGCCGCGCGTCAGCTTCTTGCCGATCTGGACCTTCACATCCGACTTGGAGTTGATCAGGGCCTGCGCATCGGTGTTGACCGAGATGAACTCGACGCCGTCGAGCTGCTCCTCGATCATGCGGTTCACCGCATTGCCGCCACCGCCGCCGACGCCCACCACCTTCATGCGGGCGTTCTGTGCGGCGTGATCCTCGAGCTCGAAGATGTTCATGGCGCGGCGGACTCCATCGGAGGGGACGTGGGGACTGCGGCGACGACGGCGGAATATACCACGACCGCCGTCTCCGATCCTATCCGGAAGACGACCGACCCCCCGTGTTGGAAACGGACTAGAAGAAGTCCTGCAGCCAGGTCTTGACCTTCCCTGCGAACTGGTCCATCGAGGGGGTCGCCGGCAACCCGAGGCGGCGTCCGCCCTTGGGCGCGCTCGCTCCCATCGCGACGCGATGTGCGCCGTACTGGACGAGTCCCGTCACCGTCGCGAAGCGCGGGGTCTGTACGGCGTCGGCGAGGCCGCCGAGCGATTCACCCGGGACACCGAGCCGGGCGCCGGTCCCGAACACGTCGCTCGCGAGATCCGCCGTCCCCGGCTGTGCCCCGGCCCCGCCCGTCACCACCACGCCGGCCGCGAGCTTGGGGATCAGCCCCGCCCCTTGGACCTCACGCAGCACCAGCTCGAAGATCTCCTGCGTGCGCTGATGGATGATGTGGGCCAGCAACGAGCGCGGGATCTCACGCTCCCCCTGCGCGCCGGTGCTCGGCAGGCGCAACCGCTCGTCGTGCGGCACCAGCGGCTCGAACGCCGCGCCATAGGTCACCTTCAGCTGCTCCGCGTCAGCCTGCGTGACGCCGAGCCCGTGCACGATATCGCTCGTGACGTTCATGCCGCCGTAGGGGATCGTCCCGAGATGCCGGATCTTCCCTTCGTGGAACACCGCCACATCGGTGGTGCCAGCGCCGAGTTCGATCAGCGCGACGCCCAGCTCCTTCTCGTCGTCCGTCAGCACCGCGAGGGCACTCGCGAGGGGCTCGAGGACGAGCTCCCCCACGCGATACCCCGCGCGCTCCACCGCCTTGCGCAGGTTCATCGCCGGCGAGGCGCCGATGGTGACGAGGTACATCTCGGTCTCGAGCCGCGTCCCGATCATCCCGATCGGATCGCGGATCCCGAAGCTCTTGTCGACGGTGTATTCCTGCGGGATCGCATGGATGAGCTCGCGGTCCTGCGGGATGCTCTGGGCGCGCGCCACCGCGTTCGCGCGGTCGACGTCGGCCTTGGTGATCTCCGCCCCGGTGATCGAGGCGATCCCGGTGGAGGTCATCGCCTGCATGTGCTCGCCGGCGATCCCCGCGTAGACGGTCTCGACCTTCGCCCCCGCCATCCGCTCGGCGTCCTGCAGCGCCTTGGCGATCGAGCGCTGCGTCTCCTCGATATCCGCGACCACGCCTTTGCGGAGTCCCGTCGTACGCGACTGCCCCACCCCGAGGATGTTCACCGTGGGATGCTTGGGCAGGTCCCCCACGACCTCTGCGATCACCGCGGTGGTCTTGGCGGATCCGATGTCGAGGCCAGCGACGAGACGATCAGGGTTCATGGCGTGGTCGAGAGTCGGGCCACCACCTGGTCGCGAAAGCGGAGATCGAGCTCCACCGCCGTCCGTCCACGGGTGACGAGGTCCTGCTGCACGGCGAGCGCCTCGGCGAGACGCCCCGATGAGACATCCGCCCCAGCGAGGAGGCGGACGCTGGCGAGCTCCAGCACCACCGCGCCCTCCGGCCCTCGACGCGCATCGCTCACCTGCGCGTAGAGCGCGGGAAGCGAATCTTGCACCTGACTCAACAGCCGCAAGAGGAGCGTGTCGCGGGTCGCCAGCACGGGGAGATCGACATCGATGGCGGTGGGGTCCACCGGGAGGGTCGCGCCGTCGGCATCGGTGACGCGCAAGCCGGTCGGCGTGTTCACCAGCGCCACCGGCGGGCGTTCCGTCACCTGCACCACGAGCGTCCCCGGGAGCCGCCGCCGGATGCGCACCTCGCGCACCTGCGGATGCTCGCGGACCCGCGCCACCAAGGGCGACGTCCCGTCCCAGATCGAGGCGGTGGTGTCGACCCTCAACCTCGAAACGATTTCATCGGGGGCCGCGTAACGGGTCCCCTCGATCACCACGCGCCGCACCCGGAAGAACTCCATCCGCCGCAGCCCCTCGCGCCCCCACCAGGGGCTCGTGACGACGACCACGACGATCGTCCCACGCCAGACCCAGCGGAGCCGTTGCCGCAGGCGGTCGCGCCAGCGGACCTCCTCGGTCATGCGCCCAACCGGGCGAGGAGCTCGGGCCCCGTCTTGGTGACGTCCCCCGCCCCGACGGTGAGGACCACGTCTCCCTCCCGCACGAGATCGGCGAGGGCGCCCGCCATCGCATCGCGCGGCCCGGTCCACACCGGCGCACGGCCGGCGCGCGTCGCCGCATCGGCGATCAGCGCGCTCGTCACCCCGGGGAGCGGCTGCTCGCGCGCCGGATAGACCTCCGCCAGACAGAGCACGTCCGCAGCGGCGAGCGCCTCCCCGAACTCCCCAGCGAAGTCGCGCGTCCGACTGAAGAGGTGCGGTTGGAAGGCGACGACGATCCGACGATCGGGATACGCTTCGCGGGCCGCGGCCAGCGTCGCCGCCACCTCGGTGGGATGATGCGCGTAGTCGTCGACCACCGTCACGCCACGTGCGCTCCCCTTCCGCTGGAAGCGCCGCTCCGCCCCGACGAAGCGCGCGAGCCCCGGCGCCATCGCCTCGACGGTGAGCCCCCACGGACCGATCCCGCAGGCGAGCGCCGCGAGCGCATTCAACACATTGTGCCTCCCCGGTACGCCGAGGTGCACCGCACCCAGTGGCTTGCCGTCGTAGACCACGGTGAAGGTCGAGCCCCCGTCGTGATGACGGATCTCTCGCGCGACGAGCCGCGCATCGGGGCTCATGATCCCGTAGCGGATCACCTCCGCCGTCGCCGGCGAGGGGAGCGCGTTCGCGCCGGGGTCATCGGCGCAGAGCACCACGTAGCGCGCGCGCCGCACATAGGTCGCGAAGGTCGTCGTGATGTCGGCGAGGTCGGCGTAGATATCCAGATGATCGGCCTCGACGTTCGTCACCACCGCGACCGTCGGCGTGAGGGCGAGGAACGACCGATCGTACTCATCGGCCTCGACCACGAAGAGCTCGTGCCCGCCACGCGAGAGGTTCCCTCCCCACGCGGACACGCGCGCGCCGACCACACCGGTGGGTTCCTTCCCTGCCGCCGCGAGCGCCTCGGTGGTCATCACCGTGGTCGTGCTCTTGCCATGAGTCCCGGCGATCCCGATCAGCACCCCGCCCGCCGTCGCCTCGGCGAGCGCCTCGGCGCGGCGCACCACCTCGAGGCCGAGCGTACGGGCGCGCATGACCTCGGGATGATCCTTGGGGATCGCACTGGAGACGACGAGGGCGCGATGGTCCTCGAGATGCGCGGGGTCGTGCCCCGTCTGTACCGGGATCCCGAGCGCGATGAGGTCGACTGCCCCGGCGGGATCGCGGTCGCATCCCGTCACGCGCGCGCCACGCCGATGCAGCAGCTCGGCGAGCGCGCTCATCCCGGCGCCGCCGATCCCTTGGAAGTGGACCGGCCGTGGATCGGTGGGATCGAGCAGTGGCATGCGAGGAATCTAGACGGCGCGGCGATCGAGTCGCTGCGCGATCTGCCGGGCGATGTCGGCCGCCGCGGTGGGACGACCGCGCCGTCGCGCCGCCTCCCCCATGGCGCGCCGCGCCACCGGATCGGTGATCAGCGCGCGCACCTCGGCGTCGATCCGCTCCGCGCTCAACGCCGACTCCGGGAGATGCCGTGCGGCGCCCGCCGCCTCGAGGACCTGGGCATTCGCCGTCTGATGGTCCTGGGCTGCCGACGGGAGTGGGACGATGACCATGGGGATCCCCCACGCGCAGAGCTCACTCGTTCCCATCATCCCGCCCCGCACCAGCGCGAGGTCGGCCGCCGCATACGCATCGCTGATCGGCGAGAGGTACGGCACCACCCGCACGTCGGCGCGATCGAGATGCGCGAAGGCATCGTGCTGGCCGCGCCCGGTCGCCCAGAGCACACAGAGCCCCGCAGGGATCCCCCGCCCCACCCAGCTCGCCACCGCACGGTTGATCGCGCGCGCCCCCTGCGAGCCACCGAAGACGAGCACCACCGTCGCGTGCGCTGGGAACCCCCACCGCGCCCGCGCCTCCGCCGGCGCGGGATGCAGGTCGGGGGGCGGCTGGATCGGATTCCCCGTATCGCGATAGACACAGCGCCCGCGCGGTAACCAGCGCTCGGCCTCGGGATAGCCGAGGTAGGCCTCGGTCGCGAAGCGCGCCGTCCAGCGCGCGGTGATCCCGGGCACCGCATCGCCGATGTGCTGCACGAGCGGGACGCGATGCGCCCACGCCCACGCCGAGGCGAGCCCGGCGGCATAGCCCCCGGTGCCGACCACGAGCGCCGGTCGCAACGTGCGCCCGAGCGCCGACATCGCACGCCACCCGCTCACCGCGCCACGGAGCGTCTTCCAGTTCCGCCAGAGCTGCGGTCGGTAGAGGGGATGCAGATCGAGTAGGCGATGCGGGAACTCGGTGGTCGGGAGCACATCGCGCTCGATCCCACGCTGTGCCCCGACGAAGAAGGGGCGGACCTCGGGACGGATCGCGACGAGCGCTCGGGCGATCGCGAGCGCCGGATAGAGGTGCCCCCCGGTCCCACCGCCGGTGAAGAGGACGTTCATCGCGCGTCCGACGTGGGCGTGCGACCACCCACGCGCTCGCGGTCACTCCCGATGTTCACCAGGAGCCCCGTGATGAAGAGCGAGAGCATGATGTTCGAGCGCCCGTACGAGACGAACGGCAGGGTGAGTCCCGTGGTCGGGAGCAGCCCGATCACGACGCCGAGATGCAGATAGGCGGTGAAGACCATCGTGGTGGTGAGCCCGATCGCGACCAGCTGAAGGAACGGCGAACGCGCCTGCTTCGCGATGCGGAAGCCGAGCCAGGTCCAGAGCGCGTAGAGCACGATCAGCCCCGCCAACCCGACGAACCCCCACTCCTCCCCCACGTTGCTGCCGATGAAGTCGTTGTACGGGAGCGGGAGGAAGCCGAACTGCTGCCGCCCCTGTCCGAACCCGACGCCGAAGAGACCGCCCGATCCCACCGCGATCAGCGACTGCTGCAGCTGGTGCTTCACCGCGTCCGTACCATCGGTCCCATCGACGAAGCCGAGCAACCGACGCACGATGTAGTCAAACTTGCCGACGAAGGTCCAGACGAAGGGGAGGCCGACGATCCCCAAGAAGACGAAGTGCCCGATGCGCGCCCCGGCGGCGAAGAGCATCACCCCCATCACGAGGGCGTAGAAGAGCGCGACCGAGACGTCAGGCTCCAGCGCGACGAGCGCGGCCAGGATCCCGAAGATCGCGCCGAAGGGCGCGAGTCCTTGGCCCAGGCGGCGGAGCCCCTGCTCCCCGCCCTTCTTCACGATCAGCATCGCGGTCCAGACGACAAGGGCGAGCTTGCCGAACTCGGAGGGCTGGATCGATCCGCCGAGGAGGAAGCGACGCGATCCGTTGATCGGCGGCGCGATCGACCGGGTGAAGGGCAGCACGGTGAGCAAGAGGCCGATGATCGTCAGGACCATCCCTGCCCAGGCGTACTTCTGCCAGCGATCGGCATCGACCTTGGCGAGGACGGCGAATCCCACGAGCCCCGCCACCACCCCGGTCAACTGGCGATAGAGGAAGTGCCAACTCGGGCGCTGGGCAGCCATCGCCACCCCCGCGCTCGCCGAATAGAGGGTCGCGAGCCCGAAGGCGAGGAGCACCGCGGTGACGACGATCAGGATCCGCGCCTCGAGCGACATCCGCCACCGGAACCGCGCCCCGGTGGACCGATCGCCGCTCGCTGCCGACTCAGCGTCCTTCCAGAGGATCGGCGGCGCGGTCACGCGCCGAGGGCGAGCCGACGGAAGGTCTCGCCGCGATGCAGATAGTCGGTGAACATGTCGTAGCTCGAGCAGGCGGGGGCCAAGAGGACCACGTCACCGGGCGCCGCGAGGGCACGCGCCCGCGCGATGACGTCCTCGAATGACGATCCGAGCCGCTCGACGGGCACATGGCCCTCAAGGTCCGCGACCACCTGGGGCGCCGCCTCGCCGTAGGCGAGGACCATCTTGCAGTGC
The DNA here is from genome assembly GCA_021298395.1 of Gemmatimonadota bacterium. GTDB lineage: Bacteria > Gemmatimonadota > Gemmatimonadetes > Gemmatimonadales > Gemmatimonadaceae > Pseudogemmatithrix. Next base: position 24,273 of record JAJTFH010000003.1, on the reverse strand, counting down.
GCGCGGATGGCGTCGAGCATCGCCGAGTACGGCTCCCCCTTGTGACGCCCCCCGAGCAAGAGGATCACCGGGCGAGTCATCCCCTCGAGCGCGACACGCGCCGCGCCGATGTTCGTCGCCTTGGAGTCGTTCACCCAGAGCACCCCGCCGACCTCCCCCACCGGCTCCACCCGATGCGGGATCGCGCGGAAGGAGCGGAGCCCCTCGGCGAGCCGGGCGCGCGCCTCCGCCGTCTGGTGCGCCGGATCGGCCGCCCAGACCGCGAGGGCGGCGCAGAGCGCGTTGGCCACGTTGTGATCACCGAGGAGATGCAGCTCGGCGCGCGGCAGGAGCGGCGCCCCAGCGAGCATCAGCCGGTCCCCCGTGCGGTCATACCACGCCTCGGCTGCGCTGTCCGCGAGCGAGAAGCGGAGCGCGCGCCCCGCGATCCCGGCGGTGCGGCGCCTCACCTCGGCCTCATCGCCATTCACCACGCGCAGCGACTGCGCCGTCGCGTTCGCGAAGAGCCGCATCTTGTCGCCGTAGTAGGCGTCGAGCGAATCGTAGCGATCGAGATGGTCGGGGCTCAGGTTGGTGAGCACCGCCACCCGTGGGGCGACCGATGGCGTGTCGTGCAGCTGGAAGCTCGAGAGCTCCAGCGAGGCCCACGCCGGCGGCGCCTCACGCATCGCGATCTCGGCGAGCGGGGTCCCGATGTTCCCCGCCTCGACGGCGTCACGGCCGACCGCCCGGAGCAGATGCCCGATCAGCGCGGTGACGGTGGTCTTCCCGTTCGTCCCGGTGGTCGCGATGTAGGTGAGCGCCGGGAGCGCCCGGAGCGCGACATCGATCTCCGAGAGGACGGGGATCCCACGGTCATGAGCCGCCGCCACCGGCGGCGCGCTCGGCGGCACCCCGGGACTCACGACGACCGTCCCGGCCCGAGCGATCCGCGCGAGGTCGTGCGCACCCGACTCGGCGTCGACCCCCTCCGCGCGCAACGCGGCCGCCACCTGCTGCACCCGATCACCCCGCCCCGCATCGCTCACATAGACGCGCGCCCCGGCCCGTGCGAACAGACGGGCCGCCGCCGCCCCACTCGCCCCGAGCCCGATCACCGCGACCTCGCCCGCATCGACGAGCGCCGCCAGACCCTGCGACGTCATCGGATCTTGAGCGTGGAGAGCGCCAGGAAGGCGCAGAGGATCCCGAGGAGCCAGAAGCGCACCACCACCTGCGTCTCCGGCCACCCCTTCAACTCGAAATGATGATGGATCGGCGCGCGCAGGAAGACGCGATGCGCTCTCGCATACTCGAGCCCATGCCGGCGACGACGCCACTTGAAGGTCGAGCGCTGGACGATCACCGAGACCGTCTCCGCCACGAAGACGCCACCGACGATCAGCACGAGGAACTCGCTCTTGAGGAGGATCGCCACCGCACCCAAGGCTCCGCCGAGGGCGAGCGAACCGGTGTCTCCCATGAAGACCTGCGCCGGGTGTGCGTTGTACCAGAGGAACCCCGCCGCCGCGCCGAAGACCGCCGCGCAGAAGATCGTGAGCTCCCCCGCCCCGCGCAGATAGAAGATCTGCAGATACTCCGACGCGTCCACGCGCCCCATCACGTAGGCGAAGACCGCCATCGTGAGCATCGCGATCGCCATCAGCCCGGAGGCCAGGCCATCCAGCCCATCGGTGAGGTTCACCGCATTACTCGTCCCCGTCATCACGAAGGTGACGAAGGCGAGATAGGTGGCGGGGGGCAGCGTCACGAGCAGGTACTTATAGAAGGGGAGCGTCGTCGCCGTCCCCGAGAGCTGACTCAATGGCCACTGCCAGATGACGAGCCCGAGCGCGAGTCCGATCGTCACCTGCCCCGCGAGCTTGTAGCGCTCGACGAGTCCCCGGTTCTCCTGGCCGGCGCGCTTCTGCATCAGCTTCAGGTAGTCATCGAGGAAGCCGATCGCCCCCATCCCGAGCGTCACGACGAGCGCGAGCCAGACATAGCGACTGTCGAAGCGCATCCAGCACAGCGTCGCGAGGGCGATCGCCGCGAGGATGATCAGGCCTCCCATCGTCGGGGTCGTCCCCTTCCCCGCATGCGTGTCGGGGGTCCCGTCGCGCACGACCTGATGGACCTGCATCCGTTGCAGCACGCGCAGGAGCATGGGGCCGAGGACGAAGGAGATGAGGAGCGCCGTCATGGCGGCGCCCGCCGCCCGGAACGAGATGTAGCGGATGATGTTGAATCCGCTCTCGTAGCGCGTGAGGGGGAGGAGGAACTCGTAGAGCATCAGGCAGTCGCCCAGGTGGTGAGAGGCGGGACCAGGCGTTCGAGCGCGACCCCGCGAGAGGCCTTCAAGAGGATGGCGGCGTCGGGCGCGAGTCGCGGCTGCAGCTGCGGCCAGAGATCCTCGACATCGTTGGCGAGGAGGATACGCGGATCCCCCAGCGCGAGCTGCTCGAGCGCGGGGACGAACTCCCCGATCCCACAGATCAGATCAAAGCCCCCGGCGAGCGCCACCTCGGCCACCTCGCGGTGCGCCCGCGCCGCCGCCGCTCCCAACTCGCGCATCGTCCCCAGCACGACGACGCGCTGGCGCCCCGCCCCGATATCGGTGAGCAGCGCGAGCGCCGCCTTCGCCGAGCCCGGATTCGCATTGTACGCGTCATTCAATAGGAGGGCGCGCCCGAGCGGGGTGACCGCCGAGCGCATCGAGGGGAGCGGCATCGCGGCGATCCCACGCGCGGCATCCGCGATGGCGATCCCGAACTCCCGTCCCACGGCGAGCGCGAGCGCGGCGTTCGCCACGTTGTGGCGCCCGCGGAGCGGGAGCTCGACGCGCGTGCCCTCGAGGTCGATCCACCCCAGACCATCGGCGTGCACCCCGCTCGTGGTGGGCACCGTGACCGCGACCACCCGTCCCGCGCGCCGCGTCGCCTCGGCCACCACCTCGGGTTCTGCCGCGGGCACCACCGCGATCGGTACCTCGTCGCAGAGGGCGAGCTCCTCGGCCATCACCCCGGCGAGGTCCCCGAATCCTTCGAGATGTTCCTCCTGCACCGTCGTCACCACCGCCAGATCGGGGCGTACGACGTCACGGAGGAAGGCGATCTCACCCGGCTGGTTCGTCCCCACCTCGATCACCGCGACATCCGCGGCATCATCGAGCGCGAGCAGCGTCAGTGGCACGCCGACACGATTGTTGAGATTCCCCGTCGTCGCGTGCACGCGGAGCCGACTGCCGAGCACCGCTTTCAGGAGCTCCTTGGTGCTCGTCTTCCCATTGCTCCCGCCGACCGCCACCACGGGACGCGCCCACGCCAGTCGCCGATAGCGGGCGAGATCGGCGAGAGCCAGATGCGTGTCCTCGACGGTGAAGACGGGGACGCCGAGGCCGGCGGTGCGGGTCGCATCCTCGACGACGAGCGCCGCCGCGCCGGCGGTGACCGCCTGGGCGAGATAGTCATGCGCGTCGAACCGCTCGCCACGAAGCGCGACGAAACAGCTCCCGGGCGCCAAGGCCCGCGTATCGGTCGTGATCCCGCCCAATGGACGTCCATCCGAGGGGCCCTGTCCCAGCGCCGCCGCCACCCGCTCCACGGTCCAGAAGCTCATGCTGACCCTCGGAGGAGATCGAGCACGATCTCGCGCTCATCGAAGGGGGATTTGGTCGTCCCATAGATCTGATAAGTGTCCGGACCCTTCCCGACCATCAGCACCACGTCCTTTGCCGGGTCGGCGAGGCGGAGCGCGTGCGCGATCCCTTCGCGACGGTCGCGGATCACCTCGTAGCTCCCCGGTGGCAGGGGCGCCACCGTGTCGGCGATGATCCGATCGGGGTCCTCGGTGCGCGGATTGTCATCGGTAATGACGAGACGATCGGCGAGCCGATGCGCCACGGTCGCCATGAGCGGACGCTTCCCCCGGTCGCGGTCCCCGCCGCACCCGAAGACGAGGATGATCCGACCCGCGGTGTAGGGCCGCAGCGCGGTCAACACGCGCTCGTAGGCATCAGGGGTGTGGGCGTAGTCCCGCAACACCGTGGGATGCTCGTGCAGCACCTCGAGCCGCCCCGGGACCTGCGGGACGCTCCCCAACCGTTCAGCGATCGTCGCAGCCGACATCCCGACCGCGAGCGCCGCACCGGCGGCCGCCAGCGCGTTGGCGACGTTGAAGTCCCCCATCAACGGGAAGGCGACCGGGAACCGTCCCTGCGGGGTGACGAGGGTCCAGTCGCTCCCGCCGGCGCGATAGCGGAGATCCGCGGCGCAGACGGCCGCCTCGGCATCGGCCATGGAGAAGCGCATCGTCTGCGGCACCACGGGAAGCCCCGCCCACATCGGGTCATCGGCGTTGATGATCGCCGTCCCGGTCGGGGCGAGCTGCGCCAGCAGCAACGCCTTCGCGTCGCGATACGCTGCCATCGTGCCGTGATAGTCGAGATGCTCGCGCGTGAGGTTGGTGTAGACCGCGGCCGCATAGGTGAGCCCATGCATGCGTCGCTGATGGAGCGCGTGCGACGAGCACTCCATCGCAACCGTCGTCACGCCGGCCTCGATCAGGGCGCGCAGGACCCGGTGGAGCTCAATCGGCCCAGGGGTCGTGAGCCCTGACCCACCCGGCAGCGTCCGTCCCTCGCCCCCGATCCGCACCCCGATCGTCCCGATGCTCGCCGCACGCCCCGCCGGCGCATCGAGCAGATGGCGCAGGAGATGCACCGTGGTCGTCTTGCCGTTCGTCCCCGTCACGCCGATCAGCGTGAGCTGCGTCGCCGGATCGCCATAGTACGCCGAGGCCGCGACCGCAGCCGCGACACGACTCTCGCGCACCACGAACGCGGGCACGGGGCACGCCGCCGGGTCCTCCGCGATCACGAGTCCCGCCTTCGCCTGCTGCACCGTGGGGAGGAAGTCATGTCCATCCCGCGCGCTCCCACGTACCGCGACGAAGCAGCTCCCTGGCGTCACCTGCCGACTGTCGTCGGTGAGCCCGGTGATCGCCGCCGGGAGCTCGCCACGGACCTCGACCAACTGCCCCGCGCGCTCGAGCGCCACGCGGATCCGCTCGACCATCCCCGGCTGGCCCGCCCCCTGCGCCGTCATCGCTCGCTCCCACGCACCGGCGCGAATCGCACCACGCTCCCCGAGGGGAGGATGGTCCCCGCGGAGGGCGAGGTCTCCCCCGCTGATCCCATCGCATCGATCGTCACGCGGAAGCCCGCCCGATGCAACGTGCGCACCGCCGCCCGGGTCGAGAGCCCACGCACCTCCGGTACCGGGCGCGAGATCACCACGCGCCGCGGCGGGCTCACCGACACGGCGAGATCGACCACGACGGGCGCATCGGAGCGATCGCGAGGCGGCGCCTCGACGACGGGCGCCACCACGGCCACCTGGCTCGTCGTCTCCGGGACCGTCGGCGTGGCACCCACCGCGGGTACCACCGTCCGATCATCAGCCATCGCACGCGCGATCACCGGCGCCGCCGGTGCCGTGGGGGCGCCCCTCAACTCGAGCGCCCCATCCCGCGCCGCCAGCGCCGCCTGCAACACCGCCTTCGTCACCGGCGCCGCGATCTCACCCCCATAGAACGCCCCCTCTGGGGCATCGAGCTTCACCAAGATCACGAGCTGCGGATCCTCCGCGGGGAAGAACCCGACGAAGCTCGCCGTGTATGCGCCGTCCTCATACCCCCGCCCATCATCGCGCATCCGTCGCGCCGTCCCGGACTTCCCGGCGACGCCGTATCCCGCGAGATCGGCCCGCCCTCCCGTCCCCGTCGTCACCACGTCGCGCAGCAACTTCCGCATCGTCGCCGCCGTGCTCGGCGACATCACCCGCCGCACCGTGCGACGCGGCGCCCGGAAGCGCACCGCCCCATCGGGGCCCCGCACCTCGCGCACGAGCGTCGGCTCGAGCAATTCCCCCCCATTCGCGAACGCTGCGTACGCCATCGCCAACTGGAGCGGCGTCACGGAGACCTCGTAGCCCATCGCGAGCGAGGCCGGCGACTGCTTCGACCACTCCGCCGTCGGACGCAACCGGCCCGGGGATTCCGAAGGATAGGGGACCCCGGTCACCATCCCGAACCCCACATCACGCAGCGCCTCGTATTGCTCCCGCAGGGTGAGCCGCTCGGCGAGTTGGATGATCCCGACGTTCGACGATTGACTGATCACCTCGGCGACCGTCATCGACGCCGCCGGATGCACGTCCTTGATCGTGCGGCCGAAGCGCTCGATCTCCCCATTGTAGGTGGGGATGACCTCGTCGAGGGTGACGCGCCCCCGCTCGATGAGCGCCGCCGCGATGAAGGGCTTCATCGTCGAGCCGGGCTCATAGGGCTCGGTGAGCGCCGTCGCGCCCGAGGCATCGGCCCGCGCCCGCCGACTCGCCAGCGCGCGGATCTCCCCGCTGTGCGGGTCGAGGAGGAGCACATCCCCCCCGCGCGCGTTGCGTTCGGTGATCGCATCGGTCAGCACGCGCTCCGCGATGTCCTGCAACGGCTGATGGATCGTCAGGACCACCGACTGCCCATCCACGGGCGCCACGCTCCGCTCTTCCGGCGAGGCGAGGGCCCCGGCGCGCCCCGTGCGGACCAACACGGTGCGCCCCTTCTCCCCCTCGAGCAGCGCATTCAATGACGCCTCGACGCCCCCCACCGCCTGCCCATCGCGATCGGTGGTCCCGAGGAGATTGCGCAGCCCCTGCGTGGGCGGGGGGACCCGTTCGAGCACCGGCCGCGGGTGCACCCCGCGCATCGCCAGCAGATCCTCGACCTCGGTCGAGAGGAATCGTCCGGGGAGTTCGACCCACTTCCGCTTGGGATCGGTGGCCCGGGCGATGAAGGTCTCTGGGACCCCACTCCGCTGGAGGGCCGCGCGCAGCACCGCACGGTCACGCACCTCGGTGGGCGCGATGTCCAACCGGACGAGCGACCGACTCTCGACGAGCACCGTTCCCGCGCGATCGAGGATCGCCCCGCGCCGGGGCGGGAGCTCCTTCTCGACCGTCTGCTGCGCGCGCGCCGTCTCCGACCAGCGGTCGCGCTGGTAGAGCTGGATCCACGCCGCACGCAGCAGGAGCGCGCCGGCGAAGAGGAGGAATGCCCCCTGCACGAGGCCGAGGCGACTGACGCGAATCACGGTGGGACGGACCCCGGGGCAGGACGTGGGAGACGGATGACGAGACTCTCGGCGGGCACGCGGAGGCCGAGACGCTCCTCAACCGAACGCGCGAGACGAGCGCGGCTGGACGCATCACGGATCGCACCCTCGAGCGCAGCCTCCGTGGCCTCGAGGGCGGTCCGCCGCTGCTCCAGGGCACGCAGCTCGCGCGCCTGCGCGAGCCCCGTACTCCGCCTCCATATGACGCCTGTGGCCAGGAGGAAGAAACCGAGCAAGCCGAGCAGGAGCTTGGTCCGTCCGCGCATGGTCAGTGCGCCTCGCCGGCGCGGCGCCAGATACGCAGCTTGGCACTCCGTGCCCGTGGATTCCGCGCGATCTCCTCGCCCGTGGCGAGGATCGCCTTCCGTGTGACGGCGGTGCCGAGCGCCACGCCCCCGCAGCGGCACCGCGGCTGGCGCGGCGGACAGGTGCACGCCGTGCTCCACGCCCGAAACGCGTGCTTCACCACGCGATCCTCCCCCGAGTGATAGCTGATCACCGCGAAGATCCCGCCCGGGACGAGACGGTCGCGCAACGAGACCAGCGCGTGGCGGAGCCCGTCGAGCTCGTCATTGACCGCGATGCGCACGGCCTGAAAGAGCCGCGCGAACTCCGACGGCCCACTGCGCGGCCCCAGCACCGCGCGGATCGCCCCCACGAGATCATCGCTCACGGCGAACGGGGCCCGCGCGCGCCGTCGCACGATCTCCTGCGCGAGGCGGCGCGCCTTCGGTTCGTCCCCCGCCTCGCGGAAGACCGCCGTGAGCGACTCCGCCTCGACGGTGTTCAAGTAGTCGGCCGCCGTCATCACCTGGGCGGTATCCATCCGCATGTCGAGCACCACCCCGGGGCGGAAGGAGAACCCCCGCGCATCGTCATCGATCTGCTTGGACGAGACCCCGAGATCGAGGAGGATCCCGTCGAACCTCCGGTCCGCGAGCGCCGCCACCTCGTCGATGGTGTCGTGGTTCCCGAGCACGGCCTCGAAGCGCCCCGCGCGCTCCGCGGGCGCGAGCCGCGCCCGAGCCTCCGCGAGCGCGGTCGGATCGCGATCGAGCCCGATCACGCGATGGCCGGCGGCGAGCAAGGCCGCGCTGTGTCCCCCGCCGCCGAGCGTCCCATCGAGCACGGTGCCGGACGACGCGAGCGCGGCGCACACCGCATGCACGAGCACGGGATCGTGCCACGCGCTCCCGAACGCCGACGTCGCCATCGTGGACGCGAGGTCCTCGACGGCCGGGGCATGCTCGGAAGGGACGCTCGGGCGCGGCACGAGAGAAAGATGGTGGAGCCGGCTCCCAAAAACACGACACCCGCCGACGCAGGCGTCGGCGGGTGTCGGAGAACCCTCGGTCAGCCGAGGCTCAGGGCTTGCAGAGCGTCGTGACCTGCCGGTCGATGTAGGGCGAGAGCTGGTTCACCAAGCCGAGGATCTGCGCCGCCGCATCGGGGGAGGTGCGCCCCCCCTGCTGGGTGTAGGTCATCGCGTCAGCGGTCGCGGCCTGCGCCACCTTGGCCTCGTCACAGCTCTTGCTCGCCTGCAACCCGGTCGCGATCACCTGCGCCGTGTAGAACGACGAGACGCCGATCAGGAACTTGGCATTCCCCTTGAGCTGGGCGTCCGTGGTCGTGCTGTCGGCGAAGTGGAGATACGGGAGGGCGGCCTGGAATGACGCCGCCTTCTTGGGATCCTCGGCGACCGCGGCACGATAGAGGCGGTTCCCGATCGAGAGCGCGAAGCCCCCGACCTGGTTCGCATCGTCTCCGGCACCCTTCGCCTGCCGCAGCGAGACGAGCGCGCTGTCCGGGAGATTGAGGTCGTTGTAGGCGACCGCGATCTGGGTCCATCCATTCGGGATCTTGGGATTGATCTCGAGCGCCCGCCGCGCCGCGACGATCGACTGCTGCCCCTCGCCCGCCTTCTTCAGCGTCTGAGCGTAGAGCTGCCAGAGATCGGCGTCCTGCGGGTAGCGCGTGGTGGCACGACGCGCCACCTCCGCCGCCTTGACCGTCTGGCTGTCGGAGGCGTAGAGCGCGGTGAGGCGCGTGAAGAAGGCGGCGTCCGCCCGCGTCGAGTCGAGTTGGATCAGCTCCTCCCCCGTCGTGATCGCACCCTTCAGATCGCCCGAGGCCGAAAGGATCTTGAACTGGAGCACCACGAGGTCGATGTCCCCCGGGTTCTCGGCGACCGCCTTCACCACGACCTCCTTGGCGACGTCGAGCTTCCCACTCGCAGCCAGCGCATCGATCACGCGGGTCGCGAGGGCGGCATCGCCCGGATTCGCGGCGAGGAGCCGCAGGAGATAGCCGTTCGCCTCGTTCGCATTCCCGGCCTTCTGCTCCGCATCGGCGGCCACGGCGAGCGCCGCACGCGAGTTCGGATCGATCGCGAGGATCTCCTTCGCCATCGCCACCTGCTCCGCCGGCGACACCTCCTTCCGGACGAGCACCTGCATCTTGCAGTAGCGGACCAAGGTCGCCTGCGGATACTCGGTGATCCCGGCATCCGCGGCCTTGAGCGCCTCATCGAGCTTGTTGTCCCGGGCGGCGTTCATGCACGCCTTCTCGTGCGGGAGCTGCTTGCGCGCATCCTGGATCGCCTTCACCAGCGGCGCCACGGCACGGTCCGCGCGGTTCCCCTCGGCCACCGGGAGGGGCTGCACGAGCGACGGGTCGCGCGTGAGCACGATCGATGCCTCCACGCGCAGGTTCACCCCGTCACGGACCACACGGCCGCGCAGGTAATCGTCGGCGCGCTGCGCCTTGGCCAGCTGCGCCTCGTCGCTGGGCGGGAGCTGCTCGTCGATCGGATACCCCGACTGCTCGAGCATCGAGAGGATGTCCTTCTTATCGATCACCCAGAGGAGACGCGACGGATAGGCGCGGATGAGCCGATCGCGCAGTTCATCGGACGCCTCCGGCCCGACCACTTTGTCCACGGAGCTGAAGACCTGCACCATCGTGCGCGGCGTGTTCGGGCCGGGCGGGGTGCGCGGCGGCTGCGCCCAGACAGGCACGACGCCAGAGGCGACCAGGCCCACGATCAGCGCGACGACGGGACGAACGGGGAACCGAACCTTCACGATCTTCCTCCTCAGGGAGCGTTGATGCTTCATACACCCGGACCCCCACCTCCTGGTCCGTCGGTACCGCGAGCTACAGTGGGCGAAGAGGGATTCGAACCCCCGACACCCTGCGTGTAAGGCAGGTGCTCTAACCAGCTGAGCTATTCGCCCCGGTGCGCGACCCGTGGGGCGCGGTCGCTCATTTCAGGATCGCGATGGGGATCAGGATGCAGTAGCCGACCGCCAACAGGATCGGGGCCACCGTCACCCCGCCCCGCCACAGGTCCGCGTACCCGACCGCCAAGGCAGCGGCCGCCAATCCCCACCACAGCGTGGACCGCGATGCCGCGACCCCCGACCCATTCGATCCGGACATAGAGGGAGGAGTCTAGACTGGGCCTTCCCCTCTGTCAAATGAACGCGGCCCCTCCGCGGAACGTTCGGAGAGCGCCTCGCCGAGGAGGGCGGCGAGGGCGCTCGCACGCTCCCGCGCCTCCTGGGCCGCATCCCGCGCCCGGAGGGCCTCCAACCGGGCCCGCTGTCGCTGCCGTCGCTGCCACCAAAGGGGGGTGAGGAAGAGCCCGAGCACCACGGCGAGCGCCCCGAGATCGGCCGCGAGGGCCAACACCCCGTACTGCCGCCGGACCCGGGAGCGCCAATAGCGCTCGAACCCGGGCTCGGTCATCCCGTGCACCTGCCGCAACGCGAGGTCCAGGGATCTGGTCGACCGCCAGGTGGTGAAGAGCCGCGTCAGCCCCCCCGCCCCGCCGAGGGCCCCCAGCTCCGCCACGGCGCGGTGCGTCAGGGCGTAGGCCCGGTTCGCCCCCGTCGCCCCACCGACGAAGGCGGAATCGAGCGCCGCGAACGAGGGCACGCCGCGCCAGACGAGTCCGAGACTCGTCGCCAGCACCTGCTCACGCCCCCACTCCCCCGCCGCATAGGAGGCATAGCCCTCATCGAACCACCGAGGAACGAGTCCCCTCATCGTTTCCGCGAGCATGAGGTGCGCGAGTTCGTGGCGCAGCGTCTGCCGCGGCTCCCCCGCACCGGCGCCGGCGTCCCGCCCCTGCATGATGATCAGCCGCCGTGCGGGGATCGCGATCGCCGCGCCCCATTCGGGGGCATTCGGACCGACCCAGGCGCGGAAGACCGTCTCGCTCGGCGCGAGCGCGATGCGCACACGCTCCTGTGGTCGCGCCAGTCCGGGGAAGGTGTCGCGCGCGAGCGCATCATCGAGGAGGGCGCGAGCGAGCCGCGCCTCGCTCGGGAAGGCGAGGATCGAGAACCGTCCCGCCTCGTGCAGCTCGGCCCCCGGCGGTACGGCGGGCCACGCCGGATCCTGCGCCCTCACGGTGAACGGGCACCCGATGAGCGCCAGGATCGCGACGACCATGAGTCGCCGCACCCACCCGAGCCGCCGCCTGCGACGCGACTCCCGCCGCCGCGCGTCGCGGCTCACGCCCCCGCCCCGCCCGCGTAGAACCCGAGCGCCTCGAGCGGATCCTCATCGGCGCCCCAGAGCGGATCCCCCGCCACCGTGCGCAGACACAGCCGAAGATCCTCGGGCAACGGCGAGCGGAGCTCGACCGGCGCCCCGGTCACCGGATGCGGGAACACCAACCACGCCGCATGCAGGAAGTGCCGCTTGGGTGGGAGCGCGACGAGCTTGCGCCCGCCACCGCCACCGTAGGTGTCATCCCCCACCACCGGATGACCGATGGAGGCGAGATGCACGCGGATCTGATGCGTGCGCCCCGTGTGCAGATGCGCCCGCAGGAGATCGCACGAGTCGAAGCGCGCGAGTCGATGGAAATCGGTGCGCGCCTGACGGCCATCGCGCCGGATCGCGACGCGGGTCCGATCGTTGGGGTCGCGCCCGAGCGGCTGATCGACGCGCACCTCGTCGGCGTCGAGATGCCCCCAGCAGAGCGCCGCGTAGCGCCGCGTGATCGTCCGCGCCGCGAGCGCCCCACTCAACCCCGTGTGTGCGCGATCGGTCTTGGCGACGATCAGGAGCCCAGAGGTCTCCTTGTCGAGGCGATGCACGAGCCCCACGCGCTCCGCCCCGCCCCCCGCCGCCAACGCCTGTCCGCGTCCGAGGAGCGCATTCACCAACGTCCCCGACCAGTTCCCGGGCGCGGGATGCACCACCATCCCCGCCGGCTTGTCGACGACCACCAGATCCTCGTCCTCATGGACGACGCGGATCGGGATCGATTCGGCGAGGATCTCACGCCCCACCGGCGCGGGGATCGTGACGGCGAGCGTCATCCCCGGCTCGAGCCGGAGACTCGCCTTCTCGGCGCGGCCATCGACCTGCACCTGCCCGGTGGCGATGAGTGTCGCAGCCTGCGTGCGCGATCGCCCGGTGAGGCGCGCGACGGCGAGGTCGAGTCGCTCGCCACCGTCATCGATCGCGAAGGTGTAGGCGCCAGGCACCAGCGGATCGCCCGCGCCCGACGCGTCGCTCGTCATGTGCTCGTCGGGCTCTCAGTCGATGGGACCGCCTTCGCATCGGTGACGCGCTCCTCTTCCTCGTTCCAGAGCACGATCGCCAAGAGGATCGCGCCGGTGCTCACCGCGATGTCCGCGAGATTGAAGGTCGGCCAGCGCCAAGCGCCCACGCCGACGTCGAGGAAGTCCACCACACCCCGCGGGGAGATGATCCGATCGATGAAGTTGCCGAACGCCCCGCCGGTCACCGAACAGAGCGCGCGCACGCGCCAGACCGCATCGGGGGGGCTCGCGCGATAGAGCCGCCACATCGTCACCACCGCGACCACGGTGAGGACCATGAAGATCCAGCGCGAGTACGACCCGAGGTGCAGCCCGAAGGCCGCCCCCGGGTTGTATACGAGCGTCAGGCGGAACCACTCACCGAGGACCTCGTGCGGCACATAGGCCGGCGAGAGCGCATCGACGGCCATCCGCTTGGTGATCTGATCGGCGACGACGATCGCCGCGGCGACGCCGAGGAACCGCGTGGGGGCGACGCCCCCGGGCTCACTTCTTCCCATCTTCCTCAGCCTGTTTGCACTCGATGCAGTAGCGCGCGTGCGGGAGGGCATCGAGACGATCGAAGCCGACCTCGCCCCCGCAGGTGTGGCACTTGCCGAACTGCTCCGGGTGCCGGTACAACCGGCGGAGCGCCTCGTCCACGTGCCAGAGGAAGCGCCCTTCCTTGGACGCGAAGAGGAACGCCTTCTCGCGCTCCATCGCGTCGGTCCCCTGGTCCGCCATATGGAACGAGTAGGCACTGAGGTCGCCATCAGCGCCCTGCGGCGTATTGCCGAAGGTCTCGTCGTAGTGCCCGAGATCCTTCAAGGTGCGCCGGCGCTCCTCCATCAGGCGCTTCTCGAAGTGCTGGATCTGCTTCTTCGTGAGGGGCTTGAACTGCTTGCCACCTTCCTTGGGGGTCGCCGCCATCTCAGCCTTCCTTGGTTAGGGCGATGCGGGCCGTCGGACCATCGAGCTCCACCTCGGCGGTCGTGGGCCACGGGGGGGACATCGAGAGCGCATCGGCGATGATGCACTCGCGAGCCAGCACTTCACCTGCGATCCATGCTGCGTGGGGACGCAGCGCCTCCTGCACCTCCGCGGGGGCGGCGATGGCGAGCCGGATCCGGTCACTGACCGTGAGCCCCGCCTCCTTCCGCACCCGCTGCACCCGACTCACCACCTCGCGCGCCATCCCTTCCGCGCGCAAGGCCGACGTGATCGTCGGATCCAATGCCACCGAGAGTCCCTCCCCCTGCTCCACCACCAGCGAGGTCGCGGCGCGTGCCGTGATCGTGACCCGCGTCGCGTCGAGCGCGAGCGGCCCGTGTCCCGGCACCTCGACCGTGACACTGTCACCCTGGGCGATGGAACGCAATGCCGCCTGGTCGAGCCCCTCGACCACCGGCTTGGTCGCCTTCATCGCCGGGCCCACGATCTTCCCGAGCACGGGGAAGTGCACCTTCCCCTCGAGCCGCACCCAGTCGGCGGCCGAGTCGGCGAAGGTGACGGCCTTCACGTTGAGCTCCGCCGCGACGAGGGGGGCGATCATCGCATGCCAGGCCGGTTCGACCCCGGGAGCCACACAGGTCAGCGACCCGAGGGGTTGGCGCACCTTGATCCCCGCCTGCTCGCGCGCCGCGCGCCCGAGGGTCGCCAAGGTCCGCGCCGCCGACATCGCCCGCTCGAGTCCATCGTCGCGCGGGGTCGGCGCCGTGCGACGATACGCCGCGAGGTGCACCGACTGGCCGGTGAGCTCGTGATGCATCCAATCGGAGAGAAAGGGGGCGATGGGGGCGAGCAGACGACAGGTGACGGTCAACACCTCGTGCAGCGTCGCGAAGGCCGCGCGATTGTCCGCGGCATCCACCTCGTAGAAACGCCCGCGCGACAACCGCACATACCAGTTCGCCACATCCTCGGTGACGAAGTCCATCAGGAGCCGCGCCGCGGCCGTCGCATCGAAGCGCTCGAGCAACGCATCGATCTCGCCCTCCACCGCGGTGAGGCGCGAGAGGACCCACCGATCGAGCACCGGCCGCTCTGCCGCCACCGGATCCTGCGCCGAGGGCGCCCACCCGAAGTTGGCGTACTGCGCGAAGATCCCGCTGTAGACGTTGCGCAACGTGACGAGGAAGCGCCCCGCCGTCTCGCGGATCACCGATTCGTCGAACCGCCGCGGGACCCAGACCTGCGAGCTTGCCACGAGGAAGAGGCGCACCGCATCGGCGCCATGACGCGCCATCACCGCACGCGGCTCCACCGTGTTCCCGCGCGACTTGGACATCTTCTGCCCGTTCGCATCGAGCACGAGATCGTTCACCACCACGGCACGATAGGGCGCCGCCTGCGACGCCGCCCCGAGCACATCGGCCGCACCGCGTGAGGCGATGCCCGGCCCGTTGTTCGGGAGCGCATCGCCGAGCCCCGTCGCGATCGCGAGGAGGGAGTAGAACCACCCGCGCGTCTGATCGACCCCCTCGGCGATGAAGTCCGCCGGGAAGTAGCGCGCGACCTGCTCACGGCTTCCCGGCTGATGCGGGAAGCCCCACTGCGCGAAGGGCATCGACCCCGAGTCGAACCAGGTGTCGATCACCTCGGGCACGCGACGCATCGTCCCCGTCCCACTCGTCGCCGGCCAGGTGTAGCGATCGATGTGCGGCTTATGCGGATCGAAGTCCGCGGGGAGCGGCGCGCCGATGCGAGCCGCCAATTCCGCTGACGAGCCCATCACCTCGATCTCCGCGGGGTCGGCGTCGTTCACCCAGACGGGGAGCGGCGTCCCCCAGTAGCGATCGCGTGAGATCGCCCAATCGATGTTGTTCTCGAGCCAGCTCCCGAACCGTCCCGCCCCGACCTCGGGGGGATTCCAGTTGACGTCGCCGTTCCGCGCGAGCATCGCATCGCGATACGCCGTCGTGCGCACGAACCAGCTCGCCCGGGCGTAGTAGAGCAACGGCGTCCGACAGCGCCAGCAGTGGGGATAGCTGTGCGTGAAGCGCTGCGACTTCCAGACCTGATCGCGCCGCTCCAACTCGGCGATGATCGCCGCGTCGGCTTCCTTCACGAACTGCCCACCGACGATCGGAAGCTCCGCGGGGAACTCGCCGCGCGCATTCACCGGATTCAGGAAGGCGAGCCCATGGCGCTGCCCAGCGGCGTAGTCATCGGCACCGAAGGCCGGGGCCATGTGCACCACGCCCGAGCCATCCTCGGCGGAGACGAAGCTCTCGCCGACGATCACCTCATGCGCCCCCTCGGCGGGATACGGCACCCAGTCGAGCGGACGACGATACCGCATGCCGACGAGGTCGCGCCCACTGAAGGTCGCGACCTGCTCCCATCGCTCGGAATAGTCGGCGCCGAGCACCGCACCGGCGCGTGCCTCAGCCAAGAGGATCGTCCAGTCGGTGACCGACCTCTTGCGGAGCTCCACATAGGTGAGGTCGGGATGCACCGCGAGCGCGACGTTCGAGACGAGGGTCCACGGCGTCGTCGTCCAGACGATGATGCGGCGACGCACGGTCGGTGCGGCGTCATCGACGAGATCGAGCCCGAGGTAGAGCGAGGGATCCTCGACATCCTCGTACCCCTGCGCGACCTCGTGCGAGCTCAGCGCGGTGCCGCAGCGCGCACAGTACGGGAGGACCTTGTGCCCCTGATAGAGGAGCCCCTTCTCATGCAGCGTCTTGAGTGCCCACCAGACGCTCTCCACGTACGGGGTCTCATAGGTGACGTAGGGATCGGCGTAGTCGAGCCAATATCCCATGCGCGAGCTCAGCTGCTCCCACTCCCCCTTGTACGTCCAGACCGACTCGCGGCAGCGCCGATTGAACTCGTCGACCCCGACCTTCTCGATATCGGCCTTCCCCGAGATCCCGAGCGACTTCTCGACCTCGATCTCCACCGGGAGCCCATGCGTGTCCCACCCCGCCTTGCGGGGCACATGGAACCCCTGCATCGCGCGATGGCGGCAGAAGAGGTCCTTGATCGTGCGCGCGAAGACATGGTGGATCCCTGGGCGTCCGTTCGCGGTCGGCGGCCCTTCGTAGAAGACCCAGGCGGGCGCATCGGCGCGCGCGGCCTGCGAGGCCTCGAAGACCCCATCGGCGGTCCAGCGGCCGAGGACCTCCTGCTCGAGGTCATCGGCGGGACGGTCCCCGGGGAGGAGACGGAAGCGCGGCGCGGCGGAGGGGGCACCCGACATAACCTCTGAATTTACCGCCGCTTAGGGGGCGGGAGGAAGCCGCGCTGGCCCCCTAGACGGGCCGCCCGCGCTCCCCGAAGAGGACCGTCCCGAGCCGCACGAGGGTCGCCCCCTCCTCGACCGCGATCTCGTAGTCCCCTGACATCCCCATCGAGAGCTCGGTCGCCGGGTGCCCCGCCGCCACCAGGCTCTCACGCGCCGCGCGCGCGCCCTGAAAGACGTGCCGGAGCACCGACTCCGGCGCATCGAAGGGCGCCATCGTCATCACCCCGCGCACCGAGAGCCCCGCACACCGGTGCAGGCGCTCCGCCACCGCGGGCACATCGGCGAGCGCATAGCCCCCCTTCGTGTCCTCGCCGGAGATGTTGACCTGCAGCAGCACGTGGAGGGGCTGCGGCGCGACCACGACGTTGGCGCCGGCGCCGATGACCGCCGTGGCCTTGCACCCGACCGCATCGGCCGCGACGAGGATGCTCTCACGATCGAGCGCGTGGAAGAGCGCGAAGTGCGGGAGCGCCTTCGCCTTGTTGGATTGGAGATGCCCGATGAGATGCCACCGCACCCCGCCGCGCGTGCAGGGCGCATCGGCGAGCGCCTCCTGCTTCCCGATCGCCTCCTGCACCTTGTTCTCCCCGACGTCGGTGATCCCGGCGGCCCACGCCGCCGCCACCGCCTCGGGGCCATGCGTCTTGGTCACCGCGATGAGACGCACGGCCTGCGCATGACCGCCGCGTGCGACCGCCTCCGCGATGCGGCCACGGATCTCCGCGACCCGGGCCGGGAGTTCAGGGAACGTCGTCGGCACGTCGGACTCCTGCGGCTCGTGCGGCGTCGGCGCGATTACGCCGGCGTCGGCTCCGGCGTCCCACCGATCGGCGGGATGCGGCGTGGCTCCGACGTCGTCACAGGCGGCGCGGCGGTCACCGGCGCGGGCGCCGTCGGCGGCTCCTGCCGTGGCGGGAGCGCCTGCCCCTGCTCGAGGATCGCGATGTCCTCGCGCGAGAGGGTCTCGCGATCGAGCAACGCCTGCGCCAGTCGATCGAGGAGATCGCGATGGGTCGTCAGCGTCTCCATCGCCCGCGCGTACGCCTCATTGATCACGCGCGAGACCTCGTCATCCACCTGCTGCGCGGTGCGCTCCGAGACCTGACGCCGGCTCCCGAGCTCGCGACCGAGGAAGACCTCCTGCTCGTTGTCGCCGACGAGGATCGGCCCGATCGCATCGGAGAGCCCCCACTGCGACACGTACCGGCGTGCGATCCCGGTCGCCTGCTGGATATCGCTCGAGGCCCCGGTGGTGACCCGATCTCGTCCGAAGACGATCTCCTCCGCCACGCGACCGCCGTACGCCATCACGAGGCGTGCCTCGAGCTGCTGCCGCGTCACGGAGACGCGGTCATCCTCCGGCAGCGTGAACGCCAGACCGAGCGCACGCCCGCGCGGGACGATCGTCACCTTGTGCAACGGATCGTTCCCCTGGACGCGGATCGCGCAGACGGCGTGCCCCGCCTCATGGTAGGCGGTGAGGCGACGCTCCTCCTCCTTCATCACGAGCGACTTCCGCTCGGCGCCGAGCATCACGCGGTCCTTCGCATCCTCGAAGTCCACCATGTAGATGCGCTCATGGCTCCGCCGGGCCGCGAGCAGCGCGGCCTCGTTCACGAGGTTCGCGAGGTCGGCGCCCGCCATCCCCGGCGTCCCGCGCGCGAGGCGCGTGATGTCCACGTCGTCGGCGAGGGGCTTGTTCCGCACATGGACCTTGAGGATCCCCTCACGCCCGCGGAGATCGGGGGCATCGACGACGATCTGCCGATCGAAGCGCCCCGGTCGGAGCAACGCGGGATCGAGGACATCGGGACGATTCGTCGCCGCGATGAGGATCACGCCATCGTTCGACTCGAAGCCATCCATCTCGACGAGGAGCTGATTGAGCGTCTGCTCGCGCTCATCATGCCCACCGCCAAGGCCAGCCCCACGGTGCCGCCCCACGGCGTCGATCTCGTCGATGAAGATGATGCAGGGCGCCTGCGCCTTCCCCTGCTCGAAGAGGTCGCGTACGCGCGACGCCCCGACGCCGACGAACATCTCGACGAAGTCGGAGCCCGACATGGAGAAGAAGGGACGCCCCGCCTCACCGGCGACCGCCTTGGCGAGCAAGGTCTTCCCCGTCCCCGGCGGACCGACGAGGAGCGCGCCCTTCGGGAGACGTCCCCCGAGCTTGGTGAACTTCTGCGGGTCCTTGAGGAACTCGATGATCTCGCGGAGTTCGATCTTCGCCTCATCGGCGCCAGCCACATCGGCGAAGGTGATCTTCGGCGTGTCGCCGCTCAGGAGCTTCGCCTTCGACTTGCCGAACGAGAAGGCCTTCCCCCCCTGCGCCTGCATGTTGCGCATCATCACGAGCCAGAAGCCGATGATGATGATCCACGGGAGCATCGAGAGGACGACACCGAGGATGCTCGGCCGCGGCTCCTCCGCTTTGATCGCGACCTGCTTGGCGCGGAGCCGCTCGACCTCGGTCTCGCTGTTCGCGACCGCGAGCTTGGCGCTGAAGCTCTTCACCTCGCGGCCCTGGATGAGGACACGCTGCTTGAACTCCCCCGTGACCGCCTTCCCGCCGACGATCGTGACGCGCGCGATGTTGTCCGCGGTCAGCTGCTGGTCATAGAAGGAGTAGTCGATCTCCGTCGTCCGCTCCGTCCCCTTGCCCGCGAACTGCACGAGGACGAAGGGCACCAGGAAGAGGAGGAGCCAGAAGGAGAGCGACTTGGAGAGACGCCCGAAACCACCGGGCTTCTGCGATGTGGGAGCGGACATGAGGGGTTCCTACTGGAGACTGGCGACGTAGGGGACGTGGCGGAAATCCTCGGCGTGGTCGAGTCCATATCCGACGAGGAACTCCGACGGCGCATCGAACCCATAGAAACGCACGGGGTCGGTGAGCTCGGTGGCGATGTGCTTGTGAAAGAGGGCGCAGAGGGCGATCGACTTCGGCTGCCGCGCGCGCAGGATCGTGGAGAGCTCCTGCAGGGTGCGCCCCGAATCGACGATGTCGTCGACGAGGAGCAGATGCTTCCCCTCGAGCGAGGTCTCCGGGTCATAGACCAGGCGGACCGTCCCCGAGGAGACCGTCCCCGCGCCGTAGCTCGAGGCGACGATGAAGTCGACGTGCAGGGGGCGCTCGATCTGCCGGACGAGGTCCGCCACGAAGATGAAGCTCCCCTTGAGGAGCCCCAGCACGAGGAGGTCGCCGTCCGGGTACGCCGCGGTGACCTCGCGGCCCAGCTCCGCCACGCGCCGCGCGATCGTCTCGGCGTCGAAGGGGATGCGGGCGACCGGACGCCCTTTCAGACGGGGATCGACAGAGGAGGTCTGCATCTAGGCAATATAGTCCCCAGCCCCACGAACCGTTCCCTCGACGACGTAGGTGGTGCGCGTGCGCGAGAGGCGCGCCCCACCGGCGAGCGGGATGGTCTGCCCTGCCTGCGCGGTCAGCGCCCATCGCGCGGCGCGGTCGACGCCGCGACGGTCCATGACGACCCCCGCGCGCGCGGCGATCGCGGGCCAGCACACCTCCCAGGCGGCGGCATCGAGCGCCGCGACCGTCTCCACCGGGACGGTCACTGTCGCCGCCGCGATCGGGCGGACGCCGAGCGAGTCGACGAGCGCCTCGACCTGGGCGCGCCAGTCGGCGGCGCGGTGCCCGAGGGCCCAGCACCAGTCGCCGAACCCCGGGTCGGCTCGCTCGAGCGCCGGGAGGATCTCGTGTCGGACGCGGTTCCGCTGGAACTCGCGGGTGGCGTTACTCGGGTCGTCGAGATACGGGACCTGACGGGATGCGGCGTACGCGGCCACGGCCGTCCGAGGCACGGTGAGCAGGGGGCGGACGGGATCGCCGGCGAGCATCCCCGCGAGGCCACGAGGTCCCGACCCGCGGAGGAGCCGGAGCACCACGCTCTCGATCTGGTCATCCCGGGTGTGCGCGGTCATCACCTGAGCCCCGAGGGAGGTCGCCGCCTCATGCAAGAAGGCCCAACGCGCCCCCCGCCACGCCGCCTCCGTGCGCGCCAGCCCCCCGGGAGCCCTGCCGCGGCGCAGGGTCAGGCTGCGGGCCGACGCCGCCCGCGCCACGAGGTCACAGGCGGCGGTCGCCTGAGGGCCGGTCGCATGGTCGAAGGTGGCGACCCCGGCGATCTGCCCGCGTCGGCGCCGGGCCATGGCATCGAGCAGCACCATCGAGTCCCGCCCCCCGGAGACCGCGAGGAGCCACCGCCCCGACGGGAGGGCGTCCACGGCCCGCTCGACCGCGGACCCCGATTCCTTTTTCGGGAACACCTATCTAAGATAGACGTTGTATCAGTCAGATCATCGACCTTTGGACGCGGAGCATCCACAGTGGAGCAGAACTTCGGCGGCCCCCTTGGCACCCTCATCGCAGGGCTCGGCATGGGCGCCTACTACCTGGGCCTCACCTGGATCAACATCCTCCTCGGCCTCTTCCTGACCCCCTTCTTCATCATCCCGGTCACCTGGGTGATGGATGCGAGGAAGAAGAAGGCTGAAGGCTGAACGACACGTTCCCCCCGGTAGGACCCGACGGCGCCCCCAAGGCGCCGTTTTTCTTGCACTGTTGTCATGTGCCGGAGTGGCAGGGTAGATTCAGGGGTCCGGTGGGAGGGATCAGGGAACAGGGGACGGCGGACACTGGTTCGGATGGGAGTGCCCTGGCTCCTCGGCTGCCGTAGCGTGGGAAATCCAGTAGGACTTTTCCACAATGCGGGATCTAGCCGGCTGGTCCGGACATTGAGTCAGGTTCACTGTTGAAAAGTAGGAAAGTGACTTACTGGTTGAAGGGCAGCTCTCCACACCACGTATGCAAGTGTAAATGATTCCGTATGCAATGATTTGCATACGGAATTTGCTTTAGTGCATACTTATAAACTCCCATCAAATATGGGTTTATAACAGATATGCTAGAGTGGATTACGAGGAGAGGCACGAAATCGGCCCTCTTTTCAACAAAACAGCGCTTCGATCTGGCCTACCGCATGACACGGATGGCCGATGGTCCTCGCACAGGGGCAGTTATCAACAATTCAGCGCCTAGCTTCGCCCTCTCTGCCCCCCTGCCCCAGCTGGTCCAACCACCCGACATTGAGGCCACCCTGCACCCTGCCTCGACCAGCTCCAACGGGACCGGCGATCAGCAACCAACCCTCGTTCCAAGCCAAAATGGCTGGCTTGGAACGAATCGTCGTGCTTCACTACTTTATGATGCTCTGGCGGTCGGCCAATCCGTCCCCACCTTCCCCAATCAACAGATGAACATCGGCGTCCCCACGGAACGCACCCCCGGCGAGTCCCGGGTGGCTCTCATCCCTGACAGTGTCGGCCGGCTAACCAAGGCCGGCGTGACCGTCCTGATCGAACGTGGCGCGGGGCTCCGCGCTGGCTTCCCCGATGCGGCCTACGAGAAGGCCGGTGGCACCCTCGCCACCCAGGCCGAGGCCCTCAGCGCCGATCTGGTGGCCAAGGTCCAGAAGCCCACGGCGGCCGAGGTGGCCCAGATGGCCGCCGGGAGCCACCTGATCTCCCTCCTGCAGCCCTCCAGCAGCGCCGAGGCCATCCAAGCCCTCGACGCCCGTGGGGTCACCGCCTTCGCCCTCGAGCTGGTCCCCCGGATCACCCGGGCCCAGTCGATGGACGTCCTCTCCTCCCAGGCCACCGTGGCGGGCTACAAGGCGGTTCTCATCGGCTCCGCGGAGCTGGTGAAGTTCCTCCCGATGCTCACCACCGCCGCCGGGACCATCGCCCCCTCCAAGGTCTGCGTCCTGGGCGCCGGCGTCGCCGGCCTGATGGCGATCGCGACCGCCCGCCGCCTCGGCGCCGTCGTGAGCGGGTTCGACATCCGCGCCGCGGCCGCCGAGCAGATCAAATCCCTCGGCGCCTCCGTGGTGGCGGAGAACCTCATCTCGGCCGACTCCCAGACCACGGGGGGCTACGCCAAGGAGCAGAGCGCGGAGCAGCAGGCGGCGATCCAGGACGCCCTCAAGGCCCACCTGACCGGGATGGACCTGGTGATCACCACCGCTCAGGTCCCGGGGCGCACCGCCCCGCGACTCATCAGCACCGCGACCATCCAGACGATGGCCCCGGGCTCGGTGATCGTCGACCTCGCCGCCGAGACCGGCGGCAACTGCGAGCCCACCAAGGCCGGTGAGACCGTGGACGTGAACGGGGTGAAGGTGATCGGGCCGGTGAACCTCGCCGCGACCATGCCCAACCACGCCTCCGCGATGCTCAGCCGCAACATCCTGACCTTCGTGCAGCACCTGCTCACCAAGGAAGGCACCCTCAACGTCGACCGCGCCGACGAGATCACCGGCGCGATGATCGTCACCGGGAGGACCGCCGCATGACCGGCATCGACCTGATCGGCTTCATCGTCGTCTTCATCTTGGCGACCTATCTGGGCGCCTCCCTCATCGGCCGCGTCCCGCCGACCCTCCACACCCCGCTGATGTCGGGGGCCAACGCGGTCTCCGGGATCACGGTGGTGGGGGCGATGGCCGTCGCCGGCCACACCGACTACGGCTGGCTCGGCTCGGTCCTCGGCTTCATCGCGATCGTCTTCGCGATGATGAACGTGGTCGGTGGCTATGCCGTGACCGACCGGATGCTCGAGATGTTCAAGAAGGGCCCGCAGGGGGGTGCCAAGTGATCGGCATCGGCCTCGAACGGCTCCTCTACCTCGTCGCCGCCGTCCTCTTCATCACGGGGCTGAAGCAGCTCCAGAGCCCGGAGACGGCGCGCAAGGGGAATCAGATCTCGGCGGTCGGCATGTTGTTGGCGATCGTGATCACGCTGCTCAGCACCAAGACGATGACGTACGGCACGATCATGGCCGGCCTCCTGGTCGGCGGCGGGATCGGGCTCTATCTCGCCCGCTCGGTGGCGATGACCTCGATGCCGCAGATGGTCGCGCTCCTCAATGGCGTCGGCGGCGGCTCCTCGCTCCTCGTGGCGACGGCGGAGTTCCTGCACATGTACGAGAAGGGGGAGGCCACGACGGTCGACGTCGCGCTCTCCACGCACCTCGGCGTGCTGATCGGCGCGGTGACGCTGACCGGGTCTGCGATCGCCTGGGCGAAGCTCCAGGAGGTGATGACGGGGAAGGCGATCACCTTCGGCGGCCAGAAGACGGTCAACGGGCTCCTCTTCGCGGTGATCGCGGGGCTCGCGGCCTGGCTGATCATGGTCCCCACCGCCCCGCTCTGGGCCTTCTACGCCCTCATCGGGCTCTCCCTGCTCCTCGGGGTGCTCCTCGTGATCCCGATCGGCGGCGCCGACATGCCGGT